>NZ_JBEPPU010000002.1:0-592018 GCF_040547465.1 Frigoribacterium sp. PvP054
GGGGGGGGGGGGGGGGGGGGGGGGGGGGGGGGGGGGGGGCGGGGGGGGGGGGGGGCGGGGGGGGGGGCCCCCCCCCCCCCCCCTCCCGGGGGGTCGCGTCGGCGAGCCGGTCAGAACTCCTCGTGGGTCAGCGGGTCGCCGTCCCACAGGCGGCCGCGCTCGAGGCCGTTGAGCGACTCGACCTCGTCCGGCGTGAGCTCGAAGTCGAACACGTCGAGGTTCTCCCGCTGGCGGCCGGGGTCGGCCGACTTCGGCACGGGGACGGCCCCGAGCTGGACGTGCCAGCGGAGGACGACCTGCGTGGGCGTCTTGCCGTGGGCTCGCGCGATCTCGGTGACCCGCGCCTCCTGGAGCAGTTCGCTCTGCTTGGCGAGCGGGCTCCAGCTCTCGGTGACGATGCCCATGCTCTCGTGCACGGCACGCAGCTCGGCCTGCGGGAAGTACGGGTGCAGCTCGACCTGGTTGACGGCGGGCACCACGCCCGTCTCGTCGGCGACGCGCTGCAGGTGTTCGGCCGTGAAGTTCGAGACGCCGACCGAGCCCACGAGACCGTCTTCTTGCAGGCGGACGAACGCCTTGAAGGTGTCGACGTACTTGTCGATGCGAGGCAACGGCCAGTGGATCAGGTAGAGGTCGACGAAGTCGAGCCCGAGGTTCGCCCGACTCTCGTCGAAGCTCGCCAGCGTCTCGTCGTAGCCGTGGTGCCGACCGGGCAGCTTCGTCGTGACGACGAGGTCGTCGCGGGGCACGTCGCTCTGGCGGACCGCCGCCCCGACGGCCGCCTCGTTGCCGTAGTTCAGCGCCGTGTCGAGCAGACGGTAGCCCGACGAGATCGCCTGGACGACCTGCGTCGTGCCCTCGTCGCCGTTCAGCCCGTAGGTGCCGAGTCCGAGTTGCGGCAGCGTGCGGCCGTCGTTGAGGCCGACCGACGGGGCGACCGTCATCAGCTGACGCCGAGCAGGTCGATGACGAAGATCAGGGTCTTGCCCGAGAGCGGGTGCCCGCCACCGGCGGGGCCGTAGGCCAGGTGCGGCGGGACGACGAGTTCACGGCGTCCGCCGACCTTCATGCCGGGGATGCCCTCCTGCCACCCGCGGACGAGCGCCTGCAGCGGGAAGTTGACGGATTCGCCGCGGCTCCACGACGAATCGAACTCTTCGCCGGAGTCGTACTCGACGCCGAGGTAGTGGACGTCGACGGTCGAGCTCGACCGCGCCTCGTCACCGTCGCCGACGGTCACGTCGGTGATCGTCAACTCGGTGGGGGCGGGGCCGGTCGGGGCGTCGATCTCGGGCTTGGTCTGGGGGTCGTGGGTCATGCCGACCATCCAACCACCGACGCGGCGAGGGGGCGGGTCGGCTGCTCGCGTCCTCCCTGCGAGGCTCGAGGAGCCGACCCGACGTCCGCACCGAGACCGAATCATCGATGCGAACACATGGACGCTACTCCGACCACCCGGGGACGCCAAATCGGCCGACGGCGTCGCACGGTGCCCGCGACGCCCCCCGGGTCCGCGGAATGCTGCACGATCGGCAAGAATGGCAGCTTGACCGCCACCCCGCCCCCGCCCCCCTCGTCGCCACGCCCCGTCGCGCCCGTCCGCCGCCCCCTCGTCGTCGACGTGACGCCGCTCCGCACGAGCCCCGCCTTCGCCCGGCTCTTCGCGGGCAGCGCCATCAGCGGCATCGGCACCCAGCTCACGCTCGTGGCCGTCGGCCTCGAGATCTTCGAGATCACCCGCTCGACCTTCGCGGTCGCCCTGGTCGGCGTCGTCTCGCTCGTGCCGATGATCCTCGCGGGGCTCTACGGCGGCATGCTCGCCGACGCGTTCGACCGTCGCAAGGTCGCCCTCGTGGCCGCGGTGTTCGCCTGGCTGTCGACCGCGGCCATCGCGCTGCACGCCTACCTCGGCCTGCACGAGGTGTGGCTGCTGTACCTGCTCACGACGGTGAACGCCGTCGCGGGCACGATGATCGCGACCTCCCGCGCCTCGATCGTGCCGCGCCTCCTGCCCCGAGAACTGCTGCCGGCCGCCTCGGCCCTCGGCGGCATCAGCATGGGGCTCATGCTGACCGTCGGGCCGGCCCTGGCCGGCGTCCTGGTCGCGAGCGTGGGGTTCCCGCTGACCTACACCGTCGACGTCGTGCTGTTCTCGACGGCGTTCCTCGGCATCGTCACGCTGCCGCCGATCCGGCCGGAGGGCGAGACCCAGCGCCCCGGCCTCGAGTCGTTGCGCTTCGGCCTGGCCTTCTTGAAGCGGTCGCCCAACATCCGCACGACCTTCGTGATGGACGTCGTGGCGATGACCTTCGGCATGCCCCGGGTGCTCTACCCGGTGGTCGGCACCCTCGTGATCGGAGGAGGCGCGGTGACGGTCGGCGTGCTCTCCGCCTCGTTCGCGGTGGGAGCCCTGCTCAGCAGCGTCTTCTCGGGACGCCTCGGCCACGTGCGCCGGCAGGGCGTCGCCGTGCGGTGGGCCATCACCGCGTACGGCCTGTGCATCGCGGCCTTCGGCGTCGTGCTGCTCGTCACGCCGGCGCACGGGGGCAGCGTCACGGCCGGGCTCGACCAGGCGAACCTGGTGGCCCTCGGCGGGGCGGCCGTCGCCCTCGCCGGGGCGGGCGCCAGCGACAACGTCAGTTCGATCTTCCGCTCGACCATCTTGCAGTCGGCCGCGCCCGACGCCATGCGAGGGCGCCTGCAGGGCATCTTCATCGTCGTGGTGACCGGCGGCCCGCGGGTGGGCGACCTGTTCGTCGGCCTGGTCGCGGGCATCGCCGTCTTCTGGCCGCCCCTGCTCGGCGGACTGCTCGTCGTGGCACTCGTCGCGCTCGTCGCGCGGCTCACGCCCGCGTTCGGCCGCTACGACGCCGAGGCGCCGACGCCCTGAGTCGCGGTGCGGGTCACCAGCCGGGCCCCGACTGCGGGGACCCCGGGTGCGGCGGCACCTGCGGCAGCCAGCCCGGGTGCTGCGGGTAGCCGACGAAGGCCGCGGGCGGTGCCTGCAACGCCAGGCGGCTCGCGGACAGGGCGTCGAGCAGTTCGGCCTCGTCACGCTGCACCGCCGCGTCGAGGGCACGTCGCCCCTTGACCAGTCGCTGGCGGGTGAAGGCCAGCCTCGTCGCGTTCGAGATGAAGACCGTCATCGCGGGGCGGATGCCCCGGGACGCCGCCCACGACCTCGCCCGGCGTCGACCGGCGCTGGACGACAGCATGCCGACCTCGTCGGCGCTGAACCAGCCCACGGCCGCGTACTCGGCGAGCCGGTCGTGCGTCACGCGCCGCTCGTTGCGCCGGAGGAACACCACGAGCAGCACCATGGCCACGAAGATCGGCACCTGCACCAGCAGGTAGTAGGCGAAGAAGCCGTCACCCACCACGAAGAGCGCGCCGTTCCAGAGCGCGTGCAGCCCCGCCGCGGGCACGAGGCCGACGAAGAACCAGCCGATCGCGCCGTACGGGCCGGTCCGTCGCGCGGCGAGGCCGAGGGCGAAGCCCGTGCAGGCGGTGTACATGACGTGGGCGAAGGGCGACATGAGGGCCCGCACGAAGAAGACGTACGCCAGGCCCTGGCTGCCGGTCGCGAGGTCCTCGCCGACCTGCAGGGCGAAGTACTGGATGTTCTCGACGAAGGCGAAGCCCGCGGCGACGGTCGCCGCGTACACGATGCCGTCGACCGGGCCGTCGAAGTGGCGTCGGAAGATCCACAGCACGAGCAGCACGCCGAACCCCTTCGCCCCCTCCTCGACCAGCGGCGCCTGGACGACCGCCCCGAGCACGTCCTCGAGTCCGCTCGACCGGACGCCGAGGGCCGCCCGCGCCGTCGTCAGGGCGACGTCCACGATCAGGGCCGTGCCGACGGCCACGGCGGCACCCCACAGGAAGGCGAAGAGCAGCGCCACGCGGGGCTCGGGCTCCCACCGGTCGACGAGCCAGATGCCGACCAGCACGATCGCCAGGGGGACGAAGGCGAGCAGGCTGCCCGCGAGCAGCACCGCTGGCTGGACGAAGATCAGGAAGTACAGGCCCACGGCCACGGCGAACGTGCCGATCACGGTGAAGCCCACGGCGAGCGCGACGGCGCTGGCGACCCGCCGCCTGGGGGCGGGCTGCACGAACACGGGTTGCACCGGGTACCAGACCGGTTCGGGATTCGCGGCCGGGCCGAGCACCGGACGGGCCAGGCCGGTCGACTGACCGGCCGCGGTGCCGGCGGGGACGACGTAGGGCGTCAGGGGGCGTCCGTACGCGTCGTGCCCGACGCCCCGGGACTCGGACGAGCTCATGCCCCGACCCTACGGGCTGGGCCCGGGGTCGGCGCGGGCAGCCGGGGCAGGCCTGGCGGCCGGGGCCGGGCGCACCGGCGCGCCCGGCCCGGTAATCTCGCAGGATGCCCACGACGCGTTCCCTTCCCGAGGACCCGTCGCTGTTCCGCTACGTGGTGATGCGGGTCTGGCACGACTTCCTGCGGCACCGCACGATCGACGCCGCGGGGTCGCTCACCTTCTTCTCGATGCTCGCCCTGGTGCCGGGCGCCCTGGCCCTCGTCTCGGGCGTCGCCCTCTTCGTCGACGACGGTGACGCCGTGGACGAGATCCTCGCGGTGGCCCGGTACGTCCTGACCCCCGACGCGATCGAGACGCTGCGCTGGCCGCTCGAGCAGATGCTGAGCCTCTCGAACCCCGGCGTCGCCTTCGGCATCGGCCTCTGGCTCACCCTGTGGTCGCTGTCGGCCTACACGACGGCCTTCGGGCGAGCGATGAACACGGCCTACGAGGTCGAGGAGGGTCGCCGCATCTGGAAGTTCCGCGGGCACATGATGATCGTCACCGTGGTGCTGATGGTGTCGTTCGCCGCGATCGCGGTGATCCTGCTCGTGACGCCCACCCTCAGCGACGCCGTCGCCGCCCGGTTCGGCATCGGCCGCCCGTGGACCGACCTCTACAACGTGGGCAAGTGGCCGGTGCTCGTCGCCCTGGCCGTGCTCTCGGTCGCGATGCTCTACTTCTTCACCCCCAACGTGCGACCGCCCCGCCTGCGCTGGGTGTCGTACGGTGCCACGGTCGCCCTCGGCGGGTGGGCGATCGCGACCCTGGGCTTCGCGGTCTACGTGGCGACGGTCTCGAACTACGACCGGTTCTACGGCTGGGTCGGCGGCGTCGTGGTCGTGCTGCTCTACGCGTACATCAGCAACTTCGTCCTCGTCATCGGGGGCGAACTCGACAGCGAGATCCTCCGCCTGCGCCAGCTGCGCCGCGGGGTGCAGGCGGAAGAGGTCATCCCCCTCCCGTTGCGCGACACGGCCCGCAACCACATCCTCGCCCGCAACCTGGCCTGGGACGTCCGGGTCGGCCGGCGCATCCGCGAACGGGCGCTGCGCGAGAACGGGGGCGTGCTCGAGCCCGACGACCTCCGGCTCGTGCACCTGCGGGCCGACCGCGACCGACCGGCCGACGAACGGCCGTCGGCGGCCGGTCGGGTCGACCAGGTCGATCCCACGAGCCACGCCCCCTCGACGTCGTAGCCGGGCACGACGGGCCCGCCCGTGCGTGACGACGGGCCGTTCCCACCTGCAGGAGGCGCGGTGCCGGTCGACGGGCACCGCGCCTCCTCGGCGGGGTCGCCTCAGCCGGCGGTCTCGTCGCCCGGGTTGCGCGCACCCGAGGTGTTGGCGGCCCGGGCCACGGCCGCGGCGGGGTCGTCGACGTCGATGACCGGGATCGCGCTGGTGATGGGTGCCAGGCCCGAGAGCCGTGCGGGCGAGAGCACCTTGCGCACCTGCTCGTCGGTCATCAGGCCGGCCGCGACCACGAGCGGGGCGATGGCCGCGTTCGTGGTCAGGGCGGTGTGGGCGATGGCCGCCGCCGCGGTGTAGCCGATGTAGGGCGTCAGCGCCGTCACGCTGCCGACGTTCGTCTCGACCTGCTGGGTGAGCCGGGCACGGTTGGCCTCGATGCCGTCGACGCAGTTGACCCGCAGCGTCTGGCAGGCGTAGGTCATCCACTGCAGGCTCTGCATGACCGAGTGCGTGATGACCGGCTCGAAGGCGTTCAGTTGCAACTGCCCCGCCTCGGCGGCCATCGTCACGGTGACGTCGGCCCCGGCGACCGAGAACGCCACCTGGTTCACGACCTCGGGGATCACCGGGTTCACCTTGCCCGGCATGATGGACGACCCGGCCTGGCGCGGCGGCAGCGTGATCTCGCTGATGCCGGCCTGCGGGCCGGACGACAGCAGGCGCAGGTCGTTGCAGATCTTCGACAGCTTGATGGCGCTGCGCTTCAGGGCGCCGCTCAGGGTCATGAAGACGCCGGTGTCGCTCGTCGCCTCGATGAGGTCGGGCGCCGTGACGAGGTCCATGCCCGAGAGCGTGCTGAGATGACGTCGGACGGCGTCGGCGTAGAGCGGGTCGGCGGTGATGCCGGTGCCGATCGCGGTCGCCCCGAGGTTGATCTCGCCGAGCAACGGCACGACGTCGCGCAGTCGCTGCACGTCTTCGGCCAGGGTGTGCGCGAAGCCGGTGAACTCCTGCCCGAGCGTCATCGGCACGGCGTCCTGCAGCTGCGTCCGGCCGACCTTGAGCACGTCGTGGAACTCGTCACCCTTGGCCGCGAACGAGTCGGCGAGCAGGTCGAGCTCGACCAGCAGACGGCGCAGGGTGAGCACCATCGCGATCTTGATCGAGGTGGGGTAGGTGTCGTTGGTGCTCTGGCTGCGGTTGACGTCGTCGATCGGGTGCAGGTGTCGGTACTCGCCCTTGGCGTGCCCGAGCAGTTCGAGGGCCCGGTTGGCGATGACCTCGTTGCTGTTCATGTTCGTGGACGTGCCCGCGCCGCCCTGGATGACCCCGACGGCGAACTGGTCGTGCAACGCCCCGCCGCGGATCTCTTCGCAGGCCCGCTCGATCGCCCCGGCCTTGACGGGGTCGAGCACGCCGATCTCGACGTTGGCGCGGGCCGCCGCCTGCTTGACGAGCGCGAGGGCCGTGACGAGGTCGGGGTAGACCGAGATGGGTCGCTGCGAGATCGGGAAGTTCTCGAGGGCCCGGGCGGTGTGGATGCCCCAGTAGACGTCGGCGGGGACCTCTCGGCTGCCCAGCGAATCGGTCTCGGTGCGGGTCGGTGCTGCTGTCTGGGTCGTCACGTGTGGTGCGCCTCCGTCGTCAGTCGGGGCCCGGTCGTCGTCGACCGGACGCTTCCGTCGAGCCTACCGGCGGGGCCGGGGGCCGGTGGTTCCGAGGAGGCGCGGCTGCCGTCGTCGGGGACGCCCGCGCCCTGGGGACGAGACGACACCGACGTCGGGGTCAGCGGTGGAAGCCCGGGACGATGAGGTAGATGCCGTAGAGCACGCCGAGGGCGCAGACCACGAAGCACGCGTACCCGGCGGCGGTCCGGGCCGTCGTGCGACCCTCGACGGTCAGGAGGCGCAGGCCGAGGGAGTAGAGCGACACGAGCGCCGCGGCCGAGAAGAGGGCGACGAGCGCGACCACGACGAAGGCGGACCAGTCGATCATCAGCGCACCTCGTCGTCGGTCGTCGTCACGCCGCGGGGAGCGACGACGGGCTCGGGCGGGTCGTCCATGCGCACGAACGGGGCCTCGACGCCGGACGCCGGGGTGTCGACGCGGCCCTTGCGAACGGCACGCCGGGCACGACGACGGGACAGCACCGAGGTGGCGGCCACGTCGACCTCGATCGCCGAGCCCTGGTCGTGGGGTCGGCGGCGCGACACGACGAAGATGCCGGCGATGACGACCGCTCCGACGGCCGCGTCGATCACGAGGCCGGTGACGCCGAGCGTGGCGATCAGGGCGGCGACGGCCCCGACGGCGGCCGACGCGGGCAGGGTGATGAACCAGGCGACGACGATCTTGCCCGCCGTGCCCCACTGGATCTTCGACCCCCGACGCCCGAGACCCGCGCCGATGATGGACCCGCTGGCCACCTGCGTGGTCGACAGGGCGAAGCCCAGGTGGCTCGAGGCGAGCACGGTCGCGGTGGTCGACGCCTCGGCCGAGAAGCCCTGCGTGGGCTTGACCTCGGTCAGCCCGCCGCCCATGGTCTGGATGATCCGCCAGCCGCCGGTGTACGTGCCCAGCGCGATGGCGAAGGCGCAGACGACGACCACCCAGAACGGCGGGCCCGAGTCGGGCGTGAGCAACCCGCCCGCGATGAGGGTCAGCGTGATGACGCCCATGGTCTTCTGCGCGTCGTTCGTGCCGTGGGCCAGGGCGACCAGCGACGACGTGAAGATCTGGCCGTAGCGGAACCCGCCGCGCTCGCTCTTGTCGTCGCGGCGACGGGTGATCGTGTAGGCCAGTCGCGTGGCCGTGTAGCCGACCACCCCGGCGATCAGCGGGGCGAGCAGGGCGGGCAGCACGACCTTCGACAGCACGACGCCGAAGTCGACCGACCCCAAGCCGGCACCGACGATGGCGGCCCCGATCAGGCCGCCGAAGAGGGCGTGCGACGAACTCGACGGCAGGCCGCGGAGCCAGGTGAACATGTTCCAGACGACGGCGCCGATGAGCCCGGCGAAGATCATCTCGGGGGTGATCTGCACCCCGCCGTCGCCTTCACGGATGATGCCGCCGGAGACGGTCTTGGCCACCTCGGTGCTGAGGAAGGCCCCCACGAGGTTGAGGACCGCGGCGACCGTCACGGCGACCTTGGGCTTCATCGCACCGGTCGCGATCGGGGTCGCCATGGCGTTGGCCGTGTCGTGGAACCCGTTCGTGAAGTCGAAGAAGAGCGCCAACGCGATGACCAGGACGACGATGAGTGTGATGTCCACCGGCCCGAGTGTCACAGGTGGGTGGACGCGGGTCAACTCGACGGTGTCCCGCGGGGTACATCCCGGTGGACGGCGGGTGACGCGGTCCCGTCGACGCCCCGGGCGCGCGACTCAGACGTGCGGCACGAAGTCCTGCCAGGCCCGCCGCCGCTCGCCCCGCGGGTCGTGCTCGACCCGGTCGCGCACGTCGATGATCAACGTGCGCCGACGATGGGGGTCGTAGGTCGGCCAGTCGGCGACGGCACCCGTGCGCACGAACTCGAGCCAACGGGACCGCGTCCGTGCGGCGGTGCGGAGGAACGCCCGCCGACCGCCGAGCAGGCTCATCGCCCAGCCGAACGCCGACCCCATGCGGTCGTAGATCGCCCAGAGCTCGAGGCCGTGGAAGGCGTCCACCCCGACCGTGCGCAAGATGCGCGTCGTCGCGTCGAAACGGTAGAAGCGCACGTCCTGGTGCACGGCATGGCGCTCGGCGACCTTCACGCTCGGGAACCAGAACGCGTAGTCCCCGCCGAAGTCGAGGGCGGCCGGCCGGTCGGGCAGGCCGGGGTAGTGCCGCTTGATCGCCTTGCGCGCCTTCTTCTCGGTCGCGGCGAAGATCGCCCGGATGCGCGGCTTCGTCGTGGCGAGGATGTCGCGGCGCCCGGTGAACACCGAGCCCTCGCGGTCGTTCGTGCCGATGACGAGGGGCACCGGGTGGGCCCGGCCCGCCTTGAAGGCGTCGAGGGGGCGCTCCGGCAGGAAGTCGCCGTCGATGACCGGGCTGAAGCAGATGGTGCCGGGGTCCTCGTCGGGGGTGCGCAGCTGGAGTCGACTGGCGGCCCGGACGATCGCCGTCGTCGGTGCCCCGGCCAACAGGTCGGCCGCGTCGTCGACGCTCGTGGCCTCGAGGTCGTCGTCGGAGAGGTCGTGGGCCAGCAGCTCGAGGAACTCCCCCGCCCAGCGCTGCGTCACGGCCGGAGGGTAGATCGCGTTGGGCGGGGCGCTCTGGGCGACGACGCCTCGGAAGAGCCCGCGAGCGCGGGGCACCGTCATCAGGGTGGTGACGGCGTTTCCGCCCGAGCTCTCGCCCGACAGGGTGACGCGGTCGGGGTCGCCGCCGAACGCGGCGACGTTGTCGCGGACCCACTCGAGGGCGGCCACCTGGTCGCGGAGGCCGAGGTTCGAGTCGAACGGCCGGTCGTCGGTCGCCCAGTGGCTGAAGTCGAGGTAGCCGAACGCGCCCAGTCGGTAGTTGAGGCTGACGTAGACGATGCCGCCCTCGCGGACGAGCGTCTCACCCTGCCTCGGGAACTCGCGCGACGAACCCACGCTGTACGCGCCTCCGTGGACGAAGACGAGCACGGGCAGCCCGTCACCCGGTGCCGTGCCGTCGGGTGCGATCACGTTCAGCGTCAGGCAGTCCTCGCTCAGCGGGGTCGTCGCGTCGACGCCGACGAACTGCACGCGGTCCTGCGGCGCGGCCGGCCCGAACCGACTGGCGTCGCGGACCCCGGCCCACGGCACGGGCGGCTGGGGAGCCCGGAACCGGAGGCGCCCCACGGGTGGTGCCGCGAACGGGATGCCGCGCCAGGCGAGCACGTCGCGCTCCCGCACGCCGCGGACCTCGCCGGAGCGGGTGGTGCGGACGAGGTCGGGGGCCGGGGCCGTCACCCGGGGCTGTGCGGTCACGGGGCGATGTTACGGGGGCTCCGGCCGCCCGCCGCGCGCGTTCACCCGACGTTCTCCTAGGGGGCGCCTGGGAGGATGGGACGAACTTTGCAGTCGGTGCACGCCGTACGGCTGCTCGCGACGACTGGACGGAGCCCGGCTCACATGGAACTCGGCGAGCTGCTGATCATCTTGACCGGGTCGCTCGTCGTGACCGCCTTCGCCCGCTGGAGGGGCCTGCCCGCTCCGCTGCTGACGGTGGGCATCGCCCTGCTGGTGTCGCTGGTCCCCGGAGTGCCCGACATCGAGATCGACTCCGAGGTCATCCTGACGGTGGTGCTGCCGCCGCTGCTCTACTCGGCCGCCCTCGACGTGTCGCTGCTGAACTTCCGGGAGAGCCGCGTGCAGATCGCCCGGCTCGGCGTGGGCGCCGTGGTCGTGACGGCGTTCGCCGTCGGAGGGGTCGCCTACGTGATGATCCCCGACATGACGCTGCCGGCCGCACTGCTCGTCGGGGCCGTGGTCGCGCCTCCCGACGCCGTGTCGGCGGCCGCCATCGGCCGCAAGCTCGGCCTGCCGCGGAAGGTCATGACCGTGCTCTCGGGCGAGAGCCTGATCAACGACGCGGCGTCGCTGACGCTCGTCAAGGTCTTCCTCGCCATCGTGGGCGGGGCGAGCCTGACCCTGTGGGACGACCTCGGCATCTTCGGACTCGCGATCGGCGTGGGGGTGGCCGTCGGCCTGACCCTGGGTCTCGTCGCGCACCGGGTGCGCGTGCGCATTGACGACCCCGTGGTCGAGAACGTCATCGGCCTGCTGTTGCCCTTCATCGCCTACGTCGCCGCCGAGGAGCTGAGCGGTTCCGGCGTGCTGGCCGTCGTCGCCGCGGGCCTCTACGTCGGCTTCAACTCGCCCCGCACGGGCTACGCGACGCGGTTGCAGGAGCGCCCGTTCTGGTCGGCCGCCGACGTGGTGCTCGAGGGCTTCGTGTTCGCGCTGATCGGCCTGCAACTCCGGGCCGTCGTGCTCGACGTCAGCGAGAGCGAGCGGGGCCTCGGCGAGAGCGTGGGCGTCGCGCTGGCCGTCCTGGCGGTGGTCGTGCTCGTGCGACCGGCCTTCGTCTTCGGGACGTACCATGCCGCCCGCGCGGGCCGGTACCTGTTCTTGTCGACGGTGCTGCGGAAGCTCCGGCGGGTGCCGGCCCTGCGTCGGCTCCGCCGTGCGCCCGCCTTGCGGACCGTGCGGTACCACCCGCAGCCCCGGATGGACTGGCGACAGCTGACCGTCATCTCGTGGACCGGCATGCGCGGCGTGGTCACCCTGGCCGCCGCCGTGTCGATCCCGGCGGTCACCGAGTCGAGCATCCCCGTGCCCGCGCGCGACACGATGTTCCTCATCGCGTTCATCGTCACGGTCGGCACCCTGTTGCTGCAGGGGTTGACGCTGCCGTTCGTCATCCGGGTGCTGGGGGTGCGTGACGAGACCCAACGCGACCGCGACCTGGCCGCCGAGCTGGCCGTCTTCTCGTCGAGCACCGACGAGACGATGGCCTACGTGGCCGAACGCCGCGGCGAGTGGGAACGACGGTGGGGGGTCGAGCTGACCGAACGGGCCGTGACCCTCTCGACGACACGGCTGCTGCGCCAGAACGACGCCCTGCAGCGCACGGCCCTGGACGACGCCGACGAACGAGGCGCCTCGGGGGCGACCGACGCCCAGCGCGCCCGCCGCCGAGCGGCGCCCCAGGCCCTCGGGACGATCCGCCGCGAGCTGCTCGCCAAGCGCCGCGAGGTCGTGCTGCGCGAGCGGGACGCGGGCAACGTCGACGAAGAGGTGATGCGACGCGTGCTGCTCGGCCTCGACGCCGAGGAGCTCGCCATGGACACCTCGGCCTTCACGAGCACGAGGTCGTGACGCGCGCACGGGGCCGGGCCGCCGCCCGGCGTATCGTGAGCGGCATCGGCGGCGAGACGGACGGCCCGCGGACGACGAAGGGACACGGCACGGTGGCGACCACGACGGACGAGACGGTGACCGGCGGCGCGGGCGGACCCTCGAAACCCGAGCTCGGACGGTACCGCCGCTGGTACTCGACCCTGCACCCGTCCCTGCAGCTGATCGGCCTGCAGCTCTGGCTGCCGCTGTTCTTCATCGTCGGTTTCTGCCTCTGCTACATCGCGGCCTTCCACGCACCCCACCCGCACGACGTCCCCGTGGCCGTCGTCGGGTCGTCCTCGGCCGCCGCCGAGCTGCAGACGAGCCTGGACGAGGCACGGCCCGGCGTGATCGACGTCCGCGCCTACGCGTCGGCCGACGAGGCCGAGCAGGCGGTCCTCGCCGGCCACGTCGCCGTCGCGTACGACCCCGCGGACACGACGATCTACACGGCGAGCGCCCACCAGTACCAGGTCGCCGCCCTGATCCCCGCGACGATCACGCCGGTGCTCGAGGCCGAGGGCGTCACGCCCACCGTCACCGACCTCGCTCCGCTGCCCCCGAACGACGAGTACGGCACGGTGTCGATGTACCTGATGCTCTCGTGGTGCATCGGGGGCTACATGGTGGCGATGTTCATCGGGCTGATGGGTGCGCCGCTGCGCCACCGCACCCGCATGACGGTCATCGGCGTCGGGGGCGGCGTGATCTCGCTCGTGACGAACGTGCTCGCCGGGCCCGTGATCGGCGCCGTCGACGGCCACTTCGTGCCCCTCTTCTTCATCGCCTGGGCCTGGATCATCGCGATCGGCCTGGCCGTCAACGGGATCAGCTACTTCGTGGGCCGGTTCGTGGCCCTGCCCGCGATGATCGTCTTCGTCTTCCTGTCGATGCCGTCGTCCGGAGCCGCGTACCCGGCCTGGTTCATGCCGCAGCCGTTCGCCTGGCTGAACGCCGTGGTGGTCGGCAGCGGCATCACCGAGATGCTCAAGCGCGTGTTGTACGGGGTGGGCCCCGGCTACGAGCGCGGCGTCACGATGATGCTCTGCTACGCCGCGCTGGGCGTCGTGCTGATGATCGTGGGCAAGCGCTGGTGGGAGAACCGTCGCATCGCCCGGATCGTGTCGGGCCGCACCACGATGTTCGCCGACGCGCAGAACGCCAACCGAGAGTTCTTGACCCGCGAGCGCGACGAGGTCCTCGCCCGGCACGGGCTGGTGGCGACCGACACGGGCACGATCAACACGATCCCGGTGCACGAACGCGACGACCTGGGCGACCCGGCCGAGCGGGGGGACATGTTCCTCGGGGCACCCGGCGGCCTCGAGGCCGACGAGCTCTCGACGCGGCCCGTCCGCGTCGTGGCGGACGGACGGGTCACGTCGCCGTCCCTCGGTCGAGACGAGGGCAGCGTCCGCTGACGAGGTGCCCGCCGGGCGTCAGACCAGCCGGGCCTCGGCCGCCGACGCGCGGCGCTCGGCCAGCTCGATCGCGGCGAGGCGCTCGACCCGACGCCACCGGGCGGCCGTGACGGCCATGCCCGCGACGAGCGCGATGACGGCGAGGCTCGAGAGCACGAGCAGGGTGCCGCCGAACGCGGCGCCGACCACGACGGCGACCAGGCCGAGGGCCCAGGCTGCCATCGGGAGCCACACGGGCGCCCTGCGACGCGGGGCGGCGACGGCCGCGCGCGGGAGACCGCGCGTCGGGGTCAGGGTCAGGCCGTCGTAGCTGGTCATGTCGCTCCCCGTGAGATCCGTCGGACGGACGAGGGTGTCCCCCGGCGTCCGCTTCGGGTCCGACCCTAGGCGGGGCCGGGGCCGTGCCGCGCCCCCCTCTGCGAGGGGCACCCGTCCGGGTGCCGACCCCTCAGTGACCAGCGTGTTCGGCGGGAAGGACGCCCTCGGAGGCCACCGTCGCGAGGTCGGCCGCGAACACGAACGTGCGCGCGACCCGTCCCCCGGCGAGCACGCCCGGCAACCAGTGCGACGCGTCGTCCCACATCTCGTCGAGCGGCAGCTCGTCGAGGCCGAACCAGCGCGGCGCGAGTTCGTCGCTCTCGGCCGGCTCGCCCGTCCAGGTCGTGGTGACGAAGACCGTCGACCGCTGGCTCCAGCTCTCGCGGTGGGGGAAGAGGTACAGCAGGTCGCCCCGCCGCTCGAGGTCGGAGGCGACCACCTCGACGCCGCTCTCTTCCGCGATCTCACGGACCGCCGCCTCCTCGGCCCCTTCGCCCGGTTCGAGCTTGCCGCCGAGCCCGACCCAGCGGCCCGTGCCGAGTCCGCGCTTCTTGCGGCCGAGCAGCACCTGCACGCTCCCGTCGTGCTCGCGCATCAGGTAGGTGACGCAGACGCGGTAGACCGGCATGACGGCAGGCTACCGGCCTCGCACGTGGCACGTCGCGCGTAGGCTCGTCGTCATGTCCGACGCACGATCCGGCGGCAGGCGACGCCCCGGGCCCGAGTTCCGGGGCGCCGGCCGCAGCCTCGAGGTGTTGCGCGCCGAGGCCCACGACGAGCTGTCCGCCCTCGTCGAGCTGCGCTGCCGCAACGGCGAGGACCCGTGGGACGTCATCCCCGGTCTGCCCACCGTCGACGAGCAGGTCGTCATCTCGTTGCGGGCGGACGCCCTCGGCGTCGACGGCGTGCCCACCGCGACCGGCCTCGGGCTCGACGACGAGCTCGGCTACCTGCGCACCATCGCGCTCTGGCACCCCGAGCTGTCGCGCGCGGTCTGGTCGCTCATGGGGCGCCTCGACGACGCCTCCCGCTGAGCACCACGGTCCCCCGCCGTCGCGCGTGTCGGTGGTGCACCGTAGCGTGGCCCCATGAGCTGGTGGGACGTCGTGACGGTGACCGTGGGTGCCTTCGTGGGTGCCGGGGCGGCGTTCGCCTCGAACCTCCTCGTGCGTCTCATCGAGTCGAGGCGGCGTGAGGCCTCGGCCCTCAACGAACTGATCACCGAGATCCACTTCCGTCGCGTGCTGCGGCGGGTGGCGCCACGGCTCAGCCCGAACCCCCGGGCCCTCGACCCGGTCTACGAACAGGCGCGGCACTCGATCTCGGCCCTGCGGGGCGAGATCCGGCGGGCCCGGCGCGCCCTGCGCCCCCGGTCGAGCGCGCTGCCGGTGCTGAACGAGATGACCCTCGCCTGCAACACCTTCCTCGACGACAGCGACGACGCGCCCGAGCGGTACCGACTGCACCTCATGCAGCTGCACGCCCGGCTGAACGCCTCGGTGCGACGGCTGAGGTCCGACCGCCGGTCGATCTCCGACCTCGAACCGGGCGAGGCGCACCTCGGCGCCACGGTGCAGGCGTTGGCCACGCCGACGACTGTGCTGCCGGTCGACGACTGACCGTCGCCGACCTCGCCGATCGTCGACGCCCCTCGCCGACGGACGCCACCGAGGAGGCGCGGGTAGCGTCCCCGACATGAGCGACCGCGACGAGACCCCGGCCCCCGACAGCACCCCGCACGGCCACGCGGCCGACGCGGCGGAGACCGACGCACCGGACCCGGCCGGCCACGACGTCGACGCCACGATCACCGTCCCCGGCACGCACTCCGAGTCGGCCGCCGAGAAGGCCGGCACCCCCGAGCAGGCGATCGACGAGGCGCGGGAGGCCGAGGCGCCCGGCCCGGCCGACGTGCACGTCGCCTCGGACGAGTACCCGGACGTGCCGCCCCTCGGCGGCATCACCGCGAGCGACCGTTCGATCTGAGCCGCCGTTAGGCTCGGGTGATGGCCTCCGCACCCGCACCCCGCGCCCCCCAGAAGCCCGTCACCCGGTCACACCACGGTCACGACTTCGTCGACGACTACGAATGGCTGCGCGCGAAGGACGACCCCGAGGTCGTCGCCCACCTCGAGGCCGAGAACGCGCACACCGAGGCCGAGACGGCGCACCTCGCCGACCTGCGAGAGACCGTCTTCGACGAGATCAAGGGCCGGGTTCAAGAGACCGACCTGGGCGTCCCCGTCCGCGAGGGCTCGTGGTGGTACTACTCGCGCACGGCCGAGGGACGGCAGTACGGCATCCACTGCCGTGCGCCGATCTCGGGCCCGGACGACTGGACTCCCCCGTCGATCGAGGCGGGCGAGGCCGCCGACGGCGAGCAAGTGCTGCTCGACGGCAACGTCGAGGCCGAGGGCCACGACTTCTTCTCGATCGGCAGCTTCGACGTCTCGCCCGACGGCACGCTGCTGGCCTACGCCGTCGACGTCGAGGGCGACGAGCGCTACACCCTGCGCATCCGCGACCTGGCCACGGGCGACGACCTCGACGACGTCGTGACCGGCACGGCGGCCGGCGCCCTGTTCGACGCCACCGGCCGCTACGTCTTCTACCCGACCGTCGACGAGTCGTGGCGACCGGACACCATCTGGCGCCACGAGGTCGGGCAGGCCGGTGACGACGTCGCCGTGTTCACCGAGACCGACGACCGCTACTGGATCGGCGTCGGGCTCACCCGCAGCCGGCAGTACCTCGTCGTCGACGTCGGCTCGAAGATCACGAGCGAGACGTGGCTGCTCGACGCCGCCGACCCGACCGGGGAGTTCCGGGTCGTCTGGCCGCGCCGCGAGGGCGTCGAGTACGACGTCGAGCACGCGGTCGTCGCGGGCAGCGACCGCCTCCTGATCGTCCACAACGACGGGGCCGAGAACTTCGAGCTGGTCGACGTGCCGGCCGACGACCCCACCTCGACGACCGACCGCCGCGTGATCGTCGCGCACCGCGCCTCCGTCCGGCTCGAGTCGGTCGACGCCTTCGCCGGCCACCTCGTCGTGGAGTACCGCCGCGACGCGCTGCCGCGCTTCGCGGTGGTGCCGCTCGGCCCGGACGGCTACGGCGAGTTCTCCGAGGTCGGGTTCGACGAGCCGCTCTTCGCCGCCGGGGTCGGCGGCAACCCCGAGTTCGACCAGCCGACCGTCCGGTTCGGCTACACGTCCTTCGTGACGCCGTCGACCGTCTACGACCTCGACGTCCGCACGGGCGAGCGCCACCTGCTCAAGCGCCAGAACGTCCTCGGCGGATACGACCCGGCCGACTACGACCAGGCCCGCGAGTGGGCCACGGCCACCGACGGCACCCGCGTGCCCGTCTCGCTCGTCTGGCGCCGCGACGCCGTGCCCGCCGAGGGTCCGTCGCCGGTGCACCTCTACGGCTACGGCTCGTACGAGCACAGCATCGACCCGGGCTTCAGCGTGGCCCGGCTGTCGCTGCTCGACCGCGGCGTGGTGTTCGCCGTCGCGCACGTCCGGGGCGGGGGCGAGCTCGGCCGCTCGTGGTACGAGAACGGCAAGACCCTCACGAAGAAGAACACCTTCACCGATTTCGTCGCCGTCGCCGACCACCTGATCGCCGAGGGCCGCACGACGCCCGAGCTGATGGTGGCCGAGGGCGGCAGCGCGGGCGGCCTGCTGATGGGTGCCGTCGCGAACGTCGCGCCCGACCGGTTCGCCGGCATCGTGGCGGCCGTGCCGTTCGTCGACGCGCTGACGAGCATCCTCGACCCCGACCTGCCGCTCACGGTGATCGAGTGGGACGAGTGGGGCGACCCGCTGCACGACGCCGAGGTCTACGAGTACATGCGGGACTACAGCCCGTACGAGAACGTCCGCGACGACGTGACGTACCCGCGCATCCTCGCCGTCACCTCGATCAACGACACCCGGGTGCTCTACGTCGAACCCGCGAAGTGGGTGGCGCGGCTCCGCGAGGTGGGCGCGCCCGTGCTGCTGAAGACCGAGATGTCGGCAGGGCACGGCGGCGTCAGCGGTCGGTACGAGTCGTGGCGTGAGCGGGCCTTCGAGATCGCGTGGATGCTCGACGTGCTCGGGCGCGCCTGACCGTCGTGGACCACGTCGCCCTGCTGCGGGGCGTCAACGTCGGCACCGCCAAGCGGGTCGCCATGGCCGACCTGCGCCGCGTGGCCGCCGCACTCGGCTTCGACCGACCCGAGACGCTGTTGAACAGCGGCAACCTGGTCTTCGGCGCCCCGGGGCCGCTCGCGACCGACGCCGCTGCCGGGCTCCGGTCGGCGATCGCGCGCGAGACCGGCGTCGACGCCGACCTCGTGCTGCTCGAGGCCGACCGGTTCGCCCGGTCGGCCACCGCGAACCCGTTGCGTCGCGACGGTCGCGACCCGAGGCTGCTCTCGGTGGCGTTCGTCCAGGTGCCCGGCGCGCTCGAGGGGATCGCGCCTCCCGACGTCGACCTCGGCGACGAGGAGGCCGTCGTCACCCCCGACGCCGTCTACCAGTGGCTGCCGTCGGGCGTGCTCGCCTCGCGGGTGCCCGCCGGCTGGTGGCGCGCCCTGCCGACCCCGGTCACCGCCCGCAACGACGCCACGGTGCGCAAGATCGAGGCCCTGCTCGCCCGCCGCGCCCGCTGACCCCGCCTTCCGGAGGTCGGGTTCGACCGACGGACCGGCCCCGGTCGGCCTCGGCACCGCACGGCCCGCCCGTGCCGTCTCAGAGCCGCCGGGCCGCCCGCGCGAACAGACGCAGCGCCTCCCGGGCCCGATCGGCCTCGAGGGTCGCCAGCACGCCGTAGCCGAACGTGTCCTCGCCCGACCGGTGGGCGACGTCCGCCACCTCGCGCAGGGTCCGCACGGTGGCCAGTGCGTCCCCGTGCTCGCCGAGTGCGTCCTGGACGGCCCGGGCCCGGCGTGCCCGACCTCGACCCGACCCGCTGCGGGCACGGTCGACCTCGAGGGCGTGCCGCAGCCGCCGGACCGCCGTGCGCGCGTGCCGCAGGGTCGCCGTCGCGTCGTGCCCGTCCTCGCCCGCACCCGCGCCCGCGCCCGCCACGATCGACCCGCCCGTCGGACGCAGGCCCGTCGACGCGTCGTCCGTGCCCCCGCCCCCCGACGCCGCCGTGGCCTCGAGGGCCGCGCGGACGGCCTTCGACGCGCGCCTCCGCTCCGCTTTCAGCCGGGTCGCCGAGAACCCCGCCGCCGGGTCCGCGGCGTGCGGCCCCGTGGCCGGAGCCGCCACGAGGGCGTCCACGCCGTCCAGCAGGTCGAACCAGGCGGGCGAGTCGAGCATCCGTCGCACGTCGCCCGTGGCCTCGGCGAGTCGCTCGCCGAGCCGGGCCTGGAGCCGGCCGGTGGCCTGCGCGGCCACGAACCCCGACGGAGCCGAGGAGGCGCGCGCCACCACCCGGCCCCTCGTCACCTCGGCGTCCCGTGCGGCCCGCGACACGTGGCCGACGTGGCCCGCGCCCGCGGCGACCGTCGTGGCGAGCCCCGGATCGAGGACGCCGTCCCAGACCGTCAGCACGGCCCGCAGGCGACGAGCGGTCGTCCGGAGCCGGTGCACCGCGCCGGGATCGTCGTCGCGCACGGCGGCGTCGACCGCGAGCAGCTCGTCGCGCAGCCCCGCCACGGCCGCGGTGACGAACGCCGCGGCCGAGCCCTCCTCCACGGCAGCCGCGGGCACGGCTGCGGCCGAGGGGGTCGCCTCGGCCCCCAGGCCCCGGGCGAGCTTGGACTTCGACGACGAGGCCGCCGCCCCGGCCGCCTCGAGCCGGTCGGCGACCGCGTCGAGCAGCCGCTCGCCCTCGGCGCCGTCGACGCCCGGCGCGAGCTCGACTTCCCACTCCCGCCAGGTGCGGAGCGACGCCGTGTCGGGGTTCGAGGCACGGACGACGTCGTCGGCGAGCTCGGCCAGGGGCCGGTACGCGTCGTCGAGCAGCCGGGTCACCGTGCGGGTCGTCCCGAGCCGCAGCACGGGGTGGACGGGTCGCCCGCGGAGCCGGGCCTCGACCAGTCGCCGCAGGGCGTCCGGCACGGCCTCGTCCGGCTCGCCGAGGGGCCAGTGCACCTCGCGACGCCCGGAGCCGCCGGCCGACGGCGGCAGCTTGAGGTGCCAGCCGGCGTCGTCACCGCCCTCGCGCCTCCTGAGGGTCGTGCGTGCCCCGAGCAACGTGTGGTCGACGGTGTCCCAGTACGTGGCCGCGAGCTCGACCGCGTCGTCGTGCTCGACCGTCGCGACGGCGAGGTCGGGGCCGCCGACCCCGGACAGTTCGGGCACCGTGGCGCCCTCGTCGACGTCGTACTTGCGCTCGATCTCGGTCTGTTCGGTGCGGCGGGGGTCGGCGTGGCTCATGCCCTCCGTTGTAGTCGGGCGAGCCGGTGGGCCGTCACCCGAGCCTCGGCAGCCACCCCGGCGTAGGGTCGTCGCATGAGCGACGTGGCCCCGAGTCTTGCCGGATGGATGGCGCGCCAGCGCTGGTACGCGACGAAGGGACGGACGCCTGCCCTGCGGGTGATCGCCTCGTTCGAGGCCGAGGTGGACGACGCCCTCGCGATGACGCTGCTGGTCATCGACGAGGCGGCCGACGTCCCCGTGCTCTACCAGGTGCCGGTCGTGAGTCGTGCGACGCCCCTGCCGGGCGGCGACGCCGCCTTCATCGGCTCGGCCGACGGACGCTACCTCTACGACGGCCCGCACGACCCGGCCTACGCGCGCGAACTGCTGCGCTCGATGTCCGCCGAGGCGCACGTCGTGGGGGCCGACGTCACCGTGGACGGCACCCGCATCGTCGACCCCGGGCAGGTGCGCCGCTCGCGCGTGCTCTCGGGCGAGCAGTCGAACACCTCGATCGTGTACGACGTCGAGGGCGGACCGGTCGACCAGGTCATCGCCAAGGTCTTCCGCGTGCTGCACCACGGCGACAACCCCGACGTCACCACGCAGGCGGCGCTGACCCGCGGCGGGTCGACTCACGTGCCCTCGTCGTTCGGCTCGCTGCGTGCGACCTGGCCCGACGTCGGCCGCGAGGGCGGCACGGCGACCGGCCACCTCGCCTTCTCGCAGGAGTTCCTGCCCGGTCTCGAGGACGCCTGGGTCGTGGCCCTGGGCGCCGCGGCCGCCGGCACCGACTTCACGGCCGAGGCCCACGCCCTGGGCGTCGCGGTCGCCGAGGTGCACGCGACGCTCGCCACCGACCTCGGCACGGTCCCCGCGGGTGACGACGAGATCGCCGGCGCCCTGACGAGCATGCGCCGCCGCATCACGACCGCCGCCCGCGAGGTGCCCCGGATCGCCGAGCACGCCGACGCGATCGGCGCCGTCTACGACGCGGCCGAGCACCTGCACTGGCCCGACCTGCAGCGCATCCACGGCGACCTGCACCTCGGTCAGGCCCTGCTGTCGCCCGAGCGCGGCTGGATGCTCATCGACTTCGAGGGCGAGCCCCTGCGGCCCATGCCCGAGCGCTCACGCCCCGACCTGCCGATCCGCGACATCGCGGGCATGCTCCGGTCGTTCGACTACGTCGCCGGGTCGCTCGCGCAAGAGGCCGCGCCCGTCGACGCGGGGGCCTGGGCCCACGACGCCCGCCGGGCGTTCGTCGACGGCTACGTCGAGTCGTCCGGCGTCGACGTCCGGGCCGCCCGGGCCCTGCTCGACGCGTTCGAGATCGACAAGGCCGTCTACGAGGCCATCTACGAGAGCCGCAACCGACCCGACTGGATCGACATCCCGCTCGCGGCGGTGGCACGGCTCGCGGCCCGCAGCGCACCCGCGGCCGGCTGAGCCGCGCCGAGGCCGACGCGAGGCGTCCCCGAGGTCGTGCCCGCGCCTCCTGCGCCCTCGACGGACGAGGGCACGGGAGGCGCGGCGGCGCGGTCAGGGACGCGGCACGTTCCGCAGGTTGGTGCGCGCCATCGCCACGGCCTCGCCCGCCCCACCGTTCATGACGATCTTCGACATGGCGAGCGAGAAGCCCTTGACCTGGGCGCCCGTGATCGTCGGCGGCAGCGAGAGCGCCTTGGGATCGGTCGCGATGTCGACGAGCGCGGGGCCGTCGTGCTCGAAAGCCGCCTCGTACGCCGCACGGAGGTCGCGGGGGTCGTCGACGTGGACCGCGTGGATGCCGATGGCCCGGGCGACGGCCGCGTAGTCCGTGTACGGCACGTCGACTCCGAAGTCGGGGAACCCGTCGACGAGCATCTCGAGCTTGACCAGCCCGAGCGTCGAGTTGTTGAAGACGACGATCTTGACCGGCAGCTGGTACATCTGCGCCGTGACGAGCTCGCCCATCAGCATCGAGAGACCGCCGTCGCCCGAGATCGAGACGACCTGCCGGTCGGGGAAGGCCATCTGGGCGCCCAGGGCGTGGGGCAGCGCGTTGGCCATCGAGCCGTGCAGGTACGACCCGAAGATGCGGCGACGCGGGGTCGGCGTGACGTAGCGGGCGGCCCAGACGTTGCCCATGCCCGTGTCGGCGGTGAAGATCGCGTTGTCGGCGGCGACCTCGTCGAGCAGCGAGGCCGCGAACTCGGGGTGGATCGGCCGCATCTTCTCGACGTTCTTCGTGTACGCCCCGACCGCACCGGTCATGAGCTTCTCGTGCTTCTTGAGCGTCTTGTCGAGGAACCTCCGGTTCTTCTTGCGGGTCACGAGCGGCATGAGCGCACGGATGGTCGGGGCGATCGCGCCGTGCACGGGCACCTGCACGTCGGCGCGACGGCCGATCACGGCGGCGTCGACGTCGACCTGCGCGATGGTCACCTTCGAGGCGTCCGGCAGGAACTGCGGGTAGGGGAAGTCGGTGCCGAGCAGCACCAGCAGGTCGGCGTCGTGGATGCCGGCGTGCGCGGCGCCGTAGCCGAGCAGGCCGGTCATGCCGACGTCGAACGGGTTGTCGTACTGGATGACGTCCTTGCCCCGCAGGCTGTGCCCGATGGGGGCGCCGACGAGGTCGGCCAGCGCGATGATCTCGTCGTGCGAGCCGCGCCCGCCCTCACCGACGAAGAACGCGACGGTGTCGGCCTGGTTGATGGCATCGGCCAGGGCCTGGACGTCGTGCCGGTCGGGCACGAGCTCGGGCGGCCGGACGGCCACGTACGCGGGCACCTTGCCGACGGCATCGAGCTCGGCGATGTCGCCGGGCAGCGTGACGACGCTGACGCCCTCGCCGGCCAGCGTGTGCCGGATCGCGCTCGCGACGACCATCGGCGACTGCTCGGCCGTCGAGATCATCTCGCTGTAGCCCGAGCACTCGACGAACAGCCGGTCGGGGTGCGTCTCCTGGAAGTAGTCCGAGCCGATCATCGCGCTCGGGATGTGGCTGGCGATCGCCAGCACCTTGGCCCGGCTGCGGTTCGCGTCGTACAGGCCGTTGATCAGGTGCAGGTTGCCCGGGCCGCACGACCCGGCGCAGACGGCGAGCTCGCCGCTCATCTGGGCGTCGCCCGAGGCCATGAACGCCGCGGCCTCCTCGTTGCGGACGTGGATCCAGTCGATCCCGCCCTTCGCCGAGCCGCCCGTGCGACGGACCGCGTCGACGATCGGGTTGAGGCTGTCGCCGACGATGCCGTAGATGCGCCGGACCCCGGCGGTGACGAGCTGGGCGATGATCTGGTCGGCGACCGTGTCTGCCATGGTGTTCCCTTCGTGGAGCGTGCTGGAGCGCCTCCCAGCCAACTCCCCCGGCGCTCACCGCCGACCGGGCTTAACCTGGACGCATGAGCGACATCGCGAGCACGTACGTCCCCGAGGCCGGCACCATCACCATGTTCAGCACGTCGTGGTGCGGTTACTGCGCCCGACTCAAGCAGCAGCTCGGCAAGCAGGGCATCGGCTTCACCGAGATCAACATCGAAGAGGTGCCCGGCACGGCCGAGATCGTGCAGAGCGTCAACGACGGCAACCAGACCGTGCCGACGATCATCTACCCCGACGGCTCGACGGCCACGAACCCGTCGCTCGCCGACGTGCAGGCGAAGCTCGGCGCCTGACCGCCGACGTGGGCTCGACCGACGTGGGCTCAGCGGTCCCCGCCGCCGGGTCGGCCCCGCGGCCGTCACGCCTCCTCGTGCTGGGCGGCACGGCCTGGCTCGGCGGCGAGATCGTCGCCGCGGCCCTCTCGAGGGGCCACGAGGTCGTCTGTCTCGCCCGCGGGTCGTCCGGCACGGTCCCCGAGGGTGCGCGCTTGGTGCGGGCCGACCGGAGCACCACCGGGGCCTACGACCCCGTGGTCGAGGGCGGACAGCGCTGGGACGCCGTCGTCGACCTCGGTCGCGACGCGTCGCACGTCCGCGACGCCGCGACGGTGCTCGAGCCCGTCAGCGCCTCCTTCGTCTTCGTCTCGAGCGTCAGCGTCTACGCCGACACCGCCACCACCGGGGCGGACGAGCCCGCGGCGCTGGTCGACGCCGACGAGTCGGACTACGGCGGGTCCAAGGTCGCCGGTGAGCGGGCCGTCGTCGACGCGTTCGGTTCCGACCGGTCGCTGATCGTCCGGGCCGGCCTCCTCGGCGGGCCGGGCGACCACACCGGTCGGACGGGCTGGTGGCCCCTGCGCTTCGCCCGGGCCGCCGCGTCGAGCGAGGCTGACCCGGTGCTCGTACCGGACGTCCCGGGTCTCGACGTGCAGCCCGTGGACGTGCGCGACCTCGCCGCCTGGATCGTCCTGGCCGTCGAACGCGGCCTCTCGGGGACCGTCGACGCGGTGGGCGAACGACGGTCGCTGGCCGACCACCTCGCCACGGCCCGCCGGGTCGCCGGTCACACCGGCGAGGTGGTCACCGTCGACGAGGCCTGGCTCGACGCCCACGGCGTGAACCCCTGGGCAGGACCGCGGTCGCTGCCGCTCTGGGTGCCGGTCGCGACGCACGCGGGCTTCGGAGCCCGGTCAGGAGGCGCGGGTCGCGCCGCTGGGCTCGTGCCGCGCCCGCTCGACGAGACGCTCCGTGACGTCCTCGCGTGGGAGCTCTCGCGCCCCGGCCCGGCCGGCCCCCACGGCGCGGGGCTCGAGCCCGCCGACGAACGCGACCTCGTCGCCGCCGCCCGCCGCCGCTGAGGACGCGCGCGGCACCCGCGAGCCGCACCCCGCCCGCCGCACCCCGCACCCCGCCCGCCGCACCCCGCACTCCCCCGTTGCACCGCGTTTCGTGCAACCCACCCCATCTAGTCGCGGTGCGATGCACGAAACACGGCGCGATGCCGGCAGGCAGCCCCGTCCGGCCCGGCCCGGCCCGGCCCGAAGGCCCCACATCTCGGCACCGCGTTCCGTGCAGCACACCCCGTCTAGTCGCGGTGTGATGCACGAAACGCGGTGCGATCCCGGCAGGCGGCCCCGATCAGCTCTGAGCGGGCGGGGCGAAGAACTCGATCTGGTTGCCGTCGGGGTCCTTGATCATCAGCGCGTGGCCGAAGTCGACGTCCTGCAGGTCGGACTCGATGCCGACCGACGTCGCGTGCTGCTGCCAGGCGACGACGCCGTCGCGGTCGCTGACGGCGAGGCCGATGTGGTCGAGCCCGGGCACGGTCGGGTCGAAGGCCGCCGACGAACCGTCGGTGTAGGCGGTCACCCCGAGGATCTGCCCGTTGCCGACCGAGAAGATGCGGCGGTCGAGGCCGTCGAGCTCGATGCGGCCGACCGGGCCGGCGCCGAGCAGCTTCTCGTAGAAGGCGAGGCTCGCGTCGAGGTCGGAGACGGTGATGGCGACGTGGGCGTAGCCGGAGAGTTCGGGCATGGGGTGCTCCTTCGGTGGTCGGGCGTTCTCCGACCACCGAACTCGCGCCTCCTGGGAGGGGCCTCTCGTCCCCCGCCCGGCCGTCCCCCGGATGCGTCCACAGGGCGGCGCAACTCGATGACGGAGTCCTCGATCGCCCGGGACGATCGACGCGTGACCACCGACGAACGAGACCTCCGTTCCCTCCTCATCCGATCACGGTTCGACGATCCGGCCGAACGCCGTGCCCACGCACGCGGCGAACTCGTGCGAGTCGCGCCGGGACGCTACGTCGAGTCGACGACCTGGCGCGGGCTGCGTCGAGAGGAGCGCCACGCCCTCCGGACGGTGGCCGCAGTCGGACGGATGCGTCACGAGGTCGTCGTGTCCCACACCTCGGCCGCCGCGGTGTGGGGCATGCCCGTGCTCGGCCCACCGCTGGCCCGCGTCTCGACGACCGACCCGGCGCGCGCGCGGACACACACCGGCGCACACGTGACGAGGCATGCGGCACGATTGCCCGCCGAGCAGATCACCCGTCATCGCGGTCTCGTCGTGACCACGCCGGCCCGCACCGCCGTGGACGTCGCCCTGACCGGCACGCGGAGCCAGGCCGTGGCCGTCCTCGACCACTGCCTGCGACGTCGACTGTGCACACTGGCCGAGTACCAGGCGTGCCTGCTGGGACGCGATCGTGTCCGGGGGTCGACCCGCGCCTCCTGGGTCGCCGAGTTCGCCAGCCCGCTGGCGGGCTCCGCCGGCGAATCCGTCTACCGGGTCGCCCTCGACGGTCTCGGGTTCCCGGCACCCCGTCTGCAGGAACGGCACGTCGACGACGAAGGGCTCATCGGCTTCACCGATTTCGGGTGGGAGGCGTACGGCGTGTACGACGAGTTCGACGGATTCGTGAAGTACCTCGATCGCGAGATGCGGCACGGGCTGACGGCGGACGAGATCGTGGTCCTCGAGAAGGTCCGTGAAGACCGGCTGAGGGCTCTGCCCTACGTGAAGCGGGTGACGCGCACCATCTGGCGCGATCTCGCGCGTCCGCAGCGGATCGTCACGCGGCTCGAGCGAGCGGGCGTCCCACGCGTCCACACCGCGAATCGTGCACGGCACCGTGACTAGTAGCGGTGCCGTGCACGAAACGCGGTGCGTTGCGGGGCGGTGGAGCGTTGCGGGGCGGTGGAGCGTTGCGGGGCGGCGGGGTGCAGCCGGGTCAGGCTTCGAGCGCCTCGGTGAGCAGGGCGACCAGGGCCGAGAGCTGCACGTCCACCGAGTCGACGACCTCGGAGTCGTCGCCGTCGAGGGCACGCGCGGCGAGGCCGGCCTTGCTGTCGATCAGCTCGGCGATCTTGGTGTCGATCGTCTGCGCCGCGATGACCCGCCACGCCGTGACCGGTTCGGCTTGGCCGATGCGGTGCACGCGGTCGATGGCCTGCGTCTGTTCGGCGTCGGTCCACGACAGCTCGGCCAACACGACGTTCGAGGCGACCTGCAGGTTGAGGCCGACGCCGGCGGCGGTCAGGGAGCACACGACGACCTCGACCTCGGGGTCGTTCACGAACGCGTCGATCTGACGTTGGCGGACGGCCGGGGTCTGGTCGCCACGGATCGACGAGTACTTGATGCCGCGCTTGGCGAAGGTGGCCTCGGCGACGTCCATGACGTCGATGTGCTTGGCGAAGAACACGACCTTGCCGACGTTGCGGGCGAGCTGCGCCGTGTAGTCGGCGGCGAGTCCGGCCTTGGCCTGACCGATGCGCCGCACCATGCTGAAGACGTTCTCGCCGGTGCTCGACGCGCTGGCGTCCTCGAGCTCCCACTTCGCGACCTGACGGACGAGGTCGTGGTCGATGCCCTCGACGCGGACCCCCGAGGTGCGGGTGGTGAGGGCGGTGCGGTACTTCTGCACCATGCGGCGGGCGAGCTCGCGCTCGGCGTCGCGGATCGACAGCCCCACCTCGTCGTCGAGCTCGACCGGCAGGTCGGCGATGCGTCGGGCGGGGATGTCGGAGGCGACGTCGACCTTCTTCCGGCGGACGATGCCGAGGTCGATGACGATCTCACGCGCCGACGAGAAGAAGCCGGGGTCGGCCGGCGTCAGGCCGACCTCCTCCAGGCGCTCCATCAGCTCGGCGGCCGGCTTCTTGTCACCGATCCAGCCCAGGAACTCCCAGATGGCGCGGAAGTCCTCGATGTCGTTGATCAGCGGCGTGCCGGTGAGCGCCATGAGCAGCGGGTGCGCGGTGCGAGAGCGGATGCGCTGGGCCAGCTGCAGCACGTGGCGCGACCGCTGGCTCTCTTTGTTCTTGATGAAGTGGGCCTCGTCGACGATCATGCCCTTGAAGCCGAGATCGCCGAGCCAGCCGACGTGGCGGTCGAGGACCTCGTAGTTGACGATGACGACGTCGGCGAACGCGTCGAGCTTCTCGCCGTCGCCGTGGATCACGGTCGCCGACCGCGTCGGCGTCCACAGCTGGACCTCGCGGGCCCAGTTCGTCTTGACGACGTTCGGCACGACGACGAGCAGCGGGTACGCGGAGGCTGCCTGCGCGGCCAGCAGCGCCTGGGCGGTCTTGCCGAGGCCGGGCTCGTCGGCGAGCAGGTACGTGCGGTGGCCCTGACGGGCGGACTCGACCAGTTGGGCCTGGTGGTGCATCAGGGTGGCCCCGGCCGGGGCGTCGACCGTGGTCGGCTCGGGCAGCGGCATGCAGGCCGAACCGCCGCCCGCGCCGTACTCGAACGACTTGAAGAGGGGGCCGAAGAGCTCCCAGTTGGCCAGCCGACGCGGGTGCGCCTCGCGGGCGACCTCGGCGAGCGCGAAGTCGGGCGGCAGGAACGGGTTCGCGAGCTGGCGCGAGATGACGGACTGAGGCACGACCTGGCGCTCGGAGACCGGGGCCACGGGGGCGGCCTCGGTGACGATGATCTGCTGCTCGGGCTCGAGCTCGAGGCCGGCGGACATCTGCATGTCGCGCTTGAGCGTCTTCGCGGCCTCGCTGACCGTCGCCGCCTCACCCAGCAGGGTGATGAGCGAGGTGTCGCGGGCCGCCGTCTTGGCGAGGATCTGGGCGACGCCGTCGAGGCGCTTCATCTGCTCGGCGCGCTCGGACTCGCTGATGGCCTTGTCGCCCCGGACCCGGGTGCGCTCCTCGCGCATGAGCAGGGCGATCACCTGGAACTTCGTGCGGCTCGAGGGCTTCACCTGGCCGCGCTGGGCCGCGGCCTCGACCTCGCGCACCGCGCGGGCCAGGACGGGGATGAGCCCGTCGTTGTCGACCTCGCGGCGACGGTTCGGACGCTGGGCGGTGCGGGTGCCACCCGATTGACGCTGGCCTGGTCGAGCCAAGGCTCCTCCTCGTGGTCGACGCGAGGCGTCGACGGTGCTGTGCCGCCGTGTCGGCGGCGGGTGCTGCGCAGGACGCCGAGAGGCTCGGCGACCCGGGACGGACGGCGACCGAGACGGTCGCGCCGGGTGCGTGCGGGGCGGGGTGCCGCGCGGTGTACAGCTGTACCTGCCTCGCGACGGGCGGCCTTCGTGGCGGGCAGTCCGACGACGGCGTGCCCCGAAGCCCCGTCACGCCGAGGTGTCGACTCGCACCGGAGGAGGCGCGGACCGGAGAACACCCGGGCGGTGAAGCTGGGGACAGTTTACGCGTACCTCACGCCGGTACGCCACCAGCGCCTCCCGGTGTTTCGCGGGTCGAGACGTCGGCCACGCCGCGGCGGGTCAGCCGCGGCGGCGCAGACCGTGCTTCGCGGGCCCCTCGAGCACGGTGCCGTCGGCCGCGAAGCGCGAGCCGTGCAGCGGGCAGTCCCACGACCGTTCCGCGTCGTTCCACGTGACGATGCCGACGAGGTGGGGGCAGACGGCCGACACGGTGCAGACCTCGCCGTCGACGGTCGAACGGGCCACGGGGGCGAAACCTCCGGACCGGCCGACCTCGCCCTGCCCCTCGGCGGGCGCCACCGAGACGAGACGGCGCGTCATGGCCCCGGCCCACCCCTTGGCCGCCCACCAGGCGTCGGCCGCGTTGATGCCGATGCCGGACGCGATCGCGATCGGCGTCGTGACGCGCCGGTGCAGCGTGGTCATCCAGGGCTGCGGGTCGCCGAGGACGTCCGACACGAGCGTCATCGCCGCCTGCACGGCGTTGGTCAGGCCCCAGTGCTCGTAGCCGGTCGCCAGGTAGATGCGGCCGCGGCCGCGGGGCAGCCAGCCCACGAACGGCACGTGGTGCGGCGTGCCGTAGTCCTGGCCGCTCCACGAGTGCGTGAGGCGCGCGCCGGGCCAGTGCCGCGTGCTCCAGTCGACGAGGTCGTCGACCAGGGCCGTGGTCGAGGAGGCGCGACCCACCGCGTGCCGGTTGCCCCCGGTCACGAGGCGGTCACCCACCGCCGAGAACGACCGGGCGGGGCCGTCGACGGCCTGGTACATGCCGTCCGGCAGGTCGTCGGCGCCGTCGAAGGCCAGGCCGTACGAGCGTTCACTGCGCAGCTTCGCGAAGTACAGGCCGCGGTCGAGCACCGGGCTGCCGGTCGTGACGTGCACCCGGCGGCCACGGACGTCCGGCCCGTCGCTGTGGGTCACCGTCGGGTCCGACGCGTCCACGCCCGTGACGCGCACGCCCTCGACGACGATGCCGCCGAGCGCGCGGACGTCGGCCACGAGGGCGGCGACGGCCTGCATCGGGTCGAACTGCGCCTGGTCGGGCAGCCGCAGGCCGCCCGTCGTGCCGAACGGCAGGTCGAGCCCGAACTCCTTGACGACGGGCAGGCCGGCCCGGCGGGCCACGAGGTACTCGTCGTCGACCGTGGCGATGCCGCCCCGGGTCGTCGAGTAGCTGAACGCGTCGCGTCGCTCGACCTCGACCCCGGCCTCGTCGAGGTAGTCGACCATCCAGTCGAACCCGGCCCGGTTGCCCGCGACGTAGGCGTCGACGACGGCCTGGTACGTGTTCGTGCGGATGCGTTGGAGCTGCTTGCCCTGCAGCAACGACATCGACGCCGTGCCGCTGCCGCTCGCGACGCTGCCCACCGAGCGCGCCTCCAGGACGGCGACGCGGTGGCCGCGCCGGGCGAAGAGCAGGGCGGTGACCAGGCCGGTCAGGCCGCCCCCGACGATGACGTCGTCGTAGACGGTCTCGGGGTCGACCGTGTCGGTCGTGACGTCGGGCGCGGCGTCGAGCCAGGGTGACGGCATGGGGGCCTCCGGGTGCGCGGGTGGGTGCTGCGCGCCACGGTAGGCCGGTCGGCCGCCGCGCGCCGGGTGAGGGCGCGCCGGGAGAGGGCGCGGGGTGGGGGTCAGGCCGGGCGGGCGAGGGTGCCGGCGGCGGCGCCGATCAGCTGGACGGCCTTGCGGCGGCCCGTGTCCGTGCCGAGCGTGGCCTGACCGCCCGCGTGGGCGAGCAGCTGCGACGCGACGCCGGGCGCGAGGCGGTCGGCCAGGCCGGGCATGCGCTCGACCCAGGTGCGCGTCACGTCGTCGGCGAGGCGTTCGCAGGCCCGGGCTTCGGCCTCGTCGCCGTTGCCCCGGTGCCACTGCCCGGTCACGACCAGGTGCGCGACCAGGGCCGCCGCGTCGCGGGCCGGGTGCCCGAGCCCCGCCGTGTCGACGTCGAGCAGCCCGGTCACGCGCCACGGCTCGGACGGGTGCACGAAGAGCTGCTCGAGGTGCAGGTCGCCGTGGATGACGTTCAGGGCGTCCGAGGCCGAGGAGGCGCGGCGACGGTCGATCTCGTCGTAGAGGCCGTCGATCTCGGGCGCCCGGTCGGGCAGCGCGGCCCGCAGCGTCGCGCGGTGCCAGGCCCCGTGGTCGAGCGCGTCGGACTGGGCCCGCCCGGTCACCTCGACCCGGGCGATGCGCGTGCCGAGGTCGACCATCTGTTCGACGAACCGGGAGTCGTCGGCGAGCTCGACGACGCGCTGACCGGCCGGCACGCCGGGGACGCGCTCGAGCACGAGCAGGCCGTCGGCCCGCGAGGCGAGCACGGCGGGCACCGGCAGCCCCTGGGCCCGGAAGGCCTCGTGGAGGGCGACGATCGGCCCCACGCGGTCGGGCCGGACGACCTTGAGGAACACCGTCGTCTCGGCCGCGTCGAGCCGGATCACCGCGCGCTTGCCGGGCCGGTACGCCGCCACGCTCAGCCGGGGTTCGCCGACGACGACGCCGAGGGCCGCCAGGGAGTCGACCACGCGGTCGGGGTAGGTGGCCCCGGCGAGCGCCGGCAGCATCGGGTCGGCCGGGTACGCCCAGACGGCGAGCGGCTGCCCGGTGCCGGGGTCGCGGGTGAGGACCGACGAGCCGTCGACGGCGCGCGCGTCGGTGTCGATGAAGGTGAGCACGGTCGAGGTCGCACCCGACGGGTCGACCGTGTCGACCTCGTAGCCGTAGAGGAACCCGGCGCCCGAGGGCTCGACCGAGTGGGGTCGGAAGGCGACGACGGTCAGCCCCGTGCCCGCGAACGCGGCGGGGAGCACCTCGGCGGAGTTGGGCCACACGGGGACGCAGTCAACCAGCACCGGACGTGATCGGCGGGGAGGCGCGGGCGGGGTGACCGATTCGTGACCTGGGGCGGGGCGCCCCGCACGCCGCGCCTCCCCGTCTACCCTGGGTGTCGTGAAGATCGTCTCGCGCATCCGGCAGACGAAGCGCACGCCCCTGTTGCAGGTGGTGAAGACCAGCGTCGCCGTCATGGCGGCCTGGTTCGCCTCGGTGGCCCTGCTGCAGCAGCCGTTGCCGATCTTCGCGGCGATCGCCGCGCTTCTGGTGGTGCTGCCGAGCGTCAACCAGTCGTTCGTGCGCGGCCTGGAACGCAGCGTCGGCGTGATCGCCGGAGTCCTCATCGCCTACGCCGCCGGCCAGGTGTTCGGCGACGCGACCTGGATCGTGCTCGCCATCGTCGTGGTGAGCCTGCTCGTGGCGTGGGCGTTCCGGCTGACGCCGAGCTCGGCGAACCAGGTGCCGATCTCGGCCATGCTCGTGCTGGCCATCGGGGCGCAGACCCCCGACTACGCCCTCGACCGGGTGCTCGAGACCGTCATCGGCGCCGCGATCGCCCTCGCGATCAACGCCCTCGTCGTCCCTCCGGTGGCCCTGGCCCCCGCCCACCTCGCGGTGGGGCGCCTCGCCCGCGACATCGCGTCGGTGCTCGACGAGACCGCCGCCGTCCTCGACGAACCGGTCGAGCAGGCACGCCTGGCCACGGGACTGACGAGGGCGCGCGAGCTGCGGGCCGCCCAGGCCCGGGCGGTCGACGCGATCACGGCCGGCGAGGAGAGCCTGCAGCTCAACCCCCGGGCCAGCCGCAACCGCAGCGTGCTCGAGGCCGACGCCGCCCTGCTCGGCCGGCTGACGGTGCTCGTCAACCGCGTGGTCGGCATGGTCCGGTCGGTGCACGACAACTACGACGCCGGGCTGGCCGACGACCCCGTGGTGCAACGCATCGCCGAAGACCTGCGGCGGGCGGCCCACGACGTGCGCCTGCTGGCGCGGACGACCGAGGAGGCGCATCCGGCCGGGCGCGCCTCCTCGGCCACCGACGCCCCCGGTGGGCACGCCGGCGCGGGCGTCGACGACGGTCCGGCCCTGACCTCGCCGGTCAGCGTGCTGCGTCCCGACCCGGACAACTGGGTGCTGGTCGGCTCCCTGCTCGAAGACCTGAGACGCGTGCGCGAAGAGATCATCGGGTAGCATCCGACGATGCGACGGGGCCGGGCGACAGGGGTGGTCGCGCCGACCGTCGACGGCTACGCCCCGTTCGACCTCGTCACCGAACCGGCCCTCCTCGGGCTCGCCCGTGAGACGGTCGAGACCGCCCACGGCCGGACGATCGTGCACCACGCCGCGTCGGCGACCGACCCGTCCGCGCGACGCCGGGCCACCGTGATGCTGCACGGGGCGGCCGGGTCGTGGACCACGTGGACTCCCCTGCTCCAGGCCGCCCGCGAGGTCGACGCCCTGGTCTCGCGGCCCGTGCTGATCGACCTGCCCGGCTGGGGGGACTCACCCGAGCCCGACCCCGGCCTCGACGTCGAGTCCGCCGCCGCCGTCGTGGTCGAGGTCGCCGAGGCGCTCGGGGTCACCGAGTTCGACCTGGTGGGCCACTCGATGGGTGCGTTCATCGCCCTGCACCTCGCCGCGACCCGCCCCGACCTCGTCCTGAGCGTCTCGGTCGTGTCGGCCACCTCGTTCTCGGCGATCGACGCCGTCTCGCACCCGGTGCGCGGTCTCGTCGCGTTGCCGGCCTTCACCCTGCTGCGGGCAGGTTTCGGACTGTTGCCCCGCGCCTCCGTGACGCTGCTGCGCGGGGCCGCCCGCATCGGTCTGCTGCGCGCGCTCTCCGCGCCGGTGTTCCGCCACGTCGAGCGCGTCCCCCGATCGGTGCTCGAGGCGTTCGTCGCCGAGTTGCGACCCCGAGGATTCCTCGCCGCGTCACGCTCGGGACGCGACTACGACGCGACGCGCTGGCGCGGCATCGACTGCGACGTGGCGGCCGTGGGCGGAATCGACGACGTCTTCGCCCGCCCCTCGGACCTCGACCGCCTCTCGACGGTGGTGCGCCACGCCCACACGACGCTGCTCGACGACTGCGGCCACTTCGCCCACGTCGAGCGGCCCCACGAGACCCTGCGGGCGTTGGGCTGGGTCGAGGGCTAGCGGCCGCCGTCGCCACGCGGTCGTGACCCGGCCCCGCTCTCGACCTCGCGGACGATCATCGCGACGCACCGCGGGTGGCCGAGCGGCCGGAAATGCCCGTCGACCGGGAACTCGAGGTTGACCGCCCCGGGCAGCACGCTGCCCTCGGTGACGTGGGCGTCGAAGCGCGACGCCATCGACGTGATCGTGCGGTTCGCGTCGCGCTGCTCGGCGAGCCTGAGCAGGTCGGCGTCGCGCGGCGAGAAGACCCGGAGCGCCTTGTTCGGCAGGACCGTCGACCACCGCGTGCCCGAGAAGGGACTGTTCACGGCGACCATCCGGGCGATGCGGCCCTCGCGGTCGGTCGAGACCATCATCGTCTTGCCGACCAGACCGCCCTTGCTGTGCGCGAGGACGACGACGTCGCGCAGGTCGTGCGCGTCGAGGATGCGCTGGGCGACCTCGGCGGTGGCGGCGATCGGCCGACGGTTGTGGCCCATGCCCGGAACGACGACCACCGGGTGGCCCAGGTCGTTCAGACGGTCGGCCACCGGCCGCAGGAACCGCCAGGTCTCGTAGACGCCCGGCAGCAACAGGACCGGCTCGCGGTCACCGTCGCGGTAGCGCCGCGGGACGACCCGACCGGACCGGGTCACGAGGTGGACCCACCAGACGTAGCGGTAGTCGAACACGAGCGTCCGGACGAACCGCCAGAGACCGACCCGGCGCCTGCCGCGCCCACGCGACGGTGTGGAACCCATCCCGTCAGGCTAGGCGGAACGGGTCGACGGCGTCCGCGACGTCCGCGACGTCAGGCCGCCGTGCCGACGAGGGGCACCTCGCCCCAGGGCTCGCCCTCGGGCCAGGCGATCGACTCGACCGCGGCCCTCGCCATCTCGAGGGTGAGGTCCCACCGGCCGCAGATCGACGCCCACGGCGGCGGGAAGGCCGCGGCGTCGTCGAGCAGCGCCGTGGCCAGGTCGCCGAGGCCCGCTCGAGCCGCCGCGCTGGCCGCGTCGGGCAGGGTGTCGGCGAGACCGTGGACGACGCGGACGCGGTGCGCGAAGTCCATCTGCTCGATGTCGTCGAACGCCCCCCAGGCGCTCTCGATCTCGCGCCGCAGCCGGGTGATCTCGGCCGCGTCGAAACCTCGACGGTCGGCGCGTCCGGGTACCGCTCGTGCCATGTCAGCCCCCCTCAGAGCATGGCCACGGATCGGGTACCCGCGGCCGGGCGTCGGCAGCGATGCCGATGCAGGCGAACATACCATCCGGTACGGTCCGGGCTCCAGGCCCACCGATCACGAGTCGGTCACGGCGGTCGGCGCCCTCACGACGCGTCTCGGGCCCAGCTGTCCCCCGAAGGCTGAGCCGCCGCCCGGGCCCGCGGTCTACCGTCCACGACGCACCCACCGGTGCGACGACTCCGCACGACACCCACGACGAACGGGAGACAACATGTTCCAGGGAACCGACCAACTCCGCGACAACATGCAGAAGGTCCTCGTCGACCTCATCGAACTGCACGTCCAGGGCAAGCAGGCGCACTGGAACCTGCTCGGCTCGAACTTCCGCGACCTGCACCTGCAGCTCGACGAGATCGTCGACGCCGCCCGCGGCTTCTCGGACGAGGTCGCCGAGCGCATGCGCGCGGTCTACCTCGTGCCCGACGGCCGCACCTCGACCGTCACCCGCGAGACCAGCCTGCCCGAGTTCCCCGCGGGCCCGGTCGAGACGACCGCCGTCGTCGACCTCATCGTCGACCGCATGTACGCCGTCACGGGCACGATGCGCACCGTCCACGACGACGTCGACGACGAGGACCCCACGACGGCCGACATCCTGCACAGCATCCTCGAGCGCCTCGAGCAGCTGGCCTGGATGACCGGTGCCGAGAACCGCCACCCCGAGCAGGACGCCCGCCAGGACGCCACGCGTCAGCGTGACGAGGACGCCATGGCCGAGGGCCTCGACCGCGTCGGCGCCGTCGCCAACTGACCCCACCACCTCAGCAGGGCACCGTCCGAGACCGCGCGATCCGCGCCTCCCGGGCGGTGCCCTCTTTCGTCGAAGGGACGACCCCATGACCGAATCGTTCGACCACGTCATCGTGGGCGGCGGCATGACCGCCGACGCCGCCGCGAAGGCGATCCACGAGACCACCCCCGACGCGTCCGTGCTGATCGTCAGTGCCGACGTCGACGCGCCGTACACGCGCCCCGCGCTGTCGAAGAAGCTCTGGACCGACCCCGAGTACACCGAGGCCGACAACGACCTCGGCACGGTGTCCGACTCGGGTGCCGAGCTCCGCCTGCGCACCCTCGTCGAGTCGATCGACCGCGAGGCGCGCACGGTCACCACGAGCGACGGCGACGTCATCGGCTACGGAGCCCTGCTCCTCGCCACCGGCGGCAGCCCCACGGCCCTCGACCTGCCCGACGACGAGCGCGTCGTGTACTTCCGCACGGCCGAGGACTACCGGCGGCTGCGGTCGCTCTCGGGCTCGGGTCGCCACGTCGTCGTCGTGGGCGGCAGCTACATCGGCACCGAGCTCGCCGCGGCGCTCGTGCAGAACGACACCCGTGTCACCCTGGTCTTCCCCGACGACGTGCTCGGCGGATCGGTCTTCCCGCCGTCGATCGCGTCGACGTTCGAGAAGGCCTTCGAGGAGGCGCGGGTCGAGCTGGCCCGCGGACGTCGCGTCGAGGGCGGCACGGCCGACGACGCCGGCGTGCACCTCCGGCTCGACGACGGGTCGACCCTGGACGCCGACGCGGTCGTCGTCGGCCTCGGCATCTCGGTGGACGACCACCTCGCCGCCGACTCGGGCCTGGCGACCGACGACGGCATCGTCGTCGACGAGCACCTGCGGACGAGCGACCCGAACGTGTTCGCCGCCGGCGACGTCGCGTCGTACCCGGACGCGATCCTCGGCCGCCGCCGCGTCGAGCACGTCGACAACGCCAAGTCGCAGGGCCCCGTCGTCGGTCGGAACATGACCGGTGCCGACGAGGTCTACGACCACACGCCGTACTACTACTCGAAGGTGTTCGACATCTCGTACGAGGCCGTCGGCACGCTCGACGCGTCGCTCGAGACGGTCGTCGACGAGAAGGGCGGCGACCGCGCGGTCGCCTACTACCTCGGTGACGGCGGGACGGTCGAGGGCGTGCTGCTCTGGAACGTCGAGGAGGCCCGGGACGCCGCCCGGGAGATCATCGCCGCCGGCGCCGTGCCGCGTGACGAGCTGGCCGGGCGCATCTGAGGCCCTTCCGCCACCGACGCGACGACGCCCGTCCGATCACAAGATCGGGCGGGCGTCGTCCTGTCGACCGTGCGTCGTCGTCGTCCGGGGTGTCGAGGCCCCGCACGACGCCGCGTCAGCCGAAGAGGAACGGCGGGCGGGCGGCCCGGTCGAGCTCGAGGGCGAAGATGCCGCCGCTGAGCGGGAACTCCTCGAGCTGCTCGTCGCTCAGCCCCTCGCGGGCCGACAGGACGAACAGCGTCCGCAGGTCGTCGCCGCCGAACCCGATGCCGGTGAGGTTCGGGACGGGGAAGGCGATCTCGTCGACGAGGCCGCCCTCGGCGTCGAGGTGCACGACCGTCCCCTCACCGTAGATGGCCCCCCAGAACTCGCCGCGCTCGTCGCGGGCCAGGCCGTCGTGGGCGCCCTGCGACGAGAACGGGACGAGCTCGCCCAGGGTCCCCTCGGCGTCCCACGACGCCCGGTAGATCGTGTCGTCACCGGTGTCGGCGAGGTAGATCTCGCTGCCGTCGTCGTTCCACTCGAAGCCGTTCGTCGTCGCGAAGTCGTCACGCAGCTGCGTGAGCGCGCCGTCGGGGGCGACGCGGTAGAGGCCGGCGACGGGGCTGCCCTCGGGGTCGATGGCCCCGACGACGAAGGCACCGAACGGGTCGCACTTGCCCTCGTTCAGCCGCAGCCGGTCGTCGGCGTGGTCGACCGTGGCGATCGTCCGCTGATCGGTGCCGTCGTCGCGCATGACGACGACCGTGTCGTCGAGGGCCGCGATCAGGCCCCCGCCGCGGCGTCGCTGGAAGCTCGGCAGGGGCGGGTCGACGAGGACCGTCGTGTCGCGCGTGCCGTCGGCCGAGGTGCGGTGCAGCAGGCCGTTCGTGATGTCGGTCCAGACGAGTTCGTGGGCGTCGACGTCCCAGACGGGGCTCTCGCCGAGCGTGGCCCGGGCGTCGAGGAAGAGTCGGGGTTCGGACGTGGTTCCGGTCGGTAGGGACATCGCACCGGTCTACGCGCTCGGCATGTCCGGCGGCTCCACGCCTCGCCCCCAGGGGTACGGTGGCTGCCCCTGGCACACAGAACACTGCGAGGGGCGGACACCGGGAGGCGCGACGGGCCACCGTAGGACGGGTGACGGACACCCTCGAGACCACCGACGACACCCAGGCCGACCACCACGGCGCGACGACCGGCGCCGCCGGTGAGTGGCACCGACCCGACCCGCGGGACGACGGCTACGTGCCGCTGCGGTCGTACGGCGCCATCGGCGACGGCCGCACCGTCGCCCTCATCGCCCGCGACGGCCAGATCGACTGGCTGCCCATGCCCGACATGGACAGCGACCCCGTCTTCTCGGGCATCGTCGACTCGGGCAAGGGCGGCCGCATCGAACTGCGCCCCGTCGACGACGACTTCGAGGTGCAGCGCGAGTACGTCGTGAACACCAACGTCCTCGTCACGCGGTTCCGCACCTCCTCGGGCGTGGTGCAGATCACGGACGCCCTGGTCACGGGCATCGCCGGGCGCCTCCCCTGGGCCGAGCTCGCCCGACGCGTCGAGGGCGTCTCGGGCTCGGTCGACATGCGGTGGGCCGTGATCCCGGGCAACACGTTCGGCACGCACCCCATCCGTCGGGTCGAGACCTTGCACGGCCCCGTGCTGCGCGCCGCCGACATCAACCTCGCGCTCGTCGGCTTCGAGCACGGCCGCCTCGACTCGATCGAGCCGGGCGACGGCGAGTCCCACGGCGGGCCGCACCGCTTCTGGGGCGAGTTCACCACGCACGAGGGCTCGCGCTCGCTGATCTGCCTGTGCGGCGTCGAGGACGAACCGCTGCACCTGCCCGACCCGCACGTGGTCGACCAGGGCATCGACCGCACGGTGCGCAACTGGCAGACCTGGTCGGACGAGTTCAACTGGGACGGCCCGTGGTCCGACGCCGTGCAGCGCAGCGCGCTGGCCCTCAAGCTGCTGATCTTCAGCCCCACGGGGGCGATCGCGGCGGCGGCGACCGCCGCCCTGCCCGAGAACTTCACGGGCGACAAGAACTGGGACTACCGCTTCGCGTGGGTGCGCGACCTGGCCTACACGGTCAACGCGCTGGTCCGCTTCGGCCTGCGCGAAGAGACGCAGGCGGCCGTGTCGTGGCTGCTGTCGGCACTGAAGGCCAACGGCCGCACGATGCACATCTTCTTGAACCTCGACGGCACGGTGCCCGACGGCACGCACGAGACCGGCTCCGAGGGTTGGCGGGGCATCGGCCCGGTCTACAAGGGCAACCCGGCGGGCGAGCAGCTGCAGCTCGGCACCTACGCCGACATCCTGGCGATCATGAGCCAGTACGCCGCCGACGGCAACATCCTCGACGAGTCGACCGGCGACCTGCTGGCCGGCTTCGCCGACGACGCCTGCCGTCGCTGGCAGGAGAAGGACTCGGGCATGTGGGAGCTCGGCGACGAGCAGCACTACGTCAGCAGCAAGATGGGCTGCTGGCAGGCCATCGACGCCGCCCTGCACCTCACCGAGGTCGGCCAGATGCACCCCGACCCCGACGACGTCGTGTTCTGGAAGAAGAACCGCGACCTGATCGTCGACTGGGTCGCCGAGCACGGCTGGAACGACGAGGTGGGCTCGTACGTCATGTACCCGGGCAGCGAGAAGCTCGACGCCTCGGTGCTGTTGCACGCTCCGAGCGGCTTCGACCGCGGCGAGCGCATGTCGAGCACCATCGACGCCATCCGGCGCGAGCTCAGCGCCGGCCCCCTCGTGTTCCGGTACAGCGAGGTCCACGAAGAAGAGGGCACGTTCGTGGCCTGTGCGTTCTGGCTCGCCAGCGCCCTGGCCTGCGTGGGCCGGCAGGACGAAGCCGTCGAGCTCATGGACGAGCTCGTCCGGCAGCCGAACGACGTCGGCCTGCTGACCGAGATGATCAGCGCCGACGACGGGCAGTTCCTCGGCAACCTGCCCCAGGGCCTCAGCCACCTCGCGCTCGTCAACGCGGCGATCACCATCGACGAGATGGGCCGCGAGGGCACGACCGACGACCTGGAGGGTCAGTGATGCACCGTGACGCGACGCCGCCCACGCCAGCGACGACCGACGACCTCTCCCTCGTCGACGCCTGGTGGCGGGCCGCGAACTACCTGACCGTCGGGCAGATCTACCTGATGGACAACGCCCTGCTCTCGCGACCGGTGGCACGTGACGACGTCAAGCCGCGCCTCCTCGGCCACTGGGGCACGTCGCCCGCGTTGAGCTTCGTCTACGCCCACCTGAACCGGGTGATCCGGCGCGACGACCGCGACCTGCTGTACGTCTGCGGCCCGGGGCACGGGGGTCCGGCCATGGTCGCCAACACCTACCTCGAGGGCACCTACAGCGAACTCTTCCCCGAGGTGTCGCAGGACGCCGGCGGCATGCAGAAGCTGTTCAAGCAGTTCTCGTTCCCCGGGGGCATCCCGTCGCACGCCGCCCCCGAGACCCCGGGATCGATCAACGAGGGCGGAGAACTCGGCTACTCGCTGAGCCACGCCTACGGCGCCGTGCTCGACGACCCCGACCTGGTGGCCGTCTGCGTCATCGGCGACGGTGAGGCCGAGACCGGTCCGCTGGCGACGAGCTGGCACGCGAACAAGCTGCTCGACGCCCGGCACGACGGGGCCGTCCTGCCGATCCTGAACCTCAACGGGTACAAGATCGCCAACCCGACGGTGCTCTCGCGCATCCCTGAGTCCGAGCTGCTCGACCTCATGCGGGGCTACGGCTACGACCCGCTGGTGGTGGCGGGAGGCTTCGACGGCGAAGACCCGATGCGCGTGCACGAGCGCATGGCGACGACCCTCGACCACGCGTTCGCGCGCATCGACGAGCTGCAGCGAGCGGCCCGGACCGGCGACGACACCGAGCGGCCACGCTGGCCGATGATCGTGCTCCGCACCCCGAAGGGCTGGACCGGCCCGAAGGTCGTCAACGGCGAGCGCATCGAGGGCACCTGGCGGGCCCACCAGGTGCCGCTCAGCGGCGTCCGCGACGACGACGCCCACCGCACGCAGCTCGACGACTGGATGCGCTCCTACCGGGCCGACGAACTCTTCGACGAGACGGGCCGACCCGTGGCGTGGCTCGACGGACTGCGGCCACGGGGCGCGAAGCGGATGAGCGCGATCCCGGCGTCGAACGGCGGCCTGGTCCGACGCGACCTGTCCCTGAGCGACTACCGGGCGCACGCGGTCGAGACGTCGGACGACCGGCGCACGCAGGCCGAGGCCACCCGCGTGCTCGGCCGGTGGCTCGCCGAGATCGTGCGCGACAACCCGTCGACCTTCCGGCTCTTCGGGCCGGACGAGACGGTGTCGAACCGGCTCGACGGCGTGTTCGACGTGAGCGAACGGGTCTGGTCGGCCGACATCTGGCCCGAGGACGAACACGTCGCCCGCAGCGGTCGCGTCATGGAGGTCCTCAGCGAACACCTCCTGCAGGGCCTGATGGAGGGGTACCTGCTGACCGGGCGCCACGGCCTGCTCAACACCTACGAGGCGTTCGTGCACATCGTCGACTCGATGTTCAACCAGCACGCCAAGTGGCTCGAGAGCGCCGACGAGATCGAGTGGCGCGCGCCCATCTCGTCGTTCACCTATCTGCTCTCGTCGCACGTCTGGCGACAGGACCACAACGGGTTCTCCCATCAAGACCCCGGGTTCCTCGACGTCGTCGTCAACAAGCAGGCGCACCTCGTGCGCATCTACCTCGCGCCCGACGCCAACACGCTGCTCGCGGTGGCGGACCACGCCTTCCGCACGACCGACACCGTCAACGTCATCGTCGCCGGCAAACAGGAGTCACCGGCCTGGCTGTCCCTGGCCGAAGCCGAGGAGCACGTCCGGCGCGGCGCCGGCATCTGGGAGTGGGCCGGCACCGAGGGCACGCCCGTCGACGGCGTCGACCCCGACGTCGTGCTGGCCTGCGCCGGCGACGTGCCGACCCTCGAGACGGTCGCGGCGGCCGACCTGTTGCGCCAGATGCTGCCGTCGCTGACCACCCGGGTGGTCAACGTCGTCGACCTGATGCGCCTGCAGGACGTCACCGAGCACTCGCACGGCCTCACGAGCGACGACTTCGACGCGCTCTTCACCACCTCGAAGCCGGTCGTCTTCGACTTCCACGGCTACCCGTCGCTCGTGCACCAACTGACCTACCGGCGCACGAACCACGACAACCTGCACGTGCGAGGGTTCCAGGAGAAGGGCACGACCACGACGCCCTTCGACATGGCCATGCTCAACGACATCGACCGGTACCGCCTCGTGCTGGACGTGCTGCACCGGGTGCCCGGGCTGGCCGACGAGCACCCTGAGTTGGTCGCCGACGTCGAGTCACGACGCGAGGCCGCCCGGGCGTACGCCTACGAGCACGGCGAGGACCACCCGGACGTCACCGGCTGGCAGTTCGGGGCCTGACGGATGCGACAGGCCGACCGGCCGGGCGTACGGTCGGGCGCATGACGCCGAAGGACGACACTCCCCCGCAGCTGAAGAATCCCGACATGTACGAGGCGCTCCGCGACGAGGGCGCCTCGAAGGAGAAGGCGGCGCGCATCTCCAACGCCGCCGCCCGGAAGGGCAACAGCGAGAAGAAGGTCGCAGCCAAGGGGGGCAAGGCCGGGTCGTACGACGATTGGACCGTCGACGACCTCAGGCACCGGGCGAAGGAACTCGGCCTCACGGGCTACTCCGACCTGAAGAAGGCCGAGCTGATCGAGGCGCTCCGCGAGCACTGACCGCGTGGGTCGCCGTCCGTCGACGTGTCCGCGGCCTGGTGGACGACCGGGCGGCGACTCGTCCGTCGAGCCGTCAGCTGGCCTTCTTCTTGGGGGCCGCCCTCTTCTTCGGAGCAGACGACGCGGGCTCCCCCTTCGCGGCGGTCCCCGCGCCTCCTGAACGAGACGACGTCGTGGTCGACGACTTCGCCGCAGGCTTCTTCGCCGCAGGCTTCTTGGCGGCCGGCTTCTTCGTGGCAGGCTCCTTCGCACCAGTGGAAGAGCCCGTCCCCGACGCGGCCGGCTTCTTCGCCGGCTTGCGGTGCCCGCCCGACCGGTTCTTCTCGACCGACTGACGCAGAGCCTCCATCAGGTCGATGACCTCGCCGCCCTCACCGTCGTCGTCGTCCGGCTTCTCGCCGAAGGTGGCGTCCGTGTCGAGTGACTCGCCCTCCTCCAGCTTGGCGTCGATGAGCTGCCGCAGCTCCTCTTGGTAGTCGTCGCTGAAGTCGGCCGGCTCGAAGTCGTCGCTCAGCGAGTCGACGAGCGACGACGACATGTCGAGCTCCTTGTCGGTGATGCGGGTCTGCTTCTCGAGGGCGGGGAACCTCGCCTCGCGCACCTCGTCGTCCCACAACAGCGTCTGCAGCATGAGCACGTCGCCCCGCACGCGCAGGGCGGCGAGCCGGGTCTTCTGCCTCAGCGAGAAGTGCACGATCGCCGTGCGGTCCGTCTCCTCGAGGGTGCGGCGCAGCAGCACGTACGCCTTCGGCGAGGTGCCGTCCGGCTCGAGGAAGTAGCTGCGGTCGAGCATGATCGGGTCGATCTGGTCGCTCGGCACGAACTCGAGCACGTCGATCTCGCGCGAGCGCTCCTCGGGCAGCGACTTCAGGTCGTCGCCCGTGATGACCACGGTGCGGTCGCCGTCGTCGTAGGCCTTGTCGATGTGCTCGTAGTCGACGACCTTGCCGCAGATCTCGCACTTCCGTTGGTAGCGGATGCGCCCGCCGTCCGCGTCGTGCACCTGGTGCAGCGACACGTCGTGGTCCTCGGTGGCGCTGTACAGCTTGACGGGCACGTTGACGAGCCCGAACGTGATCGCGCCCTTCCAGATCGATCGCATGACGCTCATCTTTCTCCGCGTGCGCTCCGAATGACCGTTCGCGGGGTACAGGCCCCGACCGCGGGAGGCGCGGTGCGGGCACCGTGGACGCATGAGCCAATACGACAAGAAGAACCCGGTCGACCTCTACCCCGCACCGCCGTTCCCGAAGCAGGAGCAGTCGTTGCCCGGCGAGGCGTGGAAGATGGACCCGAAGCCGGACCACGGCGAGACCAGCTACGTCGGCAAGGAGCGCCTCACCGGCTTCCGCGGCGTCGTCACCGGGGCGGACTCGGGCATCGGCCGTGCCGCCGCGATCGCGCTCAGCCGCGAGGGTGCCGACCTCGTGCTCAGCTACCTTCCCAGCGAGCAGAAGGACGCCGAAGAGGTGCGCGACCTGCTCGAGGGCGAGGGTCGCAAGGCCGTCCTCGTCCCCGGCGACATCTCGGACGAGCAGTACTGCCACGACCTGGTGCAGAGGGCCGTCGACGAGTTCGGCGGACTCGACACCCTCGTCATGGTCGCCGGCCGCATGAAGAGCAACGACGACATCCTCACGCTCACCACCGAGGACATCGACTCGACGATCAAGACCAACGTCTACTCGCTCTTCTGGCTTACCCAGGCCGCCATCCCCCACCTCGAGCCCGGTTCGTCGATCGTGACGACCGGGTCGGTGCAGGGCACGCAGCCCAGCCCCGACAAGATCGACTACGCCCTCACCAAGGGTGCGATCGGCGTCTTCACCTCGGGTCTCGCCCAGCAGCTCGCACCCAAGGGCATCCGCGTCAACCAGGTCTCGCCCGGACCGGTGTGGACTCCCCTGCAGCCCGGCTCCGACGACGCCGAGACGGTGTCGGAGTTCGGCGGCCAGGCGCCGTTCGGTCGTCCCGGTCAACCCGCCGAGCTGGCCGCGGCCTACGTGCACCTCGTGAGCCCCGAGTCGAGCTACACCTCGGGCGCGACCATCACGATCGCCGGAGCGATGCCCGCGGTCTGACCCGCGCCTCCTCGGCTCGGTCGTCCTGACGACACCCCGGCCCGTCGTCCCGCTCGCGCGGGGCGGCGGGCCGCGGTCGTCCCCGTGGCCGAGAGGCGGTGACGAGACCCGGCGAGGACGAGACCCGGGTAGAACGAGAAGCACACGAGGCAGGGAGGCGCGCGATGGCGGGCAAGGGACGCGGCGAGACCGTCGAGGTGGGCGGGCACCGGCTGCAGCTGACGAACCTCGACAAGGTGCTCTACCCCGACGCGGGCACGACGAAGGCCGACGTGCTGGGCTACTACGCCTCCGTGGCCGAGTGGATGCTGCCGCACGTCGAGGGCCGGCCGGCCACCCGCAAGCGCTGGGTCGACGGCGTCGACGGCCAGGTGTTCTTCGAGAAGAACCTGCCCGACTCGGCGCCCGACTGGGTCGCCCGGCACACCATCGAGCACAAGGACCACGCGAACGTCTACCCGATGGTCAACGACCTGGCGACGCTCACCTGGCTGGCGCAGGTCGCCGCCCTCGAGGTGCACGTCCCGCAGTGGCGGTTCGGCCCGAAGGGGGCGCAACGCAACCCCGACCGGCTGGTTCTCGACCTCGACCCGGGTGAGGGCGTCGGCCTCGCCGAGTGCGTGGCCGTGGCGACGCTGCTGCGCCCGATCGTCGAGGGCATGGGACTCGAGCTGATGCCCGTCACGAGCGGCAGCAAGGGCGTCCACCTCTACGCGCGGCTCGACGGGCGGCAGACGAGCGCCCAGGTCGGCGAGGTCGCCCACGAACTGGCCCGTGCGATGGAGGCAGACCACCCCGACCTCGTCCTCAGCACGATGGGCAAGGCCGACCGCCGGGGCAAGGTGCTGCTCGACTGGTCGCAGAACAACGGCGCCAAGACGACGGTCGCGCCGTACTCGCTGCGGGGGCGGACCCGGCCGACCGTGGCGATGCCGCGCACCTGGCGCGAGCTCGCCTCGAAGACGCTCGTGCAGCTCGAGTACACCGACGTGCTCTCGCGTCTGAAGCGGCGCGGCGACCCCCTGGCCGACGTCTCCGCCCACGTGCCGGTGCCGTCGGGGGAACTGGGCGAGGACTTCCGCAACACGGAGGCCGCGGACCACGACCCGTCCGAGAAGACCCGGGACCGCCTCGAGGTCTACCGGTCGAAGCGGGACGCCTCGAAGACCGCCGAACCGGTGCCGGCCGACGCCCCCGCCTCGACCGACGGCACGAGCTTCGTCATCCAGGAGCACCACGCGAGCTCGTTGCACTGGGACTTCCGGCTCGAGCACGACGGCGTCCTCGTCAGCTGGGCGCTTCCCAAGGGCGAGCCCGACGATCCCGGCACCAACCACCTCGCCGTGCAGACCGAGGACCACCCGCTCGAGTACGGCACCTTCGAGGGCACGATCGCCAAGGGCGAGTACGGCGCCGGCGAGGTCACGATCTGGGACTCGGGCGAGTACGACCTCGAGAAGTGGCGCGACGGCAAGGAGGTCATCGTCGTGCTGCACGGCGAGCAGCGGGGCACGCGACGCGTGGCGCTGATCCACACCGGGCACGGCGGCGGACGGGCCGAGTCGAACTGGCTCATCCACCGCATGAAGGACGAGTCGGGTGACGGTGGCGGCCACGCGAGTGCGCACGCCGGGAGGTCGGACGTCGGCACGTCCTCACGCACGTCGCGCGCGGCCGGCGGCTCCCCCGGAAAGGCGAGCCGCGCCTCCTCGGCTCGTGACGCGAAGGAGGAGATGCCCGCACCCGACCCGGTCGCCCCGATGCTGGCGACGACGGGCGACGCGCACGACGTCGCCGAGGGCGGGTGGGCGTTCGAGATGAAGTGGGACGGCATCCGCGCGGTGGCGGTCGTCCACGACGGCGCGGTCACGTTGACCAGCCGCAACGGCAACGACCTCACGCCGGCCTACCCCGAGCTGCAGGTGCTGGCGGAGCGGGTCGACGGCGACGGAGGCGCGGTGCTCGACGGCGAGATCGTGGCCGTCGACGAGAAGGGTCGCCCCGACTTCGGCCTGCTGCAGACGCGCATGGGGCTGACGCGGCCCCGCGACGTGGCCCGGGCGGCGAAGGGTGCACCCGTCAAGCTGTTGCTCTTCGACGTCATGCGGGCCGAGGGGCGCTCGCTCGTGAAGGACGGGTACGACGACCGGCGCGAGGTGCTCGAGCGGATCGTCGAGAGCGGCGGCGCGATCGACGTGCCCCCGGCGTTCGAGGGGGACCTGGGGGCGGCGGTCGCCACCTCGAAGCGCCTCCGGCTCGAGGGCGTGGTCGCCAAGCGCCGCGACGCGACCTACAGCGCCGGCCGACGGTCGCGGGCCTGGATCAAGATGAAGCACCACCAGACGCAGGAGGTCGTGATCGCCGGCTGGCGCCCCGGTGCCGGTCGACGGGCGGACGGCGTCGGCTCGCTGCTGATGGGCGTGCCCGGCGACGACGGGCTGCACTACGTCGGCCGGGTCGGCACGGGGTTCACCGACCGCGAGCTCGACGAGCTGCTGCCGTCGTTGCGGGCGGCCGAGCGGAAGACCAGCCCGCTGGTGGGCGTGCCCGCGGTCGACGCGCGCGACGCGCACTGGGTCACCCCGTCACGGGTGGGCGAGGTGTCGATCGCCGAGTGGACCGCGACCGGGCGGCTGCGGCAGCCGAGCTGGCGCGGGTGGCGACCCGACAAGTCGCCCGACGACGTCGTCCGCGAGGGGTGAGGCACCGCACGACGCCACGAGGTGGGCACGGCACCAGGAGAAGGCCTGGCGCTGTGCCCATCTCCTGGCGCCGTCTGGCGGGAGGGGCATCGATGTGCGCCCCCCGGGTGTTGAGTGCAGCATGAGCACACCTCCCCCGGCCCCGAGCGACGCCGCGACCCTGCGCGGCCGCAGGGTCGTGCTCGTCGTCGCCGTGCTGGCCTCGTTCGTGGCGTTCCTCGACGGGTCGATCGTCACGGTGGCGCTGCCCGCCATCGCCCGCGAGCTCGGCGGCACGGTAGCTGGAGGCGCAGCCGGCGACGGCGGCGCCGGCCTCGCCCTGCAGCAGTGGGTCGTCGACGCCTACCTCCTGACACTGGGATCGCTCATGCTCGTGGCCGGCTCGCTCAGCGACACGTTCGGCCGGGTGCGCGTGCTGCGCGCGGGGCTCGTCGGCTTCGCCGTGACGAGCCTGCTCGCCGCCCTCGCCCCCGACCCGGGCCTCTTGATCGCCGCCCGCGCGCTGCAGGGCGTCACCGCGGCCCTGCTCGTGCCGAGCAGCCTCGCGCTGATCACCTCGACCTTCAGCGGTCCGGCCCAGGGCAAGGCCATCGGCAGCTGGACCGCCTGGACCGGAGTCGCCTTCCTGATCGGCCCGCTGACCGGCGGCGCGCTCGTCGACACGCTCGGCTGGCGCTGGGTGTTCGCCGTCGTCGTCGTGCCCGTCGTCCTCACGCTCGGGCTGATGAGCCGCCTGCCCGGCGACGCCCACCGGGGTGGCGAGGGGTCTCCCCCACGGGTCGACGTCGTCGGCGCGGTGCTGGCCGCCGTCGGCCTGGCCGGACCCGTCTTCGCGCTCATCGAGGGGCAGCGCGTCGGGTTCGGCGCCTGGTTCGTCGTCACGCCGCTCGTGGTCGGGCTCGCCGCGCTCGCCGCCTTCGTCTGGTGGGAGCGCCGCACGACCGCCCCGATGATGCCGCTCGGCCTGTTCCGCACCCGCACCTTCACGGTCGGCAACCTGGCCACCGTCGGCATCTACTCGGCGCTCAGCCTCGGCACCCTGACGATCCCCCTCGTCGTGCAAGAGCTGGCCGGGCTGCCGGCGACGCTGGCCGGTCTCGTCACCCTGCCCACGACGATCGTCTCGTTGCTGTTCTCGACGCTCTTCGGCACGCTCGCCGCCACGCACGGGCCCCGCCCCTTCATGACGGTCGGGCCGCTGATCACCGCGAGCGGGTTCCTCTGGATGCTCCTCGTCCGCGACCCGATCGACGTCTGGTGGCAGATCGTGCCCGGCGTGGTCCTGTTCGGCTTCGGCCTGTCGGTGACCGTCGCCCCGCTGACCTCCACGGTGCTGTCGCAGATCCCGTCAGGGCAGTCGGGCATCGCCTCGGCGGTCAACAACGCCATCTCGAGGGTGGCCGGGCTCGTCGCCGTCGCCTTCCTCGGCGTCATCGCCGGAGGCGCGCTCACGGTGGGCGGGTTCCACCGCGTCGTCGTCGTCGTCGCCGTGCTGCTCGTGACGAGCGCGCTGGTGTCGTTCGTCGGCCTGCGCGCCCGCACCCGCGCCTCCTGAACCGGGTCGCGCCCGGCAGCGTCGAGCAGCGCTGCACCGCGTTTCGTGCACCACACCCGGTCGAGACGAGGCGCGGTGCACGAGACGCGGTGCGCTGTCACCCGGGGAGGGACCACCGCGGAACGCGGACCCGCCCCCATTGCCCTCGAAGCGCCTGTGACCCTACGATGAGCCAGACGTGAGCCGCCCTCGTTCGGGGGTGGCTCCAGCTCTGTCGTGAGACAGCCGTGATTACAAGGGAGTAATCGTGTCCGCTGCCCCTGCCCGCTCCTCCTCGACCCCTCGGTCGCGTCCCGCACGTCGTCGACGCCGCGGTCTCGCGCTCGCCGCCGGGACCGCCGCCGCGGCCCTGCTGCTGAGCGGCCTGCCGGCGATCGCCGCCCAGGCCGCCCCCGTCGACCTCGCCCGTTTCGGCACGGTCACCGCCTCGGCGAGCCAGGCCGACGGCGACGGCACGTTCCCCGCCGAGGCCCTGATCGACGGCGACCCCGCCACGCGCTGGGCCAGCGGCAACGGCCCCGACGAGGACGTCGAGTTCACCGCGTCGGTGATCGTCGACCTCGGCGGCACCGCCCGCGTCGACGCGATCGGCCTCGACTGGGAGACCTCGTACGCCACCGACTACACCGTCGACGTCACGTCGGGCGACCCGACGCTGGCCGAGAGCTGGACCACGGCGCAGACGGTCACGAGCGACGGCGGGCGTGACGACGTCACCCTCTCGACCCCGACCGACGCCCGCTACGTGCGCGTGAGCATGCTGAAGCGCGCCGCCGCCACCTGGGACGCGACCCGCGAGCACTTCTACGGCTACTCGGCCTACGGCCTCCAGGTCTTCGGCGAGGCGCAGACGCGCTCGGTCACCTTCGACCGATCGACCGCCACCGTCGCGGCCGGTCAGACCCTCACCGCCGGCCTCAGCCTCACCGGCCCGAGCGACGAGCCGGTCACCGTGCGCGTGCGCTCCACCGGCGGCACGGCGACCGCGGTCACCGACTACGCGGCCCTTGACGAGACCGTGACCTTCGCGCCCGGCGCGACCAGCGCCTCCGTCGACCTCGTGACGACGTCGACCGGCGCGCTCAGCCCGCGCAAGACCATCGAGCTGACCGCGTCCGAGCCCAGCGACCCGACCGTGCTCGGCACGCGGGCGACCCTGACCGTGGCCCTCACCCCGACGGGCACCCTGCCCAACGCGGGTGCGACGACCGTGCTCGACGACTTCGAGGGCGGCGTGCCCGCCGGCTACTTCGGCTGGGGCCAGAGCCCCGAGGTCACCCCCGTCCTCGACACCGTGGAGGCGCAGCGCGAGGGAGCGACGGGCGGCCAGGCCCTGCGTGCCACCGTCGCCGGCCCCACCACCGCCGAGAGCTGGTTCGGCTTCTCGCACGACACCCCCGCCACCGACTGGAGCGACGCGGACGGCTTCTCGTTCTGGTTCCAGGGCACCGCCTCGGGCCTGCCCCTGCACTACGAGCTGAAGAACGGCAACGCGGCCCTGTTCGAGCAGACCGTCGTCGACGACAGCGCCGACTGGAAGCAGGTCAGCGTGCTGTTCGCCGACCTGCGGCAGAAGGGCCAGCCGTCGAGCGACCTGCGCTTCGACCCCTCGGCCTCGACCGGCTTCGCCGTCACCCTGACCGGACTCGGCGCGGGCTCGTGGCAGTTCGACGACGTCGCCCTCTTCGAGCGCGCGACGACGATCGAGGACTTCGAGGGCGACGTGCCGCTCGGCACGACGACCGACCCGGTCGGCTTCTTCACCTGGGGCTCCCCCGCACCGCTCGAGCCCACGATCAGCCGTGACGTCACCGTGCAGGAGCGCGACGGCCGTGCCGACAACCACGTGATGAGCGGCGACTTCGCGATCCCGGCGGGCGGCTACGGCGGCCTCAGCCACAACCTGGCCGACAGCCAGGACTGGTCGAGCTACCAGGGCCTGAGGTTCTGGTGGTACGCGTCGCAGTCCAACAACCCGGCCTCGCCGACCGCGGGCGCCGACATCAAGGTCGAGGTCAAGGACGGCAACCCGACCGGTGGCAGCACGGCCGAGACGAGCGAACTCTGGGCGACCACCTTCAAGGACAACTGGGGCAGCAGCACCAGCCGCTGGAAGCTCGTCGAACTGCCCTTCTCGTCGTTCACCCCGTCGGGCTACCAGCCGGGCGACGCGGCGACGACGAACGGCACGCTCGACCTGACGAGTGCCTTCGGCTACTCGTTCACCTTCACCCCGGGCACCCCTGCCCCGGTCGGCTACGCGATCGACGACACGCAGCTGTACGGCACCCCGGCGAGCGCCGCGTCCGTCACGGTCGACCCGTCGCAGGACGTCTACCTGGTCGACGCCGGCGGCTCGGTCGAGATCCCGCTGACCGTGACGACGGCGGGCGACGAGCCGCTCGCGTCGGACGTGTCGGTCGACTGGACGACCGCCGACGGCACCGCCGCCGAGGGCACCGACTACGACGCCGCGTCCGGCACGGTGACCTTCGCGGCGGGGACCGCCTCGGGGACGGCGCAGCCCGTGACCGTGTCGACCCGCGCCTCCTCGGGGGCCGCCGAGTCGAAGGAGTTCTCGGTGTCGCTGGCGTCGACCACGGCCAAGGTCGGCGACGGCCCGCGCGTCGTGATCGGTGCGCACGACCTGCCGTACCTCGACGCCTCGCTGCCGACGGCCGACCGCGTGGCCGACCTGCTCGGACGCATGACGCTCGACGAGAAGGTGGGCCAGATGGCGCAAGCCGAGCGGCTCGGCCTGTCGTCGCCGCAGGACATCAGCGGTCGCGCGCTCGGTTCGCTGCTGAGCGGTGGCGGTTCGGTGCCCGAGGGCAACACCGCGGTCGCGTGGGCCGACATGGTCGACGCGTACCAGCGCGAGGCCCTGTCGACCCGCCTGCAGATCCCGATGGTCTACGGCGTCGACGCCGTCCACGGCCACAGCAACGTCGTGGGCGCGACGATCTTCCCGCACAACACCGGCCTCGGCGCGACCCGCGACCCGGCCCTCGTCGAGGAGATCGCCCGCGTGACGGCGACCGAGGTGCGCGCGACCGGCGTGCCGTGGACGTTCGCCCCGTGCCTCTGCGTCTCGCGTGACGAGCGCTGGGGTCGCAGCTACGAGTCGTTCGGCGAGGACCCCGACCTGGTCCGCACCTTCGCCGCCCCGTCGGTGGTCGGCCTGCAGGGCGACGACCCCACCGACATCGGCGGAGCCGACGAGGTGCTCGCCACCGCCAAGCACTGGGCCGGTGACGGCGGCACGAGCTACGACGAGTCGGTCGCGGGCACGGGCGCGTACCCGATCGACCAGGGCGTCACGAACGCCGACTCGCTCGAGGACTTCACCCGGCTGCACGTCGACCCGTACCTGCCGGCCCTCCAGGCGGGCGTGGGCACGATCATGCCGTCGTACTCGGCGGTCGACCTCGGCGACGGCCCGGTGCGCATGCACGAGAACGCGGCGCTCAACACCGGCCTGCTGAAGGGCGACCTGGGCTTCCGGGGATTCCTCATCAGCGACTGGGAGGGCATCGACAAGCTGCCGGGCGGCAGCTACGCCGACAAGGCCGTCCGTTCGGTGAACGCCGGGCTCGACATGGCGATGGCGCCCTACAACTACGGTGCGTTCATCGACGCGATCGTGGCGGCGGTGCGCTCGGGCGACGTCGCCGAGTCGAGGGTCGACGACGCCGTGCGGCGCATCCTCACCCAGAAGTTCGACCTGAACCTCTTCGAGCAGCCGTTCGCCGACCGCACCAACGTCGACGGGGTCGGCTCGGCCGAGAACCGTGCCGTGGCCCGTCAGGCCGCCGGCGAGTCGCAGGTGCTGCTGAAGAACGCGGGAGGCGCGCTGCCGTTGGCCGCGGACGCCGACCTCTACGTCGCCGGCTCCACCGCCGACGACCTCGGCCGCCAGATGGGCGGCTGGACGATCAGCTGGCAGGGCGGTTCGGGCGACACGACGACCGGGACGAGCATCGCCGAGGGCATCCGCGAGGTCGCCCCGGGAGCCTCGGTCACGCTGAGCCCCGACGCGTCGGCCCCGATCGGCGCCGGTCAGACCGGTGTCGTCGTCGTCGGCGAGCGTCCGTACGCCGAGGGTCAGGGCGACGTGCCCAACAACGGCTCGAGCCTGTCGCTGACGGCGTCCGACCAGGCGATCGTCGACGAGGTGTGCGCGGCGACCGCCTCGTGCGTCGTGCTCGTCGTCTCGGGCCGTCCGCAGCTGCTCGGCGACGTCGTCAGCGCGGCCGACGCGGTCGTCGCGTCCTCGCTGCCGGGCTCGGAGGGCGCCGGCGTCGCCGACGTGCTGTTCGGCGACCGGCCCTTCACCGGACGCCTGCCCGTGACCTGGGCGGCGAGCGCCGACCAGGTGCCGATCAACGTCGGCGACGCCGACTACGAACCGCTCTACCCGTACGGCTGGGGCCTGCGCACCGACAGCGAGCGCGACCGTCTGGAGGCGCTGGTCGCCTCCCTGCCCGAGGGCGCGGCCCGTGAGGCGGTGCAGGACGTGCTCGACGCCGACGTGTGGGACGCCGACGGGACGGTGACCGACGCGGCCACGGCCCTGCGCCTCCTGCTCGCGGCCGTGACGCCGTTCGGCGGCACCGACCTCGGCGCGATGGCCACGGCCGACGACCTCGTGTCCATCGCCCGCGACCTCGCCCAGGCGGCGATGGTCGACGGCTCGGCGGCCGACGGGTCGGCCGCCCTGACGGCCGACGCCGAGAACGCCCTGCAACGCGGACTGCCCGACGTGGCCCTCGCGCGGTTCGCGACGGTCCTCGGCATCGAGCTGGGCGTCGTCGAGCCGACGAAGGTCGTCGTGCCCGGCACGCTCGACCCCGCGACCGCACGACCGGGCGACACGGTGTCGATCACGGCGACGGGCTTCGTGGGCGGCGAGGCCCTGGCGGGCACGGTGTTCTCGGAGCCGCAGTCGATCGGTGGCACCGACGCCACGGCGGCCGGAGTCGGCGTGCTGCGGTTCGTCGTGCCGGCCGACCTCGAGCCCGGGGCGCACGTCGTCGAGCTCGAAGGGTCCGGGCAGATCGCGCGGGCCACGCTGACGGTGCTCGCGGCGGCCGGTCCCGGCGACCCCGGAACCCCCGGGGGCGGCACGCCGGGTGACGGCACCCCCGGTGCCGGCACCCCCGGTGCCGGGACGCCGGGTGCGGGGACGCCGGGTGGCGGCTCGGGCTCGGGGACCGGCTCGGGCGGCACCGTCGTCGCCTCGCCGGCCGGGCTCGCCTGGACGGGCTCGGGCGAGTGGATCGGCATCGCCGTCGCGGCGTTCCTGATCATGGCGCTCGGGGTGGCCCTGCGACTGCGTCGTCCGCGCGACCGCGGCTGATCCGCCCGGTGGCGCCACGCCAGGCCACGACACGACCCTGAACCCCGTTTCGAACGATGCACCCCGTCTCTTCCGGGTGCGTCGTTCGGAACGGGGTTCTCCGGCACCTCGGCTCGTCCGCCCCGCCCCCTCCCCTGCCCCGGCGCCTCCGGGCTGCTAGCGTCGCCGGGTGCTCACCACCGACCGCCTGCTGCTGCGCCGCTGGCGTGACTCCGACCGGCAGCCGTTCGCCGCCCTGAACGCCGACCCCGAGGTGATGCGCTACTTCCCCTCGACGCGCACGCGCGCCGAGAGCGACGCGATGGTCGACCGGCTCGACGCCGCGATCGAGTCCGACGGGTTTGGGCTCTGGGCCGTCGAACGTCGCGACACGGGGGCCTTCGTCGGCTTCGTCGGGCTGTCGCGTCCGTCGTTCGACCCCGTGCTCGACCAGCAGGTCGAGATCGGCTGGCGGCTCGCCCGGGACGCGTGGGGCCGCGGCTTCGCGACCGAGGCCGCGCGCGAGGTCGTCCGCCTCGCGTTCGACCCGGCCGGTGCCGACCTGCCCGCCCTCATCAGCTTCACCGCCGCGATCAACGAACCGTCCCGCCGCGTGATGCGCCGCCTCGGCATGACGCACGACCCGGCCGACGACTTCGAGCACCCGGCGCTGCCACCCGGCCACGAGCTGCGGCCGCACGTCCTCCACCGGCTGCGCCGCGCCTCCTGACCGGTCCGCCGACGCCGTCCCGTGCTGCCGATCGCGACGAAGCTGGGTCCGCCACAGGCCACGGAGTCCGGGGCTCTCCGCGCGGATCGTGGTTCACCGCGGCGCCGGCTCGGCCTCGCAGCCGTCATTCGCAGCCGATGCCGTCACCGTCACGGTCGAGGTGGCTTGCGTACCCAGGGTCGCCTACTCGGACTGGGGCGGCACCCGCGGCGCGCGCAGCCGTGCAATTCGCGTAGTAGGTGGACGTCGACCGGGCCGGCGCCTGTGCTGCGGCAGCAGCGGCAGCCTGTTCCGCGGCAACCCGATCCGCTTCGGCCTGGGCGGTTGCGGCCTGCTCAGCGGCCACACGATCAGCCTCGGCCTGTGCAGCCGCCGCCGCAGCTGCCTGATCGGCTGCAGCCTGCTCCGCCGCGGCTTGCTGTGCAGCCTCTTCGGAGGCGATCCGAGCGGCCTCGGCGTCGGCCGCGGCACGTTCGGCCTCGAGCTTCGCTCGCTTCTCCTCTTCGATGTCCGCGGCTACCTTGGCTCGTTCCTCTTGGTCGGCACGATCCTTGTCTGCCTGCGACGTGGCAGCGAAACCTGCCACCGATTGACTTTCTCCGGCGGCAGTGCTCGGGTCACTCGACGGAGCCGGAGCGACGACACCGCCCACCACGAGGACGATGACGGCGCCGACAGAGGCCAACGCTCCTGCCCCTCGCGAGGGAAAGCCGAGCAGGCCTTTGCGACCGCTGACCACGGTATACAGCGCGAACCCTCCGCCGAGGAGGCCGGCCATGATGAGCAGGCCACTCAAGCCCGATGACACGAGACCGAGCAGCAAGGCGAGGGCCACGAGGGCATAGCCGATGTACCGCGGGCGAAACCCTCGCGGCCGGCGGTCGGAAGTGGGCGGGTTGACGTTCGTCATGAGGTTCCTGTCCAGCGTGATGACGGCCCGTTCGGGCGAGAGCCGTGATGACGATAGCTCAATTCATGGAGGCTCTCGCGCCCCCCATCCGGGGTGTCACGCCCCACCAATGACCGATGTGGCCGCGGCGAAGCACAGCATGTGGGTCAGCCACACGACACCGGACCCACCACGCGCGATCAGGTTCACCGCACCGCGGGGGCGGGCTCGACTCCGATCAGGCCGTCACCCGGACCCGCCGCGCTCAGGGCCGCCCCCACGTCGGTCAGATGCACCGTCTCGCCGACGAGCGACCCCAGCGGCCACCGTCGCCAGGCCTCGGACGCCCACGCGACGGCCGACGCGAGCCTCTCGGGCCCGGTGTCGCCCGCTCCCGTGACCGTGACGAGCCCCTCGACGAGTCGCGCGCCCGCGACGACGACGTCGTCCCCGCGCACCGTCCCTCGCGCGAGCACGACGACTCCCCCGACCGCGACCTGTTCGACCAAGGTCGACGCCCCGGCCCCGTCGACCGCGAGCCCGACCGTGCGGTGGCGCCCCGACCGGTCGACGGCCGCGAGCACCCGCGACAGGGCGTGCGGCCCGGCCGTCGCCGCGGGGTCGACCACGGCGACGGCGCCGAACGCGCGCGACCGCTCGCGCCGCGCCTCCTGCGGGTCGACGACCACGACGCGGGCACCCGAGTCGGTCGCCATCGCCGTCGCGACCAGTCCGAGGGTGCCGGCCCCCGACACGACGACGACCTGGCCGGCGACGGACGGCAGGCCGGAGAGCCCGAGCACCGAGGAGGCGCGGTCCAGCATCTCGGCGGCCGTCGCGGTCGCCCCGGCCACCGGCGCGAGCACGGCCGCGGGCACGTCGTCGGAGACGACCAGCACGGCGGTGCCCCGGCGCAGGTGCACGTGGCTCGCGAACGCCCCGGAGAGCTGCCAGCTGCGTCGCGTGCGCTCGCGCCCGTACCCCTCGAGCGACGTGCACGCCGCGCCCAGGCCGCGATGGCAGGCGGCACACCGGCCGCAGGTCACGGTGCGTGACCAGACGACGCGCATGCCCGGCCGCAGCCGCCGACCGTCGTGGGCCCGCGCGTGCTCGTCGGCCTCGACCACGCGCCCCACGGCCGAGCCGCCGAGCACGACCGGTGCCGGCACGCCCGCCCGCCCGCTCACCACGTCGACCTCGTCCGCCCCGGCGACCGCGAGCTCGACGGCGACCAGGGCGTCCCCGCGCGCGAGCCGCACGCCGGGCACCGCGATCTCGCTGAAGCCCGCACCGCCTCGCCCGCCGGTCCCGACCCCCACGCCGCTCCCGCCCCCCGCGCCCGGGCCGAGCCAGACCTGGGCCGTCGCCGGCGGGTCGAGGCACACGTCGCGACCGTCGAGCACCGGACGCATCGGGTCGGCCCGCAGCCGCCCCGCCTGCGTCGCCCTCGACATCGTCCCCGCCCCTCGCGCCCGGCCTCCGGCGCACGCCACGACCCTAGGCAGCGCGGGTGGCGGGCGGGCGAACCCCCGGCGTCCACCCGGTGAACGCGGCGATCCGTCGAGTGGGCAGGAGATGCCGTCGCCCACCTCGTGACCAGCGTCTCCTGCCCACTCGAGCACCCACGGCAGCACGGGAGGCGCGGATCGGGTCAGCCGACCGGCACGAGTCCCAGCGCGCGGATCACCTCGTCGACCTCGTCCTCGGGCGACCGCCCGGCGTCGACGACGACGTGTCGCTCGTCGGCCTCGGGCGGTTCGAGCGTCGCGACCTGCGAGTCGAGCAGCGACGTCGGCATGAAGTGCCCCTCTCGGGCGGCCATCCGGTCGCCGAGCAGGTCGCGGCTGCCCCGCAGGTAGACGAAGACGACGTTGTGCTCGCGCAGCACGTCGCGGTACGTCCGCTTGAGCGCCGAGCAGGTGATCACGCCCGGCACCCCGGCCATCGCGTGCTCGACGATCCACGACGAGACCGTGTCGAGCCACGGGGCCCGGTCGTCGTCGTCGAGCGGCCGGCCCGCGGCCATCTTCGCGACGTTCTCGTCGGGGTGCAGGTCGTCGCCCTCGTACGAGTCCCAGCCGAGCCGCTCGGCGAGCAGCGCCGCGACCGTCGACTTGCCCGAACCCGACACGCCCATGACGACGAGCACGGGGTCGGTGGCGTACGGCCCTCGGGCCGGCACCGCGCCTCCTGCGCTCCCGACGGCCACGGCCGAGGAGGCGCGGTCGACGCCCTCGAGGACGCCCATCAGATGAAGACGCTCGCGAGCATGACGCCGGCCAGGGCCGTGAGGCTGAGGACGCACTCCATCAGGCTCCAGGTCCTGAAGTTCTGGCCGACGGTGGTGCCGAGGTACTCCTTGATGAGCCAGAAGCCGGCGTCGTTCACGTGGGACAGGAACACCGAGCCCGCTCCGATGGCGAGCACGAGCAGCGACGCCTCGGGGGTCGACATGTCGGCGGCGAGCGGGGCCATGATGCCGGCGGCCGTGACCGTGGCGACGGTGGCCGAGCCGGTGGCGACGCGCACCAGCGCGGCGACGACCCAGGCGACGAGCAGCACGCTGACGCCCGACTCCGAGACGGCGTCGCCGATCACGGTGCCGATGCCGGTGTCGATCAGCACCTGCTTGAACCCGCCGCCGGCGCCGACGATGAGCAGGATGCCCGCGACGTCGGGCAGCGACGAACCGAGCGTCTTCGACACGGCCGCCTTGTCCATGCCCCCGGCGCGGGCGTAGAAGACCATCGCGTAGAGCACGGCCACCGTCAGCGCGACCATCGGCGTGCCGAGGAACTCGAGCAGGTCGACCCAGGCACCCGTCGCGGCCGGGAGCGCCGCCTCGCGGATCGAGCGGGCGAGCATCAGCACGACGGGCAGCAGGATGCCGACCAGGGCGTTCGCGAAGCTGGGGCGCTTGCGGACCGAGCCCTCGCCGCCGTCCTCCTCCTTCGAGACGAAGAGGTCGGGCACGGGCACGGGCGCCCACCTCGCGGCGAGCGTCGAGAACAGCGGCCCGGCGACGATGACGGTGGGGACGGCCACGAGCACGCCGAGGCCGAGGGTGAGGCCGAGGTCGGCGCCGACGGTCGAGACGGCGAGCAACGGGCCGGGGTGCGGCGGCACGAGCGCGTGCATGGCCGAGAGGCCGGCGAGCGCCGGGATGGCGATGCGCATGAGCGGCAGGCCCGACCGGCGGGCGACGAGCACGATGACCGGGATCAGCAGCACGAGGCCGACCTCGAAGAACATCGGCAGCCCGATCAGGGCGCCGATCAGGGCCATCACCCACGGCAGCGCCTTCTGCGACGACCGGGAGATGAGCGTGTCGACGATGCGGTCGGCCCCGCCGGAGTCGCTGAGCAGCTTGCCGAACATGGCCCCGAGGCCGATGAGGATGCCGACGCTCGTCATGGTCGAGCCGAATCCGGTGCCGAAGCTCGTGACGGCGTCGCCCGGCGCGAGGCCCGCGCCGATGCCGACCCCGACCGCGCCGAGGAGCAGCGCGAGGAAGGGATGGACCTTCAGCCAGGTGATGAGGCCGACGATCACCACGATGCCCGCGAGGGCCGCGATGATCAACTGCGCGTCGGTGCCCGAGGGCGTGGGGGCGGCGGTCGCCGCGGCGAGGAGGTGCATCCGGTCGCGTCCTTCCGAGGACGCGTCACTGCGACCTCTTCGTCGTGGGCCGAGGCCCGGGGGTTGTCGATCGCCGGGGCCCGACGGATGTCTGGCAGTCTGGTCTGACGAACGAATCTGATTAGTGTGAATAATCAGACTTATGGAGTGTGCCACAGTCGGCACGACCGCGCCACCCGTGCCCACCCCACCCCCTCGCAAGGAGTCGACGATGATCCCCGGCCTCGCAGCATCACGAGAACGCGGCCTGCACGCCCGCGTGGTCGACGTCCTCGGCACCGAGATCGTCGACGGTCGGCTCGCCGTGGGCTCCATCCTCAACCTCGACGACCTCGCGGCCCGGTTCACCGTCTCGCGGTCGGTGCTGCGCGAGGCCCTGCGGGTGCTGCAGTCGCTCGGCATGGTCGAACCGCGACAACGCATCGGCACGCAGGTGCTGCCCCGCACCTCGTGGGACCTCATGAACCCGCAGATCATCCTCTGGCGGGGGCGCAGCCCCGAGTACTTCGTCCAGATGCGCGAGCTGCTCGAACTGCGGCTCGGCCTCGAGCCGGTCGCGGCCCGGCTGAGCGCGCTGGCCGGCACGCCGGACCAGGCGTCCGCCGTCGAGGAGGCGGCACGCACGATGGTCGCGGCCGCCGCGGCCGGCGACGGGCGCGCCTACCTCGAGGCCGACGTCGCGTTCCACACCGCGGTGCTGCGGGGTTCGGGCAACGACGTCATCGGCCACTTCGCCACGACCGTCGAGGCGCTGCTGCGCACCCGCACCGAGGAACGCCGCTTCACCATCACCGGGTACACGCCGGCGGCGGCCGAGCTCCACCTCGACCTGGCCCTCGCGATCCGGTCCGGCGACGCCGACGACGCCTTCTCGCGCGCCTGGCGACTGATCGACACGACCGTCGACGAGTTCGTCGCCGAGGCCGGCGGCTCCACGACCCCCTGACCCGCGCCTCCCGTCCTGGTCGGCCGGCACGCCGAGGAGGCGCGGCGAACGCACAGGCGTCCGTCACGTCCCGTTCACGCACCGGTCGCCCGCGGGGTGGAGCATCGACGCATGATCTCGCTCAGCGCCCTCGTGAAGCCGAAGGACGGAATCCACTCGCTCCGCCTGCTCGAGAAGAGCCTCCGCGACCACTACGAGAACGTGCCCGTCCGGGACCACCAGTACCTCGTCCGGTTCGCCGACGGCCCCGCCCTCGTGACCGACGAGCTCGCGGGCCTGCGCGTCGACGTCGTCGTCTCGGACGAGCGGGCCGCCTCGCACTTCCGCGAAGCCCTCGCCGGCGAGATCGCGACGCGCGTGCTGGGCCGCACCGTCGACGTCGTGTGGTCCCGCTCCGCGACCGTGCCGGCGCCGCTGCGCTGAGGCGCACCGGAGACCGACGGGGTCAGTCGCCCTCGGCGTCGGCGGCGTCGATCAGCTTCGTCATCGTGCGGTGCAGCACGACGAGCTCGTCGTGCGTCACCCCGAGCCGCGCCATCATGCGCCCGGGGATGCTCTCGGCCTCGTGTCTCAACGCGGTGCCCTCGGGGGTCAGCTCGATCGACAACGCGCGCTCGTCGTCGGCCCGCCGCCCTCGGGTCAGCAGCCCCTGGGCCTCGAGCCGCTTGAGCAGCGGGCTGAGTGTGCCCGGGTCGAGCCGCAGCAGACGACTGAGTTGGCGACCCGACAGCGGGGCGTGTTGCCACAGGGCCAGCATCACGAGGTACTGCGGGTGCGTCAGCCCGAGCGGCTCGAGCACGGGACGGTAGGCCGCGACGACGCCTCGTGACGCCACCGACAGCGCGAAGCAGATCTGGCTCTCGAGGTCGAGCGGGTCCGCGGCCCGGGGCGCGCCAGAACCCACGATGCCGACGCCGCTCACGCCGGCGGCGCTCATGCCCGCGGCACCGGGCAGTGCACCATGGTGCGGACGCCCGTCCGGTCGACGACGTGCTCGTCCATCGGCGCGCCGCAGAGCGGACAGGCCCCACCGTGCTGCGGCGCGACCGCGGGAGCCTCGTTCTTCACCCCCAGCTGGGCGCCGCCGATGTAGGGCCGCAGTCGGGCGTTCATGCGCTCGACCAGGTCGCCGAACCTGCTGCCGTGTTCGTGGTGCCGCTCGGGTCTCGTCATGATCCTGAGTGTACCAACCATTGGTACACCAAGCAATGGCGGAACCACTCCCCTCGTCGGCTACAGCCCGGTGCCCCCGGACGGACGACCGCGCCCGACCCGACGAACGGGACGGGCGCGGATCGGTCGAGCCGAGGAGGCGCGGGTGACGCCGGTCAGGCCGCCGTGCGTCCCTGCGCGAGCGTCTGGTGTGCCCGGGCGGCGAGTTCGCCGCGGACCAGCACCTCGTAGCGTCCGGCCTCCATGGTGCGCACGGACGAGAAGTCGCGGCGGCCGCGCAGCATCTTGTGGCCGACGAAGCCCCACAGGGCCCCCCACAGCGCACCGAGGCCGACGGCCACGAGCAGGACGCCGATCCAGGCGCCGGTCGGGGCGAAGATGCCGAAGAGCAGGCCGAGCAGCAGACCGAACCAGGCCCCACCACCGGCGCCACGGCCGGCGGCCTTGCCCGAGGTCAGGCGACCCGAGACGTTCTCGACGGTGCGGATGTCGTGCCCCACGATCGACACGCTCTCGACGGGGAACCCCTCGTCCGAGAGCAGGTCGACGGCGGACTGGGCGTCCTCGTACTTGGTGAACGAGGCGAGCACCTGGGGGTAGCCGGCTCCGGCGAACGCGCCGATGCCGCCGGGGCCGGGCGTGCCGGAGGTCGGGGTCGCCTGCGGGCCGGGCTGGGCGTAGCCGGGCTGACCGTACGGCGCCCCCTGCGGCGGCACCTGCTGGCCGGGAGCCTGCTGCCCGGGGACGGGGCCCGCGTTCGGCGCCTGCTCGGGCGTGGCCTGCGGCCCCGCGCCCTGTGGTGCGTACTCGCCGTACGCGGGACGCGGGCGGTCGTCGGGGGTGGGCGTGGTGTCCTGCTCGTTGCTCATGCTCCCGTTCTATCCTGCCCGCGTCCATGCGGAGGGAATGCACAGATGCCCCACAGCAAGCCTTGGCCGGCTCCCAGACGTGGACTCCGTGCCGACACCGGCACGGTGCGGCAGGATCGACGGATGACCACCACCCACGTCCTCGTGCTCGACTTCGACGGGACCGTCTGCCTGGGCGACGGCGCCGTCCTGACGTACGGGCGCCTCCTCGACGACGCCCTCGCGGCGACCGACGACGGGCACCCGCGTCGGGTGGTCGAGGCCGTCCTGGCACGCTTCGTCGGCAGTCCGCTCGACGACGAGCCCGAGGGGGTCGACGAGGCCCTCGCGCACGCCCAGGGTTCTCCCGACGGGTACGTCGTCGCCGAGCGGGTCTCGCGGGCACTCGGCGTCGACGACGCGGCCCGCTCGGCCGCCTACGCGGGGGCCCGCGCCGCCCTCGCCGAGGGACGCCTCGACATCTCCGCACCCGACGGGCTCGCCGGGTTCCTCGACGCGCTGCCCGAGGGCGTGCGGGTCGTGCTCGTGACGAACTCCCCCGAGCACGGCGTGGTGCAGCCGCTCGAACGGCTGGGGCTCGCCGACCGCGTCGACGAGATCGTCACCGACGCCCGCAAACCGTCGGGCCTGCCGGCCGTGCTCGACCGGCTCCGGGCCGAGGCGGGCCTCGGCGACCGGCCCGACCGCCTGCTCAGCGTGGGCGACATCTGGCCGAACGACCTCGAGCCGGCCGCGGCACAGGGGTCGCCGACGGCCCTGGTCGAACGCTTCGCCGCCCCGGACGCCCGACCGACGCACCGGGCGACGACGCTGCCCGAGCTGTACCCGGCGATCCGCGCCTGGGCGACCGGCGCCTCCTGAGCCGCACCGTGCCTCCCGGGGCGAGGACGACCTCAGACCGTCGCCGGCACCACCGCGAAGCGTGCGCCGGGGTGGTCGGCCGAGAGGTGCGGGCCGGGGCGACCGAGCATCTGCTCGCGGAGCGTCCCCGTGGCGGGCTCGGCCGGCATGCGGCCGCGGCGGCGCAGTTCGGGCACGACGAGCTCGGCGAAGTCGGCCAGGTCGGCCGTGCCGAAGATCGGCTCGAGCAAGAAGCCGTCGAGGTCGGTCTCGTCGACCAGCCGCTCGAGCTCATCCGCGACCTCGACCGGGTCGCCGACCAGCTGCAGGCCGCGCGTGCCCTTGCCGCGCAGGTCGTCGAGGATCTCGCGCACCGTCGGTGCCGGTGAGCCGTCCTTCGGCAGGAACCGGTCGATGTTGCTCTGACCCATCTGACCGACGGGTCCGCCGTCGTCCTGCAGCTGCGTCAGGTCGCGCGAGGGGTCGAGCGAGAGCAGGTCGATGCCCGTGTTGCCCGCGTAGAGGACGGCGACGACCTCGTCCGTCTGCAGGTCGTCGAACTCCTTCCGCAGGGCGACGGCCTCGTCGTGGGTCGGGGCGACCGTCACGGTCAGCCCCACCATGATCTTGACCGACCCGGGGTCGCGACCGAGGGCGGCCGCCTTGGCCCGGATGTCGGCGACGTTCGCGGCCGTCTTGGGCACCGTGGTGCCCTGCACGAAGACGCACTCGGCGTTGCGCGCGGCGTAGGCACGGCCCCGGTCGGACGTCCCGGCCTGGAACAGCACGGGCGTGCGCTGCGGAGAGGGGGCGACCGTGAAGTAGCCCGACGACCGGAAGTGCTCGCCGGCGAACTCGACGCGGTGGATGCGGTCGCGGTCGGCGAGGACGCCGGCCTCGGCGTCCCCGCGGAACGCGCCGTCCTCCCAGCAGCCCTCCCACAGGGTCATCGCCAGGTCGACGTACTCGTCGGCCTGGTCGTAGCGGGCGTCGTGCCCGCGCATCTCGTCGTGGCCGAACAGCTCGGCGACGGTGTTCTGCGAGGCGCCCGTGACGATGTTCCAGCCGATGCGTCCGCCGGTCAGGTGGTCGAGGGTGGCGAAGCGGCGGGCGGACTGCACGGGGTGGTCCAGGCCGGTCGACGAGGTGACGACGAAGCCGAGACGTTCGGTCTCGCGCGCGAGGGTCGGGATCAGCAGCGCCGGGTCCATCCCGGGGAAGTTGATGCCGCCGCGGGCCGCCGTCTCGGGCAGGTCGCCGTCGATGGACGGGTAGCCGAAGCCGTCGGCGAAGAACAGGAAGTCGAAGCCGGCCCGGTCGAGCAGCTTCGCCATGCCGATCCACAGGTCGAGCCCGTGGTAGCCGAGCGAGTCGCTGCGGGGGTGGGACCAGCTGAGGGTGCCGCCGACCTGGGGGCCGGCGACTTCGAACACACCGAGACGGATCTGCTTCATGCCGTCAGTGAACCGGATGGTTCACCGCGAGTCCAGCGTCGAAACGAACTCTTAACACGTCGAGCGGTCAGCGGGTCCCGTCGGCGGCTGCGCGGACCCGGGCGACCAGCGCCTCCGTGGCCTCCACCGCGGCGCGGTCGACGGCCCGGCTCGACCCGGCGCTGAGCAGCGTCGCCTGGAAGCCGCGCCAGAGCGCGACCGTCTCGTGCGCGAGGGACTCGGCCCGCGCCTCCTCGACGCCCTCGGCGCGGTACGCCGCCGCGACCTGGCCCACCCATTCGGTGCCGATGTCGCCGAGCAGCGTGGCGTAGCGCTCGCGGTCGAAGCTCGCGAGGCCGAAGACCTCGAAGAACAGTCGGTTGAAGGGCTGGTTGACCGGATCGGACACGGTCCGCCAGACGGCGAGGAGGCGCTGGTCGAGCGGCAGGTCGGGCCCGGCCAGGTGGTCCACGACCCCCACGATGCCCGGGAACCGCCGCTCGGCGCCGTGCAGGGCCGCGACGACCAGCTCCTCGCGGCTGCCGAAGTAGTAGAGCAGCATGCGGTTGTTCGAGCCCACGGCGGTCGCGAGGCCGCGCAGCGTGAGCTGGCCGACGCCGTTCGCGAGGACGTGGTCGACGACGCGTTCGAGCAGCTCGGCCCTCTTGTCCGAGGACTCGCGCGTGGTCATGACCCCGAAACTAACGCGTCCCGAGGTCGCCGACGACGGCAACACGTCCGAAACGACGATGAAACAGTCCGGGTCTAGCTTTTCGACACCGACCACGTCGCGTGTACCGATCGACCCGCCTCTTCCACGGCGGCGCACGACTCCGGGCACCGCGGGCCGCACCCCGAACCGCGAGCGTCAGCGCCTCGCCTACCCCAGGAGACCCACATGAGCCCCCTCTCCGTACCTGCCGCGTTCCGCAACACCTCCCTCGACCGCCGCGGGTTCCTGCGCCTGGGCGGTTCGGCCGCCCTCGTCGTCGGCACGACCGCCTTGCTCGCCGCCTGCACCGACTCGTCGGCCGGCACGGGTGCGGCCACCGGCGGGGCGGCGTCGGGCGGAGCGTTCGGCACCATCGCTGTGCAGCTCTCGTGGATCAAGAACATCGAGTTCGCGGGTGAGTACTTCGCCACCGAGAAGGGCTACTACACCGACGCGGGCTTCAGCGAGGTGACGCTGCTCGCCGGTGGTGGACAGACCGGAGCCGAGGAGGCGCTGCTCGCCGGACAGGCCAAGGTCGGCTTGTCGTCGGCGTCGCTCACCGGCCCGTCGGTCGCCCAGGGCGCGGCGCTGAAGATCATCGGCACGACCTTCCAGAAGAACCCGTTCTGCCTCCTGTCGCTCGAGGAGGGCAACCCGATCCGCACCCTCGCCGACCTCAAGGGCAAGAAGATCGGGGTCCAGTCCGGCGGCAACCAGACCATCTTCGAGGGGTTCCTCAAGGCGAACGACATGACGCTCGACGACGTCGAGCTCGTCGCCACGCAGTACGACATCGCCCCGCTCGAGACGAACGCGTACGACGCGCACATGTCGTACATCACGAACGAGCCGATCCTCGCCGAGATGGACGGCTTCACCCCCGTCGTGCTGGGCTTCGCCGACAACGGGCTGCCGTTCGTCGCCGAGACCTTCACCGTCACGCAGGAGACCATCGACAACGAGCGCGACATGCTCAAGGCCTTCCTCGTGGCCGAGATCAAGGGGTGGACCGACGCGGTCAAGGACCCCGGGCAGAGCGCGAAGTACGCCGCCGAGAAGTACGGCAAGGACCAGGACCTCGACGTCGAGGAGCAGACGGCCGAGGCCGAGGCGCAGAACACGCTGATCCTCACCGAGGACGTCAACGCCAACGGCCTGTTCACGATGACGGACGAGCTGGTCGCCGAGAACATCGCCTCGCTGAAGGCGATGGGCACCGACGTGTCGGCCGACGACCTGTTCGACCTCAGCCTCATCAAGGAGGTCTACGAGGAGAACCCCGACCTCGTCACGACCTTCACGATCCCCACGGCATGACCATGACGGACGGCACCACGACCGCGCTCACCACCGCCACGGGCGACCCCGCCGGTCGACCCGAGCTCGCCACGGGCATCAACATCCAGGGGCTGACCAAGTCGTTCCAGCTCGGCCGGAAGAGCGTGCAGGCCCTCACGCAGATCGACCTGGGCACCAAGAAGGACTCGTTCCTCAGCCTGCTCGGGCCCTCGGGCTGCGGCAAGTCGACCATCCTGCGCATCCTGGCCGGGCTCGAGACGCCCACGTCGGGCACCGTCGTGATCAACGGCAAGACCGCGGCCGAGGTGCAGCGCGGCCACGAGACGGGCATCGCGTTCCAGGACTCGGCCCTGCTGCCCTGGCGCAGCGTCGAGAACAACATCCGGCTGCCGCTCGAGGTCGCGGGGCTGACTCCCCCGGCCGGCCTGATCGACGACCTGATCGACCTCGTCGGGCTCAGGGGGTTCGAAAAGGCCAAGCCGGCGCAGCTGTCGGGCGGCATGCGGCAGCGCGTCTCGATCGCCCGCTGCCTCGTCGTCCAGCCGACCATCATGCTGCTCGACGAACCGTTCGGCGCGCTCGACGACATGACCCGGCAACGCATGAACGTCGAGCTGCTGCGCATCTGGGGCGAGAAGCCGGCCACCACGCTGATGGTGACACACGGCATCAGCGAGGCCGTGTTCCTGTCCGACGTCGTCGCCGTGATGAGCGCCCGGCCGGGCCGCATCGCCGAGGTCGTCGAGATCGACCTGCCCCGCCCGCGCCTGCCCGAGCTGACCCGGACGCCCGAGTTCCACGCGTACGTCGACCGCATCTCCGAGATCCTGTTCGGTTCGCACGGGGCGGCAGCCGATGACTGACCTCCACACGTCGCCGCGCGAGACGGCCGAGCGCGAGATCGAGGCCGAACTGGGCCAGAGCGTGGCGCTCCAGGCCGAGACCGCCCGAGGGGGCGAGCGTCGGTCGGTGCTGGGCTCGATGGCGGCGGCACCGCCGTGGGTCGGCGCCCTCGTCGGCATCGTGCTCATCGTCGCGGTCTGGCAGGTCGTGGCCGTCACGCTGTTCTCGGTCACGGGCTCGGTGCCCCCTCCCGGCCAGGTGCTCGTCCAGCTCGTCACCGACCTCAGCGACCTGGTCTACTGGCGCGCCATCGCCGCGACCGCCGGCAGCGCGGCCTGGGGCTTCCTCTGGGGCAACCTCATCGCCTTCGCGCTGGCCTTCGCCGTGCTGCTCGTGCCGTGGTTCGAGGGACTGTCGACCCAGCTCGCCGTGGTCTGCTCGTGCATCCCGCTGACCGCCATCGCGCCGATCGTCACCCTCATGTCGCCCGCCGGCGGCCGGACGACCTCGATCTTCCTCGCGGCGCTCAGCGTGATCTTCACGACCGTCGTCGGCACGCTGCTCGGCCTCCGCGCCGCGAGCGAGACCCAGCTCGACGTGATCACGGCCTACGGCGGCTCCCGCTGGACGCAGCTGGTGAAGGTCCGTCTCATCGCCGCGCTGCCCAGCATCCTCGCCGCCCTGAAGCTCGCGGCACCCGCCGCGTTCCTCGGGGCGGTCCTCGGCGAGTACTTCCTCATCGGCGTCGACCAGGGCCTCGGCATCCTGCTGCTCGCGGCACAGGCCACGGCGGCGTCGGTCAAGCTCTGGGCCCTGGCCCTCATCTCGGGCGGCATCGCGGGGATCGCCTACTTCGTCATCGGGCGGATCAGCCGACTGGTCACGCCCTGGTCGGCCGGCGACAGCCGTGCCGGAGAGGGCTTCTGATGGCCACGACCCTGCCCACGGGCACCGGCACCCGCGTCACCGCTCCCGAGATGTCGACCAGCGCCTCCTCGACGGCCCGGTTCGTCCTGCGGCGGATCGGCCGCACGGTTCTGACCATCGCGATCTCGGCGATCATCCTCGGCATCCTCTGGAACCTCGCCATCGTCGTGCTGCAGGCCAACGCGTTCATCGCGAAGACCCCGGCCGACGTGTTCCGCTGGTTCTTCGTCGACTCCGAGCTCAGCCGGACCACGGCGGCCGAGAACCGCGTGCACATCGCCGGCCTGCTGGGCGTGACCCTGTGGCACGCGGCCATCGGGTTCGTCTTCGGCGTCGGCGGGTCGCTCGTCGTGGCCGTCGTCTTCACGCTCATCCGGCCGGTCGAGTTCATGTTCATGCCGATCGCCATGCTGCTGCGCACCGTGCCGCTGCTCGCCATGGCCCCCGTCATCTACCTCGTGCTGGGCAACGGCATCGTCACCGCCGGCTTCATCGGCGGCGTCGTCGTGTTCTTCCCGCTGCTCGTCAACCTGACGCTGGGGTTCCGGTCGGTCAGCGCGCAGTCGGTCGACCTCGTCCGCGTCTACGGCGGCAGCCGCTGGACGATCATGCGCAAGGTGGCGATCCCGACGGCCCTGCCGTACTTCTTCGCGTCGATGCGCATCGCCGTGCCCGGAGCCATCACCGGCGCGATGCTCTACGAGTGGCTCTTCACCTACGAGGGCCTCGGCGCCGCGATCACGGCGGCGAAGTCGCAGTCGCAGTACGGCGAGATCTGGGCGATCGTCGTGCTCATCACCCTCGTCTCGATCGTGCTCTACACGATCACCACGTTCGTCGAGACGGCGGTGCTCGCGAAGTGGGGCCCGAACGCCGGCAAGGCGACCGCGTCGTGACGGGCACCGCATGACCCGCCGCGTGCTGATCGACACCGACACCGGCATCGACGACGCCCTGGCCCTGCTCTGGCTCGCCGCGCAGCCCGACGTCGAGATCGTCGGCATCACGGCCGTCTACGGCAACTGCGTCGTCGACGACGCCCTGCGCAACGTCGGGCACGTGCTGGGGCTCGTCGGTCTCGACGACGTCCCGGTCGCCCGCGGCGCCGAGGGGCCCCTCGAGGCGGAGGCGCACATCGCCCACTACGTTCACGGTCACGACGGCCTCGGCGACGTCGTCGCCGACCGGCCGCTCCCCCGCGTGCTGCTCGAGACCCCGGCGGCCGACCGGCTCGTCGAGGTCGCCCGGGCGTCCCCGGGCGAGATCGACCTGCTCACCCTGGGGCCGCTCACGAACGTGGCCCTGGCGCTGAGGGCCGAGCCGCGCCTCCTGACGCTGTTCCGCTCGGTGACGATCATGGGCGGCAGCGGGCCGTTCCCCGAGCTCGGCCGGACCGACATGGTCGACGCCAACGTCCAGAACGACGGCCAGGCCGCCCGCGAGGTCTTCGCCGCCCCCGCGACCTCGCGCCTCATGGTCGGCGTGAACGCGACGTCGCAGGTGATCACCGACGAGTCGCACGTCGCCGCGCTCCGCGACTCGGGCACGCCGACCGGCACGTTCGCCGCCGACGTCCTCGCGACCTACCTCGACTTCTACCGGAACGCCTGGGGCCGCCGGGTCAGCCCCGTGCACGACGGCCTCGCCGCCGCCCTGATGGTGCACCCCGAGTGGATCGCCGACAGCGTCACCGGCCCGGTCGGCATCACCCACGACGGCTTCGCCACCCGGGGCCGGGTGCTGCTCACGGCCGACGGCCGCGCGACGGACTGGCACCCCGAGGGTCGGCGCCGGACGACGACCCCACGACCCGCACGACGGCGGTCACCGCCGTCCGCACCGACCTCTTCCTGCCGTCGTTCGTCGACGCCCTGATCCACGGAGCCCGCTCGTGACCACCACCTCCCCCGCCGACGGCACCCGCGCCTCCTCGACCCCGTCGCCCTCGCCGGCCGACGACGCCGCACGAGACCTGCGCGCCCTGCCCAAGGGGCACCTGCACCTGCACATGGAGGCGGCGATCCGACCGGACTCGCTGGCCGACATGGCGGCGGCGTCGGGGGTCGTCGTGCCGATGCCCACCAGCTTCGGCGACTTCAGCGAGTTCAGCGCGACCTACCAGGGCATGCTCGTCGTCCTCGCCGAGAGCGAGAACCTCTTCCGCCTGATCGACGAGGCGGTCGAGGACTGCGCCGACGAGGGCGTCGCCTACGTCGAGTTCGGGGCGAGCCCGCAGTTCTACGTCGCCACCTTCGGGTCGCTCGACGCCTCGCTGCGCGCGATGCTCGCGGCCTGCGCCGAGAGCGGCGAGCGGTGGGGCGTCGAGGTCGGCCTGATGATCACGGTCGACCGCACCGAGAGCGTCGAGGCCGCGAACGAGCTGGCCCACCTGGCCGCGGCCTACGCCGACCGCGGCGTGGTCTCGCTCGGCCTCGCCAACGACGAACGCGGCAACCCGGCGGCACGCTACGAGGAGGCGTTCCGCATCGCCAAGCACGCGGGGCTGCTCTCGACGCCGCACGCGGGCGAGCTCGCCGGGCCGGACCAGATCGAGGAGGCGCTGGACGTCCTCGGTGCCGACCGCGTGCTGCACGGCGTGACGGCCGTGCAGAGCGAGCCGCTCACGGCCCGCCTCGCCGCCGAGGGCGTCTGCCTCGACGTGTGCCTCACCTCGAACGTGCTGCTGTCGGTGATCCCGACGATCGAGGACCACCCGCTGAAGCGCCTGGTCGAGGCCGGCGTGCGGTGCTCGATCAACGCCGACGACCCGATCCTGTTCGGGCCCGGCGTGCTCGCCGAGTACGAGCTGGCCCGCACGACCCTCGGCTTGTCGGACGATCAGCTCGCCGCGTGCGCGCTGAGCTCGATCGAGTGCTCGGGGGCGAGCGACGAGCTGAAGGCGCGGGCCGCCGGCGAGATCGCGGCGTGGCTGGCGGCGTGACGGCTCCCGGCGTGGCCGCGGCGGCGTCCGCGACTCCGGCCGTACCCGTCCGGCGACTCGTCGTCGAGGGCGCCCACGTCGCGACGGTCGACGCCCTCGACACCGAACACGTCGGCGGGCACGTCGTCGTCGACGGGTCGCGCATCGTCGCCGTCGGGCCGGGGCCCGCCCCCGCCTGGGCCCGCGACGGGCGGGCGGTGCCGGGGGCGGAGCCCCGGTCGACCGCACCGGGTGCCGCGCCGATCCCGGTCGAGCACGTCGACGGCCGCGGCCACCTGCTCACCCCGGGGCTCGTCAACACGCACCACCACCTGTACCAGTGGCTGACCCGCGGCATCGCGCAGGACGCCATCCTCTTCGACTGGCTCGTCGCGCTCTACCCGACCTGGGCCCGCATCGACGAGCCGCTCGTCGAGGCCGGAGCCGCCGCCGCGATCGCCGTCCTCGCTCGATCGGGCTGCACGACCGTCGGCGACCACCACTACGTCTTCCCGGCCGGTGCCGGCGACCTGCTGGGCGGCATCGTCCGGGCCGCCGACACGGTCGGCGTGCGCCTGCACGCCACCCGGGGCTCGATGGACCTCGGCCGGTCCCAGGGCGGCCTGCCCCCCGACTTCGCGGTCGAGACGACGGACGCCGCGCTGCACGCCAGCCAGGAGGCGGTGGCCCGGTTCCACGACCCGTCCGGTGACGCGCGGGTCCAGATCGCGATCGCGCCGTGCTCGCCGTTCTCGGTCACGCCCGACCTGCTGCGCGAGGCCGCGGTGCTCGGCCGGCAGCTCGGGGTCCGGCTGCACACCCACGGCTCGGAGACCGTCGAGGAGGACGCGTTCTGCCTCGAGCGCTTCGGCCGCACGCCGACCCAGTACCTCGAGGACCTCGGCTGGCTCGGCGACGACGTCTGGATGGCCCACTGCGTCCACCTCGACGACCACGCGATCGGACGCTTCGCGGCGACCGGGACGGGAGTGGCGCACTGCCCGTCGTCGAACGGACGCCTGGCCGCGGGCATCGCGCCGATCGCGTCACTGCTGGCGGCCGGGGCGCCCGTGGGCCTGGGCGTCGACGGTGCCGCCTCGAACGAGTCGGGGCAACTGGGCACCGAGATCCGCCAGGCGGTGCTCTTCGGGCGGTTGCGTTCGGGGGCCGACGCGTTCTCGGTGCGGCAGGGCCTGCGCCTCGCGACGATCGGCGGCGCCCGGGTGCTCGGGCGGGACGCCGACCTCGGCTCGATCGAGGTCGGCAAGCTCGCCGACCTCGCCCTCTGGCGGGTGGACGGCGTCGAGTTCGCCGGCATCGCCGACCCGGTGGCCGCGCTCGGACTGGCCTCGATGCCTCCGTTGGCTCGCCTGTGGGTCGGTGGCGACTCCGTCGTCGCGGACGGCGAGCTCGTGCACGCCGACCAGGGGCTGCTCGCCGAGGGTGCGGCCCGGGCGTCGGCGGACCTGCGCTCGCGCGTCTGAGCCGACCCGCGCCTCCTGCGCGACCCGCGCCTCCTGCGCCCGTCGGCGTGGGTCCCGTGGCCGTCCGCTCCACCCGGCCCGCTCTCACGCCACGAACTAAACACCCCGCCACGAGTTCTCGTGGCGGGGTGTTTAGTTCGTGGCGGCGTAGGGGCCGACGCCCCGACAGATGGCCCACGAATGACGAAGGCCCCTCCCGAGGAGGGGCCTTCGTGTGGTTCTGGCGAACCCGTTCTGGTGGATCTGAGGGGACTCGAACCCCTGACCCCCTGCATGCCATGCAGGTGCGCTACCAGCTGCGCCACAGACCCAGAACTGCTGCTCGTGTGAGGCTTTCACCCCGTCGGAAGCAACTCGTCTACATTACTACATTTTTTCGGACCGCAAGTTCACCCCGACGTCAGAGGTGACGCAGGTACCCCTCGGGCCCCTCGAGGAACGACCGCCAGTGGCGCACGAGGTCGAGGTCGGCCCACTCGACCGCCCGTACCCCGTGGTCGCCCACCTCGAGGATGCGTGCCCCGGGCCAGGCCGTCAGGACGGGTGAGTGCGTGGCGCAGACGACCTGCCCGCCGGTCTCGACGACGTCGGCCAGCGTGCCCATCAGGCGAAGGCACGAGCTGAAGGACAACGCAGCCTCGGGCTCGTAGAGAAGGTACAGCCCCCGACCGTCGAAGTGGCTGTCGAATGCCTGGAGGAAGCTCTCACCGTGGCTGACGTCACGGAACGCCGGATCACCGGGCTCGAACCGCCCGAACATGTCGAGAGCAGTCTCGGATCGCAGGAAGAATCCCCGGGCCGCCGTGCCCGTCAGCCGGGCCCCCACCGGCGTCCGGTCGACCCTCAGCACGCGGCCGAGCGCGGACTTCTCGAGCGGCGACGACCAACGCGAATCGCCGCGGCCTCCCCGCACGTCGACGCCCCAGGCCTCGGCCAGCGCCTCGACGACGGTCGACTTGCCGCTGCCGTTCTCGCCGACGACGAACGTAACCGGGCGGTCGAGAGCGAGCCCCTCGCCGATCAGCGACCGCACGACGGGCACCGTGAAGGGCCACTCGTCGCGGTCGGGGACGAGTGCCTCGGGGACCCGCAGGCGCTCGACTATCACGGCCTCAGCCTGTCAGCCACCACCGACACCGGCTCGCTCGGCGCGCGACTCTCGGCATCCGACCCTGGAGACGCGACATGCCGCTCACCTCGAGAGGTGAGCGGCATGTCGTGACGTCTCGCCGATGCGGCGAAACAGAGGAGGCGCGGGCCGACTAAGCCTCGGCCGGCGCGTCGGCGGCGACCTCGGCCGGCGCGGTGGCCGACTCGGTCAGCACGTCGAGAGGGATCGTCGGGCAGTCGCTCCAGAGTCGCTCGAGCGCGTAGTACTGACGGTCCTCGTCGTGGAAGACGTGCGCGACGACGTCGCCGAAGTCGAGCAGCACCCAGCGGCCCTCGGCCCGGCCCTCGCGTCGGAGGGTCTTGACGCCGGCCTCGAGCATCTTGTCCTCGATCTCGCCGGCGATGGCGACCACGTTGCGTTCGCTGCGGCCCGTGGCCAGGAGGAACACGTCGGTCAGGGGCAGGGGGCCCGAGACGTCGAGGGCGACGAGGTCGTCGGCCTGCTTGTCGTCGGCCGCGCGTGCGGCGATCTGCAGCAGCTCGATGGCACGAGGGGTGGCTGTCACGTGTTCCTTAAGGGGTCGGTGGTGCGGGTGAGGGCCGACCGGGGTCGGTTCGGGTGGGTCGGGCGTCAGCCCAGCACCCCGGTGGCGAAGCCGCCGATGATCAGACCGATGATACCCAGGCCGAGCACGCCGCCCGAGATGCCCAGGATCAGCGGCAGGTGGTTGCCCTTGGGCTGCGAGGCGGCCAGCACGACAGCCCGCGTGGACGTGTGCGTGCTGATCGCCCGGCTGGCGCGGACCGGTTCGGCGTCGCTCGAGGCCTGCTCGGCATCGCCCTGCTCGAGGATGCGGTCCATGTCGGAGTTGTCGATTCGGGCCTGCGAGCCGGTCGACGCCAGGCTGCGGGGCAGGTCGATGGACCCCGTGATGATGATCTCGCCGGTGGCGTTGAGGGCACCGGTGACGTCCGCGACCTGGGCGTCGGTGAGGATGAGGGCGTTCTGCTGCCCCGTGCTCGTGCCGAGCTGACGACCCGGGACCGACTGTGCGTCGGGCTCGTCGGACTGGGCCGACCAGTGGCCGGGCGGCACGACGGGCACGGCGTCGGACGAGTCGTCGCGACGGTCGTCCGAGGCGGAGCCCGAGGCCGCGCCGGACGCCCCGGCCGACGGGCGAGGTGCCGACGTCGTCGGACGCGACGGCGCGGGAGGCGCGCTCGGCGACGACTGCGGCCCGCGGCCCTGCTCGTCGGTGAGCGCGAAGGGGAACACGGTGGGTGTCGACGTCGGGGCGGGTGCCGAGGTGACCGGCGGTGCGACCGGGGCCTGCCCCGTTCGACGGGGACCGGGCACGACCTCCGAGGCGTCGACGTCCGACGCGTCGTCGGCCGACGACGGTCGAGGTGCGGGCGCCGACGCGGGACGAGCGCCGGCCGACGGCGAGCCCGACGGCGCCGACGAGGGCCGGGCCGCTGCCGGAGCGATCTCGTCCACCGTGTTCAGGGCGTCCGCGAGGGGACGGCGGGGCTCGGGGGCCGGGGCCTGCAGGGGTACCGGCGAGGCGCCGCGGCTCTGGTCGGCGTCACGCAGGGCACGCATCTGACGACGGGTGAGGCCGGTGCCGGGGTCGACCACCGACCCCGGAGCGGGGGGAGGGACGTCGGTGCGAGACTGCGCCGACGGGACGGGCGCGGGCAGCGGCGCGTCGCCCGTCGAGGCGACGGCCGACCGGGGGGCCGGCGTGGGCTCGGGCGCCGAGGCCGGTGCGGGCGTCGACACGGCACCGGGCGTGGACGTCGGTTCGGGCGCGGAGGTCGAGGCGGATGCCACCGGCACGGCACCGGTGACGGCCTGGCCGGCCTCGCGGGCTCGCTCGAGGTCGCGGATCTGTCGCCTGGTGAGGGGCGGCTGACCGTCGGACGTGCTCATGAAACGCTCCGATACAGATGGTGCTTGGAGATGTACTGGACGACGCCGTCGGGGACCAAGTACCACACCGGAAAGTCTCGACCCACCCGGGCGCGGCAATCGGTCGACGAGATGGCCAGTGCGGGGACTTCGAGCAAGCTTACGTCGCTCTCGGGCAAACCGCTAACGCTGAGGTCGTGCCCCGGCCGCGAGACGGCCACGAAGTGGGCGAGGTCCCAGAGCTCTTGGACGTCCTTCCAGTCGAGGATCTGCGCGACGGCGTCGGCCCCGGTGATGAAGAACAGCTCGGCCGTCGGGCGCAGCCGGCGGATGTCGCGCAGGGTGTCGATCGTGTAGGTGGGCCCCTCGCGGTCGACGTCGACCCGGCTGACCGTGAAGGTCGGGTTTGACGCCGTCGCGATGACCGTCATGAGGTAGCGGTGCTCCGCCTCGCTGACCTCGGGTTTCATCCACGGCTGACCGGTCGGCACGAACACGACCTCGTCTAGGTGGAACGACTGCGCGACCTCGCTCGCGGCGACCAGGTGCCCGTGGTGGATGGGGTCGAACGTGCCGCCCATGATGCCGACGCGGGGTCGCCTGACCCCCTCGCCGTCGGGCACGGTCGTGCCCGCAACGACCATCTCGGTGGCCCCGGCGGTCAGTGCTGCTCGGGGTGACCGAACTCGTCGATCGGGCCGTCGTGGTGGTCGAGCTTGTTCGCCTTGCGCAGCGACCGGTTCGCGACGTCGCGGTAGCTGAAGACCACGTAGCCCAGCGCGAGGAACGCGACGGCGAACACGCCGGCGATGACCGGGGCCGGGGCGATCAGCGGTGCGAGTTCTTCGTGGGCTCCGGCGAGCAGCAGCGAGGCGTCGAGCATGGGTTCTCCCGTTCAGGCGATGACGATCGACGCTCAGTCTACCCGCGGACCTGCCCCTGGCCCCGCACGACCCATTTGCTGCTCGTGAGCTCGGCGAGCCCCATGGGGCCGCGGGCGTGCAGCTTCTGGGTCGAGATGCCCACCTCGGCCCCGAAGCCGAACTCGCCACCGTCGGTGAAGCGGGTCGACGCGTTCACCATGACGACGGCGCTGTCGACCTCGGCCAGGAACCTCTCGGCGGTCGCGAGATCGGCGGTCACGATGGACTCGGTGTGATGGGTCGACCACCGGGCGATGTGCTCCATGGCCTCGTCGACGTCCGCCACGACGCGCACGGCGAGGTCGAGCCCCATGTACTCGGTCGCCCAGTCGTCGTCGGTCGCGGGAACGCCGTCGGGGAACACCTCGAGGGTGCGCTCGTCACCGTGGATCGTCACCCCGGAGGCGCGCAGGGCACCCAGCACCGGCGGCAGCAGGCGCTCGGCCGCGTCACGGTGCACGAGCAGCGTCTCGAGGGCGTTGCACACGCTCGGCCGCTGCACCTTGGCGTTCCGGACGATGTCGACGGCCCAGGTCTCGTCGGCGCTGGCGTCGAGGAACACGTGGACCACCCCCGCCCCCGTCTCGATGACCGGCACCTTCGACTCGCGGACGACCGTTTCGATCAGCTCGGCGCTGCCGCGCGGGATCAGCACGTCGACCAGTCCCCTCGCCCGCATCAGCTCACCCGCCCCGTCTCGGCCGAACTCGTCGACGGTGACGACGGCGTCGGCGGGCAGGCCGACCCCGGTCAGCGCCTCGCGCATGACCTCGACCAGCACGCGGTTGGACTGCCGGGCCGCGCTGCCGCCCCGCAGGACGGCCGCGTTGCCGCTCTTGAGCGCCAGCGCCGCGATGTCGACCGTCACGTTGGGCCGGGCCTCGTAGATCGCGCCCACCACGCCGAACGGCACCCGGATCTGGTCGAGTCGCAGCCCGTTCGGCAGCACCTTGCCCCGCACCGACTCACCCACCGGGTCGACGAGCGAGGCCACCAGCTCGGTGGCCTCGGCGAGCCCGGCCAGACGGACGGCGTCGAGCCGCAGGCGGTCCTGCAGCGAGGCGCCGACGCCGTTCTCACGGGCGTTCGCGAGGTCGAGCGCGTTGGCCTCGACGATGCGGTCGGCGTTCGCGACGAGGGCGGCGGCGATCGCCCGCAGCCCCTCGTCCTTGCGGTCGGCGGTCGCCGTCGCGAGCACGCGGGAGGCGGCCTTGGCCGCGGTCAACTTGTCGGTGAGCGACGGGGCCGGTGCGGCGATGAGGGACATGGTCGAAGCCTATGCCGCCGCTCCCCCGTCCCGCGAGGCCCTCCCCGCTCGTCGCCGGTCGATCGGACCGGCGGCCGGCCCGGGAGGCGCGGGTCAGGCCGAGCGTTCGACCGTCGACCCGGCGTCCGCCGCCTCGAAGAACGTGCCGACGTGCTCGCCGGCGAGGGCCCTGGCGACGTTGCCCGTGCTGGTCACGAGGACGGGGGTGCCCGCCTCGGCCGCGAACCGGGCCGCCGCGACCTTCGTGCCCGCGCCTCCCGTGCCGACCCCGGCCGCACCCGCGGCGCCGAAGGTGACGCCGTCGAGGTCGTCGCCGAAGGGCACGTCGACGATCTTGACCGCGCCCGGCTCGTGCGGCGGTCGGGTGTAGAGAGCGTCGACGTCGCTGAGCAGCACGAGGGCGTCGGCACCGATCAACTGCGACACCAACGCCGCGAGCCGGTCGTTGTCACCGAACCGGATCTCGTGGGTGGCGACCGTGTCGTTCTCGTTGACGATCGGCAGGATGCGCAGGTCGAGCAGGCGCTCCATGGCACGCTGCGCGTTGCTGCGGTGGGTCGCGTTCTGCATGTCGCCGGCCGTGAGGAGCACCTGGCCGGCGACGATGTCGTACCGCCGCAGGCTCTGCTGGTACCGGTAGATGAGGACGTTCTGCCCGACCGCGGCGGCCGCCTGCTGGGTCGCGAGATCGGTCGGACGCGCGTCGAGCCGCAGGTGCGGCAGACCGGTGGCGATGGCGCCGGACGACACGAGGACGACCTGGGCGCCGCGTCCGTAGGCCGAGGCCAGGGCGTCGACCAGTGGTTCGATCTGCCCCGCGTTCTCGCCGCTGATCGACGACGAGCCGACCTTGACGACGATGCGGCGGGCCCCGGCGATGCCGGCGCGGTCGAGGACGCCCCCGGTCACGCCCGCTCGTCGCCTTCGACCTCGTCGCCCTCTTTCACGAGGAACCCCTCGTCGTCGGTCCAGAGGCCGGCGGCCCGCTCACGCTGCAGCTCGGCGCGGGCCTCGGCCTTGGCGTCCATGCGCTCGAAGTACTCCTCGCGACGCTGGTTGCGGGTCGGACGGTCGTTCTGGACGAGTCGGGGGTCGGTGCCGCGGGCACTGGTCATCAGTTCGGCCGTCGACGTCAGGGTGGGCTCCCAGTCGAAGACGATGCCGCCCTCGGGGCCGATGACGACCGTCGAGCCGGCCTGAGCCCCGGCCTTGAACAACGCGTCCTCGACGCCGATGGCGTTGAGCCGGTCGGCGAGGTAGCCCACGGCCTCTTCGTTGTTGAAGTCGGTCTGCACGACCCAGCGCTCGGGCTTCTGGCCGAGGATGCGGTACACGTTGCCGTACGTGCCGCCCTCGACGCGGATGACGAAGGGCTTCTCGTTGACGGCGCGCGGGCGCATGACGATGCGAGGAGGCGCGGGTCGGGCGGCGATCTCGGCCCGGCTGGCCTCGACGACCTCGGCCAGGGCGAACGACAGGTTGCGCAGCCCCTCGTGGCTGACGGCCGAGATCTCGAACACGCGGTACCCGCGGGCCTCGAGCTCGGGCGTGACGAAGTCGGCCAGCTCGCGCCCGTCGGGCACGTCGACCTTGTTGAGGGCGATCAGCTGCGGGCGCTCGAGCAGGGGCTTCTGCCCGTCGGGGACCGGGTATGCCTCGAGCTCGCGGAGGATCACGTCGAGGTCGGTCAGCGGGTCGCGGCCGGGGTCGAGGGTCGCGCAGTCGAGCACGTGCAGCAGGGCCGAGCAGCGCTCGACGTGGCGGAGGAACTCGAGCCCGAGCCCCTTCCCCTCGCTGGCGCCCTCGATGAGGCCCGGGACGTCGGCGACGGTGTAGCGGGTGTCGCCCGACTCCACAACGCCGAGGTTGGGGTGCAGGGTCGTGAACGGGTAGTCCGCGATCTTCGGCTTCGCGGCCGAGAGGGCGGCGACGAGGCTCGACTTTCCGGCCGAGGGGTAGCCGACCAGGGCCACGTCGGCGACGACCTTGAGCTCGAGCAGGACGTCGCCGGCCCAGCCGGGGGTGCCCAGCAGGGCGAAGCCGGGGGCCTTGCGCTTCGTGGACGAGAGGGCCGCGTTGCCGAGGCCGCCGATGCCGCCCTCGGCGGCGACGTAGCGCATGCCCGGCTCGACCATGTCGATGAGCTCGACGCCGTCGGCGGACTTGACGACCGTGCCGACGGGCACGACGAGCTCGAGGGTCTCGCCGTTCGTGCCGGCCCGGTGGTCGCCCATGCCGAAGCCGCCGTTGTCACTGGAGCGGTGGGGCGCCCGGTGGAACCCGAGCAGCGTCGTGACGCCGGTGTCGCTGACGATGACGACGTCACCGCCGTGACCGCCGTTGCCGCCGTCGGGGCCGGCGAGCGGCTTGAACTTCTCGCGCTTGACCGACACGCAGCCGTTGCCGCCGTTGCCGGCGCGGAGGTGGAGGGTCACTTGGTCGACGAATGTGGCCATGGGGTGCTTGATCTCTTTGTCTGTGCGTGCCGGTGCGAGCTGCCCGGGTCAAACACGTCTGGGGCGAGCAGGATGCTCGCCCCAGACGGAGCGACCCTCGAGGGGTCGCCGATGCGGGCCGGGTGTCGACGCCGCGTGGTCGTGCTAGACCGTCGCCGTCTCGGCCGCGACGATGTTGACGACCTTGCGGCCGCCCTTGGCTCCGAACTGGACCGAGCCGGGGGCGAGGGCGAAGAGCGTGTCGTCGCCGCCGCGGCCGACGTTGACGCCGGGGTGGAAGTGGGTGCCGCGCTGGCGGACGATGATCTCGCCGGCGAGCACGACCTGGCCGCCGAAGCGCTTCACGCCGAGGCGCTGTGCGTTCGAGTCACGGCCGTTGCGGGTGGACGATGCGCCTTTTTTGTGTGCCATGTGTTCTCAGCCCCTTGCTCAGTCGATCGAGGTGATCTTGACGCGGGTCAGGTCGGCACGGAAGCCCATGCGACGCTTGTAGCCGGTCTTGTTCTTGTAGTTCTGGATGACGATCTTCGGGCCGCGCAGGTCGTTCAGCACCTCGGCCGTCACGGTGACGCCCGCGAGGGCGTCCGCCGCCGAGGTCACGGTGTCGCCGTCGACGTGCAGCACGGCGGGGAGGGTGATGGAGTCGCCCTCGGCGGCCTTGAGGCGGTCGAGGGTGACGATCGTGCCGACCTCGACCTTCTCCTGCCGACCACCGGCGCGCACGACTGCGTAGACCATGTCTGTTCCTTAAGAGTTGGGGTGTGCGGCACATCGCGGCCCTGGACCGGCGCGCACCAACCGCCCATCGTACAGGGGGCCTCTCGGGCCGTCAACGCGCCCGGCGCCCGGGCGGTCGCCCCGATCGCGGACCAGCCCGGCACCCGGACGCGGTCGGCGACTAGCATCCAGGGCGTGATCCTGATCGACGAGGCCGTGTGGCCGGCCCACGACACCCTGTGGGCGCACCTGGTGAGCGACGCCTCGTACGACGAGCTGCACGAGTTCGCCGCACGGCACGGCATCCCGCGGCGCGGCTTCGACCACGACCACTACGACGTCCCCGAGTCCCGGCGGGCCGATCTGATCGACGGGGGCGCGGTCGCCGTCACGGGCCTCGAGCTCGCCCGGCGCCTCGAACGCAGCGGCCTGAGGGTCTCGCAGCGCGTCAAGCGGGGCCTGACGGCCTGACCAGCCGACCGACCGCCCGGCCGCCCGGGCGATCGGCCGCCCCATCCCCTCACCAGGCGGTGTCGAACCCGTCGTAGCTGGCCAGCACCGCCCCCGAGGCGATGTCGACGATGGTCGTCGTCACCCCGTCGGCCACCGGGTCGATCGTGTACGAGTAGTCGGTCGGCGCCGTCGCCTCGCCGACCGACTGGACCGCCAGGTACTGGCCGTTGGGCGAGACGCCGAACCCCTCGACGACGCCCGACGCGCTCGGCGGCTGCCAGAGCGTCCGGGACGTCGCGCCGTCGTCGGCCACGACGAGCGTGCGGTAGGTCAGGCCGTCGTCCGACGGCACCGAGACCTGCTGGACGACGTGGTCGGCGTCGAGGGCGACGAGCGGCCCGGCGAAGGGCAGCACGCCGTCGACGGGGGCGGGGGCACGAGGGCGCTCGTCACCCGTGGCGAGGTCGACGACCATGGACGCGATGCTCGACGCGGCGATCACGGTCGTCCCGTCGAGCGAGACGCCCTGCAGCAGCGAGTAGGTGCCCAACGGCCGGACGGGATCGACGCCCGAGAGGTCGATGAGGCTGACGGAGTCGTCGAGGGCCTGCACGACGACGTCGTCCTCGCCCGGGACGAACGCCCAGTCGGCCGGCTCGACGGGCTGACCGGCGAGGGACAGCACCGGGGCCACCGCCCGCTGCCCCTGCAGGGGCAGCGTGTAGAGCGTCTCGACGTCGGAACCCGTCGGCCGGAACGAGAAGGCCAACGTCGTGGTCGCGGCGTCGGCCGCGAAGCGCGTGATCAACCCCGGTTGGTCGGGCACCGGGAGCGTCTCCACCGCCGCGCCGTCGAGCGACACGAGGCTGAGGACGCTCTGGGCCCCGTCGTCGGTGACCACCGCGACGGCCGAGTCAAAGACCTCGTAGGCCTGGATGCGCGGTGCCGACCACACCGTCGTGCGGTCCGAGCCGCGCAGCCCGGCCCGTTCGATGCGGTCGTCGGCCCCGCCCGTGCCTCGCACGAGCCGCCAGAGCGTCGCCGGGGGCGTGCTGAACCGCGCCTCCAGGGTCGACGTCTGCCGCTGGTAGACGCTCGAGACGCCGTCGATGACGACCCGGTAGTCGGTGTCGTGGTCGAGCCGGTCGGTGAAGGTCACGGCGATGACGTCACCCGAGGTCTGGACCGTGAACGCGGTCGCCGGCGAGACGACGACCTGTGACGGGTCGACGTGAGAGACGGCCTGGTTCGCGAACACCCTCAATTGTTGCCCCGGGCGCTCGACGGTCGCCGCCGCGTCGACCTGGGTGTCGCTCACCCTCGGCCCCTGGAAGTACGTGAGCCCCACGAAGGCGGCGCAGACGAGAGCGAGCACCGTGACGACGGCGATCCAGCGGGTGCGCCAGCGGGCCTGGGCCTCGCGCGCGTCCTGCTCGGTGAGGAAGACCGGGTCGGACGCGAACGGGTCGGGCGTCACACCGCCCGTCGCAGCCCGGCCCCGCCCGTCCTCAGTAGAGGTACGGGTCACTGGGCTGTCCCACGGTGGTGACCTCGTCGGGCACGAGGGCGATCGGGTCCTGGCTCGCACTGCTGCGGTTCGTGTCGAAGCCGCCCGTGACCTCGACCCAGTCGTCGGCGGCGACCTGGTCCTGCCAGCCCGGCAGGTACACCGGCACGCCGACGGGCTGGGCGTCGACGGCACAGCACGTGACGACGAAGCGCGACACGTAGAACACGTCGTCCGGATCGGTGTCCGACGGCGTGACGAACCCGACGACGTCGGCGGTCTTGCCCTGGTAGAACGCGAGGTCGGTCGTCTGCCGCAGCAGGCCCGCCCAGTCGAGGACGCTGAACGACCGGTAGGCGTCCGAGGAGGCGCCCTCCGCGTCCGCGACGGTCGTCCGGTCCAGCGCCGCGGTCGACGAGTTCACGTCGCGCTGGCCGGCCGTGGCGCTCGTGAGGGTCGCCGGGGGCAGGGCGACGACGGCGATCGCGATCGCCGTCGTGACGACGACGCCTGCCGAGAAGGCGACGCGTCGGAGCCCGGAGGCCACCGGGCGACCTCGCGGGGGGCGCGGTCCGTCTTCGGCGGCGGGGACCGTGGCGGCCTCGAGGCGGGCGTCGTGACGAGGCCCGTCGTGGTCGGCGTGGTCGGCGTGGTCGTGCCCGTCGTCGCCGCGGGCGGGCGAGAGGGCGAGCGTGGCAAGTGACAGCAGCATGCCGACGATGATCATCACGACCGTGAAGACGTCGTAGCGCGGGTGGATGTAGAGCACGAGCTGCCCGGTCGCGGCGAGCCAGAGGGTGGCGACGCCGACGACGAGCGTCAGCAGCACCCCCTGCCACCGGTCGAGGAGACGGCGCAGGGGGCCGTGGGCGGGGCTAGGCGACATAGTTGACCACCAGTCCGATCGCGGCGCTCGTCAGCGCCACCACGAGGGTGACCTGACCGAGCACCTTGGGCGTGTACGTCGTCCGCAGCAGGGCGAGCATCTTGACGTCGATGATCGGGCCGAAGACGAGGAAGGCGGCGATGCCGCCGGGCATGAAGGTCGAGGCGAACGGCAGCACGAAGAAGGCGTCGACGTTGGAGCAGATCGAGATGACGAACGCCAGCACCATCATCGCCAGCACCGACCACACCGGGTTGCTGCCGAGGGTCACGAGCACCGATCGCGGCACGATCGTCTGGATCGCGCCCGCGACGGCGGCGCCGACGAAGAGCGCGGGCATCATCGTCGACATCTCGCGACGGAACAGGTCGACGCTCTTGGCGGTGCGACCACGGCCGTGACCGTGCCCGTCGTCCACCCGGCACTCGGCCGCGAACGACGGCGTGAGCAGGCTCTCTTGGTTCGGGTGCTTGCTGAACAGCCATCCGATGAGGTTCGCGATGACGAAGCCACCGATCAAGCGCGCGACCAGGATGCCGCCGTCCCACCCGAACGCCTGGTGCGTCGTGATGATCGTGATCGGGTTCAGGATGGGCGCCGCGAGCAGGAAGGTCATCGACTCCGAGACCGTGAAGCCCTTGAGCACGAGACCGCGCGCCAGCGGCACGTTGCCGCACTCGCAGACCGGCAGGAACATCCCGAGGAACGAGATGACGGCCCGACGCGGCAGGCCGCGCTTCGGCAGCCATGACGAGAAGAACGCCTGCGGCAGCCACTCCTGCACGACGATCGACAGCACGATGCCGAGCAGCACGAACGGCATCGACTCGACGATGACGCTGATGGTCAGCGTGACGAAGTCCTGCAGGGCGTTCGGCAGCAGCCCCGGGCCGAGCAGCGACGACGCGAGCCGGACGGCCACGAGCACGGCGAGCACGAGCCCGCCGGCGACGAGCAGCGGGGCGCGCGACGGTGCGCGACGGGCGCGCCGACCGGCGCCGTGCCCGGCGTGGGCGGTTCGTTCGCGGACGGGAGCGCTCACCGGTCGTCCTCGCGCGGCGCGGCCGGGGGCGCGAAGCGCGACCAGTCCTCGGGCGCGGGGGCGGGGTGTGCGGGGACGACGGGACGCTCGGGCGGGACGACGGGGGTCGAAGGACCCGCGGCGCGGACGGTCGGGACGCGGGTGAACCGGTCGTCGTCCACGACGGGAGGCGCGACGTCGTGGTCGAGGACCGTCGCGGCGGCGTCCGCCTCGCCCTCGTCGACCCGGGCCACGGGTTCGACCGCCCACACCTCGTCGCCGTCGCCGCCACCGGTCCACAGCCGGGCGAGGACCGCACCGGCGACGAGGAGTGCCGTGTCGACGATGCCGGCCGAGAGCGGGATGGTCGTGAGGTAGAGCGCGAGGTTGACCCAGGTGCCGCCGCTGATCGAGAGGACGATGCCCGGCACGATGCCGACGACCGCCAGGGCGACGGTGCCGACACCGCCCGCGAACGCGGCGTGACGCACCACGGTGCGCAGGTCGGACCGCGGCGTCAGCGGTCGGACGGCGACGAGCACCACGAACGAGGCGACGTAGAACGGGAACGGGTAGAACGCGAAGCTGCCGAGGAACTGCCCGACGGGCGTCGCGACGAACCCGCTGGGGAAGGCCGTCACCGAGAAGCCGACCGCCGAACCGACGAGCGCGACGAGCCCCAGGGCGAAGCGGGCGACCAGCACCACCACGAGGGCCGTGCCCGCGGTGAGCACGCGCTCGCGCCCCTCGGGCCCGGAGACCGCGACGGACACAGCCCGGAGCCTCGACCTGACGGTCGTGGTTCCGGGCTGGGTCAGGGGCACGAAGTCACCCTAGACGACTCACAGATCGTCGGAGCTGACCCCCACGCCGAGGATGAACGGGCCGGACTCGCCGGCTGCCGTCGGCTCGACGGGGGCCGCCGCGGTCGTGCCCTGGCTGGAGGCGCGGCGCGAGCGCGAACGACCCTGGCCGGGCTGCTTCGGCTCGGGCAGTGCGCCCAGGACGGAGTCGAGCAGCTGCTCGGCGTCCTGGCTGCTGATGCGACGGGGCTCGCGACGGGTCGTGGCGACCGGGATGTCGAGGATCGCGACCGTCGCGTCCGGGGTCGAGACCGTCGCGGACGAGCGGCGACGTTCCGTGGTCTTCTCGACCCGCGCCTCCGTGGGTTCGTCCACGGGCGCACTCGCGGCGGGGACGGCGGGCTCGGCCGGAGCCGTGCGCTCGGCCGGGGCCGCGGCCGGGACCTCGATCACCCCGACGCCCTGCTCGGACGCGGGCGACTCGGCGGGTGCCGACCCGTCGGTGCCCTCACCGGCCTCGCGCTGGGCGCGCGACGAGCCACGACGGCCCTTGCGTCCCGAGCGACCACGGCGACCCTCGTCACCGGCGTCGACGGGTGCCTCCGCGGCCGGCTCGGCCTTCGCGGCGCTCGCCGCGGCGGCGTCGATGGCGGCCTCGACGGCGGCGGCGGCCTGGCTGGCCGCGTCGTCGTCCTTCGCGCCGCCGTCCTCGGCGTGGGCGATGGTGCTCGCCGCGATGCGCGAGAGGGCGTTCTTCACGTCGTCGGTGATGGCGTGGGTGCCGGTCGTGGGGTGCGAGCCGCCGGCGGGCGAGGCGGGGCCGCCTCGACCGGACTGCGGCGCGGTGCCGGCACCGGCGCCCGTGTTGTGGCCGTTGCCGCCGGACTTGCCCGGCCCGCCGGCCTGACCGCCGCGTCGACGATCGCCCTGCTGGCCGCCCTTGCGGGGCTGCTGCTCTTGCACGCGCGCCGCGCTGCCGGCCTCGGAGAAGGACTCGGCCAGGCCGAGGCCCAGCTTCTTGCGCGTCATCTGCACCAGCCCGAGCGAGGTGACCTCGGCCACCTGGTGCTTGGTGCGGTCGCGGCTGAGGCACTCGACCAGGCGACGGAGCACGAGGTCGCGGTTGGACTCGAGCACCATGTCGATGAAGTCGACGACGATGATGCCGCCGATGTCGCGGAGGCGCAGCTGGCGGACGATCTCTTCCGCGGCCTCGAGGTTGTTCTTCGTGACGGTCTCTTCGAGGTTGCCGCCCGAGCCGACGAACTTGCCGGTGTTGACGTCGACGACGGTCATGGCCTCGGTGCGGTCGATGACGAGCGAGCCGCCGGACGGCAGCCAGACCTTGCGGTCGAGCGCCTTCTCGATCTGCTCGTTGAGTCGGTACTCGTCGAACGCGTCCTTGTCGCCCTCGTAGCGCTTGACGCGGTCCATGAGGTCGGGCGCCACGGCCGAGAGGTACGACTGCAGCGTCTCGAACGCCTCGTCGCCGTCGATGACCATCTCGTGGAAGTCCTCGTTGAAGACGTCGCGGACGATCTTGATGAGGAGGTCGGGCTCGGAGTGCAGCTGATTCGGGGCGTTGCCCGCCGCGACCTTCTTCTCGATGTCGGCCCACTGGTTGGTCAGGCGCTTGACGTCGAGGGTCAACTGCTCTTCGGTCGCGCCCTCGGCCGCCGTGCGCACGATGACGCCGGTGTTCTCGGGCAGGGCCTCTTTGAGGATCTTCTTCAGGCGCGCACGCTCGGTGTCGGGCAGCTTGCGGCTGATGCCGTTCATCGACCCGTTGGGCACGTACACGAGGTAGCGGCCCGGCAGCGAGATCTGGCTGGTCAGCCGGGCGCCCTTGTGGCCGACGGGGTCCTTCGTGACCTGGACGAGCACGCGGTCGCCGGGCTTGAGGGCCAGCTCGATGCGGCGGGGCTGGTTGCCCGTCGACAGGGAGTCCCAGTCGACCTCGCCCGAGTACAGGACGGCGTTGCGGCCGCGTCCGATGTCGACGAAGGCCGCCTCCATGCTGGGCAGCACGTTCTGCACGCGACCGAGGTACACGTTGCCGATGAGCGAGACGTTCTGGGCCTTGGCGACGTAGTGCTCGGCCAGGGTGCCGTCCTCCATCACGCCGATCTCGATGCGGTCGCCCGACGAGCGGACGATCATCTTGCGGTCGACGCTCTCGCGGCGCGCGAGGAACTCGGCCTCGGTGATGACCGTGCGTCGACGACCGGCGTCGCGCCCGTCACGACGACGCTGCTTCTTGGCCTCGAGCCGGGTCGAGCCTTTGATGCGCTGCGGCTCGGTGATGAGCTCGGCCTGACGAGGGGCCCGGTCGCGGTCGCGACCCCGGGGCTCGGCGTCGCGCTCCTCCCGGTCTTGCGAGCGGCCGCGCTGGCGGCGTCGCGAGGCGGGCTGCTGGTCGCGGTCGTCGCGGTCGTCGCGGTCGTCGCGGTCGTCGCGGTCGTCGCGGTCGTCGCCCTCACGGTCGTCGTCCCACGAGTCGTCACGGTCGTAGCGGTCGTCGCGCTGGCGTCGACCGGGACGAGCCGGGAGGACGGTGATCTCGGGCGCGTGGAAGATGAGCGACGTGGTCGTCAGGTTCGCCGGGATCGGCGACGCGGACGCCTCGTCACCCGTCGCCTCGTCGTCCGCGGACGGCCGGGCCGCCCCGGCGACGAACGCCTGGGCGACGGCGTCGGTCGCGCTCTGCTCGGCGGTCGGGGCCTGGGCCGCGACCTGCTCGTCGGTGGTCACGGTCTCGTGGGTCACGGGGGATGCCTCCTGGGCGTCGTCTGTCGTCCGGACGGGTGGGGTGGGTTCTCGTCGCTGAGCGTCGGGGGCTGCCGCCGGGGCGGCGTCCAACGCCGCCTGGCGTGCCCTGAGGCCTGCGAACAATCCCCTTCTCTTCTTCGGACGTCCGTCGTTGTCTGTGTTGTCGTTCACCACTTGCGGTGCGCTCCTCGCCCCGCCGAGGCCATGCCGTCGGCAGGAATTCTCGTGTCGTGGCCTGGCGGTGACGTCGCACCTGCCCCTGACCACCGCGCCCTCTCACGGCGCGCCTTGTCGGACACGTCACGTTCGGTCACCCGGGGTGTCGACCGACCTGCGGTCGTCGCCCTCGATGTCGTTCGTCGACGTGCTGTTCTTCGTGTCGCCTTGCTGGTTCGGAACTGGCCATCCGACGGTGAGCGCCTGCGCTCTGGCCCGGTTTCCGCTCGACCTGGTCGACACCGCGATCTCTCGCGTGACGACGGCGGCCGGCACTGCCCGGTAAGCCTGGATCTCGGGGCCTGGGCCCCACGACTGGCTCGATTATCGCACGCCCGGGGGCCCTCTGGGTCGACCCGAGGTCGAGTCGGGCCGTGCGATACTGCTGACCGTGACCGTCGAGACGCCCCGGGCCGTGACCCTGCCCACCGGCCGCACCCCGTTCGTCACGGCCGTCCTGCTCGTCGTCGCCGGTCTCGGCGGTCTGCTCGGAGCCTTCGCCCTCACGCTCGACAAGTTCCGGCTGCTCGAGGACCCGGGCGCGGCGCTCGGCTGCGACGTCAACCCGTTCGTGGGCTGCTCACCCGTCATCGCGAGCTGGCAGGCGTCCCTCTTCGGCTTCCCGAACCCGATCCTCGGCCTCGTCGGCTTCGCCGCTCCCGTCGCCGTAGGCCTCGGGCTGCTCGCCGGCGCCCGCTTCGCCCGGTGGTTCTGGTGGGCCTTCAACGTCGGCCTGCTGCTCGCCTGGGTCTTCGTCACGTGGCTGTTCACCCAGACGGTGTTCGTCATCGGCGCCCTCTGCCCGTGGTGCATGCTCGTCTGGCTCGTCACCATCCCGCTCTTCTGGGTCTTCACGGTCTGGGCGGCCGCCCGGGGCGTGACCGTCCACGAGGGCGGGCTCCAGCGGGTCGCCGCGAGGTTCCTGCCGTACTCGTGGGTGCTGCCGGTGCTGAACTACGTCGTCGTCGCCACGACGATCGTCGTGGTGTTCCCCCTGCTGCTGCCGACGCTGTTCGGCTGACGACGGCCGGCTGACGCGGCCCGGCCGCCCCGCGCCTCCCCTCGTCGCCCGGGACGCCTCCACCCGCCGTCGCCCGGCGCGCCCAGGTCGTTCTCAGCGGAATCAAGGACGACCTCGGCACCCTGTCCTGACGACCCCCGGACCACGACGAGGACTGATGACTCCACCCAACGACTCCCCGGCCACCAAGAAGGAGCGCCGAGAGGCGGCCCGAGAGAAGGCCCGCATCACGCGCGAGGCCGAGGCCCGTCGGCGCCGACGCAACAAGTGGCTGGTGCAGGGCGGCCTCGTCCTCGGCGTCGTGGCGGTGCTCGCGATCGTGGGGCTCGTCATCTCGCAGTCGATCAAGCCGGCCGGCCCCGGTCCGGCCAACATGGCGAGCGACGGCCTGCTCCTCGAAGGGTCGAACGGGGCGGTCACGGCCGTGCCGAGCAGCGCCCTCGCCGCCGACGCGACCCCGACGCCCGCCCCGAGCGCATCGGGCGCCGTCCCGTCGATCGTCGTCTACCTCGACTACATGTGCCCCTACTGCGGCCAGTTCGACACGACGAACGCCGCCCAGCTCGAAGAGGCCGTCTCGAGCGGCGCCGCCACGCTGGCGATCCACCCCATCGGGTTCCTCGACAACGCCTCGCAGGGCAGCCGGTACTCGACGCGGGCGGCCAACGCCTTCGCGTGCGTGGCGAACTACGAGCCCGACAAGGCCCTCGACGTCAACACCGCCCTGTTCGCGCAGCAACCCGAAGAGAACACGCGGGGCCTGACGAACGACGAACTCGTCACGCTGGTGCAGGGCGCCGGGGCGACCGACGACCAGATCGCCTCGTGCATCACGGGTGGCGACTTCGAGGACTGGGTCGCCTCGGCCACCCAGCGCGCCCTCAACGACCCCATCCCGAACTCGTCGCTCGCGAAGCTGTCGAGCACGCCGCTCGTCCTCGTGAACGGCCAGCAGTACCAGGGTTCGCTCACCGACGCGAGCGCGTTCGCCCAGTTCGTCGCCGAGGTCCAGGGCGGCCAGCCGACCGGCGACACCAGCACCGGCGAGACCGAGGGGTCGACGGCGACGCCGACCCCCTGAGCGCGCGACCGGCGCGGACGACCGAGCCCGCGCCTCCTGATCGACTCAGGAGGCGCGGGCTCGGTCGGTCACCCCCGGCTCAGAACCAGAGGGCCAGCTCGCGCGCGGCGCTCTCGGCGCCGTCGCTGCCGTGCACGAGGTTCTGCTGCACCTTGAGGCCCCAGTCGCGGCCGAGGTCACCGCGGATGGTGCCGGGGGCCGCGGTCGTCGGGTCGGTCGTGCCGGCCAACGAGCGGAAGCCCGCGATGACGGAGTCGCCGGCGATGCGCAGCGCCACGGTCGGGCCGCTCTGCATGAACTCGACGAGCGGCTCGTAGAAGGGCTTGCCGACGTGTTCTTCGTAGTGCTTCGCGAGCAGGTCGCGGTCGGCCTGCACGAGGCGGACGTCGACGAGCGAGTACCCCTTGGCCTCGATGCGGCGGAGGATCTCGCCGGTCAGGCCGCGGGCGACGCCGTCGGGCTTGACGAGGACGAGGGTTTCTTCGAGATCGGACATTGCTCCTCTTTCGGTGGGTGGCGGATGGCTGCCGGAGCGGGTGGCCCGGCGGGCGGGGGGTGCGGGGCGCGGTCAGGCCGCGTCGCCGGGCGTCTCACGCAGTCGGGCCGCGTTCATGCGGTCGAGCTGCGTGCCCTTGACGAGGCAGTAGGTCCAGATCGCGACGAAGAGGGCGGCGACGACGAACATGACCGGATCGAGGAACCCGCACGCGACGAGGCCGAGCTGGACGAGCCACCCCAGGGCGACGCCCCAGCGCCAGCGCAGGGTCTGCGAGATCAGCAGCGTCAGCACGATGGCACCGAGGCCGCAGCCCCAGGCCACGCCGGCGGGCAGCAGCTGTCGTCCGAACACGACGAGCGTGACGAAGAACAGGGTCATGGCCTCGAGCACCAGGACGATCGAGAGCAGGCTCTCGACGGCTCCCCGACGCCGGCGAGGACGCGGGGGCCGACCGGTCGCACCGGCGCCCGCGGGGGGCGGCGCCGTCGTCACGAGAGGCCCTCGGGCTGCTGCGACAAGGCGATGACGTCACCGACCAGGGTGATCGACCCCGTGACGACGACACCGCCGGGCTCGTCGCCCTCGACCTCGTCGGCCAGGTCGCGGGCGGTGCGAAGCGCGGCCACGAGGTCGGTCTCGACCACGACGCGGTCGGCCCCCACGACGCCCACCGCGATGGCGGCGAGCTCGTCGGCGTCGATCGACCGGTCGGACTGCGAACTGGTCACGACGAACTGGGTGACCGTGGGCGCCAGGGCGCGCACGATGCCCGCCGCGTCCTTGTCGGCGAGCACGCCGAGCACGGCGACGACGCCCCCGAACTGGAAGTAGTCGTCGAGCGCCTTCGCGAGGGCGCGGGCGCCGTGCGGGTTGTGCGCGGCGTCGACGAGGATGGTGGGTTCGTTGGCCACGATCTGCAGCCGGCCGGGTGAGGTCGCGCTCGCGAGGCCCTCGGCGAGGACGTCGTGGTCGAGCGGCTGCGACCCTCCGCCGAGGAAGGACTCGACCGCGGCGACGGCCACGGCCGCGTTCTGGGCCTGGTGGTCGCCGAACTGCGGCAGCAGCAGGTCGTCGTACCGACCCGCGAGCCCGCGGATCGTCACGACCTGGCCGCCGACGGCGACGGTCGTCGACTCGACGCCGAAGGCCGTGCCCTCGACGCTCAGCGACCCCTCGCTCAACTCGACGGCGCGTTCGATCTCGGCCAGCGCCTCCGGTGTCTGCGAGGCCGACACGACGGCCGCGGTCGGCTTGACGATGCCGGCCTTGGTCCGGGCGATCTCGGCCACGGTCGACCCGAGCCGGGCCTGGTGGTCGAGGGCGATCGGGGTGAAGACCGCGACCTGCCCGTCGGCGACGTTGGTGCTGTCCCACTCGCCACCCATGCCGACCTCGAGCACGACGACGTCGGCGGGGGCGTCGGCGAAGCACGCGAACGCCAGCACCGTCAGGGCCTCGAAGAAGGTCAGGGCCGGCTCCCCGGAGGACTCGAGGTCGGTGTCGACCATCGTCAGGTAGGGCTGGATGTCGTCCCAGTTGGCGACCAGACGCTCGTCGCTGATCGGCTCGCCGTCGACGACGATTCGCTCGTTCAGGCGCACCAGGTGCGGGCTCGTCATGAGCCCGGTGCGCAGGCCGTGCGCCCGCAGGATGCTCTCGATCATGCGGCTGGTCGATGTCTTGCCGTTCGTCCCCGTGAGGTGGATGACGGGGTACGCCCGCTGCGGGTCGCCCAGCAGCTCGACGGCGCGTCGGGTCGGCTCGAGCCGCGGCTGGGGCGCCTGCTCGCCGATCCGCGCGAGCAGCTCGTCGTACACGCGACGGGCGCCCTCGGCGAACTCGTCGCCCGCGTCGGCGGCCCGGTCGTCGTTCTTCGGGGTCATGCGCGTCGCACCTCCACGACGACGGCCGAGCCGGGGCCCGATCCGACGACGGTCTTCTCGGGCCGGTCGCCCACGCCCTCGTGGACGTCGACGGTCAGCTCGGTGGTCAGGGTCTCGCGAGAGATCAGCTCGCGGTGGGCCTCGACGGCCTCGGCCGCCGCGGCGTCGGTCGTCAGCCTGGTCGCGATGCGGTCGGACACGTCGAGGTCGGCGACCTTGCGGGCCTGCTGGACGGCCCGGACGACGTCTCGCGCCAGCCCCTCGGCCTCGAGCTCGGGCGTCGTCGCGGTGTCGAGCAGCACGAAGCCGCCGTCACCGACGAACGAGAGCGCGCTCGACGAGTCGGCGACGGCCAGTTCGAGGCTGAACTCGCCCGGCAGCAGTTCGACCCCGCCGACGACGACGTTCTCGCCCGCGGGCTGCCAGTCGCCCTTCTTCGCCGCGGGGATGACCTGTTGGACCTGCCGGCCGATGCGTGGACCGGCGGCCCGCGCGTTGACCGTGAGCTTGCGGGTGACCCCGTACTCGCCGAGGCTCTCTTCCGTCAGCTGGGTCACCACGACCTCCTTGACGTTCAGCTCGTCGCGCACGATGTCGGCGAACGCCTCGAGGGCGGCCGGGTCGGGCGTGACCACCGTCAGCCTCGCCAACGGCAGGCGCACCCGCAGCCCCTGGGCCTTGCGCAGCGCCAGTCCGCTCGAGGCGACGGCACGCACGGCGTCCATCGCGTCGACGAGGGCGTCGTCGGCGGGGAACGCCGAGGCGTCGGGCCAGTCGGTCAGGTGGACCGAGCGCCCGCCGGTGAGGCCCGTGTAGACCTCGTCCGCGACGAGCGGGGCGAGGGGCGCCGCGACCCGGGTGAGCGTCTCGAGCACCGTGTACAGGGTGTCGAAGGCGACCGGGTCGTCGCCCGACCAGAAGCGATCACGCGACCGACGGACGTACCAGTTGGTGAGCACGTCGGCGAAGTCGCGTAGCGTCGCCGTGGCGAGGGGCGTGTCGAGGGCGTCCAGCGCCGCCTGCACGTCGGTGACCAGGAGGCGCGTCTTCGCCAGCAGGTACCGGTCGAGGACGTCGCTCGAGTCGGTGCGCCACTGCGCGTCGTACCCCGCGGCGGCGTGGCGACCCGCGCCTCCCGACGCGGCGTTGGCGTAGAGCGAGAAGAAGTACCAGGTGCTCCAGAGCGGCAGCAGGAACTGCCGGACGCCCTCGCGGATGCCCTCCTCGGTGACGACGAGGTTGCCCCCGCGGATGACCGAGCTCGACATGAGGAACCACCGCATGGCGTCGGCCCCGTCGCGGTCGAAGACCTCGCTGACGTCGGGGTAGTTGCGCAGGCTCTTCGACATCTTCTGGCCGTCGGAGCCGAGCACGATGCCGTGGCTGACCACGTTCGAGAAGGCCGGACGGTCGAACAACGCGGTCGACAGGGTGTGCAGCGTGTAGAACCAGCCGCGGGTCTGGCCGATGTACTCGACGATGAAGTCGGCGGGGCTGTGCTCGTCGAACCACCGCTCGTTCTCGAACGGGTAGTGGACCTGCGCGAACGGCATCGATCCGCTGTCGAACCAGACGTCGAGGACGTCCTCGATGCGGCGCATGGTGCTCTGCCCCGTCGGGTCGTCGGGGTTCGGCCGGGTGAGCTCGTCGATGTAGGGGCGGTGCAGGTCCGGTTCGCCGTCGGCGTTCGTCGGCAGGCGGCCGAAGTCGGCCTCCATCTCGGCGAGGGACCCGTAGACGTCGACGCGCGGGTAGGCGGGGTCGTCGCTCTTCCACACGGGGATCGGCGAACCCCAGAAGCGGTTGCGCGAGATGGACCAGTCGCGGGCACCGGCCAGCCACTTGCCGAACTGGCCGTCCTTCACGTTGTCGGGCACCCAGGTGACCTGCTGGTTGAGCTCGACCATGCGGTCGCGGAACTCGGTGACGCGCACGAACCAGCTCGACACCGCCTTGTAGATGAGGGGGTTGCGGCAGCGCCAGCAGTGCGGGTAGCTGTGCTCGTAGCTGGCGAGGCGCACCAGGCGGCCGTCGGCCCGCAGGCGCTGCACGAGGGTCTTGTTGGCGTCGAACACCTGCACCCCGGCCACGCCCAGCTCGTCGAACATCGGCAGGAATCGCCCGCCGTCGTCGACCGAGACGATCACGGGGATGCCGGCGGCCGCGCAGACCAGCTGGTCGTCCTCGCCGTAGGCGGGGGCCTGGTGCACGATGCCGGTGCCCTCGCCCGTCGCCACGTAGTCGGCGACCAGCACGCGCCAGGCGTTCTCGGTGCCCCAGGCGTCCGTGTCGGCGTAGACGTCCCAGATGCGGTCGTACTCGACGCCCTCGAGCTCGGCTCCCGTGAAGGTCGCGGTCACGGCGGCTGCGGCGGCCTCGGGAGTGTCGTAACCGAGGTCTCGTGCGTAGGCGGCGAGCGTGTCGGCCGCGAGCAGGAACACGCTGCCCGTCAACAGCTCTTGGTCTCCGGTGCGTTCACCGGGCAGCAGGGCGTGCGGGACGGCGACGTACTCGATGCCGGGGCCCACGGCGAGCGCCAGGTTGGTCGGCAGGGTCCACGGGGTGGTGGTCCAGGCGAGCGCCTCGACGCCGGTCAGGCCGAGCGCCTCGGCCTTGGCCCCGACCAACGGGAACGCGACGGTGACGGTCTGGTCCTGGCGCGTCTTGTAGACGTCGTCGTCCATGCGCAACTCGTGGGTCGACAGGGGGGTCTGGTCGTGCCAGCAGTAGGGCAGCACCCGGAACCCCTCGTAGGCGAGGCCCTTGTCGTGCAGCTGCTTGAAGGCCCAGACGACGCTCTCCATGTAGTCGACGTCGAGGGTCTTGTAGTCGTTCTCGAAGTCGACCCAGCGGGCCTGCCGGGTGACGTACCGCTGCCACTCGTCGGTGTACTGCAGCACCGAGCGGCGGGCGGCGGCGTTGAACACGTCGATGCCCATGTCGACGATCTCGTGCTTCTCGGTCAGCCCGAGCTGGCGCATGGCCTCGAGCTCGGCGGGCAGCCCGTGGGTGTCCCAGCCGAAGCGTCGGTGCACCTGCTTGCCGCGCATCGTCTGGTACCGCGGGAAGACGTCCTTGGCGTAGCCGGTCAGCAGGTGGCCGTAGTGCGGCAGGCCGTTGGCGAACGGCGGGCCGTCGTAGAAGACCCACTCGGTGCATCCCTCGCGGGCGCGGATCGACTCGGCGAAGGTGTCGTCGCGCTTCCAGGCCGCGAGGACGCCGGTCTCGATCTCGGGGAATCGCGGCGAGGCGGGGACGCCGGTGGCGTCGGAACCCTTGGGGTAGGTCATCGGTTCTCCAGGTCGTGCGGTGGGTCGCCCCCGCTGTTCCGGCCGAGGGACCTTCTGACCACGAGGACGCCGTCCGGGTGCGTGACCCGGGGGCGCGGTACCACCCCGCTTGTCACCGACCCCGCCCTCTCGGACGGTGACCGTGACCGCTCTGCTCCGGCTGTGACGGGCCTGCCCCGCCCGGTTCTACCGACGACCACCGGGCCGTGGCCCGCCGGTCGCTTTCTTCCGGGTGCTCCCCGGTGATGGCCGGATCGACGCGTGTCCGATCCTACCGTCAGAGCCGAGGAGGCGCGAGGCCGTCGCGAGGAGCAGGATCGAGGCCATGTCCTCCACCCCGTCCGCCCCGCCGGCCAAGCCCGAGAGCACGGTCACCGTGATCGTGGCGTTCCTCGCCAACCTGCTGATCGCCGTCGCCAAGACGGTCGCCGCGTTCCTGACGGGGTCGGCCTCGATGGTCGCCGAGTCGGCGCACTCGTGGGCGGACACCGGCAACGAGATCTTCCTGTTCATCGCCGACAAGCGCGGCGTCAAGCGGCGCGACGACGCGCACCCGCTCGGCTACGGCAAGGAGACGTACGTCTGGTCGATGTTCGCGGCCTTCGGCCTGTTCACCGTGGGCGCCGTCGTCTCGATCCAGCACGGCATCTCGCAGCTGACGGCCGACGAGCAGGCCGAGGACTACCTGATCAACTACGTCGTGCTGGCCATCGCGTTCGCGCTCGAGGGCACGTCCTTCCTCCAGGCCTTCCGACAGGCCAGGGGCTCGGCCCGCGAGCGGGGCGCCCCGACCCTGCGCTTCGTCCTGCGCAGCTCGAACTCGACCCTGCGGGCCGTCTTCGCCGAGGACGCGGCCGCCCTGGTCGGACTGCTCATCGCGTTCCTCGGCATCTTCCTGCACCAGATCACCGGGTCGGCGGTGTTCGACGCCGTGGGGTCGATCGCCGTCGGCGTGCTGCTGGGCGTCGTCGCTCTCGTGCTGGTCGACCGCAACCGCAGGTTCCTCGTCGGCGAGAGCCCGTCGGACGAACTCGAGTCGACCGTCCTCGAGCGCCTCCTGGCCCGCCCCGAGATCGCTCGCGTGACCTACCTGCACACCGAGTTCGTGGGCCCCGGCCGGCTCTACCTGGTCGCCGCGGTCGACATGACCGGCAACGATCGCGAGGAGCACGTCGCCGTGGCACTGCGGCGGGTCGAGCGGGAGCTCGAGGACCACGACGCCGTCGAAGAGGCCGTGCTGACCCTCTCCACGCCGGACGAGCCGAGCCTGACGCCCGCGGGGGCGTCCGACCCGGCTCGTCGTTGACGGTCGCGCGGCGGCTCAGCCCCGGGAGGCGCGACGCCGGGTGACGAGGACGGTCGCGGCCCCGAGGCCCACCAGCACCAGCCCGGCCAGGCCCGCCCACGGCGCCGACTCGGACGCGCCCGTGTAGGCCAGGCCCGTGGCGTTCGTCACGGCACGGACCGGCAGCCCGGAGCCGGTCGCCACCACGACCGGCGTCACGCCCGGGCCACCCGTCCCGGCCGGCACCTCGGCCGGCGCACCGACCGAGTAGGCGACCGTGTCCGCGCCGGCCGAGACCACCGGGGCCGTGAAGGCCGGGTCGTACTGCACCGCCGTGAAGAGGTAGTCACCCGGCAGCTCGGCTCCGTAGATCTTCCAGGTCCCGTCCGCGCCGACCACGATCGGGAAGTCGTAGCCCGGGATCGGCTCGGTCGCGACGACGGCGAGGAAGTCGTCGACCTCGGCACGGGTGCCCGAGAAGGGCAGCAGGAACGCGCCGGGCTCCCCGGTGCCCTCGAAGACGGTGTCGACGTAGCCGGGAGCCAGGTCGGACGCCTGCTCGAACCGGTCGCCTGCCCGGGGCGACAGGACGACGGGCGCCGCGAGGCGGTCGCGGGCCTCGACGACGAAGGTCCCCCCCAGGGCGTTCGGCGACGTCCGCGTGGTGACCGCGTCGACCACGACGTCCTGGATCGCACCGAGGGTCCAGGTCCCGACGGGCACCCGGACGGTGGCGGTCCACCGGCCGGCCTCGTCGACCGGGACGGATCCGTCGTAGTCGACGTCGGTCCCGTCCGCGGCGACGGCCGCCAGCCGCACGCGGGCACCCGGCTCACCACCCCCGGTCACGGCGACGGCGGCCTCTCCTCCCCCGACGGCCGCGAACCGGTCGCCGGCCGCCGGTCCGTCGAGCGTGGGTGCCGGGAGCGTCACGGCGACGGCCCGGAACTCGACCGGAGTCGACGCGGGCGAGTCCTCGCTGGCGCGCTCACCGGCGGGGTCGACGAGGTGCTGCGTGGTCGTCACCGACCAGTCCCCGCTCGCCAGCCTCGTGGTCGCGGTCCACCGGCCGGCGTCGTCGGTGCCGACCGTGACCGGATCGGCCGAGGCGCCGTCCGCCTCGAGGCGCTCGAAGGTGATCGTGACGACGGCGCTCGGGGCGGCGGTCCCCGCGACCGTCACGGGGAGCGTGGACCCCTGGGCTCCCTCGGCCGTCGAGACCGAGACGAAGGCGTCGGGTGCCGGAGACTCCACGACGGGGGCCTCGGGGGCGACGAGGGCCGCCTGCTCGTCGGCCTCGACGTCGGCCTGCCCCTCGGACGCCGGCACCTCGTCGGCGGGCACGGCGGGCTCCTCGGTCGCCACGGGTGCCTCCGGGGCCGTCGCAGGCGCCTCCTCGGCCGGCGCGGACGCCTCCGGGGCCGTCGCGGGCGCCTCCTCGGCGGCCTCGGACGCCTCCGGTGTCGGCGTGACGGCGACCGGAGCCTGAGCCTCCTCGCCCCCGTCGGTCGAGACGAGGTCTCCCTGCGGGCGGGCGAGGTCGCCCCCCGACTCGACGGCCGGCTGGGCGAGTGCCGCCTGCCCGCTCAGTGCGATGCCCCCCAGGGCGATGACGATGGCCGTCGACAGCGCGGTGGCGGTCGACACGGTCTTCTTCATGAGTGTTGTCCTTGTCAGTGAGTCAGGGTGGGCCGGTCGCCCTGACCCACCCCGGGCCACCGGCCGTCGGCCCGGCGTTCCGGTCCGACACCTGTGACGCTAGCGACCCATGACGACGAATCCTCACGCCGTGACCGGTCCGTGACCGAAGGTCATCCGGAGGGGTGAGGCCCCCTCGTCCGCCGGACGGCGCGGTCGGTCGCGGTCTCCTCCTCGGGGCACGTCGTGACGCACCTCCGGGTGCGGTCTCGGGCGCGTCGACCGCGTACGACGAAGCCGGGCCCGACGCCTCGAGAGGTGTCGGGCCCGGCCCGTGAGGGACGCTCGCGCGACCGGGGTCAGCCCCGGGAGGCGCGGCGCCGCGAGACGACGACCGCCGCCGCCCCGAGGCCCACCAGCAGCATGCCGGCCAGCCCCGCGAGCGGTGCCGAGTCCGACGACCCCGTGTAGGCCAACGACGTCGGGGAGGTGCCCCGCACGGTCGTCGACACGGCGGGCATCACCGGGGCGGCCAGCGTGAAGGTCACCGGCACGCTCGCGTCCGAGATCAGCTCGACGCCCAGGCGGTCGTCGAGCTGGAAAGCGGCGAACGACCAGGTGCCGGGCCGCAACGAGGCGGTCGTGCTCCAGCGACCGTCCGATCCGACGACGACCGGGTCCAGTCCGGCCGAGGGGCGCTCCACCTCGGTGACCGGGATCTCTCCGCGCAGGGCTGCGGCGTACCGTTCGATGCCGCTCGTCCCGTCGTCGAAGAAGCCGTAGAGCGCGATGGACGCCCCCGGCGTACCGGTGCCCGTGATGTCGAACTCCAGGTAGCCCTCGGCACCAGGCCGCGGGTCGGGTCGTCCCGTGATCGTCGCACCGGCGCCCGGCGAGGTGACCACCGGTGCGTCCACGACGCCCGCCTCACTCGGCAGGACGGTGATGAGGGGCGAGAGGTTGGCGGCGGAGGACGCCGACTTGATGCCGGGGTGCGTGGGATAAGCCTCGAGGTCGACCTGCTTCGCCGCGATGCGCCAGACGCCCACGGGCACCGACAGCTCGGTCGCGAATCCGCCGTCACGGAACTCGTCCGCGACGACGGGCGCGAGGACCCGCGTGCCGTCCTCGCTGACCAAGGTCAGTTCGGCCCGGTACAGCGTGCCGGTCGTACCGGTCGTGAAGACGGTCGCGCGCTGCTCTCCGTCGACCTCCGCGTCGGCGACGTAGACCTCGTCGCCGGCCTGGTCGACGACGGCCCACTGCGGCAGGACCTGCGCGATCGCCTCGAAGCGCGTCACGGACGACTCGGCCGAGGGGTCGCTGTCGGCGAGGCCGTCGGCGTCGAGTGAGCGCTGCGTGGCCGTCGCGGCCCACCGACCGCCCTCGAAGCCGACCGTGACCGTCCAGGTGCCGTCCGATCCGACCACGGTGCTCACGTCCGCCTCGGTGGAGACGTCTGCCGCGGCGTCGTCGCGGACGAACGACAGGGCGACTTCGGCACCCGGCTGCCCGGTGCCCGCGAGGGCGACGGGCACGTCACCCTCGGTCGCCCCGTCCGCCGCCGTCACCTCGAGCGACTGCCCGTCGGCCGGAGACGTGATCACCGGAGCGGCCGGCGTCGCGGCGAGCGCCGCGACCGGCGCGGGCTCGGTCGTCGGCCCAGGGGTCGCCGGCACGGCCGCCTCGGGCATCGGCACCTCCTCGCCGACCCCGGCCGCACCGACGGCATCCGTCGCGTCCCCCGTGTCGTCCGCGGTGCCGGCGTCCGGCTCGGCTGATGGAGCCGTCTCGGCCACGGGGACCTCGTCGGTGACCGACGCGTCGTCGGCCGCCGCGTCGCCGGTCGCCGTGTCGCCGGTCGCCGCGTCGGCGCCCGGTGTCCCACCCGCTGCCGGGTCCACGGCGTCGGTCGACGGCGACGCCGTCTCGTGTCCGAGCGGCGCAGGGGCCGCGATCGCGGCCTGTCCGCTCAGGGCGACGCCCCCCAGGGCGATGGCGATGGCCGTCGACAACGCGGCGGCGCTCGACACGGTCTTCTTCATGCGTGACTTCCTCTTCGTGAGTCAGAGAGGACCGGCCCGCCCCGACCCACCCCGGACGCCCGATCGTCGGCCTGGTGATCCGAACCGACGAGTTCGACGCTATCGGCTCGTACCGAGCTTCTCTCACTCCGTGACCCGTTCGTTGCGCGAGATCATCCGCTGTGATGAGCGCGCCTCCACCCCCGGACGACCCCGTCGGGTCATCCACTCGTTCGGGGGATGAATCACGACCGTTCCTGCGTCGTTCGCAGCCGGTTCTTGGCCCCCTCGGATACCGTGAGCCGGTGCATGCAGTCATCAAGCTCGTGAGAGAGCACCCGTCCGCGGCGAGGTTCCTCGTCGTCGGGGGCATCGGCTTCGTGATCACGATGGCGATCAACTACGGGCTCAAGCTGTTCGTCATCCCGCAGCACCCGGTCACGGCTCTCGCACTGGGCATCGTCGTCGCGACGATCGTCTCGTACTGGATGAACAAGAAGTGGTCGTTCGACGACCGCGGTGAGAGGCACACCGCCCACGAGATGCTGCTGTTCGTCGTGGTCAGCCTCGTCGGCGTCGCCATCAACTCGGCGCCCGCCTACCTGTCCCGTTACGGGCTCGGCCTCGAGGTGCCGAACGTCTCCCGCGCGACCCAGGAGATCGCGGACTTCGTCAGCGGCCCGGTCATCGGCACGCTGTTCGCCATGGTCTTCCGCTACTGGGCCATGAACAAGTGGGTCTTCCCGAAGCGGGCCGAGATCGCCGACGTGCTCTCGCCCACGTCGCCGTCGACGTCACCGACGCCGACGGTCTAGGCCGAGCGCGCCTCCCGGGCCGCCAGTCCGTCGGCCACCGGTCCGACGGCAGCGGCGACGACCGACCCCAGGTCACCCCGCGACACCCCGGCCCTGGCCCAGGTGGCCACGGCCGCCGACGCGGCGGCGATCAGGGCCGACCCCACCACCTGGGCCGACAGGTCCGGCCGGTCGCGGCCGGTGCGCTCGGCCACGTACGACGCGACGACGGCCTGCTGCCGGACGAAGCGGACGGCCGCCGAGGCGACGAGGTCGTCGCCGAGGGCCATGGCCTCGGACTGGGTCAGGGCCCAGGGCACGCGCTCGGGGTCGTGCGCCTCGGCGAGGGCGACGAGCGCGGCCTCGACGGCGCGCACCGGCGAGAGCGACGAGGAGGCGCGCAACAGGTCGCCGAGGTCGGCCAGGCTCTGGTCGAGGTCGAGCCAGAAGAGGTCGGACTTCGCTTCGAAGTAGTTGAAGAACGTGCCCCGGCTGACGCCGGCGCGCCGAGCGATGTCGTCGACGGTCGTACGGGCGTAGCCGTTCTCGAGGAACAGCTCGGCGGCGGCGTCGGCCAGCATCTCGGCCGACGACCGTCGCGGTCGACCGACCGGCCGCCGCGGGCGGGTACCTGGGCCATCGGACATGGAGACCATCATGCCGCTAGACTCGACGGCGCACTTGTTGCACCCGGTCCACGAATGCCGCCCCGCACCGGGGCGCCTCGGACCGCCCCCGACCTCCCCGTCCCGTACGCACCCGATCCCCACGCCCGGAGTCCCATGCGCAGTCGCCTGCCCGCCCTGATCGCCGCCACCGCCGCGGCGGGCCTCGTGCTCGCCGGGTGCACGAGCGGGGGCGATCCCGACGCCTCGTCCACCCCGGTCGCGGGCGGGACGCTCACCTACGCGTCGGGGGACGCCGAGCCCACCTGCCTCGATCCGCACGTCGGGGGCAACTACCCGCAGGCGCTCGTGTCGACCCAGTACCTCGAGTCCCTCGTCTCGAAGGACGCGAACGGCGACGTCGTGCCGTGGCTGGCCGACTCGTGGGAAGAGGCCGACGACGGCCTGAGCTGGACCTTCACGCTCAAGGACGGCGTCACCTTCACCGACGGCACCCCGTTCGACGCCGCAGCCGTGGCCGCCAACGTCGCCCACCTGCAGGACCCTACGACCCTCTCGTCCACCGGGTACCTCGCCCTCGGCAAGGTCACGGGCGTCGAGGCGGTCGACGACCGGACGGCCCGCTTCGACCTGAGCGCGCCCGACAGCGCACTGCTCGAGTCGCTCTCGCAGCCGTGGCTCGCCATGGAGTCCCCCGAGGCCCTGACCCGCACGCAGGAGGTCAACTGCGAGTCGCCGGTCGGCACCGGGCCGTTCGTCGTCGACTCGTGGACGAAGCAGCAACAGGTGGTGCTCACCCGCAACGACGACTACACGTCGCCACCGGCCGACGCCGGGCACCAGGGTCCGGCCTACCTCGACGAGATCGTCTGGCGATTCATCCCCGACTCGGCGTCCCGCTACGCCGCCCTCCAGGCCGGCCAGGTCGACGTGATCGACAACGCCCAGCCCGACACCCTCGTCGCCGCCGCGAAGGACGACTCGCTGGACGAGATCGACGCCCCCCGGCCCGGCGCCTCCAACCGCATCGAGCTCAACGCCGGCAAGGCACCGTTCGACGACCCGGCCGTCCGCGAGGCGTTCATCCGGGGCGTCGACGTCGACTCCGGCATCGACTCGCTCTTCTTCGGCACGGCGAAGCGGTCCTACAGCCCGCTCTCGAGCGTCGAACCCCTTGCGTTCTCGGACGAGTCGCTCTTCGACGTCGACGCCGACGCGGCGAACGACCTGCTCGACCAGGCCGGCTGGACCACCCGCGACGCGGACGGGTACCGCACGAAGGACGGCGTGCGCCTCGCCGCGACCTTCCCGGTCAGCACGAACCAGTCGATCCCCGCCGAGCAGTCGCTCTTCGAACAGGTGCAGGCCGGCGCGAAGGACCTCGGCTTCGCCGTCACCCTCGAGCCCCTCGACCTGTCGAGCTGGTATGGCGCCCTCGCCGCGAACGAGTACGACCTGGTCAGCGCGCCGTACACGAAGGTCGGTCCCGACGTCCTGCGCATCCTCTACGACAGCGCCGGCATCACCCCGGCCCCGAGCGGCTACTTCGCCAACCTGTCCCAGACGGACGACCCGGCCCTCGACGACCTGCTGACCCGCGCCTCCGAGACCAGTGACGCCGACGAACGGGCCGACCTCTACCAGCAGGCCCAGCAGACCATCCTCGAGGGGTGGCACGTGTTGCCGCTCTACGACCAGCAGAACCACTACCTCGTGCGCTCGGAGGTCCAGGGGGTCCGCGCCCTCCCGACCGTCCAGGCCCCGACCATGTACGACGCCTACAAGGCGAGCTGACCGGGGTGCGGCCGGGGCGGTGGCGACGGGCCGGGCGGTGGCTGGTCGGCCGCCTGCTGGGTGCGGTCTTCGTGCTCTGGGCGGTCGCCACCCTGATCTTCTTCGCGATCCGCCTCGTGCCGGGCGACCCCGCCGAGGCCATCCTCGGCGGGCCGGGGTCCCAGGCGTCGGCCGAGGCGCTCGACACGGTGCGTCGGCAGTACGGTCTCGACCAGCCCCTGCTGGTGCAGTACCTCGCGCAGCTCGGCAGGCTCGCGACCGGCGACCTGGGCACCTCGTACTCGCTGCGGACCGACGTCGGCCGACTGCTGCTCGACCAACTGCCCGGCACGATCGGCCTCGCGCTGCTGTCGCTCGTCGTGGCCTGGCTCCTGGCGATCGGCACGGCCTGGTGGGCGACCCTCAGCGGCCGGGTCGCCGCGACGGTCTCGTCCGGGCTCGAGGTGGTCGCCTCGGCGGTGCCGCACTTCTGGCTGGCGAGCCTGCTGATCCTCGTCTTCAGCACCGGCCTCGGCTTGCTGCCCCCGGTGAGCACGGGCACGCCCGCCGGGCTCGTGCTGCCGGTCGTCACCCTCGCGATCCCCGTCGCCGGGTTCCTCGGCCAGGTCACCCGCGACTCGCTGCTCGACGCGGCCGCGGCGCCGTTCGCGATCTCGGCACGGGCGCGGGGCGAGAGCCCGTCCGGGCTGTTCTCCCGCCACCTGCTGCGCCACGCCGCCCTGCCCGGACTGGCCCTGTCGGGGTGGGCGTTCGGCTCGTTGCTGAGCGGCGCCGTCGTCGTCGAGTCGGTGTTCGCCCGCCCGGGCCTCGGCCGCACCCTGCTGGGCGCGGTCACCCTGCGCGACATCCCGCTCGTCACCGGGGTCGCCCTCGTCTCGGCCCTGGCCTACGTCGTGGTCGTCGCGCTCGGCGACCTGGCCGAGCGGGCCGTCGACCCCCGGGGGCGTGCGACGTGACCGTGCTGCCCGACCTGCCCCGGGGTGGCGGACCGACCCGCGCCTCCTCGTCCCGCACCCGCCGGCGTCGCCCACCGCTCGGCGCAGCCGAGACGGTCGCCGCGGCCCTGCTGCTGCTCGTCGTCCTGATGGCCGTCGCGCCGGGACTGCTGGCCCCCGCCGACCCGCTCGCGGTGTCCCCGGGCGACGCCTTCGCCGGCCCGTCGCTCGCCCACCCCTTCGGCACCGACGAGTCGGGGCGCGGCGTGTGGACCCGCGTCGTGCACGGAGCCGGCGCCTCGCTCACCATCGGGCTGGTCGCCACGGTCGTCGGCACCGGCCTCGGCACGGCGCTCGGGGTGCTGGCGGGTCTCGGGGGACGCGGGTGGGCCGGGCGCGCGACCGACGCCGGCGTCAGCCGGGTGCTCGAGGTGCTCTTCGCCCTTCCCGGCCTGCTGCTCGCGCTCGTCGTCATAGCCTTCACCGGCCCGGGCGCCGTGCCCGCGACGATCGCCGTGGGCCTCGCCACGGCGCCGGGGTACGCCCGCATCGTGCGCAGCCAGGTGGCCGCCGTCCGCCGGTCGCCGATGGTCGAGGCCGCGACCGTGCTCGGCCGACGACCGGCCGTCGTGCTCGTGCGCCACGTGCTGCCGAACGCGCTGGCGCCGGTCGTCGTGCTCGCGACGCTGGGCCTCGGCCAGGCCGTCGTCTGGGCGTCGTCGCTGAGCTACCTCGGTCTCGGGTCGCCTCCGCCGGCGCCGGAATGGGGAGCCATGCTGTCGGCCGGCCGCACCTACCTCGCGATCGCCTGGTGGATGACCGTCTTCCCGGGCCTCGCCGTGGTCGTGACGGCCGCCTCCGCGACCGTGCTCGGTCGTGGGCTCGCCCGTCGCGGCCGGGGAGGTCGGCCGTGACCGCGACCCCCTCGGGCCCCGCGGCCCCGCACGGCGACGGGCGCCGCGCCTCCTCGGACGACCTCGTCGTCGAGCACCTGCACGTCGCCTTCGACGGGGTCACGGCCGTCGACGACGTGTCGTTCTCGCTCCGCCCCGGCGAGTGCGTGGCCCTCGTCGGCGAGTCCGGGTCGGGCAAGAGCGTGACCGCCAGGGCCCTGCTGGGACTGACCGGAGGCACGGTGGGCGCCGACGTGCTCCGGCTGGGCGACGACGACCTGCTGACGCTGACCGAGCGGGGCTGGCGACGGCTGCGCGGCCCGCGCGTCGGTCTCGTCCTGCAGGACGCCCTGGTCTCGCTCGACCCGCTGCGCCCCGTCGGGCGTGAGATCGACGACGCACTGCGGCTGCACACCCGGCTGTCGGCCGCCGAGCGTCGGGCCCGCGTGCTCGAGGTGCTGACCGAGGTCGGGATGCCCGACCCCGAGACGCGTCGGGGGCTCCGCTCGGGCGAGCTGTCGGGGGGCCTGCGTCAGAGGGCACTCATCGCGGCGGCCCTCGCGCTGCGCCCCGGCCTGATCGTCGCCGACGAGCCCACGACGGCGCTCGACTCCGAGGTGCAGCGCGTCGTCGTCGACCGGCTCGCCGCCCTGCGCGACGACGGGACGGCCGTCCTCGCCATCAGTCACGACCTCGGCGTGGTGCGTCGCCTGGCCGACCGGGTCGTCGTCCTGCGCGACGGAGTCGTGGTCGAGCAGGGGCCCACGGCGCGCGTGCTCGACTCCCCCGAGGCCGACCACACGCGGATGCTCGTCGCCGCCCTGCCCGGCGGGGTGCCGCGCGGGCGCCGCCTGTCGACGCCCTCCACGCCCGGCACCCGGGCGGCGGGAGGCGCGCGCGACTCGGCCCCGGACCCCGCGAGCACCCCTCCCCCGTCAGGAGGCGCGCGCGGTTCGGCGACGGATGTCACGGCCCCGCCGGTCCTCGTCGCCACGGACCTCCGCCGGGTCTTCGCCGGCCGCCGCGGCCCCGACCGGGTCGCCGTCGACGGCGTCTCGCTCACGCTTCACGCCGGCGAGACCCTCGGCCTGGTCGGCGCCTCGGGCTCGGGCAAGACCACGACCGCGCGCCTGCTGCTCGGCCTCGACGAACCCGACGACGGGACGGTGGACCTGCTCGGCGCCCGGTGGGCTCCGCTGCGCGAGCGGGACCGGCGTCCGCGCCGGGCCGACCTCGGCGCGATCTACCAGGACCCCTCGAGTTCGTTCGACCCGCGCTTCACGGTGGGCCGGGTGCTCGCGGACGCCCTGACGTCCGGTCGCCGGACGCGCCTCCGACCGGTCGAGGCCGAGGTCGTCGCCCTGCTGGGCCGGGTCGGGCTCCCGGCCGACACGGTCGGGCGCCGCCCCGACACGTTGTCGGGCGGCCAGCGCCAGAGGGTCGCGATCGCCAGGGCCCTCGCCCCGAGACCCCGGGTGATCGTCTGCGACGAGCCCGTCTCGGCTCTCGACCTCTCGGTGCAGGCCCAGGTGCTCGACCTGCTCGACGACCTGCAGCGTCAGGACGGCCTGGCGTACCTCTTCATCTCGCACGACCTGGACGTGGTCGAGCACGTGTCCGACCGCGTCGCCGTGCTGCACGAGGGGCGGGTCGTCGAGCAGGGCGCCACGGCCGACGTCTTCGGTCGCCCGCAGCACGCCCACACGCGGGCCCTGCTCGCCGCCCGGCCGTAGTCGGCCCGGACGACGGGTCGGTCCGGCCCCGGACGGCGGGGTCGGCTCAGCCCCGGCGGGCGGCGTCGGCCTCGGCGGCCTTCGGGTCGACGACGTCGATCAGCCCGGACTGGGCCCACTCGAGCGCCCAGTCCGACTTCGCGACCTCGCTCGACTCGTCGGCGTAGGCCTCGACCAGTTCGCGCGCCTCGTCGTCGGTGGCGACCGACGGGCCCGAACCGAGCAGCGGCTCGTTGGCGGTCTCCTTCGTGAACCAGACGGCGACGAGGCCGATCACGGCCGCGGCCATCAGGTAGAAGGCCGGGATGTCGTGGGCCCACGAGAAGCCACGACCCTCGGCCCAGACGACGAGCGCCTCGGTCGCGAGCGGGGTGGTGCCGCCGAACAGCGAGACCGACACGTTGAACGCGATGGCCAGGGCGCCGTAGCGGATGATCGTCGGGAACAGCGCGGGCAGCGTCGAGGGCATCGTCGAGGTGAACGTGACGAGCACGAGGCCGAGCACCAGCAGGCCCACGAAGACGAGCGGCGTGCTCTCGGACTGCACGAGCTTGAGCGCCGGCCACGACAGCACCAGGAACCCGACGCAGCCGGCGAAGAGCACCGGTCGGCGGCCGAACCGGTCGCTGAGGCGCCCGCTGAACGTGATGACGATCATCATCAGCACCATCACGACGATGACGAGCAGCAGCCCCGAGGTCGCGCTGCGACCGAGCGTGTTGGTCAGGTAGGTCGGCATGTACGACAGCAGCATGTAGTCGGTCACGTTGAACACCAGCACGAGGCCGATGCAGACGATCAGCGCACGCCAGTTCTCGGCGAACAGCTTCACGAACGGCACCTTCGCGTGCTCGCGTCCGGCGGCTTCCTCCTGCTGCTTCTGGAACGCGGGCGTCTCCTCGAGCTTGAGCCGCAGGTAGAGCCCGATGAGGCCGAGGGGCCCGGCGATCAGGAACGGGATGCGCCAGCCCCAGGCGAGCAGCGCCTCCTCGCTCATGCCGAGCTGGAGGCCGGTGACCAGCGAGGCACCGAGCACGTAGCCGGCGAGCGTGCCGAACTCGAGCCACGAGCCCATGAAGCCGCGGCGCTTGTCGGGCGAGTACTCGGCGATGAACGTGGCCGCGCCTCCGTACTCGCCGCCGGTCGAGAAGCCCTGCAGCAGGCGGGCCAGCAGCAGCAGCACGGGCGCCCAGAGGCCGATCGTCGCGTACGACGGGATGAGCCCGATGGCCAGCGTGCCGGCGGCCATCAGGATCATCGTCAGCGCCAGCACCTTCTGCCGGCCGATGCGGTCGCCGAGTGGACCGAAGAACGCGCCACCGATCGGGCGCACGACGAACGCGGCGGTGAACGTGCCGAAGGTGAAGAGGATGTTCAGCGCGTCGTCGCCCGGCGGGAAGAACACCTGCGCGATGGTCGTCGTGATGTAGGCGTAGACGCCGAAGTCGAACCACTCCATGGCGTTGCCGAGCGCCGCGGCGCTCACCGCGCGCTTGAGCAGACCTTCCTCGACGACGGTGACGTCGTCGGTGGTGAGCGTGCGGCGGGCGGACTTCTTGCTGTCGTGCTTCTTGGCTGACATCAGGTGAGGCCTCCAGGTCGTCGGGCGGTGGACGTCGACCCCGGTGTCGGCAAAACCCGTCGAGCCTACCAGGGCTGCCATGTCAGTACCAGTTCAGCGACTGCATCGGTGCAGCGACCGCACCGCCCGGGAGGCGCGGCGACGGTCCCCGAGGACGCCTCGCGAGGGTGCGTACACTGGTCGGAGTCCCACAACCAGGCACCTCCCCACCGACACGGTGCCGTCCACAGAACCGGAGAAGACCATGCCGTCAGCGATGCCCGAGAAGCCCGCCCTCGAAGGACTCGAGGCCCGTTGGGGTCAGGTCTGGGAGGGCCGCGGCACCTACCGCTTCGACCGCACCGGCGCGACCCGCGCCTCCGTGTTCTCGGTCGACACGCCCCCGCCCACGGCCTCGGGCAGCCTGCACATCGGCCACGTGTTCAGCTACACGCACACCGACGTCAAGGCCCGGTTCGAACGCATGCGCGGCAAGAGCGTGTTCTACCCGATGGGCTGGGACGACAACGGCCTGCCCACCGAGCGTCGCGTCCAGAACTTCTACGGCGTGCGCTGCGACCCGTCGCTGCCCTACGACGCCGACTTCACCCCGCCCTTCGAGGGCGGCGACAACAAGTCGTCGAAGGCCGCCGACCAGGTGCCGATCTCGCGCCGCAACTTCATCGAGCTCTGCGAGCGCCTGACCGTCGAGGACGAGAAGCAGTTCGAGGACGTCTGGCGGAAGCTCGGCCTCTCGGTCGACTGGACCCAGAGCTACCGCACCATCGACGACGGGTCGCAGGCCATCGCCCAGAAGGCGTTCCTCCGCAACCTGGCGCGCGGCGAGGCCTACCAGGCCGACGCCCCCACCCTCTGGGACGTCACCTTCCGCACGGCCGTCGCCCAGGCCGAGCTCGAAGACAAAGAGATGCCCGGTGCGTACCACAAGCTCGCCTTCCACCGCACCGACGGCGAGGGCGACGTGCTGATCGACACGACGCGCCCCGAACTGCTGCCGGCCTGCGTGGCCCTCGTGGCGCACCCCGACGACGAGCGCTACCAGGCGCTGTTCGGCACGACCGTCCGCTCGCCCCTGTTCGACGTCGAGGTGCCCGTGGTCGCGCACCACCTGGCCCAGCCCGACAAGGGGTCGGGCATCGCCATGGTCTGCACCTTCGGCGACACGAACGACGTGGTGTGGTGGCGTGAGCTGCAGCTGCCGAACCGAGCCGTGATCGGCTTCGACGGACGGTTCGTCAGCGAGGCGCCCGAGGCGATCACGTCCGAGGCTGGTCGCGCCTCGTACGCCCAGCTGGCCGGCAAGACGGTGTTCAGCGCCAAGCAGTCGGTGGTCGAGCAGCTCACGGCCTCGGGCGAGCTCGTGGGCGAGATCCGCAAGATCTCGCACCCGGTGAAGTTCTTCGAGAAGGGCGACAAGCCCCTCGAGATCGTGTCGACCCGGCAGTGGTACGTGGTCAACGGAGCCCGCGACGAGCAGCTCAAGGGCTCGCTGCTCGAGCGGGGCGCCCAGGTGGCCTTCCACCCCGACTTCATGCGCGTGCGGTACGACAACTGGGTCAACGGCCTGAACGGCGACTGGCTGATCTCGCGTCAGCGCTTCTTCGGCGTGCCGATCCCGGTCTGGTACCCGCTCGACGGTGACGGCAACCCCGTGTTCGACCGGGTGATCGTCCCGTCCGAGGACCAGCTGCCGATCGACCCGGCGTCCGACACGGCGCCCGGCTACGACGAGTCGCAGCGCGGCGTGCCCGGCGGGTTCCAGGGCGAGGTCGACGTGATGGACACCTGGGCGACCTCGTCGCTCACGCCCCAGCTGGCCGGCGGGTGGGAGCGCGACCCCGAACTGTTCGACCTGGTGTTCCCGTACGACGTGCGCCCGCAGGGGCAGGACATCATCCGCACCTGGTTGTTCTCGACGATGCTGCGGTCGCAGCTCGAGTCGGGCACCGTGCCCTGGAAGAACGCCTCGATCTCGGGCTTCATCGTCGATCCCGACCGCAAGAAGATGTCGAAGTCGAAGGGCAACGTCGTCACGCCGGCCGCCATGCTCGACGAGCACGGCTCCGACTCGGTGCGCTACTGGGCGGCGTCGAGCCGACTGGGCACCGACGCCGCGTTCGACCCGCAGAACCCGAAGCAGATCAAGATCGGTCGTCGCCTGGCGATCAAGGTGCTGAACGCGGCGAAGTTCGTGTACTCGTTCGAGCTGCCCTCCGGTGAGTTCGAGATCACGCAGCCGCTCGACCGCGACCTGCTCGCGTCGTTCGCCGCCGTGGTCGAGACCGCGACCGAGGCACTCGAGGGCTACGACCACGCCCGCGCGCTCGAGACGACCGAGAAGTTCTTCTGGGCCTTCTGCGACGACTACCTCGAGCTCGTCAAGGAGCGCGCCTACGGGGCGACCACCCCGGCCGAGCAGGCCTCGGCCGTGCTCGCACTGCGGACGGTCCTCGAGGGCCTGCTGCGCCTGCTGGCGCCGTACCTGCCCTTCGCGACCGAGGAGGTCTGGTCGTGGACCCACGACGACTCGGTCCACCGGGCCGCGTGGCCGACGGTCGGCGAGCTCGGCCTCGCCGAGGGCGAGCGCTCGTCGGGCCTCGTCGGGCTCGTGGGCCAGGCGCTGATCTTCGTCCGTCGGGCGAAGTCCGACGCGAAGGCCTCGCAGAAGACCCCGGTGGCCTCGGCCGTCATCACGGGCCCGGCCGCCCAGCTCGACCTCGTCCGGCTCGCGGCGGGTGACCTCGCGGCGGTCGGCAAGATCGCCGAGCTGTCGTTCGCCGAGGGCGACGAGCTCGCGGTCGGCGACATCGTGTTCGCCGAGCAGCCGGCCGACGGGGCGACCGCCCCGGCAGCCGCCCCCGCTCCGACGGCGGGTGCCTGATGCAGCTCGGCACGCGGTGGAGCGTGGGAGGCGCGGCTCCGGCCGAACTGCCCGCTCCCGTCCTCGGGGCGGTCGCCCAGGTCGAGCGTGAGCTCTCCGACCAGGGCGTCGACGCGACGTCGTGGCGCTGGACGCTGACCTGGCTCGAGCGCCGCCCCGTCGTCGAGCTCGACGACGGCACGGTCATCCGCGTCGACGCCGTCACCGGCGAGGCCCACGTCCACGAGCCCGTCGATGCCGAGGGCGACGAGGACTAGGGCCAGCCGCCTCTCGACGCCACGACGTGCCGTCCGCCTCGCCAGGCGGGCGGCACGTCGCGTCGTGCGGGGCGTGCCGTCCCTCAGGCGCGGGCGAGCACCTCACCGTGGGGCATGATCAGCCAGCCGTCGGGGGCGTCGCTCCAGGCGCGCCAGGCGTCGGCGATCGCGTGCAGCTCGCCGTCGGTGGCGGCGCCCTTCTCGATCGCGTCGGCGTGGAACGCCGACTCCGTCGCCCGGGCCGCCCAGCTGTCGCCCCACCAGGTGCGGTCCTCGTCCGAGGCGAAGCACCACACGGAGGCGCTGCTCGCCACGTCGACGAAGCCCGCCTCGAGCGCCCAGCCCTTGAGGCGCCTCCCCGCGTCGGGTTCACCGCCGTTGCCCCGGTGCACCGCCTGGTAGACGGTCATCCAGCGATCGAGACCTCGGTTCTCGGGAGCCCAGACGCAGCCGTGGTAGTCGACGTCGCGGACGGCCACGACTCCCCCGGGCCGGGTCACCCGGCGCATCTCGCGGAGGGCCGCGACCGGGTCGCCGACGTGCTGCAGCACCTGGTGCGCGTGCACGACGTCGAACGCGTCGTCGTCGAAGGGCAGCGCGAAGAGGTCGGCCGTCTCGAAGCGGACGTTGTGCAGGCCGGACCGGACCGCGAGGGCCGTCGCCTGCTCGACGATGCCGGCGGCAGCGTCGACGCCGACCACCCGCCCCGGGGCGACGCGTCCGGCGATGTCGACGGTGATGGTGCCGGGGCCCGAGCCGACGTCGAGCACGCTCACGCCGGGCACCAGGTGCGGCTCGAGGTACGCGGCCGAGTTCTCGACCGTGCGCCACGAGTGGCTGCGCAGCACGCTCTCGTGGTGGCCGTGGGTGTAACGGGCGGGCGTCTCGGGGCGGTCGCTCATGTCGCGACCCTAGCGCGCCTCCTAGGGTGGGCTGATGACGAACCCGTTCCTCACCCCCAGCACGCTGCCGTACTCGCTGCCGCCGTTCGCGGACATCACCGACGACGACTACGGCCCGGCGTTCGAGGCCGGATTCGCCGAGCAGCTGGCCGAGGTCGAGCGGATCGCCACCGACCCGGCCGAGCCGACCTTCGAGAACACCGTCGCCGCCCTCGAGCGCAGCGGAGCCACGCTGACCCGGGTCGAGCACGTGTTCTTCAACAAGACCTCGTCCGACTCGACCGAGGCGACCGACGCCCTCGAGCTCGACCTCGCCCCCAGGCTGGCGGCCCACGCCGACGCCATCCGCCTCGACCCGCGCCTGTTCGCCCGGCTGCGCGCCGTCCACGAGCACCGTGACGACCTCGACCTGACCGCCGAGCAGCGCTACCTGGTCGAACGACTCGTCGACGAGGCGACCCGCTCGGGTGCCGCGCTCGGCGACGACGAGAAGGGGCGCCTCCGCGAGCTCAACGGCAGGCTCTCGACCCTGACCACCCGCTTCGAGAAGAACCTGCTGGCCGACACGAACGACCTCGCCGTCGTGGTCGACGACGTCGCCGAGCTCGACGGCCTCGACCAGGGGGCTATCGACGCGGCCGCCGAGGCCGCGCGCGAGCGGGGGCTCGACGGCCGGTACGTCATCACCCTCGTGCTGTTCAGCGGCCACCCGTACCTGGCGAGCCTGACGAGCGAGTCGCTGCGCGAGCGCATCATGCAGGCCTCGCTGTCCCGCGGACGCCGCGGCGGCGACCACGACAACCGCGGCCTCGTGCTCGAGATCGCCCGCCTGCGGGCCGAGCGTGCCGAGCTGCTCGGCTTCGCCTCGCACGCCGCCTACGTCACCGCGGGCGAGACCGCCGGCACCCCCGAGGCGGTGGCCGACCTGCTCGGCCGCCTCGCGCCGCCGGCGGCCCGCAACGCCCGTGCAGAGCAGGCCGCGCTCGAACGCGTCGCCGGCCGACCGGTCCGCGCCTCGGACTGGGCTTTCTACACCGAGCGCGTCCGCGCCGACGAACACGACGTCGACACCGCGGCGATGCGCCCGTACTTCGAGGCCGAGCGCGTGCTGCACGACGGCGTCTTCTTCGCGGCGGAGTCGCTGTACGGCCTGCATTTCGCCGAACGCCGCGACCTCGTCGGCTACCACCCCGAAGCCCGCGTCTTCGAGGTCACCGACGCGGACGGCGGCGAGGTCGGCCTCTACGTGCTCGACCTGTACACGCGCGACAGCAAGCGCGGCGGTGCCTGGATGAACCCGCTCGTCTCGCAGTCGTCCCTGACCGGCCTGCCGACCGTCGTGGTCAACAACCTGAACGTGCCGAAGCCGTCGGCCGGCCGGCCGACCCTGCTGACGCTCGACGAGGTCACCACGTTCTTCCACGAGTTCGGGCACGCACTGCACGGGCTGGTCGCCCGGGTCACCTACCCGTCCTTCTCGGGCACCAACGTCTTCCGCGACTTCGTGGAGTTCCCGAGCCAGGTGAACGAGATGTGGATGCTCTGGCCCGAGGTGCTGGCCCACTACGCCGTCCACCACGAGACCGGCGAGCGGCTGCCCCGGCACCTCGTCGACGCCCTCCTCGCCTCGCAGGACTTCAACCAGGGCTTCGAGACGAGCGAGTACCTCGCCGCCGCCCTGCTCGACCAGGCCTGGCACGCGCTGTCGGCGGCCGAGGCGGCGGCCGTCACCGACGTCGAGGCCTTCGAGCAGGAGGCGCTGGCCGCGGTCGGCCTCGACCTCGCGTCGGTCCCCACCCGCTACTCGAGCACCTACTTCGCCCACACCTTCGCCGGGGGCTACGACGCCGGCTACTACTCGTACATCTGGAGCGAGGTGCTCGACGCCGACACCGTCGAGTGGTTCGAGCAGAACGGCGGGCTCGTGCGCGAGAACGGCGACCGTTTCCGGTCGCGCCTGCTCGGCGTCGGCGGCTCGAAGGACCCCCTCGAGGCCTACCGCGACTTCCGCGGGCGCGACGCCCGGGTCGAGCCGCTGCTCGCCCGCCGCGGGCTCGCCTGACGGCGGGCTGGCTGCGGGCTGCTGCTCGGGCTCAGGTTCAGGTTCGGCGCGCATCGCACCGCACCGCACCGCGTTTCGTGCATGGCACCCGGACTAGTCGGGGTGCCATGCACGAAACGCGGTGTCGTGGCGCCCGGTCCGCCGCTGCACGAATCCAGGCCTCGCACACCAGGACGCGCCCTCGGGACGGCGAATGCCCCCACTCAAGGAGCGGGGGCGTTCGTCGTGCCGTGCAGCTTGCGAGCCGGTGTCAGGCGGACTTCTCGGTGCGGTGCTCGACGAGCCGCGGGACGATGGTCGGCGCGGCGTTCTCGAGGACGGAGGCGCGGGTGACGACCACGCGCCCGACCGTCTCGTCGGAGGGGACGTCGAACATGATCGGCCCCAGCACCTCTTCGAGGATGGCACGGAGCCCGCGGGCACCCGTCTGCCGCAGGACCGCGAGGTCGGCGATGGCCTCGAGGGCACCGCGGTCGAACTCGAGCTCGACCCCGTCGATCTCGAACATGCGCTGGTACTGGCGCACGAGCGCGTTCTTCGGCTCGGTGAGGATCTGCATCAGTGCGGGCTGGTCGAGCTGCGTGACCGTGGTGACGACGGGGAGACGCCCGATGAACTCGGGGATCAGCCCGAACTTGTGCAGGTCTTCGGGCAGGACCTCGCTGAACAGGGCCGCCTCGTCTTCTTTGGTGTGCAGCGGGGCACCGAAGCCGATGCCGCGCTTGCCCGCGCGGTTCGAGATGATGTCCTCGAGCCCGGCGAACGCCCCGGCGACGATGAAGAGCACGTTCGTCGTGTCGACCTGGATGAACTCCTGGTGGGGGTGCTTGCGGCCACCCTGCGGCGGCACCGAGGCGACCGTCCCCTCGAGGATCTTGAGCAGCGCCTGCTGCACGCCCTCGCCCGAGACGTCACGGGTGATGGACGGGTTCTCGGCCTTGCGCGCGATCTTGTCGATCTCGTCGATGTAGATGATGCCGGTCTCGGCACGCTTGACGTCGTAGTCGGCGGCCTGGATCAGCTTCAGCAGGATGTTCTCGACGTCTTCGCCGACGTAGCCGGCCTCGGTCAGTGCCGTGGCGTCGGCCACGGCGAAGGGCACGTTGAGCCGCTTCGCCAGGGTCTGCGCGAGATACGTCTTGCCGCAGCCCGTGGGGCCGATCAGCAGGATGTTCGACTTCGAGATCTCGACCTCGTCGGCCAGCGACTCGGCGGCCGTGAGGGTCGACGCGGCACGGATGCGCTTGTAGTGGTTGTAGACGGCCACCGACAGGGCGCGCTTCGCGGCGTCCTGACCGATCACGTACTCTTCGAGGAACGAGTAGATCTCGCGCGGCTTGGGCAGGTCGAACTCGCTCGTGGGCTCGTCACCCGCCTCGGCGAGGCGCTCTTCGATGATCTCGTTGCAGAGCTCGACGCACTCGTCGCAGATGTAGACGCCCGGACCGGCGATCAACTGCTGGACCTGCTTCTGGCTCTTGCCGCAGAACGAGCATTTGAGCAGATCGGCACTCTCACCTATGCGCGCCATGCTCGGCCTCCCTGGTTGGCTGAGGTCATCGACCGGGACCGGTCGTCGTGTCCACGAGCCTAACCCGAACCACCGACGCCCACGGACCGACCCGGGTGGTTCGCGCACATCCGCCGCGCCCCGCCGGTCGTGCGACGGACGGTCGGCACGACGAAGGCCCCGGGCTGGCGCCCGGGGCCTTCGTGGTCATGCGGTGGTCAGCGCGTGAGGGCGGCCGGCTGGTTCTTGCGGGAACCGAGGACCTGGTCGACCAGGCCGTACTCGAGGGCCTCCTGCGCACCGAGGATGTTGTCACGCTCGATGTCGCGGTTGACCTGCTCGGGCGTCTTGTTCGAGTGCTTCGACAGCGTCTCTTCGAGCCAGGTGCGCATGCGGAGCACCTCGGCGGCCTGGATCTCGATGTCGGAGGCCTGGCCACCGCTGCTGCCACCGGTCGCGGGCTGGTGGATCAGCACGCGGGCGTTCGGCAGCGCGAGGCGCTTGCCGGGCTGCCCGGCGGCGAGCAGCACGGCCGCGGCCGAGGCCGCCTGACCGAGGCAGACCGTCTGGATCTCGGGACGGATGTACTGCATCGTGTCGTAGATGGCCGTCATGGCCGTGAACGAGCCACCCGGAGAGTTGATGTAGAGCGTGATGTCGCGGTCGGGGTCCATGCTCTCGAGCACGAGCAGCTGGGCCATGATGTCGTCCGCCGAGGCGTCGTCGACCTGCACGCCGAGGAAGACGATGCGGTCTTCGAACAGCTTGGCGTAGGGGTCCTGGCGCTTGTAGCCGTAGGCCGTGCGCTCTTCGAAGCTGGGCAGGATGTACCGGGAGTCGGGGGTCTGCACTCGACCCGCGCCACCCATCATCGGGAGTTCCATGAGTTCTTCTCTTTCTCGTTCTGACGAAGGGGCGGAGGCCTAGGCCTGGTCGGTGCCGGCACCGCCGACGACGTCGGTGGCCGACCCGCGGATGTGGTCGACGAAGCCGTACTCGAGGGCCTCTTCGGCGGTGAACCAGCGGTCGCGGTCGCCGTCCTCGTTGATCTGCTCGACGGTCTTGCCCGTCTGTGCCGCCGTGATCTCGGCCAGTCGACGCTTCATCGACAGGATCAGCTGGGCCTGCGTCTGGATGTCGGACGACGTGCCGCCGAACCCACCGTGCGGCTGGTGCAGCAGGACGCGCGCGTTCGGCGTGATGTACCGCTTGCCCTTCGTGCCGGCGGTCAGCAGCAGCTGACCCATCGACGCGGCCATGCCGATGCCGACCGTGACGATGTCGTTCGGCACGAACTCCATGGCGTCGTAGATCGCCATGCCCGCCGTGATCGACCCGCCGGGCGAGTTGATGTAGAGGTAGATGTCCTTCTCGCTGTCTTCCGCAGCGAGCAGCAGCAGTTTCGCGGCGATCTCGTTGGCGTTCTCGTCGCGGACCTCAGAGCCGAGCCAGATGATCCGGTCTTTGAGCAGTCGGTCAAAAACACTGTTGGGCAGTGTCACGTCGGCCATGGTGGAGCTCCCATTCGTTGTCGCTTGTCGTCGAATCTATCGGAGCCGACGCGCGGGTTCCGGGCTGTTCGCCCACGGCAGATACCGCGCCTCCCGGGCCCTCCGGGGCCACGCCAGACGCCCCGGGAGGCGCGGCGTCGCAGACGACGGAGGGCCGGGTGCGCATCCGCACCCGGCCCTCTCGACGTGACGGGTCACACGACCCGACCCCGTCGACTACGCGTGGTCGTGACCCTCATGGTCGTCGTCGTCACCGACGCCCGCGGTGGCGGTGAAGGCGGACAGGTCGACCGGGGCGCCCTCGCCGTCGACGACCTTCGCCTTGCTGAGCACGACCGCGAGGGCCTTGCTACGCGCGACCTCGCCGACCATGGCGGGGATCTGGCCGTTCTGGTCGAGGACCTTGATGAACTCGCCGGGCTCCATGCCGTACTGCGCGGCGCCCTGGATCAGGTACTGCGTCAGTTCGTCCTGCTCGACCTTGACGGCCTCTTTCTCGGCGATGGCGTCGAGGAGGATCTGGTTGCGGAAGGCCTTCTCACTGCTCTCCTTCACCTCGGCACGGTGCTCGTCGTCCTCGAGGCGGTTCTCCTGCTCGAGGTGACGGTGCACCTCGTCCTCGACGAGCTTCTCGGGGACGGGGATCTCGACGGACTCGAGCAGCTTCTCGACGACCTGGTCACGCGCCTGCGCGCCCTGACCGAAGGTCTTCGACTTGGCGAGCTGCTCTTTCAGGTCGCCCTTGAGCTCGTCGATGGTGTCGAACTGGCTGGCGATCTGGGCGAAGTCGTCGTCGGCCTCGGGCAGCTCGCGCTCCTTGACGGCCGTGACGTCGACCGCGATGAGGGCGGTCTCGCCCTCGCGGTCACCGCCGAGCAGCTTCGACTCGAACGTGGTGCTCTCACCGGCGGTCAGCGACTCGAGGGCCTCGTCGATGCCCTCGATCAGCTCGCCCGAACCCAGCTCGTACGAGATGCCCTTGGCCGTGTCGACGACGTCGTCGCCGATGGTGGCGGTCAGGTCGATCTGCGCGAAGTCACCCGAGGTGGCCGGACGGTCGACGGTGACCAGCGTGCCGAAACGGGTGCGCAGGTTCGTGAGCTCTTCGGCGATCTCGTCGTCGGTGACGTCGACCGTGTCGACCGTCAGCTCGAGGCCGTCGTAGTCGGGCAGGTCGAAGTCGGGACGCACGTCGACCTCGACGGCGATCTTCAGGTCGCCCGAGAAGTCCTTGACGTCCGGCCACTCGACCACGTCGGCCTCGGGACGGCCGAGGACGCGGATCTCGGTCTCGGTCACGGCCTCGCGGTAGAACTTGTCGAGGCTCTCGCTGACGGCGTGGTTGAGCACCTCTTCACGACCGACCCGCTGGTCGATGATGGGCGGCGGCACCTTGCCCTTGCGGAACCCGGGGATGTTGACCGACTCGGCGATGTGACCGTAGGCGTGCGTGACGCTGGGCTTGAGCTCGTCGGGGGTGACGACGATGTTGAGCTTGACGCGCGTGGGGCTGAGCTTCTCAACCGTGGTCTGGACCAATGTGGGGCTTCTCCTGTGTTGGTGGCGCTGATCTCACATCCGAGACAGCAGGTAGACGATCGTCGGGGCGACAGGACTCGAACCTGCGATCTTCCGCCCCCAAAACGGACGCGCTAGCCACTACGCTACGCCCCGTGATTCAGCCTGGAACCGGCCGCCACACGTGGTCCCCGTTGAGGTCGGGTGCGTGAAGGCCGCGTCGAGTCTAGCCGACGCCGGGGGCCCGTGACGGAGCGACCTCGACCGATGCCTTATGCTTGTCTCACCCGTGCGGCCAGGCCGCTCACGGGGATGTAGCTCAATGGTAGAGCCTCAGTCTTCCAAACTGATCACGCGGGTTCGATTCCCGTCATCCCCTCGTGTTTGTTCGACGCCTCCGGCGTCCGGCGCCGGGGGGCGCCGTGTATGAATCTCGGCTGCTACTTGCACGGAGGCGTCCGGCGCCGGAGGTGCCGTGGACGAACGTGCTCCGCTCCTCTCCCGCGGGCGCCCGGCGCTGCTCGGGGCACTCAGGTGGCTCGCGGCGGGTTCATCGAGAACTCCTGCTGCGGGATGATTTCTCGCGACGCGGCGTGGCCCAAGATGACCGTATGAGACACGCGACGCTCGCACGGATCGCACTGACGGGTGCGATCGTGACCACCCTCGCGGCCGGGTGCGCCGCCCCCACGACCCACGCGACCGGCGCCTCCGGGTCCGGGTCGACGACGGTGCAGGCCGCCGCCGCACCCGGCAGGGCCGTGGCGTCCGCCTCGGGCGGCGTGCGCGTCGCCGTCGTCGGCGACTCGTTGACCGCAGGCGGAGGTCGCCTGCTGAGCGACGGGCTGACCGCCGACACCTGGATGACCTACGCGCAGGGCGACGGCGTCGACTACGTCGGGGGCTACGCCAAGGGCGGGTCCACCGTGCAAGAACAGGCCGCCGCCGTCCGGCCCGTCGCCGACGTCGACGTCCTCGTGCTCATGTCCGGCACCAACGACGTGCGGCTCGGGCTGGGATTCGCCGAGTCCGCGGCGTCGTACGACGCGATCGTCGACACCATCCGACCGAAGCACGTCGTCGTCGCGGCCATCCCGCCGTACGACCGCGACCCGGCCGCCGCCGCGCGGTACGAGGCCGAACTCGAGCGCTACGTCGTCGACGAGGGGTGGACGTTCACCGATCCGTGGGGCTTCGCCCGGGCCGGCGAGGTTTACGCACCCGGCACGAGCCTCGACGGCATCCACCCGACGACGGCCGGCTACGAGACCATCGGCCACGAACTGCGCGACGTCGTCCTCGACGTCGCGGGCGCGCGTGCCGGCGCCCCGCAGGCCGACTCCCCCACCGACCCGGACGCCGACGGCTCGCAGTCGGGCAGCTGACGCCCCGAGGAGGCGCGGGTGGCGTCGTGAGGACGGCGCGCGGTGGTCGCACCCGTGCGTCGACCCGTGGGCTCAGCGCTGCAGGAACGCGAGGACGGCCAACACGCGGCGGTGGTCGCTGCCGCTGTCCTCGAGCAACAGCTTCTGGAAGATCGAGGTCACGTTCTTCTCGACCGCCCCGGTGCCGATCACCAGTTCGGCCGCGATGGCGGCGTTCGTCCGCCCCTCGGCCATGAGGGTCAGCACCTCGCGCTCGCGCGGGGTGAGCGCCGCGAGCGGGTCGCTGCGTCGACCGAGCAACTGCGACACGACCTGGGGGTCGAGGACCGTCCCGCCGTCGGAGACCCGCGCGAGCGCGTCACGGAACTCGTCGATCGAGGCGATGCGGTCCTTCAGCAGGTAACCGACCCCGCCCGAGCCGGCCTCCAGCAGGTCGCGTGCGTACGCCACCTCGACGTACTGCGACAGCAGCAGGATGCCGAGGTCGGGTCGTCGGCGACGGGCCTCGATCGCGGCCCGGACGCCTTCGTCGGTGTGGGTCGGGGGCATGCGCACGTCGAGCACGGCGATGTCGGGTCTCACCTCGGCGAGGTCGGCCAGCAGCGAGTCGGCGTCGCCGTACGCCCCGACGACCTCGACCCCGATCTCGTCGAGCAACCGGACGAGCCCCTCCCGCAGCAGCACCGAGTCGTCGGCGACGACGACGCGGAGCGGCTGACGGGAGGGGCTCTGGAGACTCACCCGACCAGACTAGGGGCGGGCCGGGGGTCTACGACCGAGGGGCCGGCCCGGCGGGCGGGTCCAGTGGACCGCCCGGAAGCGTCGCGGGCGGGTCGAGCGGGCCGTCGGGCAGCGGCTCGGTGACGGCCGTCGCCGAGAACGGCGGCAGCGGCTCGGTCGGCAGGGGCAGCGTGAGGCTGCTCGGCACGTCGACCGCCATCGGGATGCTCACCGTGACGATGGTGGGCCCGCCCTGCGGGCTGCTGATGTCGAGGAACCCGCCGAGCCCCACGAGGCGCTCTTGCACGCCGGCGAGACCGTGTCCGTCGCGGAGCCCCGCGCCGCCCCGGCCGTCGTCGGTGACGACGAGCTCGAGCAGGGTGCCGACGCCGTCCGGCGCCTGCCGCGTGCGCAGCACGAGGTCGGCACTCGCGGCCTGGGCGTGCTTGCCCGTGTTCGTCACCAGCTCGGAGGCGATGAAGTAGGCGTTGCGCTCGATGTCGCTCGGCACGACCACGTGCGCGGGCACCCGGTCGAGCAGGGTCGTCGGCACGACCGAGCGGTCGACGAGCGACTCGAGGGCCGCGACGAGGCCGCGGTCGAGGAGCAACGGAGGCGCGAAGCCGCGGGACAGGGCGCGCAACTCCTCGAGGGCCTCGCGCGACTGCGCCCGCGCCTCCTCGATGAGGGCCTTGCCCTTCTCGGGGTCGGCGTCGACGACGCGGGAGGCCGCGGCGAGGTCCATCTGGAGGCGCACCAGGCGCTGCTGCGGCCCGTCGTGGATGTCGCGCTCGAGGCGTCGGAGAGCCGTGCCCTCGGCGGAGAGGGCGGCCGTGCGCGAGATCTCGCGGTCGGCGAGCTCGACCTCGAGCTGTTCACTGCGGAACCCGCCGAGCATGGCGGCGGCGATCGCCTGGTGCATGACGACGGCGGCGTGGACGACGTACGGGTAGAGGAGGACGACGCCGGCGAAGAGCGCCAGTGCGATGAGCGTCAGGGCCACGCCGGCCCCGTTGCCCACGAACGAGATCCAGTCGCCGGGCTGGATCGAGGGCACGATGCCGAAGAGCAGGGACGCCCCGACGACGAACACGATCGGGCCGGCCAGCAGCGACACCAGCACGAACGTGCTGAACCCCGCCACGATCGGGAAGACCACGACCCCGTAGAGCAGGTACAGCCAGTAGTGCGGGTTGGCGAAGACCGAGACGGCCCGCACGAAGCGGTTCGTCGACCGCCCCCAGGCGGTGTTCGGCGTCCAGTCGACCGGTCGGATCGGCCGGTCGCTCGCCCACCGCAGACGCAGCACCTCGAAGGTGCCGAACCAGCGGGCTACCCAGAGGGCGCCGAACACGACGACGGCGAGGAACACGAGCGTCCCCAGCGAGTCGCTCGATCCGTTGACCGCGTGCAGGAACAGCGAGGCCGCCGCCGAGACGATGACGACGAGGACGGCCGAGAGCGCGACGTAGCCGAGCTCTCGCGGCAGCTCGCGCCAGCGTCGTCGGTACCCGCCGGGGCGGGACGGTGGTGAGAGGTAGGGGTTCGCGGCGGTGATGGGGGTCTCCTGGATCATGCTTCGAGCCTGGTCGGCCCGACGCGTCGACCCCATGGTGCCAGCGCCCGGAACGACGGTGGGGTTATCCCCACCCCGGCCCTGGGGCGGCGAGACGTGAGGTGAGCCTGTCCTTGGTGAGCCGAGCCTCAGCTTGCTTGCGGAATCCTCACAGGCGTCTAGCGTTGCCTCATCGTCTAGGAAAGGACCACGTCATGACCGACATCACCCGCACCGTCCCCCAGGGTTCCGTCGACCCCGACGTCGCCGCCGGCGTCGCCCAGTTCCTCAGCCAGATCGTCACCGACATGACGGCGCTGTCGGTCAACGGCAAGCAGGCCCACTGGCACGTGCGCGGCATCGCGTTCGTCGCCGTCCACGAACTCATCGACGTGGTCGTCGACCACGCCCGCGAATGGGCCGACCTCGCCGCCGAGCGCGTCGTCGCCCTCGGCCTGCCCGTCGACGGCCGCATCGAGACCGTCGCCGCGAAGACCGTCATCCCCCCGACCTCGCCCGGCTTCAACCAGATCGACGTCACCGTCGCCGAGCTGGTCGCCCAGATCGACGCCTCGCTCGTCGCCGTCCGCGAGGCCATCGACGAGCTCGGCGAACTCGACGCCTCGAGCCAGGACGTCGCCATCGAGATCTCGCGCGGCCTCGAGAAGGACCGCTGGTTCCTCGCCGCGCACGTCGCCGGCTGAGCCACCCGCCAGACGGACGAAGGCCGCCACCCTGCACGGGGTGGCGGCCTTCGCCGTCGGGTCCCCGGGTCAGAGGTCGGCGTGGGTCCAGCGGCCGCCGAGCAGCGTGCCCGAGACGGGCATGCCCCTCAGCTCGACGTCGGACGCGGCGAGCGGGTCGAGCTCGGTGACGACGAGGTCGGCGACCGAGTCCACCTCGACCGTCGACCGACCGCCGGTCGACGCGGCGAGCGCCGCCGAGGCGACCACGCGCTGTTCGGGGTGCCACGGCTCGCGCCCGTCACGCGAGCGGGAGACCGCCGCGGCCATCGCCACCCACGGGTCGAGCGGTGCCACGGGGGCGTCCGACCCGAGCTGCAGCCGGACGCCGGCCGCGACCAGGCTCTCGAAGGCGAACGCGCGCCCGGTGCGGCCCGCCCAGTACCGGTCGGCCACGTCGCGGTCGTCCATGGCGTGCTCGGGTTGGACGCTGGCCACGACGCCGAGGCGGGCGAAGCGTTCGACGTCTCGTGCGTCGAGCAGCTGGGCGTGCTCGATGCTGCCGGCGCAGCCGACCTGCTCGAAGGCGTCGAGGGCCTGGGCGTTGGCGGCGTCCCCGATGGCGTGCACGGCCGGCACCAGCCCGGCCGAGGAGGCGCGGCGCAGCCACCCGACGAGTTCGTCGGTCTCGTAGATGCGCAGCCCCCGGGCCGCGGGGTCGCCCTCGAGCCCGGGGTACGGGTCGTGGCACCACGCGGTGCGGGTGCCGAGGGAGCCGTCGGTGATGATCTTGAACGGCCCCGTCGTCACGAGGCCGTCGGTGCCGGGGACGACGTCTCCGGTTCGCAGGCCCCGGGCGACGACGGTGTCGAGACCGCGCGGGTACACCCCGGCACGGATGCGCAGCCCGCGCGTCCCGCCGGCCACCCGTCGCGCCCAGCGGTCGAGGCCCAGCGTCATCTCGAGGTCGACGACGCCGACGACCCCTCGGGCGGCGGCCGCGTCGACGGCCTCGTCGACCCACGAGTCGAGCAGGTCGTCGGGGACGACGCTCACCGCGGCGCTGACGTCGAAGGCCGGCTGCTCGCGAAGCAGGCCCGTCGGGTGGTCGGCGTGACCGTGCCGGGCGAGAGCGGCCGAGTCGAGCCAGACGGAGTGCAGGTCGTTGCTGACCAGGACGACCGGCACGTCGCCGGCCACCGAGTCGAGCAGCGCCCGGCTCGGGGCGTCGGGCCAGAGCGCGTCCTGGAAGCCGTAGCCGACCAGGCTCGACCCCGCCTCGACCGGTCGGGACCGCAGCCGCTCCCCCACGAGCGTCGCCGCCTCGGCGGCGGAGCGCGCCCCCGACAGGTCGAGGCGGCGACGGACGAGCGCCCACTGGTCCATGTGCACGTGCGAGTCCCACAGGCCGGGGGCGAGCCAGCGGCCGTCGAGGTCGTGCACCTCGGCACCGTCGGGGGCGAGGCCGGACGCGAGCGCGACGACCCGGCCACCGTCGAGCAGGGCGTCCACGGGGGCGGGCCCGCCACCGACCAGGCGGACGTCGCGCAGGAGCGTGCGCCGCGCCTCCTCGCCTCCGGGGGCGCCGACGACCGTCATCGGTCGCGCACCCGGCGCATCTCGGCGGCGAGCGCGGGCTGCGCGTAGTGCTCGCCGTGCTCGAGCTCGTCGACGATGCGGTCGACGACCTCGGGCGCCTTGTTCTGGCTGAGCTTGGCGCGGGCGTCGAACCGGGTCACGCGCAGGCGGATGCCGACGGTGCCCTTCGCGACCCGGCGCGAACCCGCCTCGTCGAGGGTGAGCGTCGACGGCTCGGGCATGACGCGCTCGAAGTGGTCGACGAGCTCGCCCAGCACGCGGAAGTTCTCGTCGTCCGAGAGGATCTCGGGGGTGCCCCAGAGGTGCGCGGTGACGTGGTTCCAGGTCGGGATGATCTGCTCGGCGGGGTACCAGCCGGGCGAGACGTAACCGTGCGGGCCCTGGACGATGACCATGACCTCGTGCTCGCCCAGCTCGTGCGAGCGCTCGTCGGGGCGGCCGACGTGGCTGACGAGCACGATCGCGTCGGGGTCGGCGGCGTCCTCCTCGAGAACGACGGGGTAGTGCGAGGCGACGAGCCCCGCGGCCGTGTGCGAGACGATCGTGGCCCACGGGTTCTCACGGACCAGCCGCTTGACCTCGTCGACGTCGGACAGGACGAACGTGGGGGTGTGCCGCATGCACTCAAGTCTGGTCGGTCGGGCACCAGTAGAGCTTGCGACCCGCGGCCATCTCCATCACGATGTTCGTCCCGCAGACCCGGCAGGGCAGGCCCTCGCGGTGGTACACCCAATGGCGGTCGGCCCGACTGCGCAGGGCCTTGGCGTGCTGGGCCTTCGTGAGGCCGTCCATCGTCATCATCTGGCCGAGCTCGACACCGCTCTTGAGCAGCTTCGTCCAGTCCTTGTAGAGGGCGCGCAACACGTCCTCCGGCACCTGGTTGCCGGGGGTGTGCGGGTCGAGCCGTGCTCGGAACAGCAGCTCGGCGCGGTAGATGTTGCCGATGCCGCTGACCACGCTCTGGTCCATCAGCAGCAGGCCGATCGGGGTGCGCTTCTTGCCCGCGATGGACACGAAGCGGTCGGCCCCCTTCTTCGGCGAGTCGACGAGGGGGTCGGGGCCGAGCTTCGAGATCGCCAGGTCGACGCCGGCCGCGTCGAGCACCTCGCACTTCGTCGGGCCGCGGAGGTCGCCCACGGCGGTGTCGGTGAGCAGGCGGACGCGCACCTGACCGACGGGGTCGGGCGGGAACGACTCGACGTCGTCCTCGGTCTTCTCCTGCTCGGCCATGCGCACCCTGGTCTTGCGGGGGGCGCCGATGCTCGACATCGAGTGCTCGCCGTCGTCGTCGGGGGCGGCCTCGGCCTTCCGGGTGGCCGACCGGCGCGTGCGCGACTCGGCCATCGAGTGGCCCGTGGCGATCTCGCCGGCGAAGTCCCAGGCGCCGTAGAGCCCGAGGTGCACGTGCAACCAGAGCCCGTTGTCGAACTCGAGGAACATCTGCTTGCCGACGGCCTTCGAGTCCACCATCGTGGCGCCGTCGAGCCTCTCGGCCCCGGCGGCGAAGCGCCCCTGCGGCGAACTGACCTCGACGCGGTGGCCGACGAAGCTCTGCTGGAACTGGTTGGCGATGCGGTGGACGGAATGGCCCTCGGGCACGGCGGCACCTCTCTCGGTGGGACGGTGTGACGGTCTCGCGCGCGGGGGCGGAGACGACGGAGCGGCGAGCCCCCGGTCGGGGTCTCGCCGCTCTCGACGTTACGTCGTCAGTCGACCGGGTGCCCGGCGATCAGTCGACCGGGTGCCCGGCGATGGCGCCCGTGGTCTCGTACTCGCTGACCTGCGCGATGCGGCGGACGTGGCGCTCGTCGTGGCTGAACGGCTCGGCGACGAAGGCGTCGATGAAGGCCAGGGCCTCGGCCTCGGTGTGCTGGCGGGCGCCGATGGCGATGACGTTGGCGTCGTTGTGCTGACGGGCGAGCTTCGCCGTCGAGTCGTTCCAGACCAGGGCGGCACGGATGCCCTCGACCTTGTTCGCGGCGATCTGCTCGCCGTTGCCCGACCCGCCGAAGACGACGCCCAGCGCCTCGTGACCGGCACGCTGGTCGCGCACGGTGGCACGCGCCGCCGCGATGCAGAACGACGGGTAGTCGTCGAGCGGCTCGTAGCTCGTCGGACCGTGGTCGGTCACGTCGTGGCCCGCGTCGGTGAGGTGCTGGATGACGGTCTTGCTGAAGTCGAGGCCGGCGTGATCGGTCGCCACGTGGATGCGCATGGTCTCGATCTTAAGCCCGGCCGCCCTCGACCCCGTGCCCCGGTCAGTCGAAGATCGGCCCGACCGTGCGGGTGCGCTTGATCTCGAAGAAGCCGGGGTACGAGGCCACGGCGACGACTCCGTCCCACAGGCGCAGCGCCTCCTCGCCCTTCGGTGCGGGCGAGATGACGGGGCCGAAGAACGCGACGCCGTCGACGGCGATCACGGGCGTGCCGACGTCCTGGCCGACGCGCCCGATGCCGTCGAAGTGGCTCGCGCGCATCTGCGCGTCGTACTCGTCGGTGTCGGCGTGGCGCGCGAAGTCGGCGGGCAGGCCGACCTCGGCGACCGCGCCGGCGATCACGACGTCGCCGTCCTTCTCGCCGTCGTGGTGGATGCGGGTGCCGAGCGCGTCGTAGAGGGGCTTCACGATCTGCTGGCCGTGGAGCTCGCCGGCCGCCGTGACGAGTCGCGTGTACCGCAGCATGCGCGCGAAGTTCGCCTTGTACTCGTCGCTGACGTCGTTCTCCTCGTTGAGCACCGCGAGGCTCATGACGTGGAACGTGACGTCGAGGTCCCGGTGCCTCGCGACCTCGTCGACCCACCGGCTGGTCATCCAGGCCCAGGGGCACGAGGGGTCGAACCAGAAGTCGACGACGGTGTGGGAGGCGGGGGCCGGGGCGGGCGCGGTGGTGTCGGTCATGCGCACAGTCAACACCCCGGTGTCGTACAGCCGGTCTAGGCTCTCAGCGGACCACGAGTCCCCCCACTCACCCCAGACGGATGGAGCAAGCGTGCCCGGAGAGAACCTCACCCGCGTCGAAGCGCAGGAGCGCAAGAACGTCGTCGACGTGCAGTCGTACGAGATCGCCCTCGACCTGACCCGCGGCGACGAGGTGTTCGGCAGCTCGACCACCGTGCGCTTCACCGCCATCCCCGGCGCCTCGACCTTCATCGACGCGCTCACCCGCACCGTCCACTCGGTGAGGCTGAACGGCACCGCACTCGACGTCGACGCGGTGTCGGACGGCGTGCGCATCCAGCTCGCCGACCTGGCGGCCGAGAACGTCCTCGAGGTCGTCGCCGACGCCGAGTACACCAACACGGGCGAGGGCCTGCACCGCTTCGTCGACCCGGTCGACGGCGAGGTCTACCTCTACTCGCAGTTCGAGGTGCCCGACAGCCGCCGCGTCTTCGCGGTCTTCGAGCAGCCCGACCTCAAGGCGACGTTCCGGTTCACGGTCACCGCCCCCGCCCGCTGGCAGGTCGTCAGCAACCAGACCACCCCCGAGCCCGTCGTCGACGGCGAGGTCGGCACCTGGTCCTTCTCGCCCACGCCGGTGCTCTCGAGCTACGTCACCGCGATCGTGGCGGGCCCGTACGACGTCGTCCGCAGCGACCTCACCAGCGCCGACGGCCGCACCATCCCGCTCGGCATCTTCACGCGCCGCTCGCTGACCGCGTACCTCGACGCCGACTACATCTTCGAGAAGACCCGTCAGGGCTTCGCCTACTACGAGGACAAGTTCGACTACGCGTACCCGTTCGAGAAGTACGACCAGCTCTTCGTGCCCGAGTTCAACGCCGGTGCGATGGAGAACGCGGGCGCCGTCACCTTCGTCGAGACCTACGTCTTCCGCAGCAAGGTCACCGACGCCATCAAGGAGCGTCGCGTCGTCACGATCCTGCACGAGCTCGCCCACATGTGGTTCGGCGACCTCGTCACCATGAAGTGGTGGAACGACCTGTGGCTCAACGAGTCGTTCGCCGAGTGGGCGTCGACCATCTCGACGGCCGAGGCCACCGAGTGGACCGAGGCGTGGACGACCTTCCAGGCCATGGAGAAGAGCTGGGCCTACCGCCAGGACCAGCTGCCCTCGACCCACCCGGTCGTGGCCACGATCACCGACCTCGAAGACGTCCAGGTGAACTTCGACGGCATCACCTACGCCAAGGGCGGGTCGGTGCTGAAGCAGCTCGTCGCCTGGGTCGGCATCGACGCGTTCTACGCCGGCGTCGCGGCGTACTTCAAGAAGCACCACCACTCCAACACCGAGCTGAGCGACCTGCTCGTCGAGCTCGAGGCGACCTCGGGCCGCGAGCTGACCAGCTGGTCCGAGGCGTGGCTCGAGACCGCGGGCGTCAACACGTTGCGTCCCGAGCTCGAGGTCGACGAGAACGGCGTCATCACGTCGTTCGCCGTGCTGCAGGAGGCACCCGCCGACCACCCCACCATCCGCCCGCACCGCCTCGCCATCGGCCTCTACGCCCTCGAGGGCGACTCCCTGGTGCGCACCGACCGCGTCGAGATCGACGTCGACGGCACGCGCACCGAGGTGCCCGAGCTGGTCGGCCTGACGCGCGGCGACCTCGTGCTGATCAACGACGACGACCTCGCCTACGCGAAGATCCGCCTCGACGAGGTCTCGCTCGCCACGGCGATCGCCCACCTGTCGAAGATCTCGAACCCGCTCGCCCGCGCCCTGGTGTGGGGCTCGGTCTGGGACGCCACGCGCGACGCCGAGACCTCGCCGTCCGACTACGTCCGCCTGGTGCTCGACAACATCGCCACCGAGACCGAGTCGACGACCATCCGCACGACGCTCTCGCAGCTGCTGCAGACCGCCCGCAGCTACGTCGCCCCCGCGCGCCGCGCCTCCACGGTCACCGAGGTCGGCGACGGCCTCTGGGCGCTCGCCCAGAACGCCGAGGCCGGGTCGGACGCCCAGTTCCAGTTCGTCACGTTCTTCGCGGCGATCGCCTCGACCGACGAGCACCGGGAGGCGCTGGCCGGCCTGCTCGACGGATCACGCGTCCTCGACGGCCTCACCGTCGACACCGACCTGCGCTGGCAGCTGCTCGAGGGCCTCGTGCTCGTCGGCGGAGCCGGCGAGGCCGAGATCGACGCCGCGCTCGCCGACGACAACACGGCGAACGGCGCCCAGGCGGCCGCACGCGCGCGCGCGACCATCCCGACGACCGAGGGCAAGCTCGCCGCCTTCGCGTCGGTCGTCGACAGCGCCGAGCAGCCGAACGCCATCGTCCGGGCGACCACGCTCGGGTTCCAGCACACGAACGACCCGGCGGTCCTGCAGCCGCTCGTCGAGCGCTACTTCGCGTCGCTCACCGGCATCTGGGAGTCGCGCAGCTACCACATCGCCGACACGCTCGTCTCGGGGCTGTACCCGGCCGGCCTCGCCGACCAGGCCCTGGTCGACGCGTCGTACGCGTGGCTCGAGGCGAACCCCGAGACGCCGGCCCTCCGACGGATCGTCAGCGAGAGCGTCGCGGGCGTCGAGCGGGCACTGCGCGTGCAGGCGGTCGACCGGCAGTAGTCGCGGCACCGGTCGCCCGTCGACCCGGCGGACCGTGCGGACGGCGGGCCCTGTCACAGGGTCCGCCGTCCGTGCGTCCAGGCGCCTCACGGGTGCGCCGCCCGAGGCGTGCTTCACTTGATGCCCATATGGACCTCCTCCTCGCTGCCGCCACCGACCCTGCCGCCCCCCTGTCGTTCGACTGGGACGCCTTCTGGAACATGTGGCGCGTGCCCATCCGCATCGCGGCCATCCTGCTGATCGCGGTGCTGCTGCGCGTCGCGCTGCACTTCACCATCCGCCGGGTGGTCGACCAGGTGGTCAACGGCATCAAGCGCAAGCAGAACGTCGACGACACGCAGGCGCTCATCGCCTCGCCGCTGCAGGCGGTCCGGGTCGTCCAGCGCACCCGGACGCTGGGCAGCGTGCTCAACAACGTCGTCACGGTCGTCGTCGCCGCGATCGCCCTCGTGCTGATCCTCGGCGAGCTCGACTTCAACGTCGTCGCCATCGTCAGCGCCGCGGGCGTCGTCGGCGCGGGCCTCGCGTTCGGCGCCCAGAACATCGTGAAGGACATGCTCAACGGCATCTTCATGGTGGCCGAGGACCAGCTCGGGGTGGGCGACGTCGTCGACGTCGGCCCCGCCGCCGGCGTCGTCGAGGCCGTCGGCATCCGGGTCACGCAGATCCGCGACGTCAACGGCGTGCTGTGGTTCGTCCGCAACGGCGAGATCCTGCGGGTGGGCAACATGTCCCAGGGCTGGACGCGCGTCGTGATCGACCTCGCCGTGCCCTACTCGGCCGACGTCGACCAGGTGCAGGACGCGATGCTGAACACGGCGAACGAGCTCGCGGCGATCCCCAAGTGGAAGCGAGCGATCATCGACCAGCCAGAGGTGTGGGGCATCCAGTCCATCGCGGACGAACACGTGATCATCCGCATCGTCGCCAAGACCCGATCCGCGGACCGCGACAACGTCGACCGCGAACTGCGGTCGCGGCTCAAGAAGACGCTCGACGGCATGGACATCGTCCTGCCGTCGCTGACGAGCGTCGTCCTGACCGGCTTCGACAGCGCCTCCTCGGTGCAGGGTGCCCGGGCGCCGCGCACCGTGCCGACGCCCCACGTCCCCCGGGGGAAGCGCAAGTGAACGACCTGCCGCTGACGCCGCGGCCGTCGGACGCGTCCGGTGCGTCCGGTGCGTCCGGTGCGTCCGGTGCGTCCGGTGCGTCCGACGGTCGCCCGCCGACTCCGTCGACGCCACCGGCCCTGCCCACGGCCGTGCCGGTCACCGTGCGACGCGGGCTCGGCGACGACTCGGCCCAGGGCAACTTCTGGCACCAGATTGGCGGGCGCCCGACCTTCGAGAAGCTGGTGCGTCGGTTCTACGAGGGCGTCCGCACCGACGACGTGCTGTGGCCGATGTACCCCGAGGCGGACCTCGAGGGGGCGATCCAACGGCTGACCGGGTTCCTCGAGCAGTACTGGGGAGGCCCGACGACCTACAGCGAGGAGCGCGGGCACCCGCGCCTGCGCATGAGGCACATGCCGTTCCGCGTGACCCCCGAGGCTCGCGACCGGTGGCTCCGGCACATGCGGGTGGCCGTCGACGAGCTCGAGCTCGCACCTCTCGACGACGCCATGCTCTGGGGCTACCTCGACCGCGCCGCCCAGGCCATGGTCAACACGTTCGAGCGATGACGGGCCGAGCGGGCGGGCCGAGCGGCCGGGCCACACGTCGTGCGGCCGCCGGGCCGAGGGTGCCCCGGACCGCGCCTCAGAGCAGGGACGAACGGCGCTTGACGAGCACGTGCCCCTTGGGCGTCGTGAGGCGCGTCCAGGTGCCGGTCTCGAAGACCGCGACCTCGTCCTCGCCGTCGAGGAACCCCAGGCTGAGCGCCCCGAAACCCGCTCCGGCCGGGACCGCCTCGGCACCCTCGACCGGCGCCGACCACACGTCGGCCCGCACCCGGTGCACGATCTGCTCACCCGTGCCGGCCGGGATGGCCTCGGCCACCCGGGCGATGCCGGCCTCGGCGGTCGTCCGCAGGCGGGCCGCCTCGATCGCGTCGAGCCTCGCCCATCCCCCGCGAGGCGGCGAGATGGCCGCCCAGGTCACCGTGTTGACCGTGGCGGGCACGGACACCTCGACCGCCGCGGTGGGATCGACGACGTCGTTCTGGAGGCGCACGAGGCGCTCCTTCAGGGAACGCACCGGCACGACGGCGTCGAACTCGGGGCGGTCGTCGAGCTGGAAGGTCCGGAGGCCGAGCACCGTGGGGCTCGCGTCGAGCAGGCCCATCGGGTAGAACACCGCCACGTAGACGGCGAGCACGCCCGAGCCGGCGATGAGCCGCACCGAGCCGTCCTCGACCCGGCCGGCCCGCCCGAGATAGGTCGCGAGATCGCTGAGGGACAGGGAGTCGGGGAGGGTGAATGCGTCGTTCATCGGCCCCCTAAACTACATCGGGTGACCGACGATCCGCTGCAGAGCCTGCTGTCCACCCTCGACCTGGCACCGGCCGGCATCGTCGGCGGGCAGGACGTGTTCACCGGCGGGTCGCAGCCCGAGCCCCTGGGGCGCGTGTTCGGCGGGCAGGTCGCCGCCCAGGCCCTCGTCGCGGCCCAGCGCACGGTCGGCGGCGGTCGCGACGTCCACTCGCTGCACTCGTACTTCCTGCGGCCCGGCGACCTGACGATCCCCATCACCTTCACGGTCGACCGCATCCACGACGGCCGCTCGTTCGCGACGCGGCGCACGCAGGCGTCTCAGGACGGCGTGCCGATCTTCTCGATGATCGCCTCGTTCCAGACCCCCGACGAGGGCCTCGACCACCAGGTCGACATGCCGTCCGGCCTGCCCGAGCCCGACGACGTGCCCAGCGACGCCGAGCTGCTGTCGGCCGTCGACAACCCGGTCGCGCGCTCGTGGGCCCGACGCCCCTTCGACATGCGGCACGTGCCCTCACCCGTGTACTTCAGCGTCGAGGGCGACCACGTGGCCCACCAGGCCGTCTGGCTCCGAGCCACCGGCCCGATGCCCGACGACGCCGACCTGCACCGCGCCGCGCTGCTGTACGCCAGCGACTACACATTGCTCGAGCCGATCTACCGACGGCACGGCATCGCCTTCGTCACCCCCGGCCTTAAGGCCGCGAGCCTCGACCACGCCATGTGGTGGCACCGACCGGCCCGGGTCGACGAGTGGCTGCTCTACGTGCAAGAGAGCCCGAACGCCGTCGGCGGTCGGGGGCTGTCGCTCGGTCGCATCTACGACCGCGCGGGCACCCTCGTGGCGAGCGTCGCGCAAGAGGGCATGGTGCGGGTGCCCCGCAGCTGACGAGCCGTCAGCGGCGGCGGAAGGTCAGGGGCTCTTCGACGTACGGAGCCCAGGCGTCACGTTCGACGCCGGAGATGCGCCGCGGCTGGTTCGTCGCGGAGTCGACCAACACGATGGTGGTCGCGGCCTTGGTGAACAGCTGCCGCGGCTCGACGCCCTCGGGCGACCACACCTCGTAACAGACCTCGAGGCTCGCCCCGCCCAGGCGCCCCACCCAGATCTGCACGTCGAGGGGTGCCCGGAGGTACGGGATCGGGATCAGGTACTCGAGCTCTTGACGCGCGATGAGCGTCATGGTCGCGGCGTCCGGGCTGCCGTCGAGCACGGCGGCCGACGATCGCTCGTCGACCGCACCCTCGGCCGACCAGAACGCGTCGATGCGCGCCTCCTCGAGGAGGCGCAGCATCGACGCGTTGTTCACGTGCCGGTACCCGTCGAGGTCGCTCCAGCGCACTCGGGTCGGCACGTGCAGGCGGGTCATGACGGTGGGGTGCCGGTCAGTCGCGCGTCAGCTTGCGGTACGTGGCCGAGCTGGGCTTCGCCGCGTCGGCGCCCAGGCGCTCGACCTTGTTCTCTTCGTACGCCTCGAAGTTGCCCTCGAACCAGTACCAGTTCGGGGTGCCGTCGTCGTTCAGCCCCTCCCACGACAGGATGTGCGTCGCGATGCGGTCGAGGAACCACCGGTCGTGGGTGATGACGACGGCGCAGCCGGGGAACTCGAGCAGTGCGTTCTCGAGGCTGCCCAGCGTCTCGACGTCGAGGTCGTTGGTGGGCTCGTCGAGCAGCAGCAGGTTGCCGCCCTGCTTCAGGGTCAGCGCGAGGTTGAGCCGGTTGCGCTCGCCACCGGACAGGACGCCGGCCTTCTTCTGCTGGTCGGGGCCCTTGAAGCCGAACTGCGACACGTAGGCGCGCGACGGGATCTCGGTCTTGCCGACCTGGATGTAGTCGTGCCCCTCGGACACGACCTCCCACAGGTTCTTGTTGGGGTCGATGCCACCCCGGCTCTGGTCGACGTACGAGATGTCGACGGTCTCGCCGACCTTCAGCTCGCCGCCGTCGAGCGGCTCGAGGCCGACGACGGTCTTGAAGAGCGTCGTCTTGCCGACGCCGTTCGGGCCGATGACGCCGACGATGCCGTTGCGGGGCAGGGTGAACGACAGGTCGTCGATGAGCACCCGCTCACCGAACGACTTGTGGAGCTTCTTGGCGTCGATGACCTGCGATCCGAGGCGCGGGCCCACGGGGATCACGATCTCCTCGAAGTCGAGGGTGCGCGTGCGCTCGGCCTCGTTCGCCATCTCTTCGTAGCGAGCCAGGCGTGCCTTCGACTTGGCCTGGCGGCCCTTGGCGTTGCTGCGCACCCACTCGAGCTCGGAGGCGAGGCGCTTGGCCAGCTTGGCGTCCTTCTTGCCCTGGACCTGCAGGCGCTCGCCCTTCTTCTCGAGGTACGTCGAGTAGTTGCCCTCGTAGGGGTAGAGGCGCCCGCGGTCGACCTCGGCGATCCACTCGGCCACGTGGTCGAGGAAGTACCGGTCGTGGGTCACGGCGAGCACGGCGCCGGGGTACTTGCTGAGGTGCTGCTCGAGCCAGAGCACGCTCTCGGCGTCGAGGTGGTTGGTGGGCTCGTCGAGCAGCAGCAGGTCGGGCTTCTGCAACAGCAACTTGCAGAGGGCGACGCGGCGCTTCTCACCGCCGGAGAGGTTGGCGACCTCGGCGTCACCGGGCGGCGTCCGCAGAGCCGACATGGCCTGCTCGAGCTGGGAGTCGAGGTCCCACGCGTCGGCGGCGTCGATCTCTTCTTGCAGGGTGCCCATCTCGGCGAGCAGCGCGTCGAAGTCGGCGTCGGGTTCGGCCATGGCGGCAGAGACCTCGTTGAACCGGTCGAGCTTCTGCTTGATCGGCCCCACGCCCTCTTGGACGTTCTCGAGGACCGTCTTGGTCTCGTCGAGCTCGGGCTCTTGCATGAGGATGCCGACGGTGTAGCCGGGGCTCAGCTTCGCCTCGCCGTTGCTGGGGGTGTCGAGCCCCGCCATGATCTTGAGGATCGTCGACTTGCCGGCGCCGTTCGGCCCCACGACGCCGATCTTCGCCCCCGGGATGAACGACATGGTGACGTCGTCGAGGATCAGCTTGTCGCCGACCGCCTTGCGGGCGCGCACCATCGAGTAAATGTATTCGGCCATGGGAGCGAGTCTATCGGGCGGCGGCCCGCGCCCGAGGTCACCAGTCGATGGTCCGCGTGGACCCGACGAGACAGGCGCCCGTGCCGAGCACCGGCGCCGTCTGGCTCGAGTAGCCCGCGTCGGAGACCTGCCCGATCAGGCAGTCGTCACGCCAGCGCACCGAGAACTGGACGCTGTCGGCGTCGCGCCCGATCGAGGTCGTGTCGGCCGTGACCTGCATCGTCGACTTGTCGAAGCCCGCCGCGACCAGCGCGTCGACCAGCGCCCGGCCGCCCGGGCGCGCGTTCGCGGCGACGGTGGCCCTGACGACCTCGTCGAAGTGAGCGGCCGCGTCGCTCGTCGACGAATCCGACGAGAACGGGGCCGCCTCCGTCGACGCCGCGCTCGGCGGTGTCGTCGGCTCGACGTCGGGCGACGACGTGCAGCCGACAAGGGAGCCCGACGCCGCAAGCAGGATCGCGGCGAGCGCGGGGCCTCGCAGGAATCTCGAACCGGTCACGGGTGTCCTTCGTCGTCGGCGTCGCCGCGGGTCGGCGAGCCGCCTCGATTCTAGGGCGCACCCGCCCGCGACCCGGGAGGACGACATCACCACGCCCCGCCCCGGACGGTGCCCGCTCGGTCAGAACGGCGCGAGCACCTCGTCCGCTCCGAGCGGCGCCGGAGCACCCCAGTCGGAGGCCTCGGCCGAGCCGGACGTCGCCCTTCCGGCCGGGGAACCGGACGAGCCGTCGACCGGTGAGGCACCGTCCGCCCCCGACCCGGCGTCCGTGGACCGCCCGCGAGCGTCGCCCTCGGGGCCGCTTCCGGGAGGCGACGCCTCCGCCGGGGACGCCTCGGTCGCATCGGACGTCACGGTGTCGCCACCGTCGGCTGGCGTCGCCGCCCGGTCACCCGCCGGCGCCGACGCGACCCGGCGCTCGAACGAGGAGGTGCCCCAGGTGAGATCGTGACCGATCGCGTCGGCGTCGACCTCGACCGTCAGGCCGCTCCGGTCGCCGGACTCCCACGACCGGATGCGGAGTCGCCCGGTCACGACGACGCGTTGACCCTTGCGGAGGCTGCCGACGACGTTCTCGGCCAGCTGGCGGAAGGCCGTCACCGTGTACCAGTTGGTCTCGCCGTCGAGCCACTCGCCCTTGACCCGGTCGTACCGGCGCTGGGTCGAGGCGAGGCGGAAGCTCGTGATGGAGAGGCCGGACTGCGTGACGAGGGCCCGGGGGTCGGTGGCGATGATGCCCGTGAGGGTGATGGTGTCTGTCATGACGGGAGTCTCGCGAAGGCGGGGCGCCCCGGGGACGGCACCCGCGCCTCCTTGTGCACGAGGAGGCGCGGGGCCGACCTGGGGACGACCCGTCGTCGGCGGCGTCGGCCGACGGCGGGCAGGTCAGTGCTCGTGGAACTCGGGGTAGTCCGCCCCCGGCCCGAGAGCCGCGAACAGGGCGCTCTTGGCCACGGCGAGGGTCGGGTAGAGGCCGCCTTCCGGCGCCTTGCCCGGCAGGCGGACCTCGAAGCCGTCGTCGGTCCGCAGGATGGAACCGACCGCCCCGGCCGGCCCCACGGCCACCCAGGTCTGGCGGTGCATCGTGTTCTGGTCACTCATCGTCGAGCGCCCCTTTCGTCCTTCTCGGTCGGTCGCGTCGGACGACGCGACCCGTCTACGAGGCGAGCACGTACTTCGCGTACGACTTGCGGATCTTGTTGACCTTCGGAAGCGCGACGGCCAGGCAGTAGCCCTGACCGGGGTTCTTGGCGAAGAAGTCCTGGTGGTACGGCTCGGCGTCGTACCAGGTCGACAGCGGCTCGATCGTCGTGACCACGCCGCCGTCCCAGGCCTCGGAGGCGCGCTCGCGGGCGGCCTCGAAGAACTCGGTCTGCTCGTCGTCGGCCGCGAACATCGCCGACCGGTACTGGGTACCGACGTCGGCACCCTGCCGGTTCAGCTGACGCGGATCGTGCAGGGTGAAGAACACGTCGAGGACGACGTCGGCCGGGATCTTCTCGGGGTCGAAGGTGACCGCGACCGCTTCGGCGTGCCCCGTGCGGCCGGTGCAGACGTCGTCGTAGTCGGGGTCGGCGGTGTGCCCGCCCGTGTAGCCGGGCACCACCTCGAGCACGCCGTCGAGGGTGCGGTAGACCGCGTCGAGACACCAGAAGCAGCCACCGGCCAGAACGAACGTCGTCATGCCCGTGAACCTACTCCTGCGCCCGGGGCCCAGCCCTAGGCTGACCGCATGAGATCACCCTTCACCCCCTACGTCGCCGACGACGCACGGTACTCGCGACTCGACTACGTCCGCACGGGTCGCAGCGGGCTCAAGCTGCCCCGCATCTCGCTCGGCTTCTGGAACAACTTCGGCTCGGACCGCGGCCTCGAGACCCAGCGCGACATCGTGCTGCGCGCCTTCGACCGCGGCGTCACCCACTTCGACCTGGCGAACAACTACGGCCCTCCGTACGGTTCGGCCGAAGAGCAGTTCGGGCGCATCGCCGCGGCCGACCTGCGGCCCTACCGCGACGAGATCGTCGTCTCGTCGAAGGCGGGCTACGACATGACCCCGGGGCCCTACGGCGACGGCGGGTCGCGCAAGTACCTGCTGAACTCGCTCGAGGCCAGCCTCGGGCGCCTCGGCATGGACCACGTCGACATCTTCTACTCGCACCGTCCCGACCCCGAGACCCCGATCGACGAGACCATGGGGGCGCTCGCGACGGCCGTGCGGCAGGGCAAGGCGCTCTACGCGGGCATCTCGAACTACGACCCGGCGCAGACCGAGGCCGCGATCGACGCCCTGGCCGCCGAGGGCGTGCCGCTGTTGATCCACCAGCCGCGCTACAACATGTTCGACCGACGGCCCGAGCGAGGACTCTTCGACACCCTGCTCACGCACGGCGTCGGGTCGATCGTGTTCTCTCCGCTGGCCGGCGGCCTGCTGACGAACCGTTACCTCTCGGGCAAGGCACCGGCCGGCTCTCGCGCGGCCGAGGGCCGCTGGTTCTCGGAGGACGCCTTCGACGAGACCTACCTCTCGCGCGTCCGGGCCCTCGACGAGATCGCACAGGCGCGGGGTCAGTCGCTCGCGCAGCTCTCGCTCAGCTGGGTGCTGCGGCAGCCCGCGGTGACCAGTGCCCTGATCGGGGCGTCGTCGGTGGCCCAACTGGACGACAGCCTCGACGCCCTCGACGGAGCCGAGCTCACCGAGGACGAGCTCGCCGCCATCGAACCGCTCGCGGTCGACGGCACCGGTCGCTGACCCCGAGGAGGCGCGGTGCCGGTCGGGCACCGCGCCCCCCGAGGTCGTCCCGCGGCGATGTCGGTGGTGCCCCCTAACGTCGGGGGTGTTCTCGACAGCATCGGCCGGATGACCTCAGGAGCACCTCATGACCACCAGCACCTCCGTCCTCACCTCCCCCGCCCCGCACGCGCACGCCCTCGCGGATGCGACGCGCCCCGCCCTGCGAACGACACGCGGCGGCCTGAGGCTCGTGCAGGTGCACGACGACCTCGCGCGCGTGACGCGTCCCGGCGGTGAGGTCGTCGGGTACGTCGAACGCTTCGACGACCCGCAGGGTGACCGCTACCGCGCGAAGCGCTTCCTTCCTCGACAGCGCAAGTTCGTCGAGATCGGCGAGTTCTGGAGCCGCGACGACGCCACCGACTGCTTCCGGTTCGCCTGAGCGCGACCGTCGAGGGGCCGGGCGCGCTCGCATGTCGCACCGCGGCAACCTTCGACCTCAGCTGTAGTGTTCGCCCCATGAACTGGTGGAACACCTTCGTCGACTGGCTCTCGTCCGACAACGGTCAGCGCGTCGTCACGGATGCGGCGGTCCCGTTCGTCGCCATCGTCGTCGCCGGCGTCGTCGCAGCCCTGATCGGTCGCGGGGCCACCCGACGCGTCCTCTCGGCGCACGACGACGCCGCCCGGGCGGCGGCCATCGCGGGGGTCGTCTCGGCAGCGCGCAAGGGTGCCGTGTACAGCTCCCTCGGCACCGAAGAACGGACGTACGTCGACCACCTCGGTCACGAGGCCGACGTCCGCCTGCGCCTGCTGCCGTCCACGGGGAGCACGCTCGCCGCGGACTGGGCGGCGCACGAACTCGCCGAGATCAAGCGCAACTCCGCGTCCTTCAGCTTCCAGGCCGACCGGTCGCTGGGTGAGATGACCGACCGCCTCGTCGAGTGGCAGCGCCGCCCCGGTCGGGCGAAGAAGCTGTTCCGCGACGACCTCGCCCGCTGGAAGTACGAAGAAGCCGACGTCGACCGTGAGGCCGCCGAGCGCCAGAAGGCCTGGGAGGCCGAGCAGCGTGCCGCGGCGGCCGCCGACGTCCGACGCGGCAGCGGCTCCGAGGGCGGGCCCGACGCCGCGACCCCGCTCCGACCGTCCGTCCTCGGCGACGCCCCGGCCCCGGCCCCGGCCCCGGGTGGCGATGCCCGGCGTGGGTCCCTGACGTCGCCTCTGACCGGCCCGCCGCCCGTCTCGGCTCCCGAAGCACCGGCCGCCTGGGCGTCGGCGTCGGCGTCGGCGTCGGCGTCGGCGTCAGGTTCGGACGACGACGACACACGTGACGACCCGATGGACGACGAGCGCTACGAGCAGCCGGTCAGTGCCAGCCAGGTCCGGCGCAGGATCGCCCCCGACCGCGCAGACGACTGACCCCGTGGCCGACGACGCGCCCCCGACCTCGGTCGGGGGCGCGTCGTCGTGTCGGGCGGTGGATGACGCCTGGTGCCCCCGGCAGGCTGCGCCATCGACACCGCGAACCTGCGACCAAGAGACGAGAAGGACCGCGTGGATCATCGGACGCCTGGTGCCCCCGGCAGGAATCGAACCTGCGACCAAGAGATGAGAAGCACCGCGAGATCTGGTGCCCCCGGCAGGAATCGAACCTGCGACCAAGAGATGAGAAGCACCGCGAGAACTAGTGGCTCGGGGTGCCCCCGGCAGGAATCGAACCTGCGACCAAGAGATTAGAAGGCTCCTGCTCTATCCGCTGAGCTACGGGGGCGGACTCGCCCACGATACCGTGCCGAGTCACGCGGCCCCGCAGCGGCCGAGCCCGGCTCGGCACCGCGTCTCGTGCACGTCGCCCGGACTAGTCGCGGTGCAGTGCACGAAAGGCGGTGCGACACGGGGCGCATGCCGGGTTCGGCGATGGCCCGTCAGGTCGGGCCGACGATCAGACCGCCAGCGCCAGGGCCCCGAGCAGTCGGTCGAGCGTCGGGACGCCGGGTGACCGGAAGACGACCTCGCCGTCGTCGCGCGTCACCACGAGGGTCGGCGTGCTGCGGACGTCGCGCCGTTCGGCCTGCTCCGGCCGGGCGGCGACGTCGGCTTCGTCGACCACGAGCGACGGGACCAGCGCCCGGGCCTCGGCCACGACCGCTCGAGCCGCGTGGCAGGGGCCGCAGAAGGCGGACGTGTACAGCTCGAGCTTCATGTGGGGAACAACGAGGAGGCGCGGGGGAATCTTCCCCCGCGCCTCCTGCGGTCTCGTGCGTCGTCGCGGCCGAGGCCGCGGGCGTCAGTTGTCTCGGTCGTCGTTGCGGTCCTCGGGATCGTCGACCGGGTCGCTGTCCGCGGCGTCGAGCGAGTAGTGCACCTGCAGCTGCTCGCCGACCATCTTCGCTTCGGTGGCCGTGTAGACGATGCCCGTCTCCATGCCGTCGATCAGCACGAAGTCGGTGATCTGCTCGTCGTACGAGCCATCGGTGCTGATGCGGGTGTCGGTGGAGCCGTCGCTCGGACCGCCGTCGAAGAAGACGACGTACTCGGAACCCTCGGCCACGGTGGGCTTGCTGTCTGTCATGCCCACAGGTCTACCAGGAGGCGCGGAGTCGGCGTCCAGTCTTCTCACCGCCCTGCCGCCTCCGAGCGATTCCCCAAAAGTATAGCCAAGCTATATAGCTTGGCTATACACTAGTGCGATGACTTCCCAGCCGACAGACATCTTGGAATCCCTCCTGACGTCGACCCATCGCCTCACGCGGATCGCCGCGCAGGAGACCGGCCGCACCACCTCCCCCGCCGTCTGGCGCACGCTCTCGATCCTGACGACCGACGGCGACCTGCGCGTCGGCGACCTCGCCAGGGCCAGCCGCGTCTCGCAGCCCACCATGACGAAGCTCGTGCGCGGCCTCGCCGAGGACGAGCTGGTCAAGCGCATCGCCGACACCGACGACTCGCGCGCCTGGCTCATCGCCATCACCCCGAAGGGCACGGCCGCCCTCACCGAGTGGCGAGGTCAGCTCGCCGACTCGCTCGGCGACCTGTTCGCCGACCTCGACGACGACGACTGGGCCGTGCTCGACCGAGCCACCAGCCTGCTGGCCTCACGCTTCAGCAGCCGCACAGACGTCCGCGCCGACACCGAGGCGGTGTTCGCATGAGCGCCGCGACCCCGACCGCGCACGAGCCGGCACCCAGCATCCTCAAGCAGCCGACGGCCGTCTGGGCCATCGCCTTCGCCTGCGTCGTCGCCTTCATGGGCATCGGGCTCGTCGACCCGATCCTGCCGGCCATCGCCGAGTCGCTGCAGGCCAGCCCCACCCAGACCGAACTGCTCTTCACCAGCTACCTCGCGGTTACGGGCGTGGCCATGTTCTTCACCAGCTGGGTCTCGAGCCGACTCGGCGCCAAGCGCACCCTGCTGATCGGGCTCGCCCTGATCGTCGTCTTCGCCCTGTTCGCCGCCACCAGCGGCGACGTCTGGTCGATCATCGGCTTCCGAGCCGGGTGGGGCCTCGGCAACGCCCTCTTCATCTCGACCGCCCTCGCCACCATCGTGGGTGCCGCGTCCGGGGGGACCGCCTCGGCGATCATCCTCTACGAGGCCGCCCTGGGCCTCGGCATCGCCATCGGCCCCTTGATCGGCGGCCTGCTCGGGTCGGTCAGCTGGCGCGGACCGTTCTTCGGCGTCACGACCCTGATGGCGATCGCCTTCATCGCGATCGTGCTGTTCCTCAAGGGCGGCGCGACCGAGAAGGTCGCCCCGACCGATCTCTCGGCCCCGTTCCGCGCCCTGGGCCGCCCTGCCCTCGGCGCCCTCGCCGCGACCGCACTCTTCTACAACATCGGCTTCTTCGTCCTGCTCGCCTACACGCCCTACCCACTGGGCTTCGGTGCGCTCGGCATCGGGTTCACGTTCTTCGGCTGGGGCGTCGGACTCGCCGTCACGTCGGTGTGGGTCGCGCCCCTGCTGACCGCGCGCCTCCGGCGGACGACCGTGTTGCGGATCGCCCTGCCGCTCCTGGCACTCGACCTGGTCGCCGCGGCCGTGTTCGTGGGCACCCCGGCCGCCCTGGTGGTCTGTGTCGTCGTCGGCGGCCTCGTGCTCGGCGTGCTCAACACCGTGCTGACCGAGTCCGTCATGGAGGCCACCGACCTGCCCCGCTCGGTCGCGTCCAGCGCCTACTCGGGCGTGCGGTTCCTCGGCGGCGCCGTCGCCCCACCCGTCGCGACCCTGCTGGCCGACACCATCGCGCCGAGCGCCGCCTACGTGTTCGCCGCCGCCAGCGTCGCCGTCGCGTTCGTCGTCGTGGTCGCCGCCCGCGGAGCCCTCCGCCGCGTCGACGACGGCCCCGAACCGGCCCGCGTCGAGGCCGAGGCCATCGGAGCCGGCGAGGCCCTGTAGACCGGACGTCCGGCACGTCCGCAGCCGCGCCTCCTGGTCCGACCGTCGGACGAGCCCGGGAGGCGCGGCCGCGGACGGGCACCGGACTAGACTCGCCCAATGGCTACGAGCAACGACCGACTGGTCTGGATCGACTGCGAGATGACCGGGCTCGACCTCACGGTCGACGAACTCGTCGAAGTGGCCGTGGTCGTCACCGATTTCGACCTCACGCCCGTGCACCCGGGCTTCACCATCGTCATCAAGCCCGACCAGTCGGCACTCGACAACATGGGCGAGTTCGTCACCGAGATGCACCGCTCGTCAGGCCTCATCGACGAGATCCCCGACGGCGTCAGCCTCGCCGAGGCCGAGTTCGAGGTGCTCGAGTACATCCTCAAGTTCGTGCCCACCGAACAGCATGCCCCCCTCGCCGGCAACACCATCGGCACCGACCGGGCCTTCCTCGCCAAGTACATGCCCCGCGTCGACGGCCATCTCCACTACCGCAGCGTCGACGTCTCGTCCATCAAGGAGCTCGCCCGCCGGTGGTTCCCCCGCGTGTACTTCAACGCCCCCCAGAAGCACGGCGGCCACCGCGCCCTCGCCGACATCCTCGAATCCATCCGCGAACTCGAGTACTACCGCCGCGCCGGCTTCGTCGCCGACCCCGGCCCCACCACCGAAGACGTCCAGGCGATCTCGAAGGCCGTCGTGGACGAATGGGCCCCCAGGCTGTAGTAGAGTCTTCTCGTTGCGATCGCCTCGGTGGTCGCACATGGTGGGTATAGCTCAGCTGGTAGAGCGCCTGGTTGTGGTCTAGGAGGCCGCGGGTTCAAGCCCCGTTACTCACCCGAATGAAACGGCTCTGCCCTGATGGGGCAGGGCCGTTTTCGGGTTCAGCGCCTTGTGGTCTCGGATGCGCGAGCGCATCCGAGACGTCGCGGGGGGAGACTTCGATGCGCTCGTCACGTTCGGGGCATCGCAGGGGACCCCCGGCGCTCGTCACGGTCGGGGCAATGTCCAGCGACAGGCCGCGTGGGCGTGCGAGAGTGAGGGAGTGGACCACTCCCCCGCGAACGACGACGACGCGCCCGCTGCCGACGCCGGACCGAAGGGCGTCGACCCGGGCCTTGTGAGCGCCGCCGCGTTCGACGCCATGGTCGTCGACCAGCTCGACCTGCTGCCCGACGACATGGTCGACGGTCTCGACAACGTCGTCTTCGTCACCGAGGACCGACCGGAGGACGGTTCACTCGACCTGCTCGGCCTCTACGACGGCGTCGCCCTCACCGAACGCGGCCAGTACGGCTTCGGCGAACTGCCCGACCGCATCATCCTCTACCGCGAACCGCACCTCGCCGCCGTCGACGACCTCGACCAGCTGGCCGACGAGATCCACGTCACCCTCGTCCACGAGATCGCCCACTTCTACGGCCTCGACGACGACCAGCTGCACGAACTCGGCTGGGCCTGACCCACACCCGGGCGAATCCGACGTGCCCCGGCGGCCCCGGACGACCGCACCCGCCGAACCGGACCGGGTTCGCGCCCTAGGCGTCGACCACCACGTCGGCCAGCGAGCGCGGCTCCTCGCTCGCCAGGTGCACCTCCTCCTGCTCGGACCAGACGTCCCACCACGGTTCGTACGTCGCCCCGTCGCGGGCGAGCGCCCGTGCCCGCCGCGATCCCGCGTCGAGCTCGAGCCACACGCGCACGTCAGCCAGAGCCGAGGAGGCGCGGGTCACCGCCCCGGCCCCCTCCACGATCAGCGAGACGGCCGGGTCGAGCGCCTCCCACCCGCCCGCACGGTCCGCGGTCCAGTCCCATCGCCGCCAGCCGGGGTCGACGGGCCGGAGCAGCGTCGTCTCGACCGTCCGTGACGCGGCGGCCAGACCGTGCCAGCCCGGGTAGACGTCGTCGAGGTGCACCAGACGCACGGGGCCCAGCCGGTCGGCGGGCCACGCGGCGGCCACCGCACGGCCGAGCGTGGTCTTGCCCGAACCCGACCGGCCGTCGATCAGCAGCACCACGCGGTGCGACCCGGCCCGCGCCTCCTCGGCCCGCCGCAGCAGGACGCCGACGGCGTCGTCGACGGCGACCCGCTCAGGCAAGGACGAACTCCCACGTCCCGGCGAGCACGGCCGCCGTGACGGCTGCCCCGGCGATGACGACGCCGAGGGCGACCAGCACGCCGTCGCGCAGCCCGAAGGTCGAGGGGCGTGCCCACGTGCGCGGGGTGTCGGTGCCGAAGCCCTTGGCCTCCATGGCCGTCGCGAGCTTGCTGCCTCGTCGCACCGACAGCACGAGCAACGAGAAGGCCTGCTGCCCGAAGCGCCGCAGGGCGCCGACCGGGCCGCCCGAGTCGGCGACGCCCCGGGCACGGCGGGCCAGGGCGAGCTGCCGCCAGTCGTCCATGAACAGGCCCACCAGTCGCAGCCCGGCGAGCCCGCCGAGCACGAACCGCGCCGGCAGCCGCAGCACCTGGCCGAGACCGTCGGCGAGGTCGGTCGGATCGGTGGTCGCGAAGAGCACGATGCCCGGCACCCCCACGGCCACGATGCGCAGCCCGATCGCCCCGGCGAGGGCGAGCGAGCCCTCGGTCACCGTGACGAGCCCCCACTCGACGACCGCCGCACCCCCGTCGCGACCGTAGAGCGCGATGGCCACGACCGACGTGGGGGCGGCGACCCAGAGCGGCGCGGTGCGGGCGAGCAGCTGCCGGGCCGAGAGGCCCGCGAAGGGCAGCAGCAGGGCCTCGAGCAGCAGGGCCGTGCCCGCCGAGACCCAGTCGATCGAGAGCAGCAGGGCGACCGCGAGCACGACCGCGGCGAGCAGCTTGGCGACCGGGTTGACGCGCCCGACCGCCCCGGTGGCGACGACGGGCGTCAGCACGCTCACCGGGGCGTCCCGGTGGCGTCGACGCGCCGGGCGTGGGCGCTCAGGTCGAGGACGCCGTCGGCGAGGGCGTCGACGAACTCGGCGTCGTGGGTGACGGCGACGACCGCGCGTCCCTCGTCGAGCAGCTCCGCGAGCAGGGCGACGAGTTCGCGCCAGGTGCGGGCGTCCTGCCCGAAGGTCGGCTCGTCGAGCACGAGCAGCGACGGGCGCGACGCGAGCACGGTCGCGACCGAGAGCCGGCGCTTCTCACCGCCCGAGAGCGTGAACGGGTTGGCCCCGGCGAGGTGGTCTAGGCGCAGCCGGTCGAGGAGGTGGTCGACGCGCGAGGCGACCTCCGTCGGGGACCCGCCCAGCGCCTCCGGACCCACCGCCAGCTCGCGCCGGACGGTCGCCGTCAGGAACTGGTGCTCGGGGTCCTGGAAGACCGTGCCCACGCGGGTCAGCAGCTGTCGGGGCTTCCACCGGATCGGGGACGCACCGGCTCCGTCGGCGAACGACGGGGTGGCCTCGAGGGCGCCCGCGACGGGAGCGAGCAGCCCCGCGACGGTGAGGGCGAGCGTCGACTTGCCCGAACCGTTCGTGCCGGTCACCGCGAGCGCGCGCCCCTCGGTGACGGTGAGGTCGATGCCCGCCGCGACCGCACGGCCCCTGGCGCCCCGGCGTCCCACCCCGAGACCCATCGCCGTCATCAGCCGGTCTCCGGTCGTGCGCGACCGGGCGGGCGCAGGAGGCGCGGCGCCCGGGACCCACACCCCCGCGTCGACGAGGCGGTCGCGTTCGGCCCTCAGCACGTCGTCGGGGCGGCCGTCGGCCAGCACTCCCCCGCCCGCGTCGAGCACGACCACCCGGTCGACGACGGGGAGCCACACCGAGACCCGGTGCTCCACGACGACCAGCGTCGCCTCGGTGGCGGCCACGACGCGGGCCACGGCGTCCCGCACCTCGACGACGCCCTCGGGGTCGAGGGCGGCGGTCGGTTCGTCGAGCAGCAGCAGTCCGGGCCGCATGGCGAGGGCACCGGCGAGGGCGAGGCGCTGCTTCTGTCCACCGCTCAGCTCGGAGGTCGCCGCCGCCAACGGCAGGTCGAGCCCGACGGCGTCGAGGGCGTGACCGACGCGACGCCAGATCTCGTCGCGGGGAACACCGAGGTTCTCGCAGCCGAACGCGACGTCGTCGCCCACGCGGGCGAGGACGACCTGCGAGTCGGGGTCCTGCAGGACGAGCCCGACCCGGCCCCGCTGGTCGGCGGGCTCGCGCCCGTCGACCAGCAGGTCGCCGGCCTCGTCGCCCTCGTCGTCGCCGCCGAGCACGCCGGCGAGCCCGGCGAGCAACGTCGACTTGCCGGCACCGGAGGCACCGAGCAGCAGCACGCGTTCTCCGGGGGCGACGTCGAGGTCGAGCTGCGACACGGCGGGCCGGCGGCGGCCGGCGTGACGCCAACCCCAGCCGCGGGCGGTGACGCGGGCGCCGCGGACGCCACCGCGGGTCGGCTCGCCTGCGCCGCCCGCCCCGTGGGACACGGAGGACACGAGGAGGCGCGCCTAGACCCGGGCGTCCGCCGAGCGTCCCGAGGCGAACCGCGAGAGCGCCCCGGTGCGGGCGAGGCCGCGGGCGGCGAGCCACGAGAGCAGGCCGGCGATGACGGTGCCCGAGACGATCGAGGTCACGACGTAGATCGCCTTGGACCCCGCGGCGTAGGCGGCAGCCGAGGCGAAGCTGGTGTCCATCAGGCCGACGGCGAGGCCGGCGACGGCACCGGCGAGCAGCACCGTGCCGAGCCGCCACGACCTGTACAGGAACATCGCGAGCACGATCTCGGCGCCGAGCCCCTGGACGATGCCCCAGATGAGCACCGAGAAGCCCCACTGCGTGCCGATGAGCATCGAGACCACGGCGGCGACCACCTCGGTGTAGACGGCGGCGCCGGGCTTGCGGATGACGATGCCGCCGAGCACGCCGGCGAAGAGCCAGCCGCCGTTGAGGACGCCCTCGAAGCCGCCCGAGAAGCTCAGGACGCTGTCGATGGGCGTGTAGGCCAGGCCCCAGGCCCAGAACACGACGCCGGCGGCGACGCCGATGACGCTGGCGACGACGATGTCGACGACGCGCCAGCGTCGGGTGGGGGTGGTGCGGGGCTTCGGCGTGAAGCCGGTCGAACTGTCGCGAGCCGCCGTGGAACGGTTTTCGGGCGTGGACGTGGACATCTGTTCTTCTCCTCCCTGCGCTGGCATGACCCAGATCAGGTTCGACGGTCGAAGCGTGGTTCGCTTCCTCTCAGCCCGGCTCACCGGACTCCCGTGTGTCGTGGGGACGATCATAGCGCCGCCCCCGGGCGGGTCAGAGCCCGGCGGCCTTGCGGACGAGCGCGGCCACGGAGGCGCGGGTCGCGTCGTCGTCGTCGGTCACCGCGTACGAGGTGGCCCAGATCGACCCGTCGTCGAGCCGGGCGGCGTCCTGGAAGCCGAGCGTCGAGTACCGCGTGCCGAACTTGGCGCCCGGCTGGAAGAACACGACGACCTTGCCGTCGCTGTTCGCGTACGACGGGAAGCCGTACCAGGTCTTGGGGGCGAGGTCCGGCGCGTGCTCGGCGACGACCTCGTGCACCATCTGCGCGATGGGCCGGTCGGCGTCGGTCATCGCCGCGATGGCGTCCACGGCGTCCTGGGCCTCGGCGGCCGACTTGTCGGCGGCCTTCTGACGCTTCGCCTCGGCCCGCAGCTCGGCCGTACGCTGCTTCATCGCGGCCTTCTCTTCCGTGCTGAACCCGGCGTCCGCCATGGTCGTGCCCTTCTCGTGCCTGCGTGCTGTGGGTCGGCCCGGTCGGGTCGGCATGGGCCCCATGATGACAGGCAGGATGGTCGTCATGCACCTCCAAACGACGACCACGGGCGACGGCGAGCGCCACGTCGCCCTCGTCCACGGGCTCGGTGCCGACGGGGCGACCTGGCGGCCGATCGTCGACCGGTTCGTCGCGACCGGGTCGTACACCGTCACCACCGTCGACCTGAGGGGCCACGGCGAGAGCGACCGGGCGTCGTCGTACCGGCTGGGCGACTTCGCCGACGACGTCGCCTCGGCCCTGCCCCGGGGTCTGCACGGCGTCGTCGGACACTCGCTGGGCGGGTCGGTGCTCGTCCGTGCCGTCGACCGGCTGCAGCCCCGCACCGCCGTCTACCTCGACCCCGGGTTCTCGCTGGCCCTGCCGACGACGGGGCTCGCCGGGCGGCTGTTCTGGGCCGCGCCGACCGTGACGATGGGCGTCGCGGCGCTCGCCCAGGCGCGGAAGGGCGCCCGGCTGCGCGCCGGGTACGACGACGCGACCCGCACCTCCCTGGACGACGCCCGTGCCCGGTTCGACTCGAGCATGGCGATCGGGGTGTTCCGCGACGTGGCGTTCCACCCGGTGGCGGCGACGGCGCCGGCCGTGCCGTCGGTCGTCGTGCTGTCGGACGACTCGCCCGCGGTCGTGCCGGAACGCCTCGTGTCCGACTACCAGAGGGTGGGGTGGCAGGTCCGCCGCCTGCCGGGCGTGCACCACGACATGCAGCTCGAGGCCCCGGACCGCACGTTCGCGATGCTCGCCGAGCTGCTCTGACGGACGGCGGCCGGTCAGGCTCTCGGCAGGGCGCGTCCGTCGGCGTCGAGGTGGTCCCGCCACGACCGCGTCGCCGTCCAGCCGAGCAGCCGACGGGCCTTCGCCGTCGAGATGCCGGACGCGTCGACCCGGTCGAGCTGCCGGAGTGCGATGCGGTCGCCGTGGTGCTCGCGCAGGGTGGCGGCGAGGTCGTGGCCGCCCGCGTTGTCGGCCGCGGCGACGTAGAAGACCTCGTGACCGGGCAGGTCGCTCTCGGCGGCGAGCAGGAGGGCGTCGGCGAGGTCGTCGGCGTCGACGTAGCTGCCGAAGTTCGCACTGTCGGGGTCGGCTCGGCGCACCTGCGGCCCGAGGTTCGCCTCGTAGTTCGTCTCGTCGTGGACGGTGCTCGGGCGGATCGAGATCGCCCGCAGGTCGGAGCGCCGGACGGCGGCGTCCATCAGCTGCTCGCCGAAGGCCTTCGAGAGGGCGTAGGGGTCCTGCGGGTACAAGGGGTGCTCTTCGTCGACCGGGACGTAGTCGGGCAGGAAGGGCCGCTCGGGGAAGAAGTTGCCGACGATGCTCTCGCTCGACACGTTGACGAAGCGGGGAACGCCGAACCGGACGGCCGCCTCGACCAGGTTGAACGTCGACATGAGGTTGGTGTGGAAGACGACGTGCGCCGGGTTCGCGGTCGGCTGCGGGATGGCCGCGACGTGCACGACGGCGTCGGCACCCGCCACGACCGAGAAGGCGGTGCCGGCGTCGGTCAGGTCGCCCATCACGTAGCGGCCGGGTTCGTCGACGCCCGTGTCGAAGACGGGCCGAGCCAGGTCGACGCCGAGGACGTCGTGGCCGGCCTCGACGAACCGGCGGACGGCCGCGCGGCCGACCTTGCCGCGTGACCCCGTGATGACGACCTTCATGACGCGCTCCCTCGATCGAGGGATGCGCCGAGGGCCGGAGCATCCACGCCCGTGACGCTACGCCCCGAGGCCCCGAGGAGGCGCGCCCGCCTCGACCACCAGGCCACGCGGGCACGGAGGCCTGCCAAGATGCAGCATGACCGTCGTCCGGATCGTCCTGCTGTTCGTCCTCGCGGCCGTCGCCGAGATCGGCGGTGCCTGGCTGATCTGGCAGGCCGTGCGCGAGAACCGGGGCTGGCTCTTCGCCCTGCTCGGCATCGTCTCGCTGGGCGCCTACGGTTTCGTCGCCGCGTTCCAACCCGACGCGACCTTCGGTCGGGTGCTCGCGGCCTACGGCGGGGTCTTCGTCGCGGGCTCGCTCGCCTGGGGCATCGTGGTCGACGGGTTCAAGCCGACGACGTGGGACTACGTCGGTTCGGCCGTGAGCCTGCTCGGAGCCGGCATCATCGTGCTGGCCCCGCTCCTGACGACCACGGCGGGCGAGGCCGAGGCCTGAGCGGGGACGACGCGCTCGGCCTCACGACGCGTGTCGGGCCGTCCAGTCGGCGAAGGGGGCCGTCGCGTCCTCGGCGTGCCCCTGCTCGGATCGGAGCGCACGCTCGTCGACCGGCTTGGAGTACTCGTCGTAGAACGTGCCCAGGGACATGAGCCGGTTGCCGTCCTCGTAGTGCTCGCCCTCCTGCTCGCGCGACACCGCGTAGACGACGCGATCCGGTTGCGCGTAGTACAGGGCGCCGAGGCACATCGGGCACGGGTAGGCGGTGACGTAGGCGTCGACGCCGCGGAGGTCGGTGATGCCCTGCTCGGCGGCGAGCCGGATCGCCAGGATCTCGGCGTGCGCCGTGGGGTCGCCGGTCTGCGCGACGTGGTTGGTCGCCTCGGCGACGATCTCACCGTCGCGGACCAGCAGGCAGGCGAAAGGCTTGCCGCCCTCGTCGACGTTCTGCTGGGCGCGCTCGACGGTCAGGGCGGTGAAGCTGTCGTCTCGTTCGATCATGCCTCGACACTGCACCGTCGACCGCGCCCGGGCGCGGTCCGCGCACGACGGTGCGGTTTCCGGCCCGGGGCACGGCGTTCGGCTCAGGCCAGGGTCAGCTGCCCGTCGGCCTCGAGCCACTCGAGGCCCTCGACGACGGCCTGCACCGAGGTGTACCGCGGCGCGTAGCCGAGCAGGCGGCGCGCCTTGGCGATGCTCATCGAGTGGCTGCGCGACGCGTGCTGCCACGAGGCGTCGGCGTGCTCGGCGGTCGTCTGGTCTCGGAACTCGGCCCACGAGACGAACCGCAGCCGCGCCTCCTGGCCGTAGTGGCGGGCGATCGCCTCGGCGAGGCCGCGCAGCGTGATCGCGCGGTCGCTGACGACGTGGAACGCCTCGCCCACGACCTGCGAGTGCCGCTCGGCGGCGAGCTGGAAGGCCTGCGCGACGTCGTCGGCGTGGACGTGGTGGACGGTCTCGAGGCCGAGGCCCGGCACGGCGACCTCGCCACCCGTGGCCAGGGCCTCCCACACTGCGAGGTCGAGGTTGCCGACGGCGTTGATCATCGGCCAGCCCGGGCCCGTGATGTGCCCCGGGTGCAGCACGACGGACCGAACCCCGCCCGGCCTCCGCGACTCGCGCAGCAGCAGTTCTTCGATCGCGGCCTTCTGCGTGCCGTACTCGCCGAACGGCGTGCGCTCGGCCTCTTCGGTGATCGGGACCTCGCGCGAGGGGCCGTGCACCCACACGGTGCCGCAGTGGACGAGCACGGTGCCCGTGCCCTGCAACGCGTCGACCATCTTGCGCGCGGACGAGACCGTGAAGCAGATCATGTCGATGACGACGTCGGCGCCGAGGCCGGCGATCTCGCGCGCGAACGTGCCGTCGGCGTCGCCCGCCTCGCGGTCGAGCAGGAGGCGCGTCACGCGTGACCACGCGGCGTGCGGTCGGTACGGCTCGGACGCGCCGCGGCTGACGGCGACCACCTCGTGGCCGGCCTCGACCAGTCGCGGGACGAGGAAGCCACCCACGTGGCCGGTGGACCCGATGACGACGATCTTCACGAGGCCGAGCCCGAGATCGTCGGGAGGGCGCGGCAGGGAGGCGGGGTGGCGGCTCGTCGAGCGGCAGCGGAGGACATGAGCCGACGCTACCCGGCCCACCCCCGACGGGCGTACCCCGTCCGGGGGTCACGAGGCGTCCCCCCAAGTGCCCACTGTGCCCGGGCCGAAGATTCTTCAGACTTCCTGTGAGGGGCACGGCGGCTCGTCGGATCACCGGGCACGGCCCGCGACGAGCCACCCGCTCCGCGCGTCCCACCCGGCACGCGCCACCCGACGAGGAGAACCATGACCTTCACCGATCCCCGCCCGCGCGGCACCCGCCGCCGCGCCGCGACCGTCTGTCTCGCGGCCGCCCTGACCCTGGGACTCGTCGCCGTGGGCTCCGGTGCCGCCGTCGCCGCGCCTCCCGGTGCCGGCCCGTCGGCTCCGGCCGCGCCCGGCCGACCGGGCCCCGCACTGCCCGTCGTCGAGGGACCGGTGATGAACTACGCCGTCAACGCGACCAAGGCGAACCCGGGCGCGACGAAGCAGGTCGAGCGCGCGGTCGCCGCGGCCGGTGGCAGCGTCATCGCCGCGTACGCCGACCTCGGCGTCGTCGTGGCCCAGTCGAGCAACGTGAACTTCGCGGCCTCGGTGCGCGGCGACAAGGCCGTCCTCTCGGCCGGAGCCACCCGCACCGCCGCGGTCGCCGAGACCGACCCGACCTACGGCGTGGGCACGACGGCCCCCGGCCCGGGCAAGCCCGTGAAGCCCGGCACCCCGGGCGGGCCCGGCACGCCCGGCGGCCCGGGACACCCCGGCGGACCGCGGGCCGCGACCTCGCCCGAGCAGCGGCTGGAGGAGACCACGACCGTCGTCGCCGACCCCCTCGAGGCCCAGCAGTGGGACCTCGCCGCGATCGGGGCCGACCGGGCGCACCAGGTCACCGACGGCAGCCGCGACGTGCTCGTCGCCGTCCTCGACTCGGGCATCCAGGGCGACCACCCCGACCTGCAGCCCAACATCGACGTCGCGGCCTCGGCGAGCTGCCTGACCGGGACCCCCGACTCGAGCTACGCCGCCTGGCAGCCCACCACGAGCGACCACGGCACCCACGTCGCCGGCACGATCGCCGCCGCCCGCAACGGCGTCGGCATCGTCGGCGTCGCCCCCGGCGTCACGATGTCGGCCGTCAAGGTCGTCAACGACGACGGCTTCATCTACCCCGAGGCCGCCATCTGCGGCTTCATGCAGGCCGCGGCGACCGGGGCCGACGTCACGAACAACAGCTACTACGTCGACCCGTGGCAGTTCTGGTGCGGTTCGGACGTCGACCAGGCGGCCGTGCTGACCGCCGTCGACCGGGCCGTCCAGTTCACGCAGAAGAAGGGCATCGTCAACGTGGCGGCGGCCGGCAACTCGTCCATCGACCTCGCGAACAAGACCGTCGACACCGACAGCCCGAACGACACCACGCCGGTCACCCGGCCGATCGACTCGCGCTGCCTGGACATCCCGACCGAACTCGACGGCGTCGTCACCGTGTCGTCGACCACGTCGGCCGGGGCGAAGTCGAGCTTCTCGAACTACGGCGACGGCGTGATCGACGTCGCGGCCCCCGGCTCGGCGATCCTGTCGACCGTGACCGGTGGGGGCTACGGCACCAAGTCGGGCACCTCGATGGCCTCGCCGCACGTCGCCGGCGTGCTGGCCCTGCTGAAGTCCACCCACCCGCGCCTGAGCGGCGCCGCCCTCACCGGCCTGCTCGAGCGGCAGGCGACCGACACCCCGTGCCCGACCGGCACGACGACCTGCACGGGCTCGGCCGCGGACAACGGCTGGTTCGGCGAGGGGATCGTCGACGCCCTGGCGGCCGTCACGAAGTAGCGGGCACCGCCCACGACGGGGCGTCCGTCCGGCCCGAGCGGCCGGTCGGGCGCCCCGTCCTCGCGCGGACGGCGCGCCCGTTCGCCCCTAGGCTGAACGAGTCCCAATCGGAGGTTCGATGCACACCTGGCCCGGCAACCCCTACCCCCTCGGCGCGACCTACGACGGCAGCGGCACCAACTTCGCGATCTTCAGCGAAGCAGCCAGCAAGGTCGAGTTGTGCCTGTTCGACGACCACGGAACCGAGACGAGGGTCGAGTTCACCGAGGTCGACGCCTACGTCTGGCACGCCTACCTGCCCACCGTCCAGCCCGGCCAGCGGTACGGCTACCGGGTGCACGGCGACTACGACCCCGCGAACGGCGTCCGGGCCAACCCGAACAAGCTGCTGCTCGACCCCTACGCCAAGGCGACCTGCGGCGAGATCGACTGGGACGAGGCGCTGTTCGCCTACACCTTCGGCGACCCCGACTCGCGCAACGACAAGGACAGCGGCCCGCACATGATGCTGGGCGTCGTCATCAACCCGTTCTTCGACTGGCAGGGCGACCGCGCCCCCAAGTACAGCTACGACGAGACCGTCATCTACGAGGCCCACGTCAAGGGCCTCACCGAGACGCACCCCGACATCCCCGAAGAAGAGCGCGGCACCTACGCCGGCGTCGCGAACCCGGCGATCATCGAGCACCTCAAGAAGCTCGGCATCACCACGCTCGAGCTCATGCCGGTGCACCAGTTCGTGCAGGACAACACCCTGCTCGAGAAGGGCCTCAGCAACTACTGGGGCTACAACACCATCGGCTTCTTCGCCCCGCACGCCGCCTACTCGGCGACCGGCGACATCGGCCAGCAGGTGCAGGAGTTCAAGACGATGGTGCGCGTGCTGCACGAGGCCGGCATCGAGGTCATCATCGACGTCGTCTACAACCACACCGCCGAGGGCAACCACCTGGGGCCCACGCTGTCGTTCAAGGGCATCGACAACGCCGCGTACTACCGGCTGATGGACGGCGACCAGCAGCACTACATGGACTACACGGGCACCGGCAACAGCCTGAACGTGCGGCACCCGCACTCGTTGCAGCTGATCATGGACAGCCTGCGCTACTGGGTCACCGAGATGCACGTCGACGGGTTCCGCTTCGACCTCGCCGCCTCGCTCGCCCGCGAGTTCTACGAGGTCGACCGCCTCTCGACCTTCTTCGAACTCGTGCAGCAGGACCCGATCGTCTCGCAGGTCAAGCTGATCGCCGAGCCGTGGGACGTCGGGCCCGGCGGCTACCAGGTCGGCAACTTCCCGCCGCAGTGGACCGAGTGGAACGGCAAGTACCGCGACACCGTGCGCGACTTCTGGCGCGGCGAGCCCTCGACCCTCGGCGAGTTCGCCAGCCGCATCACGGGCTCGGCCGACCTGTACGAACGCGACGGGCGTCGCCCTGTGGCGAGCATCAACTTCGTCACGGCCCACGACGGCTTCACGATGCGCGACCTGGTCAGCTACAACGACAAGCGCAACGACGCCAACGGCGAGAACGGCAACGACGGCGAGAGCCACAACCGTTCGTGGAACTCCGGCGTCGAGGGCGAGACCGACGACGGCGAGATCCGTGCGCTGCGCGAACAGCGTCAGCGCAGCTTCCTGGCCACCCTGTTGCTCAGCCAGGGCGTCCCGATGCTGCTGCACGGCGACGAACTGGGCCGCACCCAGGGCGGCAACAACAACACCTACGCGCAGGACAACTCGATCAGCTGGATCGACTGGCCGAACGCCGACCGCGAACTGATCGAGTTCGTCGCCGAGGTCATCAAGCTGCGCCACGACCACCCGACCTTCCGTCGTCAGCGCTACTTCAACGGCCGACCCGTCACGCGGGGAGAAGGCGAGCCCCTGCCCGACATCGTGTGGTTGACCACCGAGGGCGACGCCATGCACGAGGGCGAGTGGAACGAGTCGTACGCCAAGGCGATCGGCATGTTCTTGAACGGCAACGGCATCCGGGGGCGCGACGCCCGTGGCGGCCGGATCACCGACGTCAACTTCGTGCTCTACTTCAACGCCAGCGCCGAGACGGTCACGTTCGTCCTGCCGCCCGACGAGTACGCCCAGGGCTGGGAGGTCGTCGTCGACAGCACCGTGACCGCTCCCCCGCCGCCGGCGAACGCCGCCCCCCGCACCCCGACGGCCACCCGGGCCGCCACCACCCCCCAACCGCCCTCGACACCGCAGGCCCCCGCGGCCCTGCGGGCCGGTGACCGACTCCCCGTGGTGGGTCGCTCGCTCGTCGTCCTGCGTGCCACGGCCGAGGAAGAACTGTGACCCGACACGAACCGACCATGCACCCGCGCTCGACGTACCGCCTGCAGGTGCGCGCCTCCTTCGACCTGGAGGCCGCCGCCGAGCTGGTGCCGTACCTGCACGACCTCGGCGCGGACTGGGTCTACCTCTCGCCGATCCTCGCCGCCGAGCCGGGCAGCGACCACGGCTACGACGTCGTCGACCACAGCCTGGTCGACCCCGAGCGCGGCGGCGCCGAGGGGCTCGACGAGCTGTCGACCCGGGCCCACGCCGCGGGACTCGGCGTGCTGGTCGACATCGTCCCGAACCACGTCGGCGTCGCCACGCCGAAGGCGAGCGTCTGGTGGTGGGACCTGCTGACCCACGGTCGCGAGTCGCGGTACGCCGACGCGTTCGACGTGGACTGGGCGGCCGGCGGCGGCAAGGTGCTGCTGCCCGTGCTCGGCGAGCCCGCCGCGGCCGACGGCTCGATCGAGGGCCTGAGCGTCGACGGCGACGAACTGCACTACTACGACAACGTCTACCCGATCGCCCCGGGCACGAGCGCGCCCGGCGACGACGCGACCGCGGTGCACGCGCGACAGGCCTACGAGCTCGTGCACTGGAAGCGCGCCGACACCGACCTGAACTACCGCCGCTTCTTCGCGGTCAACACGCTCGCGGGCATCCGCGTCGAAGACGAGCGGGTCTTCGACGAGTCGCACGCCGAGATCGGCCGCTGGTTCGCCGAGGGGCTCGTCGACGGCCTGCGCGTCGACCACCCGGACGGACTCGCCGACCCGAAGGGCTACCTCGACCGGCTCGCGACCCTCACGGGTGACGCCCACGTCCTCGTCGAGAAGATCCTCGAGGGCGACGAGCGCCTCCCGGAGGACTGGGCGACCGCCGGCACCACGGGCTACGACGCCCTCGCCGACCTCGACCGCCTCTTCGTCGACCCCCACGGGGCGCCGGCCCTCGACGCCCTCGACGCCCGCCTCCGTCGGGCACGCGGCGTCGACGCCGACGAGCAGGCCGCAGGGGCCGACGAGACCACCGGCGACGAGCCCGCCGACTGGCACGAGATGATCCTCGGCACGAAGCGCGGCATCGCGGACGGCATCCTCGGCAGCGAGATCAACCGCCTCGCCCGCCTGGTCGCGGGCGGCGGCACCGTCGACCCCGCCGTGGTCGACGCCCTGGCCGAACTCGCCGCGGCGTTCCCGGTGTACCGCAGCTACCTGCCGCAGGGTGCCGCCTGGCTCACCGAGGCCGCCGAGGTCGCGATGTCGCACCGGCCCGAGCTGACCGACGCGATCGACGAGGTCGTCGCCGTGCTGCGGGACGAGACGCACCCGGCGTCCGTGCGGTTCCAGCAGACGAGCGGCATGGTGATGGCGAAGGGCGTCGAGGACACGGCCTTCTACCGCTACAGCCGTCTCGCGACGCTGACCGAGGTCGGAGCCGACCCGAGCGAGTTCGCCCTCACCCCCGACGAGTTCCACGCCCGTCAGCAGGTGCGCCTGGCCGAGCGCCCGTTCGGCATGACCACCCTGTCGACCCACGACACCAAGCGCAGCGCGGACGTCCGGGCGCGCATCTCGGTGCTGGCCGAGGTGGCCACCGAATGGGCCGCGACCCTCGAACGCCTGCGCGAACTCGCCCCGGTCGGCGACGGCCCGTTCGAGAACATCCTCTGGCAGACGATCGTCGGCTCGTGGCCGACGTCTCGCGAACGCCTGCACGACTACGCCGAGAAGGCGTCCCGTGAGGCGAGCACGTCCACCACGTGGACCGACCGCACCGACGAGGCCGAGGCCTTCGAGGAGCGCATGCACGCGGCGGTCGACGCGGCCTTCGACGACGACGAGGTGCGCCACGAGGTCGAGCGCATCGTCGACGTCCTGCGCGCCCCGGGCTACAGCAACTCGCTCGGCGTCGCGTTGATGCAGCTGACCGGGCCGGGCAGCCCCGACGTCTACCAGGGCGGCGAGCTGTGGGACTTCTCGCTCGTCGACCCCGACAACCGACGCGAGGTCGACTTCGGACTGCGCCGGCGCCTCCTGGACGAGGTCCGTGGCGGCGCGACGCCCGCGGTCGACGACACCGGTGCGGCCAAGCTCGTCGTCACGCACCACGCGCTGACGCTGCGCCGCGACCGTCCCGACCTCTTCACGCGGTACGCCGCGCTGCCGGTGTTCGGCGAGCAGGCCGCGTCGGCGGTCGCCGTCGACCGTGGCGGCGCGCTCGCGATCGCGACCCGCCTGCCCGTCGCCCTCGAGCAGGCCGGCGGCTGGGACGACACCGTCGTGCTGACCTCGGGAGGCGCGTACCGCGACGTCTTCACCGGCCGGCGGCACGAGGGCGGTCGCCTCCGCCTGGCCGACGTGCTCGAGACGTACCCCGTCGCCCTGCTGATCCCCGCAGAGGACTGACCCCGTCGGGTCGCGCCACGTCGCGCCCGACTAGCGTCGGCCCCAGTCGAGCGATCACCGTGCCGCCCACGTCCCGACGTGGGCGGCACGTCGTGGCTCCTCGCCCCCTCCCCCACCCGTTCCGAACCCGAGGAGACCGATGAGCGTCTACGACGTCTGGGCCCCTGAAGCGACCACCGTGCACCTGCACCTCGACGGCGAGCTGCTGCCGCTGACGGCCGAACCCGAGACCGGCTGGTGGCGGGCCCCCGCCGACCTCGACCGCGGGCCGGGCCACCGCTACGGCTTCGTGCTCGACGGCGGCGACTCCCCCGAGGGCGAGACGCCGCTGCCCGACCCGCGATCGCGCCGCCAGCCCGACGGCGTGCACGGCCTCAGCGAGACCTACGACCCGTCGGCCTTCGCCTGGACCGACGACGCCTGGACCGGGCGTCAGCTGGCCGGGTCGGTCGTCTACGAGCTGCACGTCGGCACGTTCACGCCCGACGGCACGCTCGACTCGGCGATCGAGAAGCTGCCGCACCTCGTCGACCTGGGCGTCGACCTCGTCGAGCTGCTGCCGGTGAACGGCGTGAACGGCCGCTGGAACTGGGGATACGACGGCGTCGACTGGTTCACGGTCACCGACAACTACGGCGGACCGGAGGCCTACCAGCGCTTCGTCGACGCCGCTCACTCGGCCGGCCTGGGCGTCGTGCAGGACGTCGTCTACAACCACCTCGGCCCCTCGGGCAATTACTTGCCGCTGTTCGGCCCCTACCTGTCGAGCAAGCACGCCAACACCTGGGGCGACAACGTCAACCTCGACGACGACGGCGCCCACGAGGTGCGCGAGTTCATCCTCGACAACACGGCGATGTGGCTCGACGACTACCACGTCGACGGCCTGCGCCTGGACGCCGTGCACGCGCTCAAGGACGACAGCGAAGTGCACCTGCTGCAGGAGCTGGCCGAGCGGACCGCCGCCCTGAGCAGCCACCTCCGCCGCCCGCTCTCGCTCATCGCCGAGAGCGACCTCAACGACCCCCGGCTGATCACCCCGCGCGACGGCGGCGGCTTCGGCCCCGACCACCGTCAGGGCTACGGCCTCGACGCGCAGTGGAGCGACGACTTCCACCACGCCGTGCACGTCGCGCTGACCGGCGAGACGACCGGCTACTACGCCGACTTCGAACCGCTCGGCGCCCTCGCCAAGGTGCTGACCAGGGGGTTCTTCCACGACGGCACGTGGTCGTCTTTCCGCGAGGCCGAGCACGGGTACCCGGTCGACACCGAGCACATGCCGACCTGGCGGCTCGTCGTGGCGAACCAGAACCACGACCAGATCGGCAACCGGGCGATCGGCGACCGCCTCGCGGCGACGCTCGACGACGGCCAGCTCGTCATCGCCGCAACCCTGACCCTCGCGGGACCCTACACGCCGATGCTCTTCATGGGTGAGGAGTGGGCCGCCTCGACCCCGTGGCAGTTCTTCACCTCGCACCCCGAGCACGACCTCGGCGAGGCCACGGCGAAGGGCCGGATCGAGGAGTTCGCCAAGATGGGCTGGGACGAGTCGTCGGTGCCCGACCCGCAGGACCCCTCGACCTTCGAGAACAGCAAGCTCGACTGGTCCGAGCTCGAGACGGGTCGGCACGCGGTCCTGCTCGACGCCTACCGACGCCTGGGCGCCCTGCGTCGCAGCGAGCCCGCGCTCACCGACCCGCGCTTCGGCGAGACGAGCGTCGAGTACGACGGCGACGCCCGCTGGCTCGTGCTGACGCGCGGTGACCTCAAGATCGCGATCAACCTCGCCGACCAGGAGGCGCGGGTCGCGGTGAGCGCCGAGACCGTCCTGTTCGCCAGCGACGGGTCGATCACCCCCGGGTCGAGCCTGCTGCTGCCGGCGCACTCGGTCGCGATCGTCCGCTGACGCCGCACCACGCACGACGCGCGCGCCCGGGGCTGACCACCCCGGGCGCGCGCGCTGTGTGCCGCCTCCCTGCTAGCGCGTCGACACGCCGCCCCGCACGGGCCCGACCCGGTGCGAGGTGGCGCGGACGCTCGGCAGGCGACGGTGTCGCACGACCAACTCGACGACGGCACGGGTCCGTCGTCGCAGACCCCAGAGGGTCACCTTGGTCAGCGACTCCCTGACGATCGAGCCGCTCATCTTCGAGGCACCGTGGATGCGCTCGGTGAACGTGATCGGAGTCTCGACGACCCGCAGGCCCGCTTGCAGCGCGCGCCAGAGCAGGTCGACCTGGAAGCAGTACCCGCGTGACTCGACCCGGTCGAGGTCGATGCGACGCAGCGCCGACGACCGGAACACCCGGAACCCGCCGGTCGTGTCGGCCACCCGGATGCCGAGGGCGCCGCGGGTGTACCAGCTGCCGCCGCGGCTGAGCAGCTCGCGCCGCAGCGGCCAGTTCTCGACGGCCCCGCCGGGCACCCAGCGCGAGCCGAGCACCAGGTCGTTCTCGCGCAGCAGCTCGAGCATGCCGGGCAGGTACTCGGGGTGGTGCGAGCCGTCGGCGTCCATCTCGACGAGGGCGTCGTAGCCGCGCTCGAGGCCCCAGGCGAAGCCCGCCAGGTAGGCGGCGCCGAGGCCGGCCTTCTCGGTGCGGTGCATCACGTGCACGCGCGGGTCGCGGGCGGCGTAGGCGTCGGCGAGCTCGCCGGTGCCGTCGGGCGAGCCGTCGTCGACGACGAGGACGTCGACCGAGGCGCCGGAGGCCAGGGTGCGCCCCACGATCCAGTCGAGGTTCTCGCGCTCGTTGAAGGTCGGGATGATGACGAGTGCGTCGTTCATGGTGGGGTCCTTTCCCGTCGGGTGGGAGTCGGAGGTGTCGGGTGTCGGTGGGTGCGTCGGGTTCAGGAGGCGCGGCGGGGGCCGGCGGGGCGGCGCCGGGTCACGAGGTGACCAGGTCGGCGAACACGATGAGGTTGTCGACGTAGTGCCCGGTCGACCGGTCGAAGGTGCCGTCGCAGGTGATCAACCGGAGGCCGGGCGTCGGGCTCGCCCCGTAGACGTCGCTCGTGGGGAACGTCGCCTTCGGGGTGCGCTCGCTGCCGGTGACGCGGAAGGTCTCGACCGAGCCGGTCGAGAGCGTCACCATGACCTCGTCGCCCGTCGTGAGCTTCGCCAGGTCGACGAAGACGGCCGGGCCGCTGCCCGAGTCGACGTGGCCGGCGATGACGGCGGGGCCGACGGCGCCGGGCACGACGCCGTCCTGGTACCAGCCCGCCGACTGCCAGGCCTTCGGCGGGTCGAGCTCGCCCTGGGCGCCGAGGCCGAGGTCTTCGAGGCCGGAGTCCACGCCGATCGACGGGATCTGGACGCGGACGGGGGTGGCGTCCGCCGGGGGCGCCGTGTACGACGGTGCCGCCGGGTCCTGGAACGCACCGGCCGACCCGCGGGCGGCGTCCGGCGTCGAGGTGGGCGAGGGCGTGGCCGAGGCCGAGGCCGAGGTGCCGTCGGGCTGTGCGGCCACGGCTGCCACGGTCACGCCGCCGGCCACGAGCACCACGGCCGCTCCGGCCGCGAGGACGGCTGCACGGTGGCCCGCCACGAAGGTCGCGAGGCTCATCGGGCCACCGCCAGGGGTGAGCAGGCACCGAGGCTCGTGCCCTCGAGTTGCAGGGCGGCGAGCGCCGCCCAGGCGGAGCCGTAGTAGGTGGGGGTCGACTGCGAGAGGTCGTCGGCGGTCCGCAGGTCGGCGGACGCACGGTCGTCCTGGCCGGCGCTGGCCTCGGCCGCCGCGCGGGCGGCGTAGGCGAGCGGGCTCTGGTCCGAGCCGACCGACTGCCCGCCGAGGTCGAGCTGCATGGGCAGTTCGTCGTACCGCTGCAGCACGCCGGCCATCGACGCGGCCAGGGCCACGTCCTCGGGCTGGCACGACTCGGCGTAGCGCAGGGCGAGACGGCCGGCGTCGTAGCTGTACTGCACGCTGCCCGACGACCCGTCGGCGCTCGGCAGCGGCACGGTCGTGCCGTCCTGCCGCACCTGCGCCCAGTCGCTCGGCAGCGCGGTCGAGGCGAGGATGTTCGTGGTCACGGCTCGTGACCCGGCCTCGAGCTCGGCCCAGCGGGGGTCGCCGCTGGCCTCGCCGAGCTGGGCGAAGGTGGCGGGCGACGCGTACGAGGGGTTGTACGACCAGGGGCCGGGGCCCATGGCCCAGGGGCCCGGCAGCAGGATGCGGCCGACGTCGGTCGAGACGGTCATCTCGTCGAGCACGTCGGTGCCGAGGTCGACGCCCGAGGTGGTGAGGTCGGGGCGGTCGAAGGTCGAGCCGGCGAGCACGAGGGCCCGGGCGGCGTCGACGTCGGCGTCGCTGGCGGGCATGTCGTCGACGACCGCGCCGTCCTTCCACTGCCAGGCGAGCAGGCCGTCGGGGCGGACGAGCTCGTCCTGCGTCCAGGTCCAGATGGCGTCGAAGCGCTTCTCGTCGCCCACGGCGACCGCGACGAGCATGCCGTAGGCCTGCCCCTCGCTGACCGTGTCGTCGCCCTGGTCGCGTCGGACGACCCGACCGTCGTCGTCGACGTAGTCGTCGAGGAAGTCCTGGCCGATCTCGGTGGCGGTGCGGGCCTGCGGGGTCGGGGTGCCCGTGCCGGGGGTGCCGGTCGCGTCCGCGCCGGCGCCTGCCTGGTCCGTCGACGGGCCGCCAGACCCTCCGACGACGAGGGAGGCGATGCCGGCCGTGACGGCGAGGGCCACCACGACGGCCGCTGCGAGCAGCGCCTTCGTCTTCTTCGTCATGTCGTTCTCTTCTTCTTCGTCTCGATGCCGTGGGCGGACCGCCGGGGCGGGCCGTCGTGCGGGGCCGTGGGGGTCGGGGAGGCGCGGTGCACGCGGTCGTCCACCGCGCCTCCCCGTCCGGCCGGGAGCGTGCTCGGCGTCAGATGCCGAACCAGCCGAGCACGGTGGCCCAGAGGCCCTTCGACTCGCTCTTCTGGGGGTGCTCGGCGAGGTAGCCGCCACCCGTCTGGACGCCGCCGACGGGTGCCTGCGCCGTGGCGGCGCTGTCGACCACGGGGACGATGGTGATGCCACCGGTCGAGTTGTCGAGCACGAACAGCGTGTTGATGCTGCCCGCGGCGAGGTCGACGTCGCTGGTGCCCGTGACCTTCTGGCCGGTGAGGTCGAGGGTCCACGGACCGGCGGCCACCTGGGCGTAGCCGCTGGCGCTGCCGAAGGGCGCGTCCTCGGCGATGGTGGTGCCCGTGCTGGTGGCGACGGTCACGGTCTTGCTGACGTTGGCCGCCTGCACGAGACGGACCTTCGCCTGGCCCTCGGCCGGTGCCGTCAGGTCGTCCTTGAAGACCTGAGTCTTGAGGTCGTCGTTCGGTCCGTAGGCGACGGCGGTGATCGGCTGGCCGCTGTCGACCGTGATGTTCGACGTGATGACCGGCTTGGCGTCGGTGGGCGCGTCCGCGGCGGTCATCGAGACGACGTACGTCCCGGCGGCCAGCGCCTGGTACGGGCTGACCTGACCGTAGGTGACGTCGTCGAGGTCCATGACGACCTGCCCGCCCTTGAGCGAGGTCAGGGTGACGTCGACGGCCTTGGTGTCGGGCGACAGGTGGCCGACGCGCACCCAGCCGTCGCCGTCGGCGGCGTTCGCCGGCGAGACGCCGACGAGCGAGCCGGCGAGGGCGACGCCCGCCGCGGCGGTGAGGGCGAGCACCGTCGCGAGGCGACGACGCCGGACGGGCTGTCCGGGAGCGGTGGCGGCGAGGGCGCCGGTGGTGCGTGAGAGGGAAGCCATGTGGCTGGTCCTTTCCGGTCGGGTGTCCCACCCGGGGGTGGGACGCGGTGAGGAGGTGCCGGTGCCCGCCGCGGGGGCGGGCACCGGCGTGGCGATCAGTTGCTGAGCACTCCACTCGGCGCGACGGCCGAGAAGGTGACCTGGAGCCCGTCGCCCGAGGGGACGACCGACTCGGGCACGTAGACGCTGCCCAGCCCTTCGAGCGTCGACCGGAGCTGGTCGACGGACTGGCCGCCCTGCGGGGTGACGTCGAACCGACGGAACAGCGCTTCTTGCTCGCCCGGCAGCGCCTGCGGGTCGGCGACCGAGATCGGACCCATGGCGGCCAGCTGCCCGAGCACGATGATGGCCCGCGGGTCGAGGCGGCCGTCCGAGAGCGCGGTCCGGAGCGTCGACGAGATCTGCAGGTTCGGGTTCTGCGCGAGCTCGGCACCGGCCTGCGACCGGGCCGACGCGGCGTCGTCCGCCTCGGTCTGCGCCTGGGCCTCGCCCTGGCTGTCGATCTGGCGGATGTTCACCTGCTGGTCGCCCTCGCCGAAGGTGGCGACGACCGTCGAGTTGGCGAGCGCGTCGCGGATGTCGGCCGAGGCCGCCCCCGAGGTGCGCACCGACTCGGTCTCGAACAGGTAGTCCGAGTCGCGCCAGCCGTTCGGCGACTGCGCCTGGACGGCACCGTCGGTGTCGATCTTGTAGAACCAGATGACGTTCTCGCGGGAGAAGCCGGCCTTGACCAGGTCGACCCACACGGCGTCGTCGACCAGCAGGCGGCTGTCCTTCGGCACGTTGGTCTCGACCCAGGTCTCGGCGTTGCGCATCGGCGCGTCGAGGTCGCTGTCGAGGAACCCGCGCAGCTGGACGGCCCAGAGCGGCACGACGGCGACGATCGCGGCCAGGGTGAGGGCCAGCCACGCGACCGAACCGGTGCGGGTGGCCGCGGTCGAGAGGGCGCCGGACCGACGGGCCCGGAACGCCTTCACCGCGTGGTCGGTGACCGCCGCGACGAGCAGCGCCGCGAAGGGCAGCAGCATGATCACGTAGGGCACCGGCAGGTACCCGCCGGGGCGGAACATGAACGCGATCAGGAACACCATCATCACGCCGAGCGGACGCAGCTTCTTCACGAACACCGCGACGATCGAGGCGGTGGTGCCCAGCACGATGAGCACCTGGTCGAGCTGCCACCACTGCGACACGGTCGCGAAGAACAGGCTGCCGGTGTCGAACACCGAACCGCTGGCCTCACGGGTCGCGAGCTGGAACTGGATGCCCTCGAGCAGGCTCACCCGGCCGGCACCCGGCAGCAGCTCGCCCTTGACCGCGGCGAGCGCGACGTAGCCGAGGCCGACGAGCACGAGCAGGCTGGCCGCGATCGACAGGGTGTAGCGACGCGTCGCCTTGTCGGCACCGCGCCACATCATCCAGGCCAGGAAGGGCAGCGCCAGCAGGTACGTCTCCTTCGAGAGCACCGCGATGCCGAACGACAGCGAGGCCGCGGCGAAGCCGGCGAGCTGGTAGCGACGGCTCAGGGCGAAGACGAACGCGGCGAGCAGCCAGGGGGTGGCGACGTTGTCGAGGTAGACCGTGCGGTGGAACTGCAGGGCCAGAGGCGACACGGCGAACACGAGGCCCGCGACGGCGGCCGCGGGGCGGCTCAGGCCGAGCTTGCGTCCGAGCAGCCAGACGAGGACGACCGAGACGATCGTGAAGAACAGCATCGCCTCACGGGCGGCCAGCACGGCCACGTCGTACCGCGAGAAGGCTCCGGTCAGGGCCGTGTAGGCCGAGATCTGCAGCCAGCCGACGGGCGGGTGGTCGTACCAGTAGGTGTAGTGGGCGATCTCGCCGAGGTTCTGGATGGCCCACGCCTGGGCGGTGTAGGTGCCCTCGTCGTCGATGCGCTGCGGCGAGCCGTCCATGTTGAAGGCCTGGACGACCGCGGCGATCGCGAGGACGGGCAGCAGCCAGGCGAGGCTCGCGCCGTGCCGCCGGAGCCACGAGGCGGGCTTGGCGCCACGGAGGTCCTTCGTGGGCACCACGGGGGCACCCGGGCTGTTCGACACGGTGGTGTCGGCCGCGCGGGGGCGGTTCAGCGTCGACGTCATCGGTCACCTCCGGTCATGGCCATGGCGGGCTCCTGCTGGGAGGCGCGGGGCGCCTCCTGCGGTTCGGTCGCGACCTCGTCGCGGTGGGCACCGGTGTGCTCGGTCTTCTCCCAGGCGTTGAGGCCGCGCAGCTGGCGGAAGACCGCCCGGACCGCGGCGAGCGCGAGGAAGATCTGGTAGGGCAGCAGACCCCAGACGAGGCGGAAGTAGTCTCGGGCACGGACCTTCTGGCCGTAGACCCGGCCGAACTCGCGGAGGCCCGTGAACTCGACGGCCAGCAGCACCAGGGTCGGCGCCAGGGGCACGAACGAGACGAGCGCGATGGCCGTCGGCACCTTGGTGGTCAGGATGAGGATCACCGAGATGGGGATGAGCAGGCCCGTGGCCGCCTGGATGAACGGCATCGTGAGCAGGTAGCGGGCCATCAGGCGCTGACGCAGGCGGGGCAGCTTCTTCCACTCCCCCTTGCCGTAGACCTGCATGAAGCCCTGGTTCCAGCGCGTGCGCTGCTTGAGCAGCGAGACGAAGGTGCCGGGGGTCTCCTCGCGGGTGACGACCTCGGGGCTGTAGGCCACGACGACCTTGGCGCCGGCGCTCGAGAGGCGGACCCCGAGCTCGCAGTCCTCGGCGAGGCACTCGGCGTCCCAGCCCTGCGACCAGTCGAGCCAGTCCTTGCGGACGAAGACCGTGTTGCCGCCGAGCGGGATGAACTTCTCCTTGGCGTGGAAGTGCAGGCGCGAGCGGAACCAGAAGTAGTACTCGAGCACGTTGCGGAGGCTCCACCAGCTCGACTGGAAGTTCATGAGCTGCACGCCGCCCTGCACCACGTCGGCGTCGGTCTCGGTGAACCGCGAGTCGACCAGGGTCAGCAGACGGGGGTGCACCTCGTCCTCGGCGTCGAACACGCCGACGATCTCGCCGCGCGAGGTCTGCAGGGCGAGGTTGAGCGCCTTGGGCTTGTTCTTCGGCACGCTCGAGTCGACGATCACGCGGATCAGCTCGGGGTGACGAGCGGCGGCCTCACGGGCGACCCGCTCGGTGCCGGGGTCGTCGTGGCCGACGATCGCGATGATCTCGAAGTCGGGGTGGTCCTGCATCGCGAGGCGGTCGAGGGTCTGGCCCATGACCTCCTCCTCGTGCCGCCCGGGCACCAGGAGGGTGAACGAGTGGGCGGGGTCGAGGGGGTTCGCGCTGAACTGGCTGTCCTCGAGGTTGTCCTTCGAGCGCCAGGCGTGCAGCATCCACCACAGGGTCGACACGGCGACGGCGGTCAGCAGGATCGTGACGACGATGAGCGACGAGTAGCCGATCCATTCGAGCGGCGACCAGTCGGGCAGCTGGAAGCCGATCATCGACTCGGTCGCGCCGGTCGTGCCACGGTTCGGCACGAACTGCGACGGGTCGGAGGGGGCTTGCGGGGTGAGCAACGGGGCGGGTTCGCCCGCTGCGAGATGTGATGTCGGGATCTGGGTCGGGTCAGTCGACACAGGATCACTCTCCAGTCAGTGGGTCGGGTGCAGGTGGCCCTGCGGGGTGTTCTGTCGGGTGGGGTCGTCGATCGGCACGGGGCCGACGACGGTGGCGAGCGCGGCCGACGCTTCGGGGGCGTCGGTCGAGGAGGCGACCGCGGGCGAGCCGCGGAAGACGAGATGGCGGTACGCGAGGTACCGGAACACGGTGCCGAGCACGAGCCCGACGCCGTTCGCCGCGACGTTGTCCGCGAGCTGGCTCGTGAAGCCCAGCACGTAGTGCGAGACGAACAGGCAGGCCGAGGCGACCAGCAGGCCGCCCACGTTGACGAGGCCGAAGGTGATCGCCTCGCGGACGACGGCCTGGTTGCGGCCCCCGCGGAAGGTGAGGTACCGGTTGCCCAACCAGGCGACGACCGTCGCGACGACCACCGACAGGACCTTGGCCCCGATCGGCTTGTCGTCGAGCAGGGTCGAGCGCAACAGGTTGTAGACGCCGACGTCGACGACGAAGGCGATGCCGCCCACGGCGCCGAAGGTCGCGAGCTCCTTCACCCGGGCGACGAGGCGCAGGGGTGGTGTCGGGTTCGTCGAGGCGGCACGGTCGGGACGCGCCCCCCGGACGGGGTACTCGGTTTCGGGCATGTCACCGGTTCGGGGGGCGTCGGCAGATCGGTTTGGTCGGGGTACGCCCGTCTGGGTCAACTGCCAGGTGGGCGACATCTGCCGTTCATCTCGTCACGGGCTCGTCGACCCGGCCGGGCCGGACGCTCAGCGCCGCGGCCGTCGCCGCCGGGGCCGTCGCCGGGGCCGTCGCCGGCTCCGGTCCGGGCGCCGGCAGGGGTGCCGCCTCGGTCGCCCGCGCACCCGTGCCCCCGAGTTCGGCCGCGATCGCCGCGACGACGGCGGCCAGGGTCACCAGTCGGCCGGGCACGGTGCCGACGACCACGAGGAGGCGCTCCCGGGCCGTCGCGCGCCTCCCCTGCTCGGCGGCCACCTCGGTGGTCGCGCCCACGTCCAGCAGCTGGGCCAGGGCGGCCGGCAGCACGGGCACGAGGGCGAGGGCGACGACGAGGGCCGGCGCCCCGACCGCGACGGTCGACGCGAGGACCGCCGCGCCCACGACGGTCGTGGCGGCGTCCAGCAGGGGGTCGGTGAGCACGCCGAGGGCCCGGCGCCTCGCCTTGGGCCGCAGCCGTCGCCAGTCACCCTTGCCGAGCACCTGCAGACACCCCCTGACCGCTCTCGTCCGGGCACGGAACAGGTCGCCGAGACCCCCGGGCGCCCGCTCGACGGTGGTCGTGCCGGGCGACGTGGCGACGACGACGCGGGCTCCGGCGACGGTCATGCGGACGCCGAGGTCGAGCCCCGCCTCGACGCAGGACGCATCCCACCCACCCGCCCAGGCGAGCCACGAGTGGCGGACGAAGAGCGTGCTGTCCGACAACGGGACGAAACCGGCGCGTCCGTGGGAGCGGACGACCGACCGGGCCCACCACCAGCGGTCGACCGCCGACCGGGGCGACCACCACGGCGACGGTTCGAGGGCCGGGCGGCTGGCGTGCTGCACCGCGTCGGCGTCGGTGCGGGTCAGGACCGAGTCGACGAGGGCGAAGAGCCGCGGGTGCGGGCGGTCCCCGGGCGAGAAGACGCCCACGACCCCGTCACCCACCGCGGCGAGTGCGTCGGCCAGCGACGACGCCACGGTCGGGGACGGGCCGGCCGAGCGTCGCGCGGCGACGATCCGGACCCGTCCGGGGTGACGGCGGACGGCCGACGTGGCGACGTCGTACGTCAGGCGGTCGTCGGGGTCGACCGCCACGAGGACGTGCACGTCGGGGTGCTGCTGCCGCGCCAGCAGGTCGAGGGTCACGGCCAGGCCGGCGGGCCCGAGCGCCGGCACGAGGGCCGTGAACGAGTGGGCGGCGGGCAGCACGGGCCCGTCGAGGTCACGGTGGCCGAGCTCCTCCTGCTCGCGGACGAGGTACAGCCGTCGGGCCGTGCGGCGGAGCGACAGCACGACCGCGAGGGCGACGAGGACGGCGAGCACGACGACGCCGACCCACTGCACGCTCGACCAGTCCGCCCACGGCAGGGTCGCCGCCACGCCGTCGACCGAGCCCGTGGGCGAGCCGCCGCGGTTCGGCGCGAAGGGCGTCGGGGTCGCCGGCAGCGTCGGCGTCAGCACGGGGCCGGGCGCCGCCAGGGTCGGGTCGGAGGTCACGGTGGTGCTCCAGTCGGGGTCGGGTCTGCAGGAGCCTCGGATGCCTGCCCCGGGGTGGGACGGCGGCGTCCGACACGTCATGTCCCCCAGGCGGGGGACACGACCTGATGAATCGTCACTGTACGCCACGAGAGTCGACCGCACACCCCCTCACCCCGACCACCGGGGCGCGTAGCGTGGGGCCATGGAATTCAGACACCTCGGCGACAGCGGACTCAAGATCTCGGAGATCACCTACGGCAACTGGCTGACGCACGCGTCCCAGGTCGAGAACGACGTGGCGACGCAGTGCGTCCGTGCCGCCCTCGACGCCGGCATCTCGACCTTCGACACCGCCGACGCGTACGCGAACACGGCGGCGGAGCAGGTGCTCGGCGACGCGCTCAAGGGCGAGCGTCGCGAGAGCCTCGAGATCTTCACGAAGGTCTACTGGCCGACCGGGCCCCGCGGCCACAACGACGTCGGCCTCAGCCGCAAGCACGTCCTCGAGTCGATCGACGGGTCGCTCCGTCGGCTCGGCACCGACTACGTCGACCTCTACCAGGCCCACCGGTACGACCACGAGACCCCGCTCGAAGAGACCATGCAGGCGTTCGCCGACGTGGTCCGGGCCGGCAAGGCGCTCTACGTCGGGGTCAGCGAGTGGACGGCCGAGCAGATCCGCGCCGGGCACGAGCTCGCGGTGCAGCACGGCATCCAGCTCATCTCGAACCAGCCGCAGTACTCGATGCTCTGGCGCGTCATCGAAGCCGACGTCGTGCCCGCGAGCAAGCGCCACGGCGTGGGGCAGATCGTCTGGTCGCCCGTCGCGCAGGGCGTCCTGACCGGCAAGTACAAGCCGGGCGCCGAGCTGCCCGCGGGTAGCCGGGCCACCGACGACAAGGGAGGCGCGGACTCGATCAAGCGCTTCCTCACCGACGAGGTCCTCACCGGGGTCGCGAAGCTCGAACCCGTCGCGGCCGACCTGGGGCTGTCGATGGCGCAGCTCGCCATCGCCTGGGTGCTGCAGAACGACAACGTGGCCTCGGCCATCATCGGGGCGTCCCGCCCCGAGCAGGTCGCCGACAACGTCAAGGCGGCGGGCGTCACCCTGCCCGCCGACGTCATGGCCCGGATCGACGACGCCCTCGGCGACCTGGCGGAGAAGGACCCCTCGAAGACCGTCTCGCCCGAACGTCGCCCGGCCTGAGCACGGCACCTCCGACCCCGGTCGGACACCTCCCGACACGACGGGAATGTTGTCCTACTGGATGCGCTTGCATATACTCGTACCAGCTTCGATGACACGTCATCGACCTCGACCTCACACACTCAGGAGAACACCATGAGCATCACCGCAGAGAAGATCCCCGCCGGCACCTGGAACCTCGACCCCACCCACAGCGAGGTCTCGTTCAGCGTCCGTCACCTGGCCATCAGCAAGGTCAAGGGCTCGTTCGAGTCGTTCGACGCCTCGCTCGTCACCGCCGAGGACCACACCGCCTCGAAGGTCACCGCGTCGATCGACGTGGCGTCGGTCAACACCAACCAGAAGGACCGCGACGGTCACCTGCAGACCGGCGACTTCTTCCTCGCCGAAGAGCACCCCAAGATGACCTTCGTGTCGACCAGCATCGAGGAGAAGGGCGACGACTCGTTCCTCGTGCACGGCGACCTGACCCTCCGCGGCGTCACCAAGCCCGTCACCCTGAAGAGCGAGTTCGGCGGCCTCGTCGTCGACGGCTACGGCCAGACCAAGCTCGGCTTCTCGGCCACCACCAAGATCGACCGCACCGAGTTCGGCGTCACCTGGAACGCCGCCCTCGAGGCCGGCGGGTTCACCCTCGGCAACGACGTCACCGTCACGCTCGAGATCCAGTTCACGCTCGCCGCGTAGGCAGCCACGGCACCGGGAAGGGCCCGCTCTCGCACGGCGAGGGCGGGCCCTTCCGCGTGCGGCGGGTCACGGGCCGGGCCCGCCCGCCGATCAGTCCGTCGCGAGCACCCGGCGCAGCACGGCCCGCTCCCCCAGCGTCCACGCCGCGCTCGTCACGAGGTAGAGGCCGGCGGCCAGCGGCGCGAACGCGGCGAAGGCCACGCTGACGAACGGCAACCAGCGCACCATGCCCGCCGTGCCGACCGGCGCCTCCTGCCCTCGCCCCCGACCCGCCGACGGGCTCGCCCCGGCGCCCGTGAAGCGCAGGGTGGCGCGCCGGCTCAGCTCGACGACGATCGCGAGCAGGACGAGCAGGACGAGGTACGGCCAGATGGCTGTGAGGCCCGTCCCGAGGGTGACGACGAGGTTGGCGCCGAGGGCCGCGCCCCCGAGGGTGTGCGACAGCAGGGCGTTCGCGTGACCGGCGATCTCGGAGTGCGCGAAGAGCGAGTACACCGCGGTGAGGACGGGCGCCTGCGCGAGCGTCGGCAGGCACCCGGCCAACGGCGAGACCTTCTCGGAGGCGTAGAGCGCCGTGAGCGCCTTGGACCGCGCCTCGGGGTCGGCGATGCGCCGGTTCAGGTCGGCGATCGCCGGGGCCAGGCGGCGTCGGGCGATCTCGGCGCGCACCTGCGAGACGCCGACCGGCACGAGCACGAGACGCACGAGCAGGGTGAACAGCACCACGCCGAGGGCGGCGGCGGACGCCCCCGCGACGGGCTCGACGAGAACGCCGAGGGTGGTGACGAGCGATTGCAGGCCGTCGAGGACGACGGCGATCGGGTGGAGGGTGGACAGGTCCATGCGGACTCCTCGGTCAGAGAGACGGTGGGTGTCTTCTGGCCGCCGAGGGCGTCGGGACGACGCGGGCGCGGAGGCGCTCAGGCGGCCGGGACGGCCCGCCCCGGCGCTCGTGACCGCACGTGCCCGCGGGCGTCGGGGTCGCGGCGCCAGACGAGGAGGCGCGTGTCGGCCCCTTCGCGGAGCGTCACCTCGGGCACCGCCGCCGCCAGCCCGCAGAGGGTCGACACGACACGGGCGACGCCCAGCGCGACCACGGCCGTCGCGGCGCCGAGCAGGCCGACGAGCACGACCGCGGACAGCGGGGCCCCGCCGGACGACAGGACGGCCTCGACGAACGCCACGAGCGGTGCGAGCATCGAGAGGCCGGGGGTCATGCCCCGACACTACCCCGCGCCACCCCCCTCCACGAGGGCGGCGGGGCAGCCTCGGGACGACCACGGCGCGCACACCGGCCCGAGGAACAACCCGGCGCGGCCCGTGGTTGTCGCCCGGTGACACCGCCCCACCCGAGAGGACCCCCGATGACCGTCGACTGGATCACCCTGCAGAAGACCGCCCACGACGAGTTCGCCCGCCGGGTCGAGGCCGTGGCCGACTGGGACGCCCCCACGCCCGACACCGAGTGGACGGTGCGCGACCTCGTGCGCCACGTCACGCGCGGTCAGCAGTGGGTGCCCCTGCTGCTCGAGGGCGGCGACCCCGCCGAGGCCGAGAACTCGATCGAGCCGCTCGGCGACGACCTCGTCGAGGCGTGGCACCGCTGGTCGGGTGCCGCCACCGCCGCCTGGCGTGGGGCCGACCCCGACGCCGAGGTCCGGCTGAGCGCCGACGTCGTGCCGGCCCACGAGTACCTCGCCGAGCAGGTCGCCGACGTGACCATCCACACGTGGGACCTCGCGCGCGCCGTCGGCACCGACGAAGAGCTCGACGACGACCTCGTCGAGGCCGTCTGGGGCGTCTTCGCACCGCAGAAGGACGCCCTCGAGGCCTCCGGGCTGTTCGCGTCGCCGGTCCCCGTCGACGACGACGCCCCGCTGCGCGTCCGGTTGCTCGCGCTCACCGGGCGCGACGCCCGCTGAGCCGACCGGCACCCCGGCGCGCGTCCCGTCGACCACGCCACCCGCGCCTCCCGGGGGTTCATCACCCGGCCCTGCCACAGTGGTGCCATGACCGACCCGATCGCCCGCCCGTGGCTGCACAGCTACGCCCCTGACGTCCCCGCCGACATCGAGCCCGTCACGGGCAGCCTCGTCGACCTGATCGACGACGCCGTGTCGACGTACCGGCAGAAGCCGGCGCTCGAGTTCTTCGGACGCGAGACCAGCTACCGCGACCTGGGCGACCAGGTCGCCCGGGCGGCCGAGGGCCTCAGGAGGCTCGGCGTGGGTCGCGGCGACCGGGTCGCCTTGATCCTGCCCAACAGCCCGCAGCACGTCGTGGCGTTCTACGCGGTGCTGCGCCTCGGCGCCGTCGTGGTCGAGCACAACCCGCTCTACACCGACCGTGAGCTGCGGCACCTCTTCGAGGACCACGGCGCCACGATCGCCATCGCGTGGGACAAGCTGGTCGACCGCCTGCGCGCCCTGCCCGCCGACATCGGGTTCTCGACCGTCGTGTCGGTCGACGTGACGAAGGGCATGCCGCTCGGCACGCGCCTGGCCCTCAAGCTGCCGGTGCCCGCGGCGAAGAAGAGCCGGGCCGCCCTCACCGACGGCGCCGAGGGCGACGTCACGTGGCAGGGCCTGCTGTCGAACCGTCCGTTGCGCAAGAAGCACCCCCGGCCCGACATCGACGACATCGCCCTGCTGCAGTACACGAGCGGGACGACCGGCTCGCCCAAGGGGGCGATCCTGACGCACCGCAACCTGCGCAGCAACGCCGCCCAGGGGCGGGCCTGGGTGCCCGGCCTGGTGGACGGCGACGAGACCGTCTACGGCGTCCTGCCGTTCTTCCACGCCTACGGCCTGACCCTCTGCCTCACCTTCGCGATGAGCATCGGGGCGCGCCTGGTGCTGTTCCCGAAGTTCGACGTCGACCTCGTGCTCAAGGCGGCGAAGAAGCACCCGCCGACCTTCCTGCCGGCCGTGCCGCCCATCTACCAGCGCCTGGCCGACGCGGCGCGCGAGCGCGGCGTCGACCTGTCGAGCGCCCGGTTCGCCATCTCGGGTGCCATGAACCTGCCCACCGCGGTCGTCCAGGCCTGGGAGGGCGTCACGGGCGGTCTGCTCGTCGAGGGCTTCGGGCTGACCGAGACCTCGCCCGTCGCCCTCGGCAACCCGATCGGCCCGACCCGACGCGTCGGCACGGTGGGCGTGCCGTTCCCCTCGACCGAGGCGATGGTCGTCGACCGCGACGACCCCGACCCGAGCCGCCCGGTCGTCGCCGGAGCCGCGGGCGAGCTCCTGCTGCGGGGGCCCCAGGTCTTCCGCGGCTACTGGAACCGACCCGACGAGACCGCCGAGGCCTTCCTCGAGGGGGGCTGGTTCCGCACCGGCGACATCGTCACCATGAGCACCGACGGCTACGTCACGATCGTCGACCGCATCAAGGAGCTCATCGTCACCGGAGGCTTCAACGTCGCACCGTCCGAGGTCGAGGAGGCCGTCCGGAACGCACCCGGCGTGGCCGAGGTCGCCGTGGTCGGCCTGCCCCGCCCGGGCGGTGGCGAGGACGTCGTGGCGGCCGTCGTCCTCGAACCGGGGGCGGCGTTCGACGCCGAGGCGATCCGCGACGCCTCCCGCGGCCAGCTCGCCGCCTACAAGGTGCCGCGTCGGGTCGTGCGGCTCGACGAGTTGCCGAAGTCGCTGATCGGCAAGGTGCTGCGCCGCGAGGTGCGCGACCGTCTCATCGCTGCCGGCTGAGCCCGCTCCGGCGGGCCGGACGGTCGGCGGTGCGGGCTGGTCGGGCGGGCTGCTCGGCGGGGCGGGTGGGTCGGCCGCGTCAGAGCCGCTGCCACCGGTCGACCGGCCACGCGACGACGAAGGCGCGGCCGATGACGTCGGCCACGGGGACGAACCCCTCGTAGGGCCCGGTCTGGTGCGCACGCGAGTCGGCCGACCGGTCGCGGTTGTCGCCGAGCACCCACAGCGCCCCCTCGGGCACGGTCACGTCGAAGTCGGTGGCCGAGGCCCGCGGGCCGCCGTCGACGAGCGTGAGGTAGGGCTCGTCGAGCGGTTCGCCGTTCACCAGCACGTGGCCGTCGGCGTCGCAGCAGCTGACGTGGTCGCCCGGCAGCCCGACGACGCGCTTGACGAGGTCCTGCCCGGCGGCGTCGCCGTAGCCGAGCCACCCGCCCGGGTCCTCGAAGACGACCACGTCGCCCCGGTGCAGCGGCAGGAAGCGCGGGGCGAGCTCGTTCACGAGGATGCGGTCGCCGATCATCAGCGTCCGTTCCATCGACCCCGAGGGGATCGAGAAGCTGCGCACCAGGAACGACCGGACGCCCCACGACAGCAGCAGCCCCACGAGCACGATCGCCAGCAGCTCGAGCAGCCACCGTCTCGTCGCGCGGGCCGAGGAGGCGGGGGTCGAGTCACCGGCGTCGGTCGCGTCGGCGAGGGGGTGGGCTCCGGTCACCGGCTCATCCTGCCAGCGGCCGTCCGCCCCCGCCCTCCCCGGTCAGGGGGCCGTGCGACACCGCCACGCGACCCCGCCGGTCGGCGCCCAGGGGCGCACGGCCCGCCGGGCCGGGCTCAGGAGGCCGACCAGCCGATGCGCTCGAGTCGGGCCAGGGCGTGCTCCTCGGCGACAGGGCGCTTGCCCAGGACTCCCCCGACGCCCGCGAGCATGGCCTGGGCGGGCGCCCGGGTCGGCAGGTCGACCGGCCCGACGTGCGGTGCCCGCAGGCCGAGCAGCTTGCGGAATCGCGGCTGCAGCGTGCCGACCGCGCCGTTGAACAGCACCGGGTAGCCGACCTTCAGGGCGGGGAAGAGCGGCGGCCGCTTGATGAACCTCACGACGTCGTCGGTGCGGGCCGTCCGTTCGAGCACGCCCCGGCGGTCGAAGTCCATCAGCTGCTGCTGCATCTCGGCGACGGTGCGCGGCGGGTTCGGCACGCCCATCAACTCGCCCGCCGTCGCCCACTCGCGGACGTACGCGTCGGGCCCGCCGGGGACGGGCTCGCGACCCCACTCGAGGTAGGCGGCCAGGAACGAGTCGGCGAACGCCATGTGCACCCAGCTGAGCAGCTCGGGGTCGTTCGCGGCGTAGTCGTGGCTCACGCCGTTCCGGTCCTCGTAGCTGCCGACCACCTTCGTGTGCAGGCGCGACACCCAGTTCGACGCGTGGGTGGCGGCCTCACGGCTGCCGTACGAGACGGTGTAGATCCAGCGGATCGTGCCGGCCAGGCGCCCGAGGGGGTCCTCGCGGAAGCGCGAGTGGTCGTGCACGCCGGCGAGCGCCCCCGGGTGCAGGGCCTGCACGAGCAGGGCGCGGACGCCGGCCGGGATCGTCGACATGGCGCCGTGCACGGCCCAGACCGCCGAGCCGGGCAGGAAGAACCCCTCGTCGTCGCCCTTCTCGAGGTCGGTGACCCACGCGGGCGTGCCCGTGTACTGCCCGTTGAAGGTGTACTGCAGGCGGGCGCGGAGCGGTTCGGTCAGTGCGGGCATGCCTCGATCATGCGCCGCGGAAGCTGGACGCTCGCGGCAGGCGGGGCGGGCCGTCCCGGCAGACGGACGCCGCACCTCCCGCACCCCGGAGCGGGGGCAGGAGGCGCGGCGTGCGTGGCGACGACGGGCGTCAGTTCCCGTGCGCCTCGACCGAGACGGGCTGCCACTCGTTCCACGTCTTCAGACGCGACTCGTAGTCCTTCGTCGCGATCTCGAGCGGAGCCTTGCCGAAGAAGATGCGCAACGGCGGCTCGTCGGCGTCGACGACCTTGAGGATCGCTGCGCGGGTGGCCTTCGGGTCTCCCGGGTCGGCGGCCGACGGACGCTTCGACGCGGCCTCGCGCACCTCGGCGTAAGCCTCGAGCTCGTCGCTGCGCGAGGCGGACGGCCCCGACCAGTCGGTCGAGAACCCACCGGGCTCGACCAGGGTCACCTTGATGCCGAAGCCGGCGACCTCTTGCGCCATCGACTGGCTGAAGCCCTCGAGGGCCCACTTCGACGCGTGGTAGATGCCGACCGTCGGGAAGGCGCTGATGCCGCCGATGCTCGAGACCTGGACGATGTGCCCCGAACCCTGCTCGCGCATGATCGGCAGCGCGGCCTGCGACACCCAGAGGGCGCCGAACAGGTTCGTCTCGAGCTGGGCGCGGGCCTCGTCCTCGGTGATCTCCTCGATCATGCCGAAGTGGCCGAAGCCCGCGTTGTTGACGACGACGTCGAGGCGACCGAAGTGCTCGGCAGCCTGCTGGACGGCCGCGACGTCGGCCTCGCGGTCGTTCACGTCGAGCTGGACGGGCAGGAAGGCGTCGCCGTACGCCTCCACCAGCGGGGTGACGTCGTCGATCTTGCGTGCGGTGCCCGCGACCTTGTCGCCGCGTTCGAGGGCCGCCTCGGCCCACTCGCGGCCGAAGCCCTTGGATGCACCGGTGATGAACCAGACCTTGCTCACGATGTGTCGTTCCTCTCTTCGTGATGTCGATGACCATGCTGCGCCGCGCCTCCCGGCCTGGGTCAGGTTGCCAGCGCGCACCGAGCCGACGGGGTACGCCCGGCGGGTCGATAGAGTGGCCCGGTGACCACCGACAGCGCTCGTCCCTGGCTCGACTCCTACGCACCCGGCGTGCCGCACGACCTCGAACCGGTCGACGGCTCGCTGCTCGACCTGGTCGAGGCCTCGGCGGCGCGCTACCCGAAGGCGGTGGCGCTCGAGTTCTTCGGGTCGACCACGACCTACTCCGAGCTCGTGGACCAGATCGCCCGGGCCGCCGAGGGCCTGCGCAAGCTCGGCGTCGGGCACGGCGACACCGTCGCCATCGTGCTGCCGAACGGCCCGCAGCACGTCGTCGCCTTCTACGCGGTGCTCCGTCTCGGCGCGATCGTCGTCGAGCACAACCCGCTCTACACGCCCCGCGAGCTGCGCCACCAGTTCGAGGACCACGGCGCGAAGGTCGCCATCGCCTGGAACAAGGTGGTCGAGACGATCCAGGCGTTCCCGGCCGACGTCGCCGTCGAGCACCTCGTCTCGGTCGACGTCACCCGGGCCATGCCCCTCACCACGCGGGTCGCCCTCGCCCTGCCGGTCAAGAAGGCCCGCGAGTCGCGCGAGCGCCTGACGACCACGGTGTCGGGCACCACCCCGTGGGAGAAGGTCGTGGGCTCGTCCCGCATCAAGGCGAAGCACCCGCGACCGACCACCGACGACCTCGCGGTCATCCAGTACACGAGCGGCACGACCGGCACGCCGAAGGGCGCCCAGCTGACGCACCACAACCTGCTCGCCAACGCCGCCCAGGCACAGGCCTGGGTGCCCACCATCGAGCGCGGCACCTGCGTGGTCTACGCGGTGCTGCCGATGTTCCACGCCTACGGCCTGACGCTCTGTCTGACCTTCGCGATGAGCATGGGCGCGCGCCTCGTGCTGTTCCCGGCCTTCGATCCGGCCCTCGTGCTCAAGGTGATGAAGAAGCACCCCCCGACCTTCCTGCCCGCCGTGCCGCCGATCTACGCCCGCCTCCAGAAGGCCGCGGACGACGCCGGCGTCTCGCTGAAGGGCGTCGACGTCGCGATCTCGGGCGCGATGCCGCTCTCGGCCGACGTCGTCGAGCCGTGGGAAGCCGAGTCCGGTGGGTGGCTCGTCGAGGGCTACGGGCTCTCCGAGTGCTCGCCCGTGCTGATGGCCAACCCCGTGGGGCCCACGCGACGCGCCGGCACGGTCGGCCTGCCCCTGCCGGGCACCGAGGTCCGCGTCGTCGACCCCGAGAACCCCACGGTCGACGTGCCCGCGGGCGACCGCGGTGAGCTGATCGTGCGGGGCCCGCAGGTCTTCAGCGGCTACTACCGCAAGCCGAAGGAGTCGGGCGAGGTCTTCGTCGACGGCGACTGGTTCCGCACCGGCGACATCGTGACGATCGACGACGACGGCTTCGTGCGCATCGTCGACCGCATCAAGGAGCTCATCATCACCGGCGGGTTCAACGTCTCGCCCTCCGAGGTCGAAGAGGTGCTGACCCGGTTCGAGGGCGTCGCCGAGGCGGCCGTCGTCGGGCTGCCGACCCCGGGCGGCGAGCAGGTGGCCGCCGCGATCGTCACCAAGCCCGGCGCCCACGTCGACGTCGCGGCCCTCCGCACCTTCGCGCGCGGGCACCTCACGCCCTACAAGGTGCCGCGCCGCATCGTCGTGGTCGACGACCTGCCCAAGTCGCTGATCGGCAAGGTGCTGCGGCGCAAGGTGCGCGACTCGCTCGCCGAGCGCTGACACCGCACCCGCGCCTCCCCCGCCGTGCGGGCCGAGGCGCGGGTGCGGCCGGCGGACGAAGGTCCGGGAGGCGCGGGTCAGCTGGGCGAGACGCGGTCGGTCACGCGCCCCTCGGCCAGCCAGGCCAGGCGTTGCAGTGCCTCCTTGTTGCGCCAGTGCAACGGAGGGTCCATCAGGGGTTTCGGCACCAGGCGGCCGGGGCCGGCGACGGCGTACTCGACCATCGTGACGAAGCACCCGCCCATGCGGTTGCGGACGTCGATCTCGACCCGGGCCTCGCCCATCGGCCAGCCCTTCGCGTGGAACACGGCCCGGACCGGAGGGTCCCACTCGAGGATCGTCGTCACGTCGTCGATGACGAGCGGCCAGACGCCGAACGAGTGGTGGATGGTCGCCTCGACGCTCGGCCAGGTCAGGTCGACCTCGCGGATGCGCGCGGAACCGACGACCCAGCTCGGGAACAGCCAACCGTCGCTCAGCACGTCGAAGACGTCGTGGGGAGAAGCCTCGATGAATCGGTGCGTCGTGCTCATCCGTCGATCCTGGCAGTGAACGGGTCGGTCCGCGCGCAGCGCGCGCCCACCGTCAGGCGTCGACGCCCAGGTGGGGCAGACGGTCGATGCCGAACTCGTGCTTCAGCGCACTGCGCGCGGCGTAGGCCCCGCCGAGGCCGTGCACCGACGGACCGGGGGGCGTCGACGACGAGCACAGGTAGATGCCGGGGGTGGGCGTCCGCCACGGCTCGCGTGACAGCGTCGGCCGGGCGGCGAGCTGCCACACGCTCGGCGCCCCCGAGGCGATGTCGCCGCCGACGTAGTTCGGGTCGTGCCGTTCGAGCTCGACGGCCGTCCGGCTGTGCGTCGCGAGGATGGTGTCGCGGAACCCCGGGGCGAAGCGCTCGATGCCCGCGATGACGGTCTCGGTCTGGTCGACCGTCGAACCACGGGGCACGTGGGTGTAGGCCCAGAGGGCCTGCTGCCCCTCGGGTGCCCTCGTGCCGTCGACCACGCCGGCCTGGGCCACCAGGACGTAGGGCGTGCGGGCGTGACGGCCCGACGCGACGTCGTGCTCGCCCGAGGCGATCTCGGACCTCGAGCCCCCGAGGTGCAGGGTGGGGCTGCGGCGGGCCTCGTCGTTCGCCCAGGGCACGGGACCCGACAGGGCGAAGTCGACCTTGGCCGCGGCGTTGCCGTACCGGAAGCGCCGCAGCGCCCGTTCGTACCGGGCGGGCAGGCGGCTGCCGGCGATGTCGGCCAGGGCCCGGGCGCTCGTGTCGAAGATCGTGGCGCGGGCACGGGGCAACTGGTCGATCGACGTGACGTCCACGCCCGTCGTGATCGTGCCTCCGTGGGCTCGGACGTCGTCCGCCATCGCGTCGACGATCGCCTGGCTGCCACCCGTGGGCACCGGCCAGCCGCGTGCGTGGGCGTGCACGGCCAGGACGAGCCCGGCGGCCGCGGTCGACAGGCTGGGCATCGGGCGGATGGCGTGGGCCATGACCCCGGCGAGCATGGCGGGGGCCTCGTCGCCCGAGAAGTCCGCGTTCCACCACGGCCCGCTCTGCGACAGCGCGGCGAGCCCGAAGCGGGCGAGGGTCACCGGGTCGTCGGGCACGCGGACGAGCTCGCGCATCGTGAACTTCGCCATGCGCGGCTCACGCTCGACGAGCCCCCTCAGGAGGCGCGTCCACGCGGCCCCGTCGGCGCCGAGCCCGTCGGCCGTCCGCTCGAGGTCACGGTAGGCGATGCCGGCCCGACCGCCGTCGAGCGGGTGCGCGTACGAGATCTCGGGCACCCTCAGCTCGATGCGCCGGTCGAGCTGGAAGCGCTGGAAGAAGCCCGACGCGAGCGCCATGGGGTGCACCGCCGAGCAGATGTCGTGACGGAAGCCCGGCAGCGTGGCCTCCTGGGTGCGGGCGCCGCCGCCGATGGTGTCGGCCCGCTCGACGACCTCGACGCGCAGGCCCGCCCGGGCGAGCACGACGGCCGCCGCGAGCCCGTTCGGGCCCGCGCCGACGACGACGGCGTCGACCTCGGGCGCGGCGCTCATGCGCGACCGCCCCGCGTCACCCGGCCCACGACGGCGGCGGTGGCGGCCACGGCGGCCCCGAGCCCGGCGCCCACGGTGAGGGCACGGTGACGGGTGTACCAGACCTGGGGGCTCATGCTGCGGGCGCGGTCGCTGAAGATGCCGCGGGCCCCCTGGTCGCCGGCCGTGGGTTCGTAGAGGTTGTCGGGCAGCATGGGCTCGGTCTTGTCGGGCGCCTGCTGACCCGAGTACCCGCTCTTCGCGAGGTAGACGTCGAGGACGTTCGCGACGAACCGGTTGCCGAGCACCGTCATGACGGTGGGCTCGCCGAGCCAGGTGCGACGACGCGGCTTGTCGGCGACGTCGGCGATGGCGTGCGCCCCGACCTCGGGCTCGAAGATCGGCGGGACGGGCTGGGGGTGCTCGGGCAGACGCGACCGCACCCAGTTGAACTGGATCGTGTTGAGGGCCGGCATGTCCACCGTGCTGATGCGCACCGCGCTCTTCGCGTGGATCAGCTCGGTGGTCACCGACTCGGTGAAGCCCTGCACGGCGTGCTTCGCCCCGCAGTACGACGCCTGCAGCGGGATGCCACGGTGCGCGAGGGCCGAGCCGACCTGGATCACGTGGCCGCGGTCGCGGGGCACCATGCGCGAGAGGGCCGCGCGCGTGCCGTTGACGAAACCGAAGTAGTTGACGGCCGTGGCGCGCTCGAAGTCGTCGGGGTCGGTCTCGAGGAACTCCCCGAACACGCCGACCATGGCGTCGTTGACCCAGAGGTCGATGGGGCCGAGCTCGGCCTCGACCCGGTCGGCGGCCGACTCGACCTGTGCCCGGTCGGCCACGTCGGTCGAGATGCCCAGGGCACGGCGCCCGGCGGCCTCGACGTCGCGGACGGCACCGTCGAGGCCGTCCTGGCCCCGCGCCAGGACCGCGACGTCCCAACCCCGCGAGGCGAGCTCTCGGACGGTGGCCCGGCCGAGGCCGGCCGATCCTCCGGTGACGACGGCGACTCTGGTGCTGGTCATGGTGCTCCCTGGGGCCTGACGGCAGGTGGTGGGCGGACCCTCGACGCTAGTCCGCGACGAGGGGCCCGGCCCGGGCCGACGTCCAGGTCGGGGACGCCGCCGTCACCGCGGGGGACGGTGGGTCTCAGATGTCGAAGTCGCCGCCGCCGAAGTCGCCGAAGCCCCCACCGAAGTCGCCGCCGCCGAAGTCGTCGCCGGTGTCGGCGCCGACGTCGCCGCCGCCGTCGCTCGCCGTCTCGGTGCCGGCGTCGGCACCGCCGTCCGCTCCCCCGTCGCCGTCGGCACCCTGGTCGGCGCCGGCGTCGTCACCCGCGCCTCCGTCGGCCGTCGCGCCGGCGTCGGGCAGGAACGCGCTCATCAGGGTGGACCCGATGACGTAGCCGGCGACGGTGCCGAGGATCGACCCGCCGATGATCGACCCCATGCCGGGGCCCTGACGCATCGGCTGACCGTTCTGGCCCGCCTGCTGCTGGCCGTTCGGGCCTCCGCCGAGGGTGCGCTCGAGGCTGCCCGGTCGGCGCAGCTCGGACCGGGTCGCGGCCTGGGCGAGCGAGCCGGCGTCGTCGCCGCGTGGCGCCTCGCCGGGGCTCGACTCGGCCGTCAGCTGGTCGAAGACGAGGCGGCGTTGCTCGGGGCTGAGCTTCGCGAACGCCTCGGCGTGCACCTGCTCGATCGTCTCGGGCGGGGCGGTCTTGAGCAGGTAGCGGTAGCGCTCGACGGCGATCTCGTCGTCGCTGCGAGCGGGCCCGCCGGCGGGCGCTCCCGTGGGCTGCTGGCCGTAGCCCTGTTGCTGGCCGTAGCCCTGGGCCTGGCCGTAGCCCTGTTGCTGGCCGTAGCCCTGGGCCTGGCCGTAGCCCTGCTGCTGGGCGTAGCCCTGCGGTGCCTGACCCTGCTGCGGGGCGGCGGGCTGCTCGTAGCTCTGCTGCCCGTACTGGTAGCCCTGCGGGTAGGCCTGCTGCTGGCCTTGCTGCGGCTGGCCCTGCTTCGGCTCGCGGCCGAGGAGTCGGTCGAGGAATCCCATGGCGGTGTCCTGTCGGTTCGTGTGCTCGGGGACGCACGCGTGGTGCGACGTCGGTCTGGGGCCCACGCTACGGACCGACCCGACCCGCCGCCTGGACGCGGCCGGGGCGTCAGCCGCGAACGTCCTGATCGACCGCGTCACGGGACGCGTCGTCGACGCCGGCCCGTCGGCGACGCACCGACCGCACGACGAGGAACACCACGACGCCCGCGATCGCCGCGTAGACCGCGTAGTCGAGGTACTTCGCGTACTGATCGATGAGCTCGTACTGGGTGCCGAGTGCCGCACCCAGGCCGATCAGCAGGCCGTTCCAGATGCCGCTGCCGATGATCGTGAACAGGGAGAAGACGAGCAGGGGCATGCGCTCGGCGCCCGCGGGCAGCGAGATGAGGCTGCGCACCCCCGGGATGAACCGGCCGAAGAACACCGCCGACCGCCCGTGCCGCTCGAACCAGCCGGCCGCCTTCTCGAAGTCGTGACGGTCGACGAGCGGCAGCTTGGCCAGCCATCGGATGCTGCGGTCGAGGCCGAGCCCCGCGCCGAGGCCGTAGAGCACGAGGGCGCCGAGGTACGCGCCGAGGGTGCTGAGCGCGACGAGCAGCACGATGTCCATCGACCCGGCCCCCGCGAGGAACCCGGCCAACGGCAGGATGACCTCGCTCGGGATCGGGGGGAACACCGTCTCGACGAACGTCAGCAGGGCGACGCCCCACTCGCCCAGGGCGTCGATGACGCGGGCGGCGAACCCGACGAGGCCGTCGAGGTCGGCGACGACGCCCTGACTCGAGGACGAGGAGGCGCGGAGGACGGGGGCTGTCGAGGTCATGGGTCCCAGGTGGTCGGTCGGGCGCTCGGGGGCGCAGCGGATCGGCAGTGCCGAGTATGGCCGGGCAGCCTGCACGTCCGCCCACAACGCCCCGTCGGCGCCGGACACTCCTCCCCCGCAGCCGGGACGGGTCGGCCCGACGTCAGTCGGCGGGGACGGCGGGACCGGCCGGACCGAGCCCCGTGACCGCACCTCCCACGGCGGTCGTGGTGACCCCGTCGGGCCAGCGCAGCCGGACTCCGCGTTCGAGCGAGAGGGAGCCGACCTCCGCCGTCACCGCGTGCGGCGAGTGCATCCGCGAGGTGCCCGGCCGGTCGGCGGTGAGCATGCCGAACCCCGGGAAGCAACCCAGCCAGTCACCCATGGTGACGTCGGCGGCCTCCCCACCCGCGCCTCCCGGTGTCGGCACCGAGGCGACGTCGACGACCGCCCCGTAGCCGCTCGCCTCGGCGAGCATGCCGACCGTGCCCACGATGCCCGCCATGCTGACGTCCTTGGCCGCGGCGGGCCTCGCCCGGGCGACGGTGCCGGCGAGGTCGCGGAGCTCGGGGCCACGACGCCCCTCGGTGGAATTCCACTGGGTGCCGTGGTGCCCGTCGCGCCACGAACCGGACACGTCGACCGTGAGGCTCAGGGCGTCGCCGTAGCGGCCCCCGCCACCCGGCACGGGGTGGTCGGTCCGCCCGAGCGCGGTCACGCCGAGCGCGGCCGGCACCCCCACCTGCGTGTGGCCGCCGAGCAGCGGGACGCCCCAGGCCTCGGCCCCGCGGCGCAGTCCGGCCAGCACGCGACGGACGAACGCCGCGTCACGGCCGCCGACCGCGTCCAGCAGGCCGACGGGGGTCGCGCCCATCGCGCTGAGGTCGTTGACGTTGACGAGCACGCCACACCAGCCGGCCCACTCGGGATCGCGTTCGACCATCGACGGGAGGATCGCGTCGCAGGCGGCGATGACGTCGGTGCCGGGGACGGGTGCCCCGTCGTCGCCGACCCAGCCGCTCCCCCCGAGGGCACCGGTGGGTGACGAGGCCCAGGCGGTCTGCGGTTCGAGCACCGTCTCGAGCATCGACTTCGTCGCGTCGACGAGGCGTCGGTACCGGTCGATCGGCCAGCGCATGCGCAGGTGGTCGACCCCGCCCGTCACGCACCGACCCGTCACCTGCCACCCGAGTCGGCGGAACAGCACCGACGACCGCTCCTGGACGGTGGCGTCGAAGCGGATGACGCCGAGCTGCTCGGCGAGTGCCGACGCGGCCCGGACGAGGGCCGACCCGACGCCGGGTCCGCTGCGGGCCGCCGGCGCCACGACGAGTCGCGAACCCGTCCACCATCCGATGTCACGGGCGCCCACCGGCGCCAGGCGGACGCCGCCGACGACCTCGGTGCCCGCCCGGGCGACGAGCACGACGGTTCGCGGATCGTCGTCGAGGTCGTCGCGGTCGGTGCCGGAGAAGAGGCCCTGTTCGTCGACGAACGCGGCGCGGCGCAGCGCCCGGTAGGCGTCGAGGTCGCGCACGTCGGCCTGCACCACGAGGAACTCCGCGGCCGGGGCCACGACCCGGGGTCCCATCAGGGCGGGCACGTCGAGCAGCGCCACGTCAGCCGCCCGCCGTCTGCAACGCCGAGCAGGCTCCGCACGCCGCGCAGCCGGCGGTCTGGTCCGAACCCTTCATGCCGGCGGCGATGAGGGCCTGCGAGACGCGGAACGTGACGTCGTGCAGCACGGAGCCGTGCGGTGCCGTGGCCCCGTCGACGTCGGTCGCGAGCGTGCCGCGCAACGGGCGGAACGGCACGACGAACGGGTAGACGCCCATCTCGATCAGCTCCTGCGCCCCGGCGACCATCTCGTCGGGGTCCTCGCCGAGGCCGACGAGCAGGTACGTCGACACCTGGTTGCGTCCGAACACGCGGACGGCCTCGCGCCAGGCGGCACGGTACTCGTCGAGCGACACCCGCGACTTGCCGGGCATCCAGCGCTGCCGCACCGCGTCGTCCATCGACTCGACGTGGATGCCGATCGAGCGGGCACCGGCCTCGTACAGGTCGGTGATCGTCGAGAGGTTCCCGGGCGGTTCGCACTGCACCTGGATCTCGAGCCCGGGCACGGCGGCCTTGATCGCCCGGACGCAGCGGGCGAGGTGCGTGGCCCCCCGGTCGCGACCCTTCGACGTGCCCGTGGTCATCACCATCTGCTCGACGCCGTCGAGCCGCCAGGCGGCCTCGGCCACCTCGGCGATCATCGCCGGGGTCTTGACGGCGACGGTCGACCCCGAGTTCAGCGACTCCTCGATCGAGCAGAAGCGGCAGCGCTCGGCCTCGTCGTAGCGCACGCAGGTCTGCACCACGGTGGTCGCCAGCACCTTGGCCCCGTGGAGGCGCGCGATCTTCTCGTACGACACCCCGTCGGCGGTCGCGAGGTCGTAGAACCGCGGTCGGTCGACCGGGGACACCTCGATGCCGGTGTCCTCGCCGTCCAGCAGCAGCCTGCCGTCGTCGACGAGGTACGGGCTGTCCTGGTTCTGCGGGATCGCGGACTGCAGCCCCTGGAACAGGACGTGTCCGTCGTCGCTCGGCCCCGCGCCTCCCTGTCGGTTCACCGGCGCGGCGACGCGGATGCCGCGGATGGCGACGTCGACCCGGGTCGAGAGGGCGCCGGCGTTGGTGATGGTCACGGGCGCACCGGCTCAGACCATGTAGGTGCTGTTGATGATGGCGCCCTTGCGGGCGTAGTGGATCACGGCGTCCTGCACGTCGAGCGGGTGACAGGGGATCACGCCGGCGATGAGGTCCTCTTCGCGGTTGCCGTGCAGGGCCAGGCCGAAGCGGCAGCAGAAGACGGTGCCCCCCTCGGCGATGAAGGTCTCGAGGGCGTTGTTGATGTTGTTCTCGCCGGGGAACCCGTCCGCGCCGGTCGTGGGGAACCCCCGGTTCGCGATGCAGTTCATCGAGCCGGGGCCGTAGAAGTACAGCACGCTCGTGAAGCCCTTCCGCAGGGCCCTGGTCGCCTGGAGCACGGCGACGAAGCTCACCGACGACTCGTGGGCGATGCCGTGGACGAGCTGGAAGTAGTACTCGTCCTTCGTGGCGGTGTAGTCGGGGAAGATCTTCGTCGATCCGTAGAGGGTGCTGCCCTTCGGCAGCGACGGGTGCGCGATCTCGTCGCGGCTGGTCTCGATGTTGTCGAGGATCTGTTGGTCGAAGTCGATGTCGCTCATGGTGCGGGCTCCTTGCGGGGTCGGATGAGGAACTGCCGGTCGATCTGGCACGAGTCTTCGGTCGTCGTGTTGCCGATGGATTACGAAAGATCGTCGTTTTGTTTCGGCGCGGCTCGGCGCACCTCTCTATTGCGACCCCGGTCGGCGAAACGATCTCTTATTCCGGCGGTAACCAATCCGAAACACGTCCTGACGTTCACTTGATGCACCGCAGGCCCCTGCGCACCCCGTCCCACCGACGCACCGCAAGGAGACACGATGGCAACGACCGTCGCGGCCGTCTCGGCGAACTTCACCCGAGACCTCGACCAGAACTTCGCGCTCATCGAGAGCCTCGTCCGCGAGGCCCGTGAGGCCGGCGTCCAGCTGCTCGCCTTCCCCGAGGCCGCGATCGGCGGGTACCTCTCGTCGCTCGGCAACCACGGCGACACCCTGAAGACCACCTCGCGGTCGCTGCCCCCGGCGATCGCCCTCGACGGCCCCGAGCTGCGCCGCGTGCAGCAGATCGTCGGCGACATGGTCGTCTGCATCGGCTTCTGCGAGCTGGCCGACGACGGCGAGACGCGCTACAACGCCGCCGTCTGCCTCGACGGCTCACGCATCTACGGCTCGTACCGCAAGGTGCACCAGCCGCTGGGCGAGGCCATGTCGTACTCGGCGGGTGACGTCTACGAGGCCTTCGACACCCCGGTCGGCCGGCTCGGCCTGCAGATCTGCTACGACAAGGCCTTCCCCGAGGCAGCGCGTTCGTCGGCGATGGACGGCGCCGAGATCATCGTCAGCATGTCGGCCTGGCCGGTCGCGCGCACGGCCACCGCCGAGAACCTCCAGGACGACCGCTGGACGTACCGGTTCAACCTGTTCGACCAGGCCCGCGCCCTCGACAACCAGGTCTTCTGGATCGCCTCGAACCAGGCCGGCACCTTCGGCTCGCTCCGCTACGTCGGCAACGCCAAGGTCGTCGACCCCGGGGGCAACGTGCTCGCGACGACCCTGCTCGACGCGGGCCTCGCCGTCGCCGAGATCGACGTCGAGGGCACCTTCCGGGCGATGCGGGGCGGCATGTTCCACCTGCGCGACCGCCGCCCCGACGCCTACCGCACCGGCGAGGCCGAAGCCGCACCCGAGAGGAGCCTGACCCGTGCCTGAGATGACGTTCCGGGTGCGCTGGCCCGACGGCAGCGAGACCTCGTGCTACTCGCCCAGCCTCGTGGTGCACGACCACCTCGTCACCGGTGCCGAGTACCCGCTCGCCGAGTTCGTCGACCGCTCGACGACGGCCCTCCGGCTCGCGAGCGAGCGGGTCTCCGCCGCCTACGGCTTCGCCTGCACGTCCGCGATGCAGCAGGAGGCCGAGATCGTCGCCACGGCGGCGACGCACCGAGGAGGCGCGGTGCGGGTCCTCGAGATGCACCCACCGCTGCCGGCGCTCGCGACCGCGCCCGCGCCTCCTGCGTCCGACGCCTCGACGGGGGCCGCCTCGTGACGGCGCCGCGCCGCGTCGTCGACGGGACGCACGTGTCCGTGGCCGTCGTCGGCGGCGGCCAGGCGGGCCTGTCGGTCAGCTGGCACCTCACCCGGCGGGGCGTCGACCACGTCGTGCTCGAGCGCGACACGGTCGCGCACGACTGGCTCGACCGCCGCTGGGACGCCTTCACCCTGGTGACGCCGAACTGGCAGTGCGTGCTGCCCGGCCAGGCGTACGACGGCGACGACCCGCACGGGTTCATGCGCCGCGACGAGGTGCACGCCTGGCTCCGTCGGTACGCCGACGAGTCCGACGCCCCCGTCGTCGAGGGCGTGCTCGTGACGCGGTTGCGCGACGCGGTCTCGGGTGGCTACGAGGTGGTGACCGACCAGGGCACCCTGTTCGCCGACCAGGTCGTCGTCGCCACCGGCGGGTACCACCGCCCCGTGCTGCCCGCCGTGGCCGCCGGGGTCTCGGCGGACGTCGTCCAGCTGCACTCCGCCGACTACCGGTCACCCGACGCCCTGCCCGACGGCGACGTGCTCGTGGTGGGCTCCGGCCAGTCGGGCGCCCAGATCGCCGAGGACCTGCACCTCGCCGGCCGTCGCGTCCACCTCGCCCTGGGCTCGGCCCCGCGCTGCGCCCGGTCCTACCGCGGCCGCGACTGCATCGCCTGGCTGAGCGACATGGGCGTCTACGACGTGCCCGTGCACGCCCAGGTCGGCGGGCTGACGAAGCGCGAGTCGACGAACCACTACATGACCGGCCGTGACGGCGGGCGCGACATCGACCTGCGCGCGTTCGCCCTCGAGGGCATGCGGCTCTACGGCCGGCTCACCGGGGCGGACGGCACGAGCCTGACCTTCAGCCCCACGGCCGAGGCCTCGCTCGACCACGCCGACTCGGTGATGGAGTCCATCAAGGACGACATCGACCGCCACATCGACCGGACCGGCGTCGACGCCCCGACGGAGCCGCGGTACGTGCCCGTCTGGCGGCCCGAGGCCGAGGTCACCGAACTCGACCTGCGCGGGTCGGGCATCACGAGCATCGTGTGGTCGGCAGGGTTCCGCAGCGACTACTCGTGGGTGCAGGTCGGGGTCTTCGACGGAGCCGGTCACCCCACCCATCAGCGGGGGACGACCACGTCGCCGGGGTTGTACTTCCTCGGGCTGCCCTGGCTCCACACCTGGGGCTCCGGCCGGTTCGAGGCGATCGCCCGGGACGCCGAGCACGTGGCCGACGGCATCGCCGCACGGGCGGGACACCCACCCGTGCTCGACGGTGCGGTGCCCGAGGACGCCGTCGTCCGGTGACCCGGCGGTGCCGGGCTAGCCTGTGCCCATGGCCGAGATCACGATGGGTGCCGTCGCCGCCCACTTCGGTCGCGACGTCGAGCGCACCCTCGCGAAGCTGCCCGGCATGATCGGACAGGCCCGCGAGCGCGGCGTCGACCTGCTCGTGCTGCCCGACGCGACCGTCGGCGGGTACCTGCTCGACCTCGTGCACCCCGGGCCCGAGGCGTTGCCGCCCGCGGTCGAGATGGACGGGCCCGAGGTCCGTGCCGTGGCCGAACTGGCCGGGGACATGACCGTCTGCTTCGGCGTCGCGGAACGGGAGCTCGCCGACGGCGCGGAGGTGCGCTACAACAGCGCCGTGTGCGTCCAGGGTGGCCGCGTCCTCGGCACGCACCGCAAGGTGCACCTGCCGCTCGGCGAGTCGGAGGCCTACCGCGCGGGATCCTCCTTCGAGCCCTTCGACACCCCCGTCGGTCGGCTGGGCATGATGATCGACTTCGACAAGACCTTCCCCGAGTCGTCGCGGACCCTCGCCCTCGGCGGTGCCGAGATCCTCGCCTGCCTCAGCGCGTGGCCGGCCAGCGTCACCGATCGCTCCGACCGCCTGCGCAACGACCGGCAGGCCCACCTGTTCGACCTGTACGACTGCGCCCGGGCAGCCGAGAACCAGCTCTACCTCGTCTCGTCGAACCAGACGGGGGTGCTGGGCGGCCTGCGGTTCCTCGGCCAGGCCAAGGTCGTCGACCCGGCCGGCGAGATCGTCGCCAAGACGTGGGCGAAGGGCGGGCTCGCCGTCGCCACGGCCGACGTGACCGGCGACGTCTCCCGGGCCCGCCGGACGATGGACCACCTGCGGCAGCGCGCACCGAGCACGTACGCCGTCGACCCCCGCTGATCCGGCCCACGACCCCGAGGAGCTCCGTGCGCATCGCCCAGGTCACCTACTCGACGAAACCGCGGGGCGGCGTCGTGCACGCGCTCGCGCTGTCCGAGGCCCTCGCCCGACGGGGCCACGACGTGACGGTGTGGACCCTCGGGCGAGGCGGTGACCAGGCGTTCTTCCGCCGGGTCGACGCCGCGGTCTCGATCAGGGTCGTGCCGTTCGAGGCACGCGACGACGAGTCGGTCGGCGACCGCATCCAGCGGTCGATCGAGACCATGCGTGCCGCCTTCGCCCGCGCTCGCGAGGACGAGCCGTACGACGTGGTGCACGCCCAGGACTGCATCTCGGCGAACGCCGTCGGCCCGTGCGTCCGGACGATCCACCACCTCGACGAGTTCACGACACCCCAGCTCGTGCGTTGCCACGACGAGGCCGTCCGCCGGCCCCTCGCCCGCCTCTGCGTCTCGACCGCCGTCGCCGCCGACGTCGAGGCCGGGTGGGGGCTGACTCCCACGGTGATCCCCAACGGCGTCGACTCGGCCCGCTTCGCCGCCGCCTCGGGGCCCGCGGGAGCAGCCGCCCGCGAACGGTGGCACGGACGACTCGGCCGGTACGTGCTGGCCCTCGGGGGCATCGAACCCCGCAAGGGCAGCCTCGACCTCGTCGAGGCGTACGCCCGGTTGCGACGTGGCCGGCCCGACGTCCGCCTCGTCTTCGGTGGCGGCGAGACCCTGTTCGACTACCGGGAGTACCGGGCCGCCGTCGACGCCCGCGTCGCCGAGCTCGGCCTCGACCCGGTGCTGCTCGGGGTGGTCGACGACGACGAGCTGCCCTCGCTCGTCGCGGCGGCCGGGGCGCTCGCCTTCGTGTCGACGAAGGAGGGCTTCGGACTCGCCGCGATGGAGGCCCTCGCGGCGGGCGTGCCCGTCGTCGCCCGCGACCTGCCCGTCCTGCGCGAGGTCTTCGGCGGCACGGTCGCCTACGCGACCGACGTCCCGTCGATCGAGGAGGCGCTGGTCGCGGCCCTGGACGGCTCCGGTCCCCCGGCCGGTACCGGTCGTGCCCTCGCCGCGTCGCACGACTGGGACGACGTGGCCCGGCTGCACGAACGCTTCTACGCCGCCGTCGGAGAGGAGGGCGACCATGGTCAGGCAGTCGATCTCGCGCATCGTCACGGGTCTCGCTGAGGCCGACCCGGACCGCGTGGTGGCCCGCGACGACACGGGGACGCTGACGGCGGGCGAACTGGACCGCGCCTCCCGGGTCCTGGCCCGCGCCTACCTGGACCTCGGCGTGCGACGGGACTCGCTCGTGACGGTCTCGTTGCCGAACACGCTCGAGATGATCGTCGTCTGCGCGGCCGTCTGGAAGTGCGGCGCCACGCCGCACCCTGTCCCCGGCGGGCTCGACGACGACGAACGGGCCGAGCTGGAGTCGCTGGCACGCCCGGCCCTCGTGGTCGGCGTCCGGTCGGCGTCGGCCGACGTCCCTTGGCTGCCGGAGGCCTGGACGCCCCCGCCGGTCGTCGACGCCGACCCGGCGGCGCCCCTGCCCGACGCCTGGGCCACGAGCTGGAAGGCGCCGGCCTCGTCGGGCTCGACCGGCCGCCCCAAGATCGTCCTGGCCACCGCGCCGGCCCTGCTCGATCCCGACCTGCCCGTGACGTCGTTCCTGCCCCGCGAGCAGGTGCAGCTCGTCACCGGGCCCCTGACCCATTCGGCCGTCTTCACGTACGCCTTCCGCGGCCTGCTGACGGGTCACGAGCTCGTGCTGCTGCCCCGCTTCGACGAGCGGCGCGTGCTGCGGGCGATCGCCGACCACCGCGTCACCTGGACGATGCTCGTGCCGACCATGATGCACCGACTGCTTCGCCTGCCCGAGGCGGAACGGTCCGCGGCAGACCTGTCGTCCCTCGAGACCGTCGTCCACCTCGGCGCCCCGTGCGCCCCCGGGCTCAAGCGGCGCTTCCTCGGGTGGGTCGGGCCCGAACGGGTGGTCGAGGTCTACGCCGGCAGCGAGTCGAACGGCGTGCTGACCATCCGCGGCGACGACTGGCTCGAGCACCCGGGCAGCGTCGGTCGGCCGACCGACGGCACGCGGGTGGCCGTGCGGTCGCCCGCGGGCGTCGACCTGCCGCCGGGTGAGGTCGGCCACGTCTGGCTGCACCGCGGGGGCGACCCCACCTACCGCTACCTCGGGGGGCGCTCGGCGCGCACGGCGGACGGGTGGGACACCCTCGGCGACCTCGGCCACCTGGACGCCGACGGGTACCTCGTCGTCGTGGACCGGGCCGACGACGTCATCCTCCGCGGAGGCGTCAACGTGCACCCGGCCGAGGTGGAGCGGGTGCTGGAGTCGCATCCGGCCGTCCGCAGCGCCGTCGCGTTCGGGGTCGCGGACGACGACCTCGGACAGCGCATCGAGGCCGTGGTCGACGTCGACGGGGCCGTCGTCGACCCCGACGACGTCGTGGCCTGGGCCCGCGACCGACTCGACGCGTCGCGACGGCCGGCCTCGGTGCGGGTGGTCCACGACCCCGTGCGCGGCGACACCGGCAAGACTCGACGCCGGGCGTGGGCCGCCCTGGCGACGGCCGTCCCACCCGGCGAGGACCCGTCGCCACACCCCGGGTCGGGGAATGCCTGATCGCACGGTACATTGACCTGAGTCGGCCTCGTCGTCGGCATCGGACACCCACACGAAACAGGACCCCCATGGGATCGCTCATCTACGGCACGTCGGGCATCGAGGTCGAGTTCGAGGACCGCGTGCTCGAACACCTCCAGATCGTCATCGCCACCAAGCTGCGTCGTCGTGAGTCGTTCTTCTTCTCGTGGCGCGACACGCAGAAGGTCGGTGACGGCCGCAGCAGCATCTGGCTCGACGCGGGCATCCCGCTCTACTTCAAGTACTCGGGCGGACGCGTGCCCTCGATCAACCGGGACTGGCTCACCGAGCTGACGGCCTCGTCGAACAGCTCGTCCGGCCTCGTGCTGACCGACGAACCCAGCCTCGACAACAGCGCCAAGCGCCGCTGATCCGCCCGGGTCCGGGGCGGGCTCAGCCCCGACGTGCCCGCGTCCGTCGCACCAGGGCGACGACGGCCCGCCAGCCCACGACGAAGACTCCGAGCACCACGATCGTGACGATCACGAAGCTGAGCTGCACGCCCTGACCTGCGACCACCCGCAGCAGCACCCCGATCACCGCGGTCGACACCCAGACGACCGCACCCGAGCGCAGGTCGGCCAGCGGCCAGCGGACGCCGGTCACGCTCGCCCAGCCGACGACCGCGCCGACGACGAACGGCCACAGCGTGCCGAGCAGGCCGGGCAGGTCGAGCCCCTCCGCGTGACTGCGCCGCCCGATCACGACGAAGGCCAGCACGACGACGAGGTCGACGACGACCGGCCACCAGGCCGGGGCGGCCGGCGCTCGGCGGGCCGGACCAGGGCTCGGAGCGGGGCTCGGGGTCTGGCGGGTCATGTCGGGTCCTCTCGGGGCGTCGGCACCCGGGGCCGCCCGGCGGACGCCCGCCTCAGCGGGACCGCGGCTGCTCGAGTGCGCGCGACAACTCTGCCAGGAGTTCGTCGACCTGTGGGACCACCAGACGGTCGATGGCCTCGGCGATGCGCGGACGGTGCTCGACGAGGGCCAGGCACAGACTGGTGCCGACGGCTTCGGCGTGGTCGCCGGCCAGGGTCAGCTCGCGTCGCAGGGCGGCCTTGGCCTCGTCCGAGTACTCGGTCTCGGCCGCGGGCTCGGCCTCCGGCCGTGCGTCGGACCCGGCGTCGGCCCGCTCCCCCGGACGCCCCGAGGGCTCGTCGGCGGCCGGTCCGGGTGCGATCGAGCCCGACTCGGGCGTCACGGGCGACGCCGGAGAGTCCGGGGGCAGGAGCCAGCCGTCCAGGTCGTCCGGGTCGAACGGCGCCTCGGCGTCGGCGTGGTCGGACCGGGACGTCGCCCGAGGGCCCTCCGCGCCGGCGACGATCGGGTCGGGCGGGACCACGCCGTCGTCCGAGGGTGCCCCCGCGAGGCCGGCGAGCGTGAAGAGGAACGGCTGGCCCGGTTCGGGCTCGGGGTCGAGGTCGAGACCCTGGAACTCGGGATCGAGACCCTGGTCGGGTCGGTAGCCCCGCGCCTCCTGGGCCTCAACGAGCCGCAGCTCGCGGGTGACCAGCGGCAGGTTGCGGGCCGTGTACTCGTCGACGTCGTCGTCGACGATCTGCCGCAGGCGGTTCAGCAGCGCGTGCTGGACCGCGTGCGGCACGTCGTGGTCGAAGCCGGCGGCGGTGGCGACGGGCGAGCCGAGGCACACCCGGCACGGTCGGGTCCGCCCGCGGGCGGTGCCGACGTGCCACCGCGGCAGCCACCGCAGCCACGCGTCCACGGCCGAGCTGACGCGTCCTTCGATCTGCTCGGCCATGAGGTCGAATCTAGGGCGAAACCGGGCCGCCGTGCCGACACGCCCGGGCGATTCGCGGCGACGGAGGCGTTCTCGGGACCCGAGGGCGCACGGGTCGTCCTCGCCGCGGACGACGCCCCGGCGAGACCCGGGTCAGCCCGACGTGACGAAGTCGATCAGTTCTTCGACCCGCCCGAGCACCGACGGCTCGAGGTCGGCGTAGCTGCGCACCCGCGACAGGATGTGCTGCCAGGCCCGCGCGATGTCGGCCTGGTCGTCGTGCGGCCAGCCCATCGCCTCGCAGACGCCGTGCTTCCACTCGACCGTGCGGGGCACGACGGGCCAGGCGTCGACGCCGAGACGGGCCGGCTTGACGGCCTGCCAGACGTCGACGAACGGGTGCCCGACCACGAGCACGTGACGCCCGAGCGGACTGCGGGCGATGCCCTCCGCCACGCGGCTCTCCTTCGAGCCCGGCACGAGGTGGTCGACGAGCACGCCGACGCGCCGCTCGGGCCCCGGCCGGAAGTCGCGCAGCACGTCGGCCAGGTGGTCGACGCCCTCGAGGTACTCGACGACGACGCCCTCGACGCGCAGGTCGGAGCCCCAGACCTTCTCGACGAGCTCGGCGTCGTGACGGCCCTCGACGAAGATGCGGCTCTGTCGGGCGACCCGGGCCTTCGCACCCTCGACGGCGAACGACCCCGACGCGGTCCGCGCCCGCCCCTGCGGCGCCGCCCTCGGCACCCGCAGGGCGACGGCGGCACCGTCGATCAGGAACGAACCGGTCAGCGGGAAGGCCCGGACGCGGCCCTTCCAGTCCTCGAGCTCGACCGTGCCGGCCTCGACCCGCACGATGGCGCCCGTGAAGCCCGACCGCGCCTCCTCGACCACGAGGTCGCGCACGGCGTCGGTCGGCGTCGGAGCCGGCTTGGACGAGCGCTTCCAGTCACCGGCGAGCACGTCGGCACCGTACCGGTCGTCATCCACGGGGGCCTCCTGAGCGGGGTCGGGGTTGGTAGGGGCGGGGCGGACCCTGGCGGGGACCGTCGCCGGACGGCGCGGTCGGCCCGCCGGGCCCTCGACGCGGAGTGGAGCTCGCCACCGGGGGCACGGCTGCCGGTCGTGAGGCACCGGACGCCGGACGAGCACCGGGCGTCGTCCCCGGGCCGGGCCTCGAGCGCGAGCCGGGCGTCAGGGTGATCCCGCCCGACGTGCGAGCAGGCGCCTGCGCGGTGGCCCGCGCCGACGACGACGGCGTGAACCCGGCCGTGGGGACCCAGACCAGGCCGACCAGGACGAACAGCACGTAGGCCGTCGAGATCGCCGCGGGCAGCCACCACACGGCGAGCGGGCCCTCTTGGGACACGATCGCCAGCACGAACAGCACCGCCACGAACCACAAGGAGGCGCTGGTCGCCACGGCGAGGTACCGCGCGTACCGGCGCCTCATCTCGGCCCGGTTCGCGGGCTGCTTCCAGAAGGCGGCGTGCGGCACGAGCAGGTGGCGGGCCGGCGTCACGGCGAGGAAGGCCGCCGCGACGAGCCAGACGAGCACGATGCCGACCACGAGCAGCAGTCCCAGCAGGCCGAGGTCGCTGCGACTCGCGGCGAACGCCGTCCCACCCGTCTCGCTGAGGTGGACCAGGACCACCCGGCGCGGCAGCAGGCGCGAGGCGACGGCGAGGGCCGCGAGGACGCCCGCCAGGGCGACGGCCACGCGCAGGGCGGGGCGGAGGCGCGCGACGAGGTTCATCGTGCGCCACGCCCCACCGCGGCCGTGGTCACCTCGGTCAGGCCTGCGCCCGCTCGAGGACCAGCTCGCGGACGCGTGCGGCGTCCGCCTGGCCCTTCATGGCCTTCATCACGGCACCGATGACGGCACCGGCGGCCTGCACCTTGCCGTCACGGATCTTCGCGAGCACGTCGGGTTGGCCGGCCAGGGCCTCGTCGATGGCGGCGATCAGCGCACCGTCGTCGGAGACGACCTTCAGGCCGCGGGCCTCGACGACCTCGGACGGGCTGCCCTCGCCCGCGACGACGCCCTCGAGCACCTGACGGGCCAGCCGGTCGGTCAGCTCGCCGCCCTCGACCAGGGCGATGAGCTCGCTGACGTGCAGCGGAGACACGAGGCTGGACGCCTCGACGCCCTGCGCGTTGGCGAGGCGAGCGATCTCGCCGGTCCACCACTTGCGCGCCGCCTGGGGTGAGGCACCGGCGCCGACGGTCTCGACGAGTTCGGTCAGCAGCCCCGAGTTGACGACGTCCTGGAACTCGAGGTCGGCGAAGCCCCACTCGGCCTTGAGCCGGCGGCGCTGGGCGACCGGCGCCTCGGGCAGGGCCAGGCGCAGTTCTTCGACGAGCTCGCGGGGCGGGACGACGGGCAGCAGGTCGGGCTCGGGGAAGTACCGGTAGTCGTCCGCGTCGCTCTTGGGCCGACCCGCCGAGGTCCGGCCGGTGTCCTCGTGCCAGTGGCGCGTCTCTTGCGTGATGGTGCCGCCCGCCGCGAGGATGGCGGCCTGACGCTGGATCTCGTGGCGGACCGCCCGCTCGACCGAGCGGAACGAGTTGACGTTCTTGGTCTCGGTGCGGGTGCCGAGCTCCTCCTGCCCGTGCGGGCGCAGGGAGACGTTCGCGTCGCAACGCAGGTTGCCGCGCTCCATGCGGGCCTCGCTGACGCCCAGGGCCCGCACGATGTCGCGGATGGTCGACACGTAGGCCGCGCCGAGCTCGGGGCCCTTGGCGCCGGCGCCGATGATCGGCTTGGTGACGATCTCGACGAGCGGGATGCCCGCACGGTTGTAGTCGACGAGCGAGTGGTCGGCGCCCTGGATGCGCCCGGTCGACCCGCCGACGTGCGTCAGCTTGCCCGCGTCCTCTTCCATGTGGGCACGCTCGATCGGGATCGCGAAGATCGTCCCGTCCGGCAGTTCGACCTCGACCTCGCCCTCGAACGCGATCGGCTCGTCGAACTGGCTGACCTGGTAGTTCTTGGGGTTGTCGGGGTAGAAGTAGTTCTTGCGTGCGAACCGCGAGCTCTCGGCGATCGAGCAGCCCAGGGCCAGCCCGAGGCTGATCGAGTAGCGCACGGCCTGTTCGTTGACCACCGGCAGGGAGCCGGGCAGGCCCAGGTCGACCGGCGTGACGTTGGTGTTGGGCTCGCCGCCGAAGAAGTTCGGGGCGTCCGAGAACATCTTGGTCTTGGTCGCGAGTTCGACGTGCACCTCGAAGCCGAGGACGACCTCGTACTTCTCGAGGGCCTCGTCGTAGTCCATCAGGTCTGCCTTGGCCATCAGATGACTCCCTCGGTGGCGGCGGTCTGCTCGGAGGCGCTCAGGTCGGGCGCCCGCGAGATGAGCGTGTGGCCCCAGCCCTGCTCGAGCAGCTGCTCGAGGGCGGCGCCGTAGGTGTACAGGCGGGCGTCGCCGCGGGCGGGCGCCATGAACTGCAGGCCCGTCGGCAGGCCGTCTTCGTCGGCGAGGCCCATCGGCACGGTGATGCCGGGGATGCCGGCGAGGTTGGCGGGGATCGTCGTGATGTCGTTGAGGTACATCGCGAGCGGGTCGTCGATCTTCTCGCCGAGCGGGAACGCCGTCGTGGGGGCGGACGGCGAGACCAGCACGTCGACCTGCTCGAAGGCGGCCGCGAAGTCGCGCTGCACGAGGGTCCGCACCTTCTGGGCGCTGCCGTAGTAGGCGTCGTAGTACCCCGCGCTGAGGGCGTAGGTGCCGAGGATGATGCGGCGCTTGACCTCGGGGCCGAAGCCGGCCTCGCGCGTCGCGGCCATGACGTCCTCGACGGTGCCGCCGCCCTCGGGGACGACCCGCAGGCCGAAGCGCACCGAGTCGAACTTGGCGAGGTTGCTCGAGGCCTCGGCCGGGAGGATCAGGTAGTAGGCGCTGATCGCGTGCTCGAAGCTCGGGGCCGAGATGTCGACGATCTCGGCGCCGGCGGCGCTCATCAGCTCGAGCGCCTCGGCGAAGCGGGTCTTGACGCCGGCCTGGAAGCCCTCGCCGTTCAGTTCGCGGACGACGCCCACCCGGACGCCCTGCAGGGCACCGCCGGCCAGGCCCGTCCGAGCCGCCTCGGTGAACGACGGCCAGGCGTCGCGCAGCGAGGTCGAGTCGCGGGGGTCGTGCCCCGTGATGACGTCGTGCAGCATCGCGCTGTCGAGCACGGTGCGGCTGACCGGGCCGACCTGGTCGAGCGAGCTCGCCAGCGCGATCGCGCCGTAGCGGCTGACCGAGCCGTAGGTCGGCTTGACCCCCACCGTGCCCGTGACCGCACCCGGCTGCCGGATCGAGCCACCGGTGTCGCTGCCGAGCGCTAGGGGTGCCTCGAAGGCGGCGACGGCGGCCGCGGACCCACCGCCCGACCCGCCGGGGATGCGGTCGAGCGACCACGGGTTGTGCGTCGGCCCGTACGCCGAGAACTCGGTCGACGAGCCCATCGCGAACTCGTCCATGTTGGTCTTGCCGAGCGGCACGAGATCGGCCGCGCGCAGCTTCGCGACGACGGTAGCGTCGTAGGGCGGCACCCACCCCTCGAGGATCTTGCTGCCCGAGGTCGACGGCATGTCGATCGTGCACAGGACGTCCTTGATGGCGATCGGGACGCCGGCGAGCGGCCCCAGCGGCTCGCCCGCGGCGCGTCGACGGTCGACGTCGGCGGCGGTGTCGAGGGCGGCGGCGCTGACGTGGAGGAAGGCGTGGACGTCGCCGTCGACCGCCTCGATGCGGTCGAGGTGGGCGCGCGTGACGTCGACCGACGACACGTCGCCGGCCGCGAGGCGCGTCGACAGGTCGGCGGCGGACAGGTGGACGAGCGAGGTGGTGTCGGTCATGGCTACTGCTCTTCTCCCAGGATCGCGCTCACCCGGAAGCGCGAGCCGTCGTGGTCGGGGGCGCCGGACAGCGCCTGTTCGGCCGTGAGCGTCTCGCCCACGACGTCGGGCCGGAACACGTTCACGAGCGGGATCGGGTGGCTGGTCGCCGGGACGTCGTCGGTCGCGACCTCTCGGACCTTCGCGACGCTGTCGACGATGTGGCCGAGCTCGCTCGTCATCGTGTCGATCTCGGCCTCGGTGAGGGCGATGCGGGCGAGACCGGCGAGGTGCTGCACCTGCTCACGCGTGATTTCGGACATGCTTCTCTCTCACGTGCTCGTGCGGGGGTGCCGCGGCGGGGGTACCGGACGATTCTACGGGGCGGCACCGGTGCCCGGGGCCAGCGCGCACCGCTCGTCGGCGCCGTCGGCCCCGTGGTCCGTCAGTCCCTGAAGTAGACGTCCTGCGGCCGGACCAACGCCAGGGTCGGCGCCTCGGGGCCACCCTGGCCGGGGTCGCCCGCACGGCCGTCGACGAGGTCGCCGTGCCCCAACCCGATCAGGGCGAGGCTGCGCATCGACTCGGTCCCGGCGCGGAAGTAGTCGTTGTGGCCGAGAGCCGCGGCGAGGGCGCGTCCCGTCACGGTGTCGGCCCCGCCGCCCAGGTGCAGCACCACCGCCCCGAAGGCCGCGGTCGCCGGGTCGGCGCCGAAGAAGCCGCTGCCGGCCACGGGGTCGAAGCTGCCGGCCGCGGCGTACACGTCGTCGCCGCGCACCGCGAGGCCCCCCGCGTCGGGCACGACGCTGCCGGGCGAGCCCAGCAGCACGAGCGAGTCGACCGAGACCCGTCCCGACGACAGGGCGATCGTCGCCGTCGTCGAGCCGTACGAGTGCGCCATCACCGACACGCGCGGCGCATGGCCCGCACGCGTCGCGTCCAAGCCGGCGAGGGCGTCCTCGAGGTGCGCCGCGCCCCGCTGGGCGAGGCGCAGGTCGTAGAAGTTCGTCAGGTCGGGCGTCTGGTAGCCCATCCACGCCACGACCGCCACGGTCGGCACCGGCCCGGGGCCGTCGCGCCCGAGCAACGTCGCCCAGGTGGCCTGCTCGTCGTGCAGGGCCCCCGCCGTGTTGGTCCAGTCCACGAGCTGGTCCGACACGGTGAAGAGCATGCCCGGGACGAGGACGCTCACGTCGTCGGCGGTGTCGAGGTCGCCGACGGTGACGGCCGCCCGTCCCGGCAGCGCCGTGTCGAGGGCCACCAGGTGCCGGTCGGACGTCCCGGCGAAGGGCACGTCGTGCGTGGCGCCGTCGAGCGTCGCCCGCACCTGCTGCAGCATCGCGAGGCGGCGCGCGTCGTCCGGCTCCTCGACGTCGGAACCGAGGCGTGCCGTGACGGCGACGGTCGCGTAGCGCAAGAACTGGCGGTTGGCGGTGTCGCGAACCGCGTAGGGCACGCCCTCGAGGTTGCCGACGACGCCGGGAGCGGCCTGCGCGAGCAGCGTCCGCCGCCCGTCGTCGAGACCGGCCCACCAGGTCGCCGTGGTCCGGGCCGAGACCTGCCGGCCGACGGCCGCCACGAGCGACGCCGCGTCGTCACCGTCGTCGTCGAGGGACGACGCGTACCGTTCGACCCCGGCCGAGGAGGCGCCGGCCAGCTGGTCGAGGCAGGCCGCGGCCGAGAAGGTGGTCGCCTCGGGCGCCCGGCACCCGTCGGGTTCGGGCTCGGCCGGCGCGTCCCGCACCGGCGCCGGCCCGGGGACGAGCCGCACGGGCGCCTCGACGAGCGCCGCCGACGCGACACGGACGTCCGTCGAGACCGGTGCGGCGGGCACGGTCGGAGCCTCGGCCACCCCGGCGAGGTGCACCGAGGCAGAGAGCATGGCTGCGGCGAGCAACAGCACGTCGGGTCTTCCCCCTCGTCACGTGCCTGTACCCCGGCCCCCTACAGCCCGAGAACGACACGTCCTCACATCTTAGGAAGGAGAAGTGCCCTCTGACCAGGGAAATCACGAATCCGACGAGTCGGCGTCCCCCATCTGGGGGTCAGCCAGAGCAGCCGGGCCCTCCTTAAGGAGGACAGCGAACTGACCCGCGTCGATGATCCGTACCCCGAGTTGTTCGGCTTTCGTCAGCTTCGACCCCGCGCCCGGTCCGGCCGCCACGAAGTCGGTCTTCTTGCTGACGCTGCTCGCGGCCTTGCCGCCGGCCTCGACGATCGCCTCGAGCGCGCCCTCTCGGGTGAAGCCCTCGAGGCTGCCGGTCGCGACGACGGTCACGCCCGAGAGCACGCCGCCGGCGGCCTCGGCCGCACCCGGGCCGGGGTGGCCGGGGGTCGTGAACTGGACCCCCGCCGCCGCCCAGCGGTCGATGATCTCGACGTGCCAGTCGACGTCGAACCAGGCGAGCAGGGCGTCGGCGATGATGCCGCCCACGCCGTCGACCGCCGCGAGGTCGTCCCGCGAGGCGGCCCGCATGGCGTCGATCGAACCGAAGTGGTTCGCGAGCGCCCGGGCGGCCACCGGACCGACGTGCCGGATGCTCAGCCCGACGAGGATGCGCCAGAGCGGGCTGGTCTTCGCCTTCTCGAGGTTGGCGAGCATCTCGATCGCCGTCTTCGAGGGCACCGAGGTCTCGTCGCCCGAGAACTCCGGCGAGGACGGGTCGAAGTCGCCGTCGCGCTTCGCACGCTTCCGGCGGAAGGGCGTCACGAGCTTGGGCCGGCCGTCGGCCTCGAGCTTCTGCATGCCCGTCTCGGCGTCACGCACGACGACGCGCACGGGGATGATGTCGGCCATGGTGAGGCCGAAGAGGCCGGCCTCGGTGCGGAGGGGCGGCGTGGCCGGCTCGACGGGTTGCGTCAGGGCCGCCGCGGCGACCTCGCCCAACCCCTCGACGTCGAGCGAGCCTCGCGAGGCGATGTGTTCGACGCGGCCGCGCACCTGGGCGGGGCAGCTCTCGGCGTTCGGGCAGCGCAGGTCGACGTCGCCCTCTTTCGCGGGCTTCAGCGGAGTGCCGCACTCGGGGCAGTCGGAGGGCATCACGAACTCGCGCTCGGTGCCGTCGCGCAGCTCGATGACCGGGCCGAGGACCTCGGGGATGACGTCGCCGGCCTTCCGCAGCACGACGGTGTCACCGATCAGCACGCCCTTGGCCTTGACCACCTGCTGGTTGTGCAGGGTCGCCTGACGCACCTCGCTGCCGGCGACCTCGACCTTCTCCATCACCGCGAACGGCGTGGCGCGCCCGGTGCGACCGACGCTGACGACGATGTCGAGCAGCGTCGTGTTGACCTCTTCCGGCGGGTACTTGAACGCCGTCGCCCACCGCGGGGCCCGACTCGTGGCCCCGAGTTCTTCGTGCAGGGCCAGGTCGTCGACCTTGACCACGATGCCGTCGATCTGGTGCTCGACGGACGAGCGTCGGACGCCGTAGTCGTGGATGAACGCCTCGACCTCGCCGATCGTGTCGAAGACGCGGTGGTGGGTCGAGATCGGCAGGCCCCACCGGCCCAGCAGGTCGTAGACCTCGGACTGCGAGCGCACCTCGGTGGCGCGCTCGAGCTCGCGCACCGGCCAGGCGCCGATGCCGTGCACGAGCATGCGCAACCGCCGGAGGCGCGCGTGCATCAGGTCACGCTTGGCGGGCGTCTTGCCCTCTTCCTTCTGACGGAGCGAGCCGGCCGCGGCGTTGCGGGGGTTCGCGAAGACGCGTTCGCCTGCCTCGCGCTGCTGCGCGTTGAGCTCGTCGAACTCGCTCACCGGGAAGAAGATCTCACCGCGGACCTCGACCAGCGGCGGGTGGCCCGTGCCCTCGAGCCGCTCGGGGATCGTGCCCATGGCGAGCACGTTGCCGGTGACGTCCTCGCCGACGACGCCGTCGCCGCGGGTGGCGGCCGTGACGAGCACCCCGTCTTCGTAGCGGAGGTTGATCGCCAGGCCGTCGATCTTGAGCTCGGTGAGGAACCGCACGCGTTCGGCCCCCGCGTCGCGCTGCACCTTGCCCGCCCACTCGGCGAGCTCGTCGTCGCTGAACACGTTGTCGAGGCTGAGCATGCGCTCGGCGTGCTCGACCGGTGCGAACTGCGTCGTCTCGGCCCGCCCGCCGACGGTCTGCGTCGGGCTGTCGGGCTTCTGCAGCTCGGGGTGGGTGCGCTCGAGGGCGTCGAGGCGCCGGACGAGGGCGTCGTAGTCCGCGTCGGCGACGGTCGAGCCGTTGCCCTCGTAGTACTGGTCGCGCAGCTCGAGGATTCGGGTGGTCAGCCGTTCGGCCTCGTCGCGGGCCTCGGCCAGGTCGACGGGCACGCCGTCGACCTCGACCGCCGCCTCGGGTGCGCCCTCGGTTCCGGTGTCGCTCATCGTCGGTCGGCTCAGACGGACGCGCCGGCACGAACCGGAGCGGCGGGGACCGGCACGGCCGAGACCGTGCGGTCGATGGTGCACTGGCCGAGCACCCGGGTGCCGACGTAGACGACGGCGGTCTGCCCGGGGGCCACGCCGTTGAGGGGTTCGCGAGGTGTGATCACGAGTTCTTTCCTACCCTCGACCACCGACACCCGCGCGACGGCGGGCACCGGGTCGGCGTGGGCACGGATCTGCACGTCGCAGTCGAACGCCGTCGTGGGATCGGCGGGTGCCCGCCCCGCCCAGGTGTACGAAGCGCCGGCGATCTCGGCGACGTCGAGGGCCTCCTTCGGCCCGACGACGACGGTGTTGTCGACGGGTCGCACCTCGAGCACGAAGCGCGGCTTGCCGTCGTCCGACGGGAACCCGATGTTCAACCCCTTGCGCTGGCCGACGGTGAACGCGTGGGCGCCCTCGTGCGATCCGACGACGGTGCCGCTGCGGTCGAGGATCTCGCCCGTCTCGGCGCCGACGCGCTCGGCCAGCCAGCCCCGGGTGTCGCCGTCCGGGATGAAGCAGATGTCGTGGCTGTCGGGCTTCGACGCCACGCTGAAGCCGCGCTCGGCCGCCTCGGCCCGCACCTCGGCCTTGGACGGCGTCGCCCCGAGGGGGAACATCGAGTGGGCGAGCTGCTCGGCGGTGAGCACGCCCAGCACGTACGACTGGTCCTTGGCCCACGCGGAGGCGCGGTGCAGCTCACGGTGGCCCTGGTCGTCCGTGACGATGGTCGCGTAGTGCCCGGTGCACACCGCGTCGAAGCCGAGCGCGAGGGCCTTCTCGAGCAGTGCCGCGAACTTGATGCGCTCGTTGCAGCGCATGCACGGGTTGGGCGTGCGACCGGCGCTGTACTCGGCGACGAAGTCGTCGACGACGTCGAGCTTGAAGCGCTCGGAGAAGTCCCACACGTAGTACGGGATGCCGATCTTGTTGGCCGCGCGCTGGGCGTCCATCGAGTCCTCGACGGTGCAGCAGCCACGGCTGCCCGTGCGGAGCGTGCCGGGCATCCGGCTGAGGGCCAGGTGGACCCCCACCACGTCGTGGCCGGCCTCGACCGCCCTCGCTGCGGCGACCGCCGAGTCGACGCCACCACTCATCGCTGCCAAGACCTTCATCCGACAAGTGTACGCAGCGGGCCTAGGGTGGCGAGCGACATGTCTTCTTCCTCCCCCGCCTTCAGCATGCGGTCGGTGGCCCTCGCGGCGTTCCTGCCCGCCGCCCTGTTCGCCATCGGCGAGGGCGCGATCATCCCGATCATCCCCGTCGTGGCGAGCGAGCTCGGGGCGTCGTTGCCGTTCGCCGGCTTCGTCGCCGCGCTCATCCTGGTCGGCGAGCTGATCGGCGACATCCCGAGCGGCTGGCTGGTCAGCCGCATCGGCGAGCGCACCGCGATGATCGGCGCCTCGCTGGTCAGCATCGGCGGCCTCGTCACCTGCCTGCTGGCGCCGAACGAGATCGTCCTCGCGGTCGGCGTCCTCGTCATCGGCCTCGCGACGGCCGTGTTCGCCCTGGCGCGGCACGCCTTCATGACGAGCTTCGTCCCGATCGAGATCCGCGCCAGGGCCCTGTCGAGCCTCGGCGGCGTGTTCCGGCTCGGCTACTTCATCGGCCCGTTCCTGTCGGCGGGGGTCATCGAGCTGACGGGGTCGGTCCAGTCGGCCTTCGTCGTCCACATCGTCGGCTGCCTCGGCGCCGCGATCGCCCTGCTGGTGCTGCGCGACCCGTCGGCCGCGTTCGGCGTCCGACCGGGCCGGGGCACCGACGACGGCGCCGAGCTCGTCGCGAAGGAGGCGCAGGGGCTCTTCGGCACCCTCTGGCGTCACCGCGGCGTCCTGGTCAAGCTCGGCAGCGGCGCGGCCCTGATCGGCGCCATGCGGTCCGGTCGCCAGGTGATGCTGCCGCTCTGGGCCGTCAGCATCGGCCTCGGCGCCTCCGAGACCGCGATCATCATCGGCATCGCGGGGGCGGTCGACTTCGCGCTGTTCTACACGAGCGGCCAGATCATGGACCGCTTCGGACGCCTCTGGAGCGCCGTGCCCTGCATGGTCGGGCTGGGCCTGTCGTACCTCGCCCTGTCGGTCACGCACGACCTCGACGCGAACGTCGGCTGGTTCGTCGCGGTGGCGATCCTCATGTCGCTCGCGAACGGGGTCGGCAGCGGCATCCTCATGACGCTCGGCGCCGACCTGGCCGACGAGGGCGACCCCGCCCCCTTCCTCGGCGCCTGGCGGTTCACGGGTGACGCGGGCAGCGCGGCGGCGCCCCTGCTCATCTCGGGCGTGACGGCGCTCGTGTCGATCTCGATCGCCAGCGGGGTGATGGGCGTCCTCGGCCTCGTCGGTGCCGCGATCCTCGTGCGCTACGTGCCGCGGTACTCACCGCACGTCCCCCGCGCGAAGCGCTAGCGCCTCCTCGTCCGTCGTTCCGGCCCGGGGCCGGCGTCGGTACACTCGGTCCTGCCGCGGGAGTGGTGGAATTGGCAGACACGCAGGATTTAGGTTCCTGTGCTTTCGAGCGTGAGGGTTCAAGTCCCTTCTCCCGCACGACCCATCAGAGGGCCCCGGCACGCCGGCGACCACGACCGGAGAACACCCGATGCTGCCCCTCGTCTCCATCCCCTGGCTGAACCCCGAGTACCTGCTCTCGGCCTTCGGCCCCTGGGCCGTCCTCGGCGTCTGCCTGCTCGTGTTCGCCGAGACGGGTCTGCTCGTCGGCTTCCTGTTCCCGGGCGACACGCTGCTGATCATCACGGGCATCCTCGCGGCGACGAACCCCGGTGCCCTCGGCATGCCGATCTGGCTGATCGCGATCCTCATCAGCATCGCCGCGTTCGCCGGTGGCGAGCTCGGCTACCTGATCGGCCACAAGGTCGGGCCCCGCATCTTCGAGCGGAAGCAGAGCGGGCTCTTCAGCGTCGCCAACGTCAACCGCACGAACGCGTTCTTCGAGCGCTTCGGCCCGATGGCGGTCATCATCGCCCGCTTCGTGCCCGTCGTCCGCACCTTCGCCCCGATCATGGCCGGGGTCGGGCACATGAGCTACCGGCGGTACTCGCTCTTCAACGCGGTCGGTGCCGTCGTCTGGGGCATGGGCATCACCCTGGCGGGCTTCGGCATCGGGCACATCCCGCCCGTCGCCGACTTCGTCAGCTCGTACATCGACCTCATCCTGCTCGGTGCCGTCCTGGCGACGGTGATCCCGATCGCGATCCACTACCTCCACGGGGTGCACCAGGCCAAGAAGGCCGAGCAGTCGGGCGAGGTCGAGACGCCGCACGTCTCGTCCGCCCCCCACGACGCCTGACCCTCCCGCCCCGTCGCCGCCCCGTCGACCCGACGCCACGGCCCGCAGGAGGCGCGGGTCGCCTCAGTCCGCGAGCGCGGCCACCCGGGGCGCGATCGCCCGGAACGCCTGCGAACGGTGGCTGACCGCGTTCTTCTCGTCGGTCGTGAGCTCGGCCGCGCTGCGGCGCTCGCCCTCGGGCCGGAACACGGGGTCGTACCCGTGACCGTTCGAGCCGACCCGCGCCTCCAGGATCTCGCCGTGCCATTCGCCGTGCTCGACGTGTTCGTCCCACCCGCTCGCCTCGGGCCGACCGTCGGGGCCCTCGGCGCCGGCGGGCGGGGGCACGACGAGGGCCGCGACGCACGAGAACCAGGCCGACCGGTCGTCGGCCCCGTCGAGTTCGGCGAGCAGCTTGTCGATGTTGTCGTCCGCGTCGCGCGTGCCGGCGTAACGGGCCGAGTGGATGCCCGGGGCCCCGCCGAGGGCCGCCGCCGAGATGCCGCTGTCGTCCGCCAGCGCCGGCAGGCCCGTGTGCCGTGCGGCCGCGCGGGCCTTGATCAGCGCGTTGGCCGCGAACGTCTCGCCGTCCTCGACCGGCTCGGGGCCGTCGTAGGCGACGAGCTCGACGCCCGGGGCCGTCTCGGCGAGCAGCAGCCGCAGCTCGGCGACCTTGCCCTGGTTGTGCGTCGCGATGACGACCCGGGTCATCGGCCGAGGGCCTCGCGCTGGAAGCGGCTCAGGTCGACGGCACCGGCCACGGCGAGGTCGAGCAGCGAGTCGAGCTCACGGCGGTCGAACGGCGCCCCCTCGGCGGTGCCCTGCACCTCGACGAACGAGCCGCTGCCGGTGACGACGACGTTCATGTCGGTCTCGGCACGGACGTCCTCGACGTAGGCCAGGTCGAGCATCGGCTCGCCGTCGATGATGCCGACCGACACGGCCGAGACGCTGTCGGTCAGCGGCGTGGCCTTCTGCCCCACGAACTTCTTCTCGCGACCCCACTCGATCGCCTGGGCCAGGGCGACGTAGGCACCCGTGATGGCGGCGGTGCGGGTCCCGCCGTCGGCCTGCAGGACGTCGCAGTCGAGCACGATCGTGTTCTCGCCGAGGGCCTTCGTGTCGACCACGGCCCGCAGGCTGCGCCCGATCAGGCGCGAGATCTCGTGCGTGCGACCGCCGATCTTGCCCTTGACGCTCTCACGGTCGTTGCGCGAGTTCGTGGCCCGGGGCAGCATCGCGTACTCGGCCGTGACCCAGCCCTTGCCCTTGCCGGTCAGCCAGCGGGGCACGCCGTTCGTGAACGAGGCGGTGCAGAGCACCTTCGTGCCGCCGAACGTGATGAGGGCGCTGCCCTCGGCGTGGGCGCTCCAGCCCGTCTCGATGATGACGGGTCGCAGGTCGGTGGTGCTGCGCCCGTCGGCGCGGACGGTCGTGCTCGTGGTGTCGGTCATGGTGCCTTCTCTCGGCGGTGGGGGGCGATGGGCGGACGGGTCGACGACCCCGAGGGGCCGAGGAGGCGCGGGTCAGGTCCGTTCGGCGGGGCGGAGGCCCGTGGGCAGCTCGATGGCGCCCGTCTCGAGGTGGCCGACGCGCGAGACCTCGGGCCCCAGGAAGCGACGGGCAAGGCGCAGGAACGACTTCTCGTCGGGTCCCGTGGCCTCGAACTCGTGGTGCGGGGCGCCGCGGTCGGTCCGCTCGAGCCCGTGCTGGACGAGCGTCCGGTAGACGTCGGCCGCGGTCTCCTCGGCGCTGGACACGAGCCGCACGTCGGGCCCCACGACGTACTGCACCGCGGCCGACATGAGCGGGTAGTGGGTGCAGCCGAGGACCAGCGTGTCGATGCCGGCCTCGCGGAGCGGCGCGAGGTACCCCTCGGCGACGGCCCGCAGCTCGGGGCTCGACGTGTCGCCCGCCTCGACGAACTCGACGAAGCGCGGGCAGGCCCGGGTGAACAGCTCGAGACCCGCCGCCGCCGCGAAGGCGTCCTCGTAGGCGCGCGAGTTGATGGTGCCCTCGGTGCCGATGACACCGATGCGGCCGTTGCGCGTCTGCTGGACCGCCGCGCGCACGGCCGGCTGGATCACCTCGACGACGGGGATGCCCGCGCCGATCGTGTACCGCTCGCGGGCGTCGCGCAACACCGCGGACGAGGCCGTGTTGCAGGCGATGACCAGCAGCTTGACGCCCTGCGCGACGAGGTCGTCCATGACGGCGAGCGCGTACTCGCGGACGAGGGCGATGGGCTTCGGCCCGTAGGGCGAGTGGGCGGTGTCGCCCACGTAGCGGATCGACTCGTGGGGCAGCTGGTCGATGATCGCCCGCGACACGGTGAGACCGCCGACGCCGCTGTCGAAGACTCCGATGGGTGCGTCCGTCACGACCACGAAGCCTACCCGTCGCGAGCCGCGACCCCCGGGACGATCCGGCGAGCCTAGGCTGCAGGGGTGACCAGCGCACTGTTGACCGACCGGTACGAGCTCACCATGGTGGAGGCCGCCCTCAAGGCGGGGACGGCCCACCGCGACAGCGTGTTCGAGGTGTTCGCCCGACGCCTGCCCGAGGGGCGGCGCTACGGCATCGTCGCGGGCACCGGGCGGTTCCTCGAGCTGCTCGCCGACTTCCGGTTCGGCGACGACGAGCTGCGGTGGCTCCGCGAGGCCGGCGTCGTCGACCGGACCACGGCGGACTGGCTGGCCGACTACCGGTTCTCGGGCGACATCTGGGGTTACGCCGAGGGCGAGGTCTACCTGCCCGGCTCGCCGCTGCTCGTCATCGAGTCGACCTTCGCCGAGGCGGTCCTGCTCGAGACCCTGGCGCTCAGCGTCTTCAACTACGACTCGGCGGTGGCCAGCGCCGCCGCCCGCATGGTGTCCGCCGCCGACGGCCGCCCCCTCGCGGAGATGGGTTCGCGCCGGACGGGCGAGCGCAGCGCCGTCGCGGCCGCCCGCGCCGCCTACATCGCCGGATTCGGCGCGACGAGCAACCTCGAGGCCGGCCGTTCGTGGGGCGTGCCCACCATGGGCACCGCCGCGCACGCCTTCACGCTGTTGCACGACAGCGAGGAGGCCGCCTTCCGCGCCCAGGTCGACACCCTCGGCCCCGGCACGACGTTGCTCGTCGACACCTACGACGTCCCCGAGGCCGTGGCCACCGCCGTCCGGGTCGCCGGCCCCGGGCTCGGGGCCGTGCGCATCGACAGCGGCGACCTGCCGTCGCTCGTGGCCCAGGTCCGTGCGCAGCTCGACGACCTCGGTGCGACCGGGGCGAAGATCACGGTCACGAACGACCTCGACGAGTACACGATCGCCGCCCTGCGGGCCGCCCCGGTCGACTCCTTCGGCGTCGGGACCTCGGTCGTCTCCGGCTCGGGGCACCCGGCCGCGGGCATGGTGTTCAAGCTCGTGGCCCGTCGGGGCGACGACGGCGCCTGGGTCTCGGTGGCCAAGAAATCGGCCGACAAGGCCACGATCGGCGGCCGCAAGTCACCGGTCCGGGTGGTCGTCGACGGGGTCGCCACGCGAGAGCTCATCCGCGTCGGCTCGGACGGGCACGCGGCCGGGGAGCGCCCGCTGCACGTCCCGCTCGTGACGGCGGGCGAGATCGACGCCCGGCACACGGGCGCCGAGGGCGTGGCCAGGGCGCGCCTCCACCGGGCCGCGGCTGTGGCCGAACTGCCCGACCAGGCGCTGCGGCTCGGTCGCGGCGAGCCGGTCGTGCCGACCGTCTACGCGTGACGCCCGGCCCGGGTCACTCCGAGGTCATCTTCTCGTAGATCTCTTTGCAGGTCGGGCACACCGGGAACTTCTCGGGGTCGCGGCCCGGGGTCCACTTCTTGCCGCAGAGCGCCTTGACCGGCTTGCCGCTCAGCGCGGACTCCATGATCTTGTCCTTCTTGACGTAGTGCGAGAAGCGCTCGTGGTCGCCGGGGTCGATCGCCTCGTCGTTCAGGAGCTTCTCGAGCTCGCGGTCCAGGACGTCGAGGCCGCCGCCCGTCTGCGTGTCAGTCATGCCGACATCGTACGTCGACCTCGGGTCAGCTGCGCAGGGCGAACGCCAGCAGCTCGGGGGCCCGGCGCGAGAACACGCGGGCACCCAGGGCGACCCCCGCGACCAGGACCACGACCCCCACGCCGACGCCCGACACGAGGGCCCAGGTGCCGCCGGAGGGGTACCCCGTGATGAGCCCACGCCCCGCGAACCACAGGGCCGGGGCGGTCGCCAGCACGGCCCCGCCGATCATCACGCTCTGGGCCCAGGCCGCGGTCGCGCCGTTCGACTGGGGCTGCTGGAAGGGGTCGTCGTGCGGTCGGACCGTGGCGTAGGGCAGGAGGGCCGAGACGACGCTCGACAGCCCGAGGCCGCTGAGCAGGAACCCGGCGCTCACGCCGAGTTCGGACGGCAGCGCCTGCCAGTCGCCGAACAACCAGGTGGCGACCACCGACCCGAGGGCGACCAGCGGCACCCCGATCAGCAGAGGAGGCGCCAGTCGCCCCACGCGGTCGGCCAGACCACGCGTGTCGGAGGCCACGTGCATCCACAGCGCGGTGCTGTCGTAGGCCACGTCGTTGTGCGGCAGGAAGCCGAGGATCAGGCACATGATCGGCACCGGGACGAGTGCCAGCCAGTTCCAGCTCACGCCGGCGATGCCCAGCGGGACGACGAGCAGCGGCAGGAACGGGATGATGACGAGCGACATGCGGTACCGCGCGTCGCGCATCCAGTAGGTGAGGCTGCGGCCCGCGACGGCCCCGGTCGGCGACGCGCGGACGTACTCGAACCAGCCGAGCCCGTCGCCCTCGTCGACCTCTTCCGGCTCGGGTCGGTCGACGAACGCGCGCGCCACGAGCGCCCGCCACGCGTACCAGAGGGCCGCCACCGTGATCGCGGCGATGACGACGTCGGACGCGACACGGCCCGTCTCGCCGGCGGCGACGTGACCGGGCAGGGCGAGGGCGGCGCCGAACGGCGTCCAGGCGAGCGCGTCCGCGACGACGCCCGTGCCCGAGCGGCCGGGCAGCGACAGCCGGACGAGGTCGACGATCACGGGGACGGCCAGCAGGACCACGAGGACGGCCCCGACGAGGGCGAGCTCACGCCCGCGCCGAGAGGTGAGGACGACGCTGTTGAGCGTCGACGCCACGAGGGCCAGCAGCAGGGCCGTGAGCCCGGCGACCAGGGCGGCGAACACGGCGACGGCCGCGACGCCCGATCCCTCGGCCCAGGCCCGGACGTACCCCGTCGAGAGCACGAGCAGGGCGAGCGTGGGCAGGCCGACGAGCGAACCGAGGGCCAGCCCCACGGACGCGCGCCCTTCGGGGACGCCCAGGACGGCGAGCCGGCGGGGATCGCTCCAGGCGGGACGCACGGTCGCGAAGGGGACGACGGCGAAGCCCACCAGCAACAGGGCGCCGCCTCCCACCACCACGGCACGGACGTCGTCGAGCGGGGCGTCGCGCAGCCCGCTGACGAGGCTCGCGACGGCGATGGTGACGACCAGGACGGCGAGGACCGAGCCGACCGCGATCGTGAGGCGGCGGGGCCCGAAGCGGACCGTGTTGCCGATCGTCTGCAGCCTCAGTCGGAGAAGTTCTGCAACCATTCCATGCCCTCCGTGACCGCGCGCCCGCCGGCGAGCTCGACGAACCGCTGTTCGAGGGAGCGCCCGGCGCGGACCTCGTCGACCGTGCCGCTGGCGAGGACGTGCCCGTCGACGATCACCGCGACGCTGTCGCAGATGCGCTCGACGAGGTCCATGCTGTGGCTCGACAGCAGCACGGTGCCGCCTCCGGCCACGTAGCGCTGCAGGACGTCGGTGACCGTGGCGGCCGAGACGGGGTCGACCGACTCGAACGGTTCGTCGAGCACGAGGACCCTCGGCGAGTGGATGATGGCGGCCGCCAGCGCGATCTTCTTGGTCATGCCGACCGAGTAGTCGCTCACGAGGCGCCCCAGGGCGTCGTGCAGGCCGAAGGCCGTGGCCAGGTCGGACGACCGCTTGCGCGCCGTCACGCCGTCCAGGCCGCGGAGGGTCGCGGAGTAGTAGAGCAGCTGGGCCCCGGTCAGGCGGTCGAACAGTCGCAGACGGTCGGGCAGGACGCCGAGCGACCGCTTCGCCGCCGCCGGGTCGCGCCACACGTCGGCACCCAGGACGGTGACCGTGCCGGCGTCGGGTCGGAGCAGACCCGTGACGATCGAGAGGGTCGTCGTCTTGCCGGCGCCGTTCGGTCCGACGATGCCGTAGAACGAGCCGGCCCGCACCTCGAGGTCGACGTTCTCGACGGCGACGGTGCCGCCGTAGCGCTTCATGAGGCCGGAGATCGCCAGCACGACCGGCGCCTCGGCGTCGACCTCGCGCGCGCTCCGCCCGGCGACCGACGTGGGGACGGCGGTCTCGGCGTCGTCGGACGACACCTCGGCCTCGCCGGTCGCGACGACGCCGGTCGCGTCGTCGTCGTCGGTCGCGCCGTCGCCGGCCCCACCGACCTCGGGGGCCTCGGCGGCCCGGTCGTCGTCGGTCAGGGCGTCCTCGAGGGCCGCCGCGGACGCCTCCTCGGCGTTCAGGGCGTCGCCGAAGTAGTCGTCGGCGGAGACCGGAACGACGACGGTGCCGTCGGTCGTGACGCCCGCGTCGGCGAGCTCGACGACCAGTTCCTCCTCGGCGGCCCTGGCGGCCGCCTCGGCCCGGGCCCGGGCGTTCGCCGCCCGGGTGGCCGCGGCCTTCTTGGCTGCGGCGGACCGGTCGGCCGCGGTGCGCTGGGAGGGCTTGCGGGGCGTCGCGGGCTTGCGGGGGGACGTGGGCTTGCGGGCCGCCGGGGCCTTCGCCGGAGCGGCCGCCGCCGTCGGAGGCGTGCCCTCCCCGGTCGTCACGGTCGCCTCGCCTGCCACGTCCCCCGCGGTCGTCGCGTCGTCGTCCACTGTGTTCTCCCCCTGGTCGGCGGTGCCCACCGCTCGGACCGTGTCGTCACCCGCCGTCGAGTCGGGGGCGTCGTCACCCACGTCGTCCTCGCGCCGTCCAGCCATCGCCCCACCGTACCAAGGCCTCGACACGCCTCGGACGACGGGAGTCGCATATCACGAAACGGACACGCTTCGGGCGCCTTCCCTGGCCGCCGGAGGCCTCGTCGGGTAGTCTGCGAGAGCACGACGACGTGTCCAGATCGATGCTCCGCGGTGAACGCCGCTCGAACACGAGGCGAATCGCACCCAGAGACGGGTCCGGTCCGCACCGCCGGGGCCGCCGCAGAGCCCGTCCCGCACGAGCTCGCCCCTTGTGAGGAGACCCCCGTGAGCAAGAACGACACGAACCACCGCCAGCAGATCGTCATCCTGGCCGCCGGGCTCGGCAGCCGTCTCGGCCGCTCGCTGCCGAAGGCGCTGACCGAACTGAACGACGGCCGCACCATCATGCAGCAGCAGTTCGACAACATCCGCGAGGCCTTCGGCCCCGACGCCCGGGTCACCGTCGTGGTCGGCTACAAGTTCGAGCACATCGTCGAGGCCTTCCCGTCGGCGTCGTTCGTCTACAACGAGATGTACGACCAGACCAACACCTCGAAGAGCCTGCTCCGCGCCCTCCGGGCCAGCGCCTCCGGGGGGGTCCTCTGGATGAACGGCGACGTCGTCTTCGACCCGACCGCCCTCACCCGCGCGGCTCGCCTGGTGCGCGACGACCAGTCGTTCGTCACGGTCAACACGTCCAAGGTGTCCGACGAAGAGGTCAAGTACACGACCGACGCCGAGGGCTACATCGCCGAACTCTCCAAGCAGGTCAAGGGCGGCCTCGGCGAGGCCGTCGGCATCAACTACGTATCGAAGGCCGACAAGGCCACCCTCGTCCACCACCTGTCCAAGGTCGACAACCAGGACTACTTCGAACGCGGCATCGAACTGGCCATCGGTCAGGACGGGCTACGCTTTGAGCCCGTGGACATCTCCGACCTCTACGCCGTCGAGGTCGACTTCGCCGAAGACCTCGAGCGCGCGAACCTGTTCGTCTGAACCGGGCCGTCATCGACGGTCGCGCGGTCGGGCCTGATGTCCTGACCGTGAAGGACGTCCGTGAGCACTGACCTGGCCGAACGGCCCCGTCGCAGCGGTGCCGCCCGATACCGTCAGACGCTCTGGCTGCTGACGAGTCGCGACCTCAAGGTCCGCTACTCGACGTCGAAGCTCGGCTACGTCTGGTCGATCCTCGATCCGCTCGTCATGTCGGGCATCTACTTCTTCGTCTTCTCGGTCGTCTTCAAGCGCTCGGTCGGTGACGAGCCCTACATCGTCTTCCTGCTGTCGGGCCTCCTGCCCTGGATGTGGTTCAACGGTGCCGTGTCGGACAGCACGCGGGCCTTCATCCGCGAGGCCAAGCTCGTGCGGTCGACGAAGATCCCGCGCACGATCTGGGTCTTCCGGTTGGTCGGGTCCAAGGGCATCGAGTTCGCCCTCAGCCTGCCCGTCCTGGCCGTCTTCGCGATCGCCGGCGGAGCCCACCTGCACTGGCAGGTCGTGTTCTTCCCCCTGGCCATGGTCATGCAGACGCTGCTCGTCGCCGGAGTCGGGCTCGTCGTCGCCCCGCTCGTCGTGTTCTTCCGCGACCTCGAGCGCGCCACCAAGCTCGCGCTCCGCTTCACGTTCTACGCCTCCCCCGTCATCTACGGCACCCAGGACCTCCCCGACGACCTGCACCTGCTGGCGGCGTTCAACCCCCTCAGCGGCATCTTCGGCCTGTACCGGTCGGCGTTCTTCCCCGAGCAGTTCGACCTCACCGAGGTCCTCGTCGGCGGAGGCGTGTGCCTCGTGGTCCTGGCCGTCGGGCTGCTGGTCTTCCGCGCGAGCGAGCGCGCCGTGCTGAAGGAGATCTGATGACCCCCACCGTGCAGGGCCCCGTCATCCGGGTCGACGGCGTCGGCATCCGGTTCCGCCGCAACCGCCGCGGACGCCGGTCGTTCAAGGACCTCTTCGCCGACAGCGGTCGCCGTTCGCGTCCCGGCGAGTTCTGGGCCCTGCGCGACGTGAGCTTCGAGGTCCACCCGGGCGAGGCCATCGGCGTGGTGGGGCGCAACGGCCAGGGCAAGTCCACGCTCCTCAAGCTGGTGGCCGAGGTGATCCTGCCCGACACGGGCAGCGTGGTGGTCTCGGGTGGCGTCGCACCCCTGATCGAGATCACGGGTGGCTTCGTCGCCGACCTGACGGTCCGCGAGAACGTCTACCTGACGGCCGGCCTGCACGGCATGCACCGCACCGAGATCGACGAACGCTTCGACGAGATCATCGAGTTCGCCGAGATCGCCGACTTCGTCGACACGCCCTACAAACACCTCTCCAGCGGCATGAAGGTCCGCATCGCCTTCGCCGTCATCTCCCGACTCGAAGAACCCGTCGTCCTCGTCGACGAGGTGCTGGCGGTCGGCGACAAGGCGTTCCGCGAGAAGTGCTACGCCCGGATCGGCGAGATGCTGGCCGACGGTCGCACGCTCTTCCTGGTCTCGCACAACGAACGCGACCTGAGGCGTTTCTGCCGCCGGGGCCTGTACCTCGACGGAGGGCGGCTGGCCTTCGACGGGCCGCTCGACGAGGCGCTCGCCCGATACGCCTCCGACCACCCTCCCCGGCCCTCGGCGTAGGGTCGACGGGTGCCCTTCCGTCGTCACCCCCAGAGCCCCGACCACGACCGCGAACCCTCCCCGTCGGGCAGCGCGCTGACCCCGCGCGACGAGGACGCGTCGCCCGAGTACCACTACGAGACCACCTCGACGCCCGAGCGGTCGGACGACGCCGCGTGGGTCCGACGCCTCGACAAGCTCCTCGCCGTCCAGCGACCGGTCGTCGTCAAGCACGTCGCCATGCTGCGCCGTCGCCACAAGAAGGCCACGCCGCAGAAGCTGATCGCCGTCCTCGAGCGCGAGTACCTCGCTGCCGTGACCACGGGCGGCGCGGCCGTCGGGGCCAGCGCGGTCATCCCCGGTGTCGGCTGGGGCGTCTCGCTCGCCCTGTCCGGCGTCGAGACCGCCGGCTTCCTCGAGGCGAGCGCCCTCTTCGCCCAGTCGGTGACCGAGGTCCACGGCATCGCCGTCTCGGACCCCGACCGGGCGCGTGCGCTGGTCATGGCCATGCTGCTCGGAGGCCCGGGGGCCAGCCTGGTCCGCCAGTTCGCCGGCGAGGCCATGGGCACCGCCCCGGCCCGCACCGCGTTCTGGGGCGAATTGGTGACGGACAAGCTCCCCAAGGCGGCCATGAGCGGCCTGACCGACACCATCCGCAAGCAGTTCGTGAGGCGGTTCGCCGCTTCCCAGGGCGCCTCCGTCCTCGGCCGGGCCATCCCGTTCGGCATCGGAGCGGTCGTGGGCGGCACGGGCAACCACCTGCTCGGACGCAAGGTGGTCACGACCGCCCGGACGGCCTTCGGCGCGCCCCCCGCCGAGTTCCCCGAGACGCTGACGTCCTGAACGGCTGAACGGCTGAACGGCCGAACGACCGGGCGGCTGCGCGAGGCGCCGGCCGGCCGGGGCAGGGTGCATGGACGCCTCGTCCCCGATCACCCGCCGTCCACAGGGCCGCGGGACGGGCAGCGGTGGCCGCACCTATCGTCGGGCCCATGACCACGACGACCCCCGCCTACACCGTCCCGTTCACCCTCGACCGCCGTCGTGCCCCCCGGGTGTACCGACTCGTCAACGACTCCCCCGAGACCGTCTCCGGCGTCCGCGTCACCCTCGTGGGCACGGGGCTCCTGGTCCCGGTGGCGACCACCCGCCTCGATCCGGGCGCGTCGGTCGACCTCTGCGTGCTCGGCGTCGAACTCGCCCGCAGCGCGATCGCCGTCGTCCGGTGGTTCCGCCCCGACGGCACCGAGTACCTCTGGCGGTTCAGCTTCTGAGCAGCCGGCCGATCGCCGCGACCCCGTCAGCTCGAGCGGCGGGCCCGCCGCTCGGCCACGTAGTCGGCGGCCGTGAAAGCCTCGACCAGGGGCGGCAGGTGTTCGACGCCGAGACCGCCGACGAGCGTCGCCGGGTCGACCCCGAGCACCACGGCCAGCCGCACGATCGTGTGCAGCACGGGGTTGCCGATGCCCCGCTCGATCTTGCCGTAGTTCGAGACGTTCATCCCGGCCAGGTGTGCGACCTCGTCCTGGCTCAGCCCGAGTCGGAGGCGCTGGTCACGGATGCGCTCACCGAAGAGTCGTGCGGCGGCTGACGTCGGTTCAGGCATGCCTCATGGATACGCGGCTCAGCGTCTGAGATCCAGAGTCCACGGCACCGGGACATCGATGCCCTGTGCACGAATGCCTCGACGCGTGCTCGCCTGGACGGCTGGTGCCACCGGCTCAGAGGTCGGCCACCTCCGGGTCGCCGGCCTCGGGGTCCGCGCCTCCCGTCGCTCCGGCCGCGCGACGCTCGTCCGCCGCGGGGTGACGGGCGGCGTACTCGTCACGCAGTCGGACGAGGTCGCCCACCGCAGTCTCGAAGCGCCGCGTGGCGGCACCGGGCGACGTGTCACCGAAGTGGTGCCGGACCCAGTGGTCGAGACGGCCCCGCGCCTCCGGGTCGCCCACGACCCGGTCGACGAGCCCGACGATGTCACCGGCCCCTTCGGCCGTCAGCCACTCGGCGTCGCCGAGGTAGCCCGACTCGTCGACGTCGGCCTCGGCCGCCACCGGTCTCGTCACGACGAGCGGTCGCCCCGTCGCGAGCCGGTCGTAGACCATCGCCGAGATGTCGGTCACGGCGACGTCGGCCGACGCCAGTTGCCAGCCCAGCTCGGGCCCCGTGTCGTGGACGTGGTGCGCGGCCGGATCACGGGTGTTCGCCTCGGCGATGGCGCGGATGACGGCCTCGTGTGCTCGCTTGTAGTCGGCGTCGAGCACGCCGCTGCGCGGATGGGCCCGGTAGACGACCCGGTGACGCCCGGTGGCGAGGAGCGCCTCGACGAGGGCGAGCCCGTGCGTGGCGATCGACCCGTAGGCGGCCGCGGGCCGATCGCCCTCCCAGGTCGGGGCGTAGAGCACGACGAGGCGGTCGTCGTCCGGGTACGGCACGTCCCCGGCGAAGTGGTCGGCCTGGGGCCGGCCGACGGGCAGGGCACGCTTGTCGAGGTCGTAGTCCCAGAGCTTGGCCGCCAGACGGCCCCGGGCGGCGTCACCGGCGACGAAGGCGTAGTCGTACGCCTTGAACTGGTTGGTCGTCATGTACATCTTGTCGCTCTCGCCGTGGTTGACGAAGACGTGCCACATGCGGCCGTACCGCATCATCTGGAAGTTCTTGGCGTTCTGGTTGACGTACAACGTGAGCGCGAGGGGCTGGGCCGCGACGAAGTCCTCGAGGTCGGCCACCTTGCGGGCGTAGACGAGCGGCACCGGGCACTCGTCGAGCATCGTCACCATCGTGCCGGGCGAGCGGACGACCACGGCGACGGGGTACGTCTCGGCCAGGTGGGCCAACGGCGCGTACCACTGCCTGATCTGGTACATGTTGACGGTCGTGTCGGCGAAGTAGACCGCCACCCGGACGGTGCCCGGTTCCGGGGTCCGAGCGGCCCTGGGGTCGCGCTCGAGTCGGCGGCGGCTGCTCCGCGAGCGGACGGCTCGGCGGGCGAGGCTCCAGGCGAGCCCCAGGTCACGGGTCAGCGGCACACGGACTCCTCGGATCTGGTCCGTCACCCCGATCGGCGCCGGACCCCGGAAAGCCTAGAGGACCGGAGGTCGGCCGGCCCCGGACATCCTCAGGACCGTTACCCAACCGATGGACCGTCGACCCCCCGGTGCCTCGCGCCAGCCCTCGACCCACCCGGAGAACCACGGACGCAGGCGGGCGGGCGTCCGCGCCCATCGCAGCACCTGGACCGCCGTCCACGACCCGACGTACACGGGCACCAGCGGCCAGGGCAGGTTGCGCTTGGCCAGCCAGACGCGGTTGCGGGCGTTGAGACGGTAGTACTCGGCGTGCCGGGTCGGGTCGACGGCCGGGTGGTTCGCCACGAGGGAACCCTCGTACCGGACACGGCGGCCCTGGGCCCACACCCGCCAGGCCAGCTCGATGCCCTCGTGCGCGTAGAAGTACGGTTCGCCCCACCCGGCGCAGGCGTCGAAGACGTCCCGCGGCAGCAGCGTCGCTCCTTCCCACACCGAGAAGACGTCGCTCGACCGACGGGGGTCTCCCTTGCGCAACCGTGGCGTCCAGCGACGGGGGTTGGCGGCGCCGTCGGGGTCCACCACGCGAGGTTGCAGCAGGCCGATCTCGGGTCGGGCCCGCATGACCGCGACGGCATCGGCGAGGAACCGCTCGGAGGGCAGGCCGGCGTCGTCGTCGAGGAAGAAGATCCAGTCGCCCGAGACCGTCTCGGCGCCGCGGTTCCGACCGGCGGGGATGCCCACGTTCTCGTCGAGCTCGAGCAGGCGGACGCCGGCGGGCACCTCGACGGGCGGGGTCGCCTCGTCACGCCCGTTGACGACGCAGACGACGTCGAGCTCGACGTCGCGTTGGGCCAGCAGCGACGCGAGTCCGCGACGCAGGTCGTCGGGCCGGCGCCCCTGCGTCAGGCTGACGACGCCGACGCGAGCCACGCCCTCGCTCAGGAGCGCACCCGCTTCGAGGCCATGATCGCGACGAAGTGACCGACGAGCGCCAGCACCGACAAGGGCAGCAGGGCGACGAGCAGCACCCGGTCGGCGGTGGCCCCGCCGACCACGAGGCCGACGATCGCGGCGGCGAAGACCAGCATGGTCAGTTCGACCGAGTGGTACAGCCGATGGAACGGCACGAACCTCGCGGCGCTGCGCAGTCGGGACAGGAGGCGCCCGCTCGGTTGCGTCGCGCCTCCTCGTTTGTCTTCGAGCCGGTCGAGACCGGCGTTGGCACGCGCGACGTGGACCATGTCGTTGAGGGCCTTGTTCAGCACGATGACGAGGGCGAGGGCGAAGCCGGCGGTCGTCCAGGCGAAGTCGGCCGGGGTCTCGAACGGGAAGCCGGCGGCCCGGATGCCCAGGACGATCGGGATGAGGGCCTCGGTCGAGTAGTGGCCGACCTTGTCGAGGAACACCCCGGCGGGCGAACTCGTGCCCCGCCACCGGGCGACCTCGCCGTCGCAGCAGTCGACGAGCATCTGCAGCTGGCCGAGGACGAGTGCGAGCAGGGCGCCCGTGATGCCCGGCACGAGGAGCGACAGGGCCGTGCACCAACCGACCAGGATCATCAGCCCGGTGACGCCGTTCGCCGAGACGCTCGTCTTGAGCAGCCACCAGGTCAGGTAGGGCGAGACGTCGCGCAGGTACAACGACGCCGTCCAGTGCTCGGCGTTTGCCCGGCTGCGGACCTCGGGGGGCTGGGCGACGCGTCGCAACTCGGCGATCGAGCTCGGTCTCGTGGGCAGCGCGGTCATCGGCGGCTACCTTCCGGTCTGGGCGGTGATGTTCTTCGTGAGGTCGAGGAAGCCGAGCACGAAGCCGACGCCCCACCCGAAGTGGATGGAAGGCAAGACTACGAGAAACCAGGCACGGGTGCGGAGGTCGTCGCCCCGGGCGGCGACGACCGCGGCGGCGAGCACGAAGACGACGTAGACGCCGGGCACGACGAGGGCGAGGGTCGCCCAGCCGAGCGGTCCGCCGAGCACGAGGCCGACCGCCCCCGCGAGCCCCACGACGAGGCCGAGGGCGACGGCCAGCACCATGGCCGGCGGCACGAGGTACCGCAGCGTGTTGGCCTTGGGGAACCGCCTCGCGAGTTCGCCGCGCCACAGCCCCGTGGCGACGAACTGCCGGGCGAGCTTCCGCAGGCTCGGTCGAGGACGGTACGTGACGACGAGTCGGGGGGTGAACCAGACCGTTCCGCCCGTGGCCCGGAGCCTGCGGTTGAGCTCCCAGTCCTGGCCTCGCTTGACGCCCTCGTCGAAGAGGCCGACCTCGATCAGGCGGTGCCGCAGGAAGACCCCGAGGTAGGCCGTGTCGGTGGGGCCTTCGGCACCGCCCACGTGGTGCGGCGTCCCCCCGAGACCGACCCGGCTGCCGTAGGCGCGGGCGACGGCCTTCTCGAAGGGGGTGCGGCCGACGGCGGCCATGATGCCGCCGACGTTGTCGGCCCCGCTGCGCTCGAGGGTCTCGACCGCGACGCGGGTGTAGTCGCTCGGCAGCACCGAGTGCGCGTCGACGCGGACGGTGATCGGGTGCACGGAGGCCCGGATGGCCACGTTGAGCCCGGCGGGGGTCGACCCCACGGGGTTGGGGATGCTGCGGACGCGCGGGTCGGCGGCCGACATCTCGGCGACGACCTCGTTCGTGCGGTCGACGCTCGGGCCGAGTGCCAGGATCACCTCGAAGGGGCCCTCGTAGTCCTGGCCGAGCAGGCTCTCGACCGCCGCCCGGATCTCGCGCTCTTCGTTCAGGACGGGCATGACGTACGAGACACCGGGTCGGGTGCTGTCGCCTGCTGGCATGGATCGCGTTCCTCGGGCTCGTGAGCGCCGGGGAGGCGCGGGTCGGTGCTGCGGGACGACCGCAGGGATCGTGGCGAGCTTAGCAACACGACGACGGGGGCCGGGACGCCCTCGCGTCCCGACCCCCGTCGCGTCGACCGGGGCGTGTGATCAGCTGGTCAGCGTGTCGAGCGTCACGTCCGTCGTCGCCGTCTGCCCGTCTCGGACGTAGGTCAGCTTCGCGGTCGCGCCGCCGGCGAGGAACCGGACCTGCGCGGTGAGGTCGGTGCGGTCGCTGATCGGCACGCCGTTGAACTCGGTCACGACGTCGCCCTGCCGCAGCCCGGCGTTCTGCGCCGCGCCTCCGGGGCTGAGCTGGACGATCAGGGCACCGACCCGGCTCGCGTTCGCGTCGCTCGTGGCGTCGTTGACGCTGGCCCCGAGGAGGCCGTGGCTGGCCGAACCGTTCGCCATGATCTCTTTCGCGACGCGTTGGACGAGGTTCGACGGCACCGAGAAGCCGACGCCGATGCTGCCCGACGAGTTACCCGAGCTGGCGATGGCGACGTTGAGCCCGATGAGCTCGCCCTGCGAGTTGAGCAACGCACCGCCCGAGTTGCCCGGGTTGATCGACGCGTCGGTCTGGATGACCGGGAGCGAGATGACCGAGCTGGCCTGGTTCTGCGTGTTGCCGTCACCGTTGTTGAACGAGAAGGGGCCCTGACCGTTGTTGTCGTTCTGCTGACCCTGGTCGCTGCCGTCGCTCGGCGCGGCCGAGGACTGCACGGTGATGCTGCGGTTGAGCGTCGACACGATGCCGTCGGTGACCGTGTTCGAGAGCCCGAGCGGGGCGCCGATCGCCACGGCCGTGTCGCCGACGTTGAGCTTCGACGAGTCGGCGAAGTCGATGGGCGTGAGGCCGCTCGCGTCGATCTTCAGCACGGCGAGGTCGACCGTGGGGTCGAGGCCGACCACCTCGGCCGGCAGGATGCTGCCGTCGCTGAGGGTCACGGTGATGGTGCCCGACGCGCTCGCGCCGTCGAGCGTGACGACGTGCGTGTTGGTGACGATGTAGCCGTCGGCGCTCAGGATGACGCCGGAGCCCGTGCCACCGGACTCCCCCGCCGTCACGTTGATCGTGACGACCGACTCGGTCGCCTTGGCGGCCACCGCGGTCACGACCGTGGCGTCGTCGTAGTCGTTCACCGTGAGGTCGCGCGACTGACCCGTCGCCGAGACGCCGGCCCCGGAGTCACGAGAGAGCACCGCCGCCACGCCACCACCGGCCGCACCACCCACGAGGACCCCGACGAGCAGGGCCGCGGCGAGGGTGCCCACGCCCCGTCTGTTCTTCTTGGGCTGCGGCGTGGGAGCCTGCCACCCCGCCGCGGCGTACGAGTTCGTGGTGTCGTAGGCGAACGCCGACGATCCCGACGTGGGCTGCTGGTGGGCATCGGCGGAGGGCTGCTGGTACGACCCGGGCTGCTGGTACGAGCCCGGTTGCTGGTACGAACCGGGCTGCTGGTACGGACCCGACTGCTGGTACGACCCGGGCTGCTGGTACGAACCCGGCTGCTGGTACGACCCGGGCTGCTGGTACGAACCCGGCTGCTGGTACGAGCCCGGCTGTTGGTACGACCCGTCGTGCGGTCGGGCCTGGTCGTGCTGGCCGTCCGGCGAGGGGTGCTGCACCGAGTCGTCGGGGCGCGCCCCGAACGCCCCGGCCTGCGGCGTGCTGCCGGGGAGGGGCGGGGCACCGTACGTGACCCCCTGGTCCGCCGGGTCCGGTGTCGTGGGCCGGGCGTCGTCGGGTCCGACCCGGTGATCGCCAGGGGTGCCCTGCGAACCGTCGGCGCTGCCGTCGGACGCGCGGGGCGCGCCGTCGTCGGTGTCGTCGTCGCGGCGGGGGGTGTCGGTCATGGTGCTCCTTCCAAGCCCTGACAGCCTGGTCGCCCAAGCTGGGCGGATCATAAGGCGAGCCTGTGAGCGGACTGCGCCCACCTTATGCGGCCCCTGGACGAACCGACCCCGGCATCCGTCCCGCGGCGGTACGGTGACGGGATCATGACCCACCAGGCACCCTGGCAACGCGCCGCGAGCGGCGCCATGCTCCTCGACCACGACGGTCGGCTCGCCCCCACGATCTTCGCCGAGATGTCGGCCCTCGCGACCGCGACCGACAGCATCAACCTCGGCCAGGGGTTCCCCGACGAGGACGGTCCGGACGAGGTCCTGGCCGCCGCCCACGAGGCGATGCGGTCCGGACTCAACCAGTACCCGCCGGGCCGCGGCATGCCCGTGCTGCTCGACGCCGTCGCCGCCCACCAGCGACGCTTCTACGGGATCGACCTCGACCCACGGCGCGAGGTCCTGGTGACGGCGGGAGCGACCGAGGCCCTGGCCGCGACCATCCTGGCCTTCGTCGACCGGGGAGACGAGGTGGTGACCCTCGAGCCGTTCTACGACGCGTACGGTGCCCTCGTCGGGCTCGCGGGCGGCGTGCACGTCACCGTGCCGCTCCGGGGTCCCGACTCGGTCGTCGACCCCGACGAACTCCGCCGGGCCTTCGGGCCCCGCACCCGTCTCGTGGTGCTCAACGACCCCCACAACCCGACCGGCAGCGTCCTCGACGACGCCACCAGGCGCCTCCTGCTCGACCTGGCCGTGGAGCACGACGCCCTCGTCGTCACCGACGAGGTCTACGAGCACCTGCTCTTCGACGGAAGAACCCACGTGCCGTTCGCCACGCTGCCCGGCGCGGCCGACCGCACCCTCTCGATCTCGTCGGGCGGCAAGACCTTCAACACCACCGGGTGGAAGATCGGGTGGCTGACCGGGCCGGCCGAGCTCGTCGACCGCGTAGTCGCGGTCAAGCAGTACCTGACGTTCGTGAACGGCTCGGTCTTCCAACCCGCCGTCGCCGTCGGCCTCGGGCTGCCGGACGCCTACTTCGACGGCATCGCCCGCGCGCTCGGCCACAAGAGGGACGTGCTCTCGGCCGGCCTGCGACGAGCGGGGTTCGCCGTCCGGCCGAGCGTCGGCACGTACTTCGTCGTCGCCGACGCGGCGCCCCTCGGCTTCGACGACGCCGCCGACCTGTGCCGTCGCCTGCCCGGGCTCGCCGGAGTCGTCGGGGTCCCGATCAGCGCCTTCTGCCACCCCGCCTTCGCCGCCGAACAGTCCTCGCTCGTGCGCTTCGCCTTCTGCAAGCGCCTCGAGGTGCTCGAACGGGCCTCGGACCAGCTCGCGTCACTCTCGGTCTGACCCCGGCCCGCCCGACGCCGCTCCACCGCCGCGGCGCGGGACGACGTCGTACCGCCGCAGGGCCAGCGAGGGGTTCGTCCGGCGCACGTCGGCGATCCGCGCGGCCGACACCCGCGCGAGCGCGAGGACGTCGACCTCGTCGCCGACGGACGCCAGGGCCACCCCCGTCGGGTCGACGACGGTGCTGCAGCCCACGCCGACCGGTGGGGCGTGGTCCGCCGCGGCGACGTAGATCGTGTTCTCGAGCGCCCTGGCCGTCACGAGCGTCGTCCAGTGGTGCTGCTTCAGGGGCCCGCGAACCCACTCGGCGGGCAGGAGGACGACGTCCGCACCGGCGTCGACGAGCGTGCGGGTGACCTCGGGGAACCTCAGGTCGTAACAGGTCTGCAACCCGAAGACGAGCCCGTGGGCCTCGAAGGTCGCGGCGACGGCGAGGGGGCCCGGGACGATCCACCGGGACTCCTGTCCGCCGAACGCGTCGTAGAGGTGCTGTTTCGAGTAGGTCGCCACGACCCCGCGACCGGGCGCGACCGCCACCAGCAGGTTCTCGAAGCGCGACGGGTCCGGCGAGACGGCGACCAGTCCGGCCACGAGCACGACGTCCAGGCGGTCGGCCACGCGCCGCAGGTGTTCCACGAAGGGCCCGTCGACCGGCTCGGCGGCCTCGAGGTAGGCGGGGCCGAGCTCCGCGGTGAAGTACGACGAGTACTCGGGGAAGACCACCACCTGCGCCCCGCGACGGGCGGCCTCCACGGCCAGGCGTTCGACGGTCCGCCGGTTGCGCGCCGGGTCGTCACCGGGCGCCGTCTGCGCCACCGCGACGACGACGTCGCCCGCGCCCGTGCCGACGCCGGTGCCGTCCGTCATCGTGCCCACCTCGCGGCCACCAGGGCGGCCGCCTCGTCGAGCCAGAAGGAGGCGCGGGTCGTCGACTCGTCGACGCCACCGGCCAGCTGCAGGGTCGACACCACGTCGGCGAACCCGTCGACGGGAGCGACCACGTCACCCGCGACCAGGATCACCGGGACGCCGTGCTCGCCGGCCAGTCGCGTCACCAGGGACACCGTCTTGCCCGCGGCGGTCTGGTCGTCGAAGCGACCCTCGCCCGTGACGACGAGGTCGGCCGAGGCCAGGGCCTCGGGCAGGCCGACGGCCCGCGCGACGGCGTCCGCGCCGGGCACCAGTCGGGCACCCCAGGCGAGGAGGCCGAACGCCGTCCCGCCGGCCGCGCCGGCACCGGGGGTCGCGGGGTCCACGTCGACGAGGTCGGCGAAGCATGCGAGGCCCCGGTCCAGCGCCAGGACGTCGTCGGCCGTCGCCCCCTTCTGCGGCCCGAAGACCGCGGCCGCACCGCGTGGTCCGAGCAACGGACTGTCGACGTCGACCAGCAGGGTCACGCCGCCGCGTGGCAGCGGCACGGCGGTCGTGAGGTCGACCCGGACCGCCGTGGTCAGACCGTGGTTGCCGTCGATCACGGGCTCGCCGAGCGAGTCGACGACGCGGGCGCCGAGGCCCGTGAGCGCCCCCGCTCCCCCGTCGGTCGAGGCACTGCCGCCGAGGCCGACGAGCAGACGTTCGGCACCGGACTCGACGGCCGCCCGGATGACCCCGCCGAGCCCGCGCGTGTGTGCATCGTGCGGGGCGGGGACGGCGAGGAGGCCGAGTCCACACGACGAGGCCAGTTCGACGACGGCCGTGCCGTCGGGCAGGGCGAGCCACGGGGCGTCGACGGAACGGCCGTCGGGGCCCTCGACGGCGACCTCGTGCCGGATGCTCCGGGGGACGGCCCGCTCGAAGGCGTCGAGGGTGCCCTCGCCACCGTCGGCGAGGGGGAGCAGGACGATCTCGTCGCCCGGCCGGGAGCGCGACCAGCCCGCGGCGATCACCTCGGCGACGCGGGACGCCGCCAGGCTGCCCTTGAACGAATCGGGCGCGACGACCACCCGGAGTCTCGACATGCCTCAACCTTGGCACGCCCGGCGCCTCCGGCGACACGACGAAGGCCCCGGTCTTTCGACCGGGGCCTTCGTCTTCTTTGTTGCGGGGGCAGGATTTGAACCTACGACCTCTGGGTTATGAGCCCAGCGAGCTACCGAACTGCTCCACCCCGCGGCACAAGAGATGACTCTAGCACGCCGAGAGCGCACCGTCCAATCGGGCCCGCGACCCGGTCGCGCCCCACCTCGGGGCCCGTCGCATCACTTCACGGGGGAACCACGAGACCCCCTCCCCGCGAGCGGGGAGGGGGTCTCGTGAGCACGATGCCGGCGTCTACTGTCCGCTGGCCGCCACGGCGTCCTCGAGGGCGGTCTGGAGGCGCGCGTCGGCTTCTGCCGCCTGGACCAGGTCGTTGTCGGCATAGGCCGCCGCACGGTCGTTCAACGCCTGCTGCGCGTCGGCGAGCGCCTGGTCGAGGGCCGCGTTGTCGGTGCCCGTCCCCGTGCCGCCGGTGTCGGGGGTCGACGTGCCGCCGTCGGTGGCACCCCCGTCGGTCGCGTCGGAGTCGGCCCCGCCGTCGGTGCTGCCGTCGCCCGTCGTGGGCACTCCGTTGTCGCCGGCCGTCGCTCCCGAGTTGCCGCCGAACAGCGAGTCGAGCGCGCCGTCGAGGGTGTCCTCGAAGGCGATCTTGTCACCGAACGAGACCAGGATGCGCTGGAGGACCGGGTACGACGTCTCGGAGTTCGACTTGACGTAGATCGGCTGGACGTAGAGCAGACCGCCACCGACCGGCAGGGTCAGCAGGTTGCCCCGGACGACGCTCGTGTCACCGCGGGTGAGGAGCGCCAGCTGGTTCGCCACGGCCGTGTCGGTGTTGAAGTTGTTCTGCACCTGTCCGGGGCCGGGCAGCGTGTCGGTCCGTGGCAAGGCCAGCAAGGTCAACTTGCCGTAGTCAGACGAGATCTCGCCCGGCGTCGACCCCGCGTCCGCGTTCGCCGCCAGGTAGCCCGTCAGGACGTTCCGGGCGTTCTCGCCCGACTGCTGCGGGATGTACGTCGAGTAGATCGAGAAGGCGGGGTCCTGGTCGGGAAGCTGCAGCGTCAGGTAGTACGGCGGCTGCAACGGCGGGTTCTGCGCGTTGCTCGTCGGCTCGTTGGGCGTGACCCAGGCGTCGTCGCTCGAGTAGAACGAGTCGGCGTCGGTCACGTGGTACGTGCCGAGGATGGCCCTCTGGACCTTGAACATGTCCTGCGGGTAGCGCACGTGCTGCAGCAGCTCGGACGACATGTCGCTCAGCGGCGACAGCGTCGACGGGAAGATCTTCTGGTAGGTCTTCAGGATCGGGTCGCTGGTGTCCCACGCGTAGAGCTTGACCGAACCGTCGTAGGCGTCGACCGTGGCCTTCACCGAGTTGCGGATGTAGTTGATGTTGTTCGACGCGTAGACGGGCCGGTCGTTGTACGTGTCCGCGATGGCGTCGGACAGGGCCTGCGGCTTCGAGTACGGGTACTCGTTCGTCGTCGTGTAGCCGTCCACGATCCAGACGACCCTGCCGTCGACCACCGAGGGGTACGGCGCGCTGTCGATGGTGAGGTACGGGGCCACCTTCTGGACGCGCTCGGTGGGGTCGCGGTCGTAGAGGATCTGCGACTGGTCGTTCACCGCGTCCGACAGGACGATCTGCTCGGACTGGAACTTGATCGCGTAGATGAGCTTCTTGAAGACGTTGTCGAGCTTCGGCCCACCGTCGCCCTCGAAGGTCGTCGTCTCGTTCGTGCCGTTGTCGTTGCTGCCCGACGGGTAGTCGAGCTCGATGTCGTTCTGACCGGTGCCGCCGACGATCGAGTAGGTCGGCGACTCCTGGCCGAAGTAGATCCGCGGTTCGTAGTCGCCGGCGTCGCCGAGCGCGCCCGTCACCGGGATGCCCGACTCGAGGAAGACGGGCTGACCGTCCGCCGAGCGCTGGTTGCCGTAGGCCGCGACGACCCCGTAGCCGTGCGTGTAGACGAACGTCGTGTTGTAGGGGGTGGCCGAGTTGCCGAGCTGCGAGGTGTTCAGCTCGCGGACCGCGATCACGGTGTCTTGCACGTTGCCGTCGATCGTGTAGCGGTCGACCGCGAGCTGCTCGGGGAAGCTGTAGTACTGGCGGTACTGCTGCAGCTGCGCGAACGCGTCGGTGACGAGCGCCGGGTCGATGATGCGGATGTTGGCGGTGGTCACGGCGTCGCCTGCCAGGGCACCCGCCTCGGCGTCCGACTTCGCGTCGTAGGTCTGCTCCTGGACGTCGGCCACGCCGTAGGCCTCGCGCGTGGCCTGGATGTTGCGTTCGATGTACGGCGACTCGACCGTCCGCTCGCTGGGCTCGACCGTGAAGCGCTGCACGATCCAGGGGTATATGCCGCCGACGATGATGCTGATGATGATGAGCGCGGCCGTGCCGATCACCGGCAGCCGCCACCGACCGACGACGGCGGTCACGACGAAGAGGATCGCGACGACGACCGCGATGCCCGCGAGGATCTGCTTGCCGGGGATGCCGGCGTTGACGTCGGTGTACGTGGCACCGGTCAGCAGCTTGTTCGTCCCGTCGGACAGGGTCGCGTACTGGTCGAGCCACAGGCTGACGCCCTGCAGCAGGAGGTAGACGGCGGCGGTGACCGCCAGCTGGATGCGCGCCACCTTCGAGATGCGCACCTCGCGACCGGTGAAGCGCAGCGCGCCGTAGAGGTAGCTGGTCGCGACCGCGGCGATGCCCGCGATGAGCACGACGGCGGAGGCGAAGCCGACGGCGGCCTGGTACAGCGGCAACTCGAAGACGTAGAAGCCGATGTCGAGCCCGAACTGCGCGTCGGTCTGCCCGAAGGGCGTGCGGTTGATCCACTCGAGGACCGTCTGCCACTGCGTCGAGGTCGCGAGGCCCGCGAAGAGTCCGAGCACGACGGGAACGCCGATGACGACGGCACGGCGCAGGGGCTCGATGACCTGCTGGTACCGGTCGAGCTGCGAGTTCAACTTGGCGTAGACGGGTCGGAACCGGAACGCGACCTCGATGCTGACGTAGACCGGCACGGCCATCGCGACGAAGCCGACCGCGAACATGACCAGACGCGAGATCCACTGGGTGGTCAGGACGCCGGTGAAGCCGAGCTGCTGGTACCAGAGGTAGTCGGTCAGCAGCGACGAGAAGATGAAGAAGGCGATGACCAGGGCGGCGAGGACGGCCACCGTGACGAGGACGGGCAGTCGGGGCGAGCGTCGTGCGGTTCGCGACGATGCGGGTGACGTCAAGGGTGGGCTCCTGGCTGACGGGGACGTGGACCGCCATCCTACGGGTCGAGCCTGGCCGACCCAGCGTCCCCTTCCCAGCTTTGCGCGGGCTGCACGAACGCTATCGAGCAGCCGTGCAGGTGGGCAGCGACCCGGTGTCGCCGCCGTCCGCGATCGTCTCGAGCGCGGTGACGGCGTCGTCCAGCGTCGCGACCGAGTAGACGTCGAGGCCGGCCGGCACGTTGCCCACCACCTCGGAGCAGTTCGAGGCCGGTGCGAGGAAGACCGTCGCGCCGGCGTCGCGGGCGCCGTAGAGCTTCTGGCGGATGCCGCCGATGGCACCGACCTCGCCCGAGGCCGTGATCGTCCCGGTGCCCGCCACGGCCTCACCGCCGTTGAGCTCACCGGGCGTCGTCTTGTCGATGATGCCGAGGGCGAACATCATGCCCGCGCTCGGGCCGCCGACCTGGTCGAGCTTCAACGTGACGTCGAACGGGTAGGTGTAGTCGACGCTCACGCCCACCCCGAGCAGGGGCGTGCCGGACACCTCCTCCGGGGTGACCTGCTCGGTCACCGTCGTGCCCGCCCGGTCGACGACGACCTCGGCCGGCGAGGACGCCCCGTTCGCCGCGACGAGACCGCGCAGAACGTCCACGTCGGCGTCGGTCGCCAGGCTCGTGCCGTTCACGCTGACCAGCACGTCGCCCTCGCGCAGCACGCCCTCGGCCGGGCTGCCCTCGGACACCTGGCTCACGGTCACGGCGCTCGGGACGGAGTACCCCTCGTGGATGAGCGCCGCGGCGACGGCCGACTTCTGCGAGTTCTGCATGTCGACGGCGTTCTGCTCGTCGACCTGGTCGTTCGACACCCCCGACGGGTAGACGGCCTCGACGGGGATCACCGAGCGACTGCGGTCCGCCCAGGCCCCGACGACGTCGACCCACCCGGGGCGGACGTCCTGGTTGCCCTGGACGCTCACGGTCAGGAGGTCGAGGGTGCCCGAGGTGGGATACGTCTCGTGGCCCGACACCGTGATGAGGGGCTGCGACTTCCCCTCGTAGTCGGCGCTCCCGAGGGTGTCGAACACGGGCCCCGGCTGCTCGATGAGGTACGGCGACGGCAGGAGGCTCAGGGCGACCGCCGAGACGGCGGCCGCTCCCAGCAGCGGCCAGCCCCAGCGGCCTGCACGGCGTTCGGACGAGGGGGCGGTGCGCGGGGGCGAGAAGAAGGCCACTGCGGTCCTTTCGGGATCGGCCGGGGAGGCGCGGGTCGCGTTCGCCACGAGCGGAGCGGCGGCCCGGGGGCGGTGGCCGAATCCCAGGATCTTCGTGCGGCCAGCAGCTAGCGTAGTCAGCATGACCGATGATTCCCCGCGCGGGCCTGAGGACGAGTTCCGCGACATGCTGCGGCAGTTCCTGTCCGGCGGGTCCGAGATCGATCCGTCGCAGCTCGCCGGGGCCGCGGGGCTCCCCGACGACCCCGCGTTCGTCGCCCGCCTCATGAGCCAGCTGCAGAACGCGGTCGCCCGCAGCGGCCAGGGCATCGACTGGACGGTGGCGACCGACCAGGCCGTCGCGGTCGGTTCGCAGACGGCCGTCGCCGCGACGGCTGCCGAGACCGCCGCGCTCGAGCAGGCCTTCCACGTCGCCGCCCTCTGGCTCGACGACGTCACCTACGTGGCCGAGCTGACCGTCACGCCCCGCCTGGTCACCCGGGCCGAGTGGGCCCGCCTCACCATGCCGGTCTGGAGCCAGCTCGCCGAGCCCGTCGCCACCTCGATCGCCGATTCGCTCACGGGGGTGCTCGGTGAGCAGGCCCCCGAAGAGATGCGGTCGATGCTGGCCGGTGCGAGCGAGGTCATGCGCAGCGTCGGCGGCACGCTCTTCGCGATGCAGCTCGGGCAGGTGGTGGGCCAGCTCTCGACCGAGGTGGTGTCCGGCGGCGACGTGGGCATCCCGCTGCTCGACGACCAGCAGGCGGCACTCGTGCCCCAGAACGTCGCCGCCTTCGGCGAGGGCCTCGACATCGAGGCCGACCAGGTGCAGCTCTACCTCGCGGTCCGCGAGCTGGCGCACGCCCGCCTCTTCCGTCACGCCCGCTGGCTGCGACTGCACCTCATCTCGTCCATCCGCGAGTTCGCGCAGGGCATCCGCATCGACACGTCCCGCCTCGAAGAGCTCGCCGGCGACTTCGACCCCTCGAACCCCGGCGAACTGCAAGAGGCCATGAAGAGCGGGGCACTCATCCCGCCGAAGACCGACGAGCAACTCGCCGCCCTGGCCCGCCTCGAGACGACCCTGGCGCTCATCGAGGGCTGGGTCGACGTCGTGACCGCCCAGGCCACCGCGCGCCTCCCGAAGTCCGCCGCCATCGCCGAGACCGTCCGGCGCCGCCGTGCCGCGGGCGGCCCCGCCGAGTCGGCGTTCTCGACCCTCGTGGGCCTCGAGCTGCGTCCCCGACGGCTGCGCGAGGCGGCCGTCCTCTGGCAGACGGTGTCCGACGCCGTCGGTGCGGAGCGCCGCGACGACCTCTGGTCCCACCCCGACATCGTGCCCACCAGTGCCGACATCGACGACCCCCAGGGGCTCGTCACCCGCCTCACGTCGAACGAGCCCGCGTTCGACGACGTCGACCAGGCCATCCGCGACCTGTTGGACGACACGACCGACGACCGACCCCGCGAGGCCGAGGACGGTTCGGCGACCGAGCCGGGCGACCCGGGCCCCGACACGGACGCACCCCGCTCCTGATCCGTCCGTCGACGGGCGGTCGACCGACCCCCTGTGGACAACCACTCGTCGGCTCGACCGCCCCGGCATGATCGGACGATGAGCCTCGTCCTCGATCCGCGTGCACCCGTCGTCTGGCGCGACACGGACACCCTCCAGTTCGGCGTCGACCGCCCGTCCCTGGTCCTGAGTCCCGTCAGCAGGCTCGACGAGCGGGTCGTCGCCGCCGTCGCCGCGGGCCACGGCGCGGGTGGCCTGCCCACGCTCGTGGCACACCTCGGCGCCGACCCGGCCGCGGTGGCGGCCTCGGTCGGGCGGTTGCGGCCGGCGCTGGTGGCCGAGCCGTCGTCGATCGCCCCGTCGGACGTCGTCCTCGTCGCGGGGCCGGGCCCGGTGGCCGACGCCGTGGCGCACCTCCTCGGCTCGTGCGGGGTCGACGTGCGGCGCCCCGCACCCGACGCCCGTCCGCCGCGAGGGGCCACGGGAGTCCTCGTCGGCGGGCACGTCGTCGACCCCGGGCTGCGGCGCGAGTGGGTCCGGAGCGACGTCACCCACCTGCTCGTGCGCGTCGGGGACCGTCGGGCCCTGGTCGGCCCCGTGACGGTGCCGGGGGCCACCGCCTGTGCGCGATGCCTCGACCTCCACGCGGGTGAGGCCGATCGCGCCTGGCCTGCCATCGCCGGTCAGCTGAGCCGCCGGGCCCTCACCGCGCCTCCGTCGCTCTCGGTCCACGAGATCGCGTCGCGGGCCGCCCGCCGCCTGTGGTCACGCCTCGACGGTGCCGGCGTCGCACCGGACGACGAGGTCGAGTCGATCTCGATCGCCGACGGGCTCGTCACCCGCGCGAGCGTCCGGCCGCACCCGGAGTGCGGGTGCGCAGCTCTTCCACGAAGCGACTCGCCCGTCGCTCGCCGCCCCGCCCCTGACCGGACCGGCTCCACGACAGCCGCAGCCGTTCGCGGGCCCTCGTGACGCCGACGTACAGCAGCCTGCGCTCTTCGTCGATCGCCGCGTCGTCCTTCGCGTAGCTGATCGGCACCAGCCCCTCGCTGAGGCCCACGAGGTAGACGCTCCGCCACTCGAGCCCCTTGGCCGAGTGCATCGTGGCCAGCGTGACCGCGGACATGGTCGGCTCGTGCTGCCCGGCCTGTCTCGCGAAGAGCTCGTCGACGAACTGGCGGAGCGTCGTGCCGGGTGCCGAGGACTCGGCCAGGCCCATGATCGTGTTGAGGGACTCCCACCGGTCCCGGACGGCCCCGCGCTGCTCGGGGGCCTCCTGCGTCCAGCCGAGCGAGCGCAACACGTCGCTCACGGTCTTGAAGAGCGGTTCACCGACGATGCTCACCGCAGCGCCCTTCATCATCATCAGCGCCTCCTTGACCTCCCGCAGCTCGAAGAAGCGCGTGGCACCGTGGATGCGGGTCGAGACGCCGACGTCGGCGAGGGCGCGCTCGATCGCCGCGGCCTGGACGTTGACCCGGTAGAGCACCGCGATCTCCTCGGGCGCGATGCCGGAGCGGATCTCGTCGGCGATCGTCTCGGCGATGCCCCTGGCCTCGGCCGAGTCGCTCGGGTACTCGGTGACCGGTGGCACGGGGCCCGTCGTCTCGACCGCGGGATGGAGGTGCAGGGCACCCGGCCGACCCCTCATGAGCTGGTTGGCCGTGTCGACGATCTGCCTCGACGAGCGGTAGTTCTGCTCGAGACGGACGACCGTGGCGTCGTCGTAGCGCGACCCGAAGCCGAGCAGGTAGTCCGAGGACGCACCCGCGAACGAGTAGATGGTCTGGCTGGCGTCACCGACGACGCACAGGTCGTTGCGACCGCCGAGCCACAGGTCGAGGAGGTCCTGCTGAAGCGGCGAGACGTCCTGGTACTCGTCCACGACGAAGAAACGGTACTGCTCGTGCACCTGCTGCGCGACGCGGGGCTCGAGCTCGAGCATGCCGACCGTCGCGAGCAGGACGTCCTCGAAGTCGAGCTGGCGTCGCTCGTCCTTGACGGCCTCGTAGGCACGGTGCAGGTCGACGGCCTTCTCGACGCCGATGGACGGCGGCAGCGTCCGGCTGGGCAGGGCCTTCGCGTACTCCTCGAGCGTCAGTCGCGAGACCTTCCGCCACTCGATCTCGGCGGCGAGGTCGCGAAGGGCCGCCGTGTCGATCTTGAGCCTCAGCGACTCGGCGGCGTGGGCGAGGGCCTTGGCCTTGCTGTCGAGCAGACGCGGCATCTGGCCGCCCATCGTCTGGGGCCAGAAGTACGAGAGCTGCGACAGGGCCGAGGCGTGGAAGGTCCGGGCCGAGACTCCCCCGGCACCCAGGTGACGGAGGCGCCCCCGCAGCTCGGCCGCCGCGCGCGAGGTGAAGGTGAGCGCCATGACGCGGTTCGGCGCGTACACGCCCGTCGCGACCCCGTAGGCGATGCGGTGCGTGATGGCTCGCGTCTTGCCCGTGCCCGCACCTGCGAGCAGGCACACGGGCCCTAGCAGCTTCGACGCCGCCCGGCGCTGCTGCTCGTCGAGGCCCGCGATCAGATCGGCGGCCTCGGTCACTGGTCGATCTCGCCGCCGAACCAGTCCTCGATGATGGCTCGCGCGATGGACGTGCGCCCCGGCAGGACGATCTCGCCGAGGCCGGCGACCAGGTCGTCGCGGCTGAACCACCGCAACTCGAGGATCTCGGCGCCGTCGGGGGTCAGCGTGCCGGGGTCGTCGGCGTCGACCTCGGCCCGGAACCCCACCATCAGGCTGGCCGGGAACGGCCAGGGCTGCGAACCGACGTAGCGCGGGGAGACCACGTTGATGCCGGATTCTTCGAAGATCTCGCGCTGCACGGCGTGTTCGAGCGATTCACCGGGCTCGACGAAGCCCGCCAGCAACGAGTAACGGTTCTTCTCCCACAGGGCGTTCGAGCCCAGCAGGAGGCGGTCGTCGGCATCCGTGACGCCGACGATGATCGCGGGGTCGGTCCGCGGGAAGACCTCGTGGCCGTCGTCGGGGTCGCGCCGGACCCAGCCCGCCTTGTCGGTCACCAGAGGACGCCCGGTGCGGGGCGAGAACCGGTGGGAGTCGTGCCAGTTCGCCACGGCGACGGCCTCGACCGCGAGGCCGGCGTCACGGGCGCTGAGCTCAGAGCCTGACACCCGCGGGCTGCCCCAGGCCGCGTCGTCGGGGGCGATCGACCGGGCACGCTCGTCGTCGAGCAGGGCGGCCAGCACCGGCGTGCCGACCGGTTCGACGGCCGACGGGTCTTTCGAGACCCCCAGGTAGACGTAGTCGTCGGCGGTGGGGACCGACGCGGCCGGCAGCAACGCCAGCGCACCGGTCGAGGCCATCAGCGTGCGCCCCCGCCAGACCGGCAGGACCCGCGTGGCCGTCGAGGCGAGCAGCTCGTCGACGACGCCGTCACGCTCTCGGGTGAGGTAGTCCCGGTCGACCTGGTGGCGGGCGAGCGGGAGGCGGGACGTGAGCGGCGAGGACATCGGACGACCAATCATCGCGAGTTGACAGCGTGGCGCACGGCAGGGCACCGCGTGCGGCGGCCTACCCTGAGGGCATGGCCAGATCTCATCTCACTCTAGCCGCGCTGGCCACGGCCGCCGTCGCGGACCTGGACGTCACGCGCGCGTCCCGACACGGCAGCGAGACGGGTGGCGACTTCGACTCGGCGCTCGTCGTCGGACGGGCGGGCGAGCACTGCATCGTGCGCGTGCCGCGGTCGCAGCGGGCCGAGGCGGAGCAGTCCGCCGACCTGGTCGCCCTGCGGGCCCTGAGCGCCGGCGTGCGAGGTCGGCTCTCGTTCGACGTGCCGCTGTACCGCGGCCAGGCGCCCCTCGGCCGGACGCGCGGCATCGTCTACGACGTCGTCCCGGGCGAGCACCTGTCGATCTCCCGCGTCACCGAGACCGGCGACCTGCCGACGGCACTGGGCCGCGCCGTCGCCGCCATCCACTCCCTGCCCACGAGCTTCGTCACCGACGCCGGCCTGACGAGCCACACCCCGTTCGAGGCCATGCGCTCGTCGGCGGCCCTGGTCGACCGTGCCGCGTCCACGCGCCTCCTGCCTGCCGCCCTCCTCGAACGGTGGGAGGCCGCCATCCAGGACTCGGTGCTCTGGCAGTTCCAGCCGACCGTCGTGAACGGCTCGCTCGACGCGGGTTCCGTGCTCGTCGTCGGCGACACCGTCAGCGGCGTCCTCGGGTGGCACGACCTGCAGGTCGGCGACCCGGCCCGCGACCTGGCCTGGTTGCTGGGCGCCCCGACGCCGAGGGCCGTCGACGACGCCTTCGAGGCCTACAACACCGCCCGGGGAACGAGCGACCACCAGCTGCGACACCGCGCGACCCTGTACCGCGAACTCGACCTGGCCAAGTGGCTGCTGCACGGCACGGCGACCAAGAACACCTCGGTCGTCGACGACGCCGTCGAGATGATGACGAAGCTCGTCGACTCGCTGCCGGGCGACCGTCGCGCGGGCATCGGCTCGGGCTCGACCGCCGCCCTCGACGTCGACGGGGTCGAGGACCTGCTCGAGGCCACCGAACGCCGACACGTCTGAGCCACCACGTCCGGCTCGTGGCGCCCGGGTCGTGACGTCCGGGCCGTCACGTCCCGGGCGACGCCTCGTGCTCGACCCGACGCCACAGCTCGACCAGCTCGCCGCGGTCGGCGACGTGCCGGGGCCGCAGCACGACGTCGTCGGCCACGAAGTAGAAGACCGCGTCGATGTCGTCGGCCGGCACGCCCCTGAACTGCGCGTAGGCCTCGCGGTACAGGGCGAGCTGCAGCTGTTTGAGCTCGAGGTCGGCGTCGTCGGTCGGTGCCTTGCCGGTCTTCCAGTCGACGACCTCGAACCGCCCGTCGCGCTCGAAGACCGCGTCGATCTTGCAGATGACGGTGCGGCTGCCGAGCGGGAGGTGGATCTCGAGCTCGACGTCGGTCGGTTCGAGCGTGGCCCAGGCGGAGCGTTCGAAGGTCGCGATCAGCTGCTCGAACCGTCGCGCGTCGTCGGGGTCGACCGGACCGGACCCCGGCGAGCCGACGCGCTCGTCGTCGAGGTCGCTCTCGTCGCCCCAGGCGTCCAGCGTCTCGGAGCGCCCCGTCGGCCGGAACCGCTCCTCGACCCACTCGTGGAACAGCGTGCCGAGGCGGGTGGCCCGGTAGGGGCGTTCGGGCAGGGGCCGTCGCAACGCGGCGGCGACCGCAGCAGGGTCGTCGACGTAGTCCTTGAAGCGTGAGGCCGGGATGCGCTGGGGCAGCGGCGTCGCACCGGCACCCGCCCGAGCGGCGTCGCGTTCGAGCAACAGCAGGTCGATGTCGGACGACCACCTCGACCTCGCCGACCGCGTCGGGTCGCCCGTCTCGGGACGCTCGCCCGCATCCGGGCCCGGGGTGGCCTCCCCGACGTCGAGCCGCGCGCTCAGGGCCCGCGTCCGGCGGTCGACGGCCTCGTCGACCCGGGCGGCGGCGTACTCGACGGTGGCCCGTCGCGAGCCCAGCGGGTCGAGGGGCCACGTCAGCTCTCGCGACGCCGCGGCCAGCGGGTTCTCGTCGTCGTCGGGCCGCTCGGGGAGGTCGCCTGGCGGCACGAACCCCCGCTCGGCGAGCTCGACGACGAACCGACTCGCCGGGCGCGGCCGGACGGCGCCCGTCCAGAACGATCCGCTGACGAGGAGGGCGTCCCGAGCCCGGGTGAGGGCGACGTACGCCAGTCGTCGTTCTTCGGCCTGGTGACGCAGGACGAGCTCGTCCTTGAAGGCCTTCAGCGCCTGGTCGAACTCCTTCTGGTCGGCCACCCCGCGCCAGCCGAGCACCGGCAGTTCGGCCGCGTCGCCCCGGAACTCGTACGGAAGTTCGCCGAAACCGAGCCACCCCACCCCCTCGCGGGAGGTGCCGGGCAGCTCGCCCTCGACCAGTCGCGGCACCGCGACGACGTCCCACTCGAGCCCCTTCGACCCGTGGATGGTCAACAGCTGGACCGTCCCCCGCTCGGCCTGCTCGGACCGGGGCCCCATGTCGTCACGGCGTTCGGCGGCCTCGAGCCACGACAGGAAGCCGCCGAGGCCCGCGTTCTCGTCGGTGGCCACGTAGCCGGCCAGCTCGTCTTCGAACGCCTGCAGCCAGGCCCCGCCCGACGGCGCCCCGGTGGCCGCCGCGACCTCGACGTCGAGCAGCATCTCGTGCTCGACCAGGGTGACGAGGTCGACCAGGTCGAGGCCGGTGCGCCCCCGCAGGAACGCGAGATGCGAACCCAGCCGCCGCAGACGTCCCAGACCCTCGTCGCTGAAGCCCGAGAGCTGCCGGTGGGTGAGGGGCGCCGTGGCGACGAAGTCGAGGGCGTCGACGATCGAGCCGTGCTCGCCGACCGCGACCGACGCCCGGAACCCAGCGGCGACCTCGTCGTCGAGACGCTGCTGGGCGTGGTCGTGGGAGAACAGCCACGAGGCGACCTCGCGCAACCGGGCGATGTCGCGCACCCCCACGCGCCACCGCGCCCCGGCCATCAGCCTGATCGCCTCGGAGCCCGCCGACGGGTCGTGCAGCACCCGCAGACACGCCACGAGGTCGACCACCTCGGGTCGTTGCAGCAGCCCGCCGACGCCGAGCACGTGGTATCGGACCCCGCGCGCGGCGAGGGCCTCGACGAACACCGGCATGGTCTTCTTCGACCGGAAGAGCAACGCGGCTGTGCGGCGGGCCGGCTCGCCGTCGACGACCGTCGGCACGGCCAGCTCGTCGTGCAGCCAGGCGGCCACCTGGTCGGCCTCGCCCGGCAGCGTCTGGTCGAAGAGCAGCTCGACCCGCCCCTCGGGGGCACCGGGCCGAGCACGGAGTTCGCCCACCACCGCCTCCGACGACCGGGCGAGCTCGGCGACGACGGTGTTGGCGGCGTCGAGCACGCGCGAAGCGTTGCGCCAACTGGTCGAGAGGCTGAACACCGCGTCGGGTCGGGCCCCGAAGTCGACGGGGAAGCGACCGAGGTTGGCGGCACTGGCACCCCGGAAGCCGTAGATCGACTGGTGCGGGTCGCCGACCGCCATGACGCCGGTGCCCTCGAAGAGGCGTGAGAGCAGGGTGGTCTGCACGACGCTGGTGTCTTGGTACTCGTCGAGCAGGACGATGCGGTACCGGTCGCGCAGCTCGGCCACGACGCCGGGAGCGGTGTCGCACACCTCGAGTGCCAGGGCCACCTGGTCGGAGTACTCGACCAGTCCGCGGCGGGCCTTCTCGTCGGCGAAGGCCGTCGCGAGCTCGAGCAGCGGAGGCAGGGCCGAGACCGCGCCGACGGCGTCGACGACCGACTTGTAGGCGCTGCCCTTCGTCGACGGCAGACCCGCCAGGTCGAGGAACCGGTCGGCCAGGCGCGCCACCGGCTCGGGGCCGGTCACGTTCTCGCTCAACGCGTGGCTGAGGCGGAGGACGGCCTCGGTGATGCCGTCGACGCTCCGCCCGAGCCCGGCGAGACGCTCGTCGTGGCTGGCGACGACCAGCGAGCGCGCCAGTTGCCAGGCCGAGGCGTCGCCGAGCACCTGCGACTCGCTCTCGCGACCGACCCGCAGGGCGTTGTCGCGGAAGATCGCGTTGGCGAAGGCGTTGTAGGTCGAGACCGTCGGGACGTCGAAGGGATCGACCTCGTCGCCGAGCAGACCGACGGTGGCGAGCTGGGCGACGCGTCGCTCGATGCGTTCACCGAGCTCGCCTGCGGCCTTCCGCGTGAAGGTCAGCCCGAGCACCTGCGAGACGCCGACGAGCCGGTTCGCGAGCAACCACACCACGCGGTTGGCCATCGTCTCGGTCTTGCCGCTGCCGGCGCCCGCCACGACGAGCGCGGGTTCGAGCGGGGCCTCGATGACCGCCTGCTGCTCGGGGGTCGGGGTCGGCAGACCCAGTGCCTCGGCGATCTCGGCGGCGCCGAGCAGGGACGAGGAGGCGCGGGTCGCGTCCCCGTCGCCTCGCACGTCGGTCGGACCGAGACCCCCCGCCGGGCCGTCGTGCCGGATCGGGTCGGTCACGAGCCGCTCACCTCTCCGACCACGTGGATGCGGCACGAGCCGCCGTGGCGCCCCTCGCAGTGGTCGTCGAGTCGGGCCACGAACACCCGACCGGCCATGTGCTCGGCCGCGTCGACGACCCGCGCCCGGAACGCCGCCAGTTGCTCGTCGTCGAAGGCCACCTGGGCCGGCTCGCGGTAGAGCTTGCCCCGGACGCCGGACGACACGATGACGAGCTTCGCCCCGCCGGGTGGCGTGCCCTCGGGCACGGCGTCCACCGCACCGTCGGCCAGGGCGACCTGGTAGCTGCCCAGCTGCGGGTGCTCGGCCACGGCCTGCGCCGACGTCGGGGCCGACCGGCCCGTCTTGAGGTCGACGATGACCGCCGCACCGTCACGGGTGCGCTCGACCCGGTCGATCGAGCCACGGAGCCGGGCCGGCCCGACGTCGAGCGTGAAGGTGGACTCGGCTCCGAGCAGGCTGCCCCCCGACGCCTCGAAGTCGCGCAGGTAGGCGGACAGGCTCTCGGTCATGGCTCGGGCACGGCGCTTCTCGGACTCGGCGATCCACGCCGACTCGAACTCGAGTTCGGGCCAGCGTCCTTCGACCGCCTGCCACAGCGAGTCGACGTCGGTGCCCTCGGCGTGTTCCATGACGTCGTGCAGGACCGTGCCGAGACCCATCGCGGCGTTGGGTGCCGACCCGCCGAAGCGGTCGACGAACCAGTGCAGGGGGCATTCTTCGAACGAGCCGAGCTGGGAGGGGGAGACGGGCACGTGGGCCTCGGGGTCGTCGAGGTCGATCAGCGGCTCGGTCGTGCTCGGCGCGAGGAGCCCGTACCAGTCGGCGGGCGAGGCACCCGCGACTCCCTCGGTGGCGAGGCGGGCCAGGGCCTCGGTCGCCTCGTCGGCGCGTGGGCCCTGCGGCGCCGAGACGAGCACGTGCCGAAGGTGTCCGACGAGGCCCCGCAGCGACAGCGGGTGGCCCGCGGGGGCCTCGGGGCAGTCGTCGGGCAGCAGGCGGAAGAACGGCGAGGGCCCCTCGTCGTCGTTCGAGGTGCACGAGAGCACGACCTGTCGGGTGGCCCGCGACACCGTGAGGGCGAACATCCGCAGCTCGTCGGACAACACCGCGGCTCGGGCGTCGGACGGGGCGGCCGGCTCGTCGTCGCGCTCGTCGACCGCGCCGGGACCGCCCGGCACGCCGTCGAACGGGCCGCGCTCGAGCAGACCCCGCTCGGCCAGGGAGACCAGGTCGTCGGGGCCGAGCAGTCCCCCGCGGACGCGGAGGTTCGGCCACACGCCGTCCTGGAGGCGGGCGGCCACGACGACGTCGACCTCGACGCCCACGGCGGCGGACGGGGTGCAGACCAGCACGGTGTCGGTCGTCGCCTGGGGCGAGAGCGTGTCTTCGGGGACCTCGGCGCCGAGGAGCGCGTCGAGGAACGCCCCGGGCGCGGCCTCGGGCGTCCGTTCGACGAAGCGCTTCGCGGCGGTGAAGAGCGCGACGACCCCGTCGAGGTGGCGGTCGGCCTCGGCGGCGACGATGCCCCGACCCGCGCTCTGGGCCGACCACTCGGCCGCGAGGCCGCTGCGCTCCCACAACCCCCAGAGGACCTCTTCGATGCTGCCGCCCGCGGCCGCGGCCCGGCGCGCCGCGTCGAGGCTCGACGAGAAACGCCCGGCGCGGGCCGCGAACCGCGAGTCGATCGTGACGAACCGCCCCGGACCGTCCAGCGCCTCGACGAGGAGGTCGTCGGCCGGACGCACGCCGCCCGAGGCGAGTTCGTCCGCGCGCAGCGCGAGCCGGAGGCGCCGCAGCGAGAGCGGGTCGAAACCGGCGAGCGGCCCCAGCAGCAGCTCGGTGGCCAGCTCGACCGTGAGGTCGTCACGTCCGACCGCCACCGAGGCGGCGAGCAACAGGTGGCGTGCCGCGTGCTCGTCGCGAACGGCCCGGCCGGCGACCGACGTGCGGGTGGGCACCTCGGCGAGTTGCAGGCCGCGGGCGACGCCGGCGACCTGGCCGCCGCTGCGCACCACGACCATCATGCGCGACCAGGGCACCCGCCGGACGAGGTGGTGCTCGCGCAGCAGGCGCGCCACCGAGGCGACCTCGTGCGTCGGGCTGTCGGCCCGCACCGTGACGACGGCGGGTGCCGCGGCGTCGTGGCCGACGTCGGCACCGGGCTCGCGCCCGACGTCGGCGGGAGCCGCGGCGTGTTGGCGACCGGCCCCGGCCGTGCCGATGCGGGCGGTCACCCGTCGCACGAGGTCTCGGAGCGGCGGCCCGTGGCGGTGGGCCGTCGACAGGTAGAGGGTCTCGACGTCCGACAGCCGGAGGCGCGGGCCGAGACGACCGAGGACGTCGGGGGTGCCGCCCCGGAACGCGCTCGTCGAGAGGTCGGGGTCGCCGAAGGCGACGACCGCGACGCCCCGTCGGACCAGGGCACGCAGCAGCGCGAGCGTGGACTCGGTCGCCTCGTGCGCGTCGTCGACGAGGACGACCCGCAGGCCGTCGACGACGGGGGCGGTCTCGCCCCGGTCGAGGGCGGCGACGGCGTAGTCGACCAGCTCGGCCGAGTCGAGGTGGCGGCCACGGGACGCGTCGAGCACGGCGAGGTACTCGTCACGGAAGTCGGCGACGGCGGCCCACTCGGGCCGACCGGCCCGCTCGGCGGCGAGGCGCAGGCCGTCCGAGCCGATGCGGTGTTCCGTCGACCGCATGAGGACCTCGCGCAGCTCGGTGCGGAACCCGCGGAGCCGGCGCACCGTGGGGCCCAGGTCGTCGGGCCAGGTCGGACCGGTGCCGTCGGCCTCGTGCCCCTCGAGCAACGACCGGACGACGGTGTCTTGGTCGCCGCCGGTCAGCAGGGTGGGCACCGGCTGGCCCGCGAGCCGCGCCGCATGACCCACGACGTCGAACGCCACGGACGAGACCGTCCGCGCGAGGGGCCCCGGGGTGGGGACCGTGAGCCTCGAGGCGATGACGTCGCGGAGCGTCGTGGCCGTCGACCGGGTGGGAGCGAGGGCCAGGACGGCCGTCGGACCCCAGCCGCGACCCTCGACCCGGTCGACCACGAACTCGACCAGGGTGCGGGTCTTGCCCGACCCCGGTGCGCCGACGACCGCGGCCGACCGCCCGTCGGGCAGGTCGAGCACCGCCCGCTGCGAGTCGTCGAGCGCCGGGGGCGCCACGGCGCGCACCGGGCCCGAGGCGGGCGGTGGGACGGTCGGGGCCATGTGCTCGACGCTATCGGCTCCGACCGACATCGACGGCGGACCCGGGAGCGGAGGGCCGACCGGGGGCGGGTTGTGCGCCGTCAGTGAACGCGGGGCCGTGGCGACCGGCCCGTCGGATATCTTTACGTCGTGGACATTCGCATCGGCATCACCAACAGCCCCCGTGAGATCAGCTTCGAGACGTCGCAGACCGCGGCCGAGGTCGAGAAGGTCGTCGGCGACGCCCTCGACGGCGGCAAGTCGTTCGTCACGCTCGCGGACTCGAAGGGCAAGACGTACCTCGTGCCCACGGCGTCGCTCGCCTACGTCGAGGTCGGCAGCGAGGAGAGCCGCAAGGTCGGCTTCGTGAGCTGATCGTGGAACTCCTCTTCATCGTCCTCGGGGGTGCGATCCTCGGGTTCGTCCTGCACTACGCCCTCCCCGCAGCCGACACGCGCGGGGTCCTGCTCGCTCCGGCCGTCGGCGCCGTCGTGGCGGCGATCGTGTGGGAGGCTCTGACCTGGGCCGGGTGGCCCGCCGACGGTGGCTGGATCTGGGTGGTCGCTCTCGTGGTGCCCGGCGTCGCGGCGATCGTCGCGTGCCGCGCCGCGGCGACCCGCCGTCGTGCTCGCGACACCGAGCAGTTCGCCCGACTGCTGCGCACCACGGCCTGACCCGGACCTCCCGGTCGGCCAGGCCGGCGGGTGCCCGCGCCACCGGCCGGGCCTCAGGCGGTCAGGCCGAGCGCGTCCATGCGGCGGGTGTGGGCGGCGATCAGTTCGGTGAACACCGGCTCGAGGCGTTCGTCGTCGGCCGAGACGTGCGACGCGGCGACGGCGGCCCGGGCGACGAGGAGCGTGTCGCCCACCAGGCGTCGACCCCAGAGGGCCAGTCGCGAGGCGAGGCGCGGATCGGCCTCGATGGCCGCCGACAGCTCCCGCACCACGAGGGGGGCGTCGTCGTGTGCCTCGAGCACCGAGACGATGCGTTTGTGGTGGTCGGACGAGAGCCCCGCCGCCAGCCGCACGAAGACGTCGTTGAGCAGTCCCGCCGCGACGTAGTCGGCGACGATGGCCTCGTACCAGTCGGTGCCCTCGGTGCGGGCCCGGAACTCGTCGATCGCGGCGATGTGGGGCTCCATCGACTCGGTGGCGTCGTGCCCCGAGCGTTCGATCTCGGCCACCAGCCCGCGATGGCGGGCCAGGGTGGTCTCGGCGATGCGGCCGGTCGTCTCTTTGGCCCGCACGTCGGGGGCGAACGCCGACGACCGCCCGAGGGTCTCGAACAGGGCGAGTTCGAGGTAGGCCGCGTGGCCCAGGAAGACCAGGAGGTCGGGCGTGAACTGGTCGAGTTCGACGCGGGCCACGGGGGTCGGCTTCGCGGCGGGCCGCGGCCACTGCAGGGACGGGACGCCGCGCTTCGCACCTCGACCGGGCCAGGACACCACGCCCACATCTTACGGGGTCCGAGAGGCCGCCCGTCGCGACGGGCTAAACTCGACGCATCCCCCTATATGAGACAGGGCAACACTTTGACATTCACTGACCTCGCGATCGACCCCGACATGGTCGACGCTCTGGCGTCGAAGGGGATCCTCGAACCTTTCCCCATCCAGACCCAGACCATCCCCCTCGCCCTCGCCGGCCAAGACATCATCGGCCAGGCCAAGACGGGCACCGGCAAGACCTTCGGCTTCGGCCTCCCGATCATCCAGCGCATCGGCCTCGACCCGGCACCCGGCGTCAAGGTGCTCGTCGTGGTCCCCACCCGCGAGCTCTGCGTCCAGGTGGCCGACGACCTCGAGCTCGCCACGTCGAACCGCGCGACGAAGATCGTCAGCATCTACGGCGGCAAGGCCTACGAGGGCCAGGTCGAACAGCTCAAGGCCGGCGCGCAGATCGTGGTCGGCACTCCCGGGCGCCTCCTCGACCTGGCCGGTCAGCGCCTCCTGAACCTCAAAGAGGTGCAAGAGGTCGTCCTCGACGAGGCCGACAAGATGCTCGACCTGGGGTTCCTGAGCGACATCGAGAAGATCTTCCAGCAGGTGCCCGCCACGCGTCACACCATGCTGTTCTCTGCGACGATGCCCGGCCCGATCGTGGCGCTGGCCCGTCGCTTCATGTCGAAGCCGATCCACATCCGGGCGACCGACCCCGACGAGGGCCTGACCCAGGCGAACATCAAGCACGTCGTCTACCGGGCGCACTCGCTCGACAAGGACGAGGTCATCGCCCGCATCCTGCAGGCCGAGGGTCGCGGCAAGACCGTCGTCTTCACGCGCACCAAGCGTGCCGCCGCCAAGCTCGTCGAAGAGCTGAACGACCGCGGCTTCAACGCGGCCGCCGTGCACGGCGACCTCAACCAGGAGCAGCGCGAGCGCGCCATGGCCGCCTTCAAGGCCGGCAAGAAGGACATCCTCATCGCGACGGACGTCGCGGCGCGAGGCATCGACGTGAACGACGTCACGCACGTGATCAACCACACCGTGCCCGACGACCACGACACCTACCTGCACCGCGCCGGTCGTACGGGCCGTGCGGGCAAGACCGGCATCGCGGTCACCTTCGTCGACTGGGACGACCTGCACAAGTGGGCCCTCATCAACCGGGCCCTCGACATGGGTCAGCCCGAGCCCGTCGAGACCTACTCGTCGAGCCCCCACCTCTTCACCGACCTCGACATCCCCGCCGGCACCAAGGGGCGCCTGCGTGCGACCTCGCTGTCGGCGGTCAAGTCGGGTTCGACCGGCTCGCGCGAGCGCACCGGCGGCCCCCAAGGAGACCAGGGCCGCGGTCGTGGCCGTGGTCGTGGCGACGCCCCCGTCCGCACGTCGGGCGAGCCGTCGGCCACGGGCCGCGGCGCCGCGCAGGCGTCCGACACCGCGGCCCCGGCCGCCGAGGGGGCGGGCGAGGCACCGCGCAAGCGCAGCCGCAACCGCCGCCGCCGGCCCGCGGGCGACTCGTCGTCGCAGCCCCAGGGCTGAGTCCGAGCCACCACGAGACCCCCTCGACGTCCGCGTCGAGGGGGTCTCGTACGTCACGCCCCGGGGCCGAGGAGGCGCCGGTCGCGTCAGCCGCGGACGGGCACCCACCCGGTCGCCGCGTCGACGATCCGCTCGAGTTGCCCGGGGTCGGTGGTGTTCTCGCCCAGCCGGTTCGGCTTGCCGTCGCCGTGGTAGTCGCTCGACCCGGTCACGATGAGGTCGTGCCGTTCGGCGAGTTCGAGGAGGCGGGCCCGACCGGCGGGCGTGTTCTCGCGGTGGTCGACCTCGACGCCGAGCAGGCCGGCGTCGACGAGCGCCTCGAAGCCCTCGCTCGACACGTTGGGCTCGCGGCCCCGGGTGGCCGGGTGGGCGATCACGGGGACTCCCCCGGCCTCGCGGATCAAGCGGACCCCGATCAACGGGCTCGGTGCCTCGTGCGGCTCGTAGTACCCGGACCGCCAGTGCAGGATGCCCGCGAAGGCGGCGCTGCGGTCGGGGGCGTAGCCCTTGGCGACGAGGGCGTCGGCGATGTGCGGCCTGCCGAGGGTCGCGCCCGAGCTGGCCTGCGCGAGCACGTCGCCCCAGGTGAGGTCGTAGTCGGCGGCGATGCGCTCGACGATGCGTTCGGCCCGGTGCAGCCGGCTGTCGCGCAGGCGGGCCGTCTCGGCCACGAGTCCGGGGTGCGTCGGGTCGAAGAGGTAGCCGAGCATGTGCACGCTGTTCAGCCCGAGGCGGGTGCTGAGCTCCATGCCGGGCACGAGCGTCAGACCCGTGCCCACCGCGGCGGCCGACGCCTCGGCCCAGCCCGCCGTGCTGTCGTGGTCGGTCAGGGCGACCGTGTCGAGTCCCGCCCGGACCGCCGAGGCGACGAGGTCGGCCGGGGTCTCGGTGCCGTCCGACACGCTCGAGTGAGTGTGCAGGTCGACCAGGCGCGTGGGCATCCTCCCATCGTAGGCGGCGCGCATCCGAGCCGACCGTGCGGTGGCCGACCGGCGCCAGCCGTCCCTTAGGCTCCAAGGGCCATGATCCGTCGTCTCGTCGCCCTCGTCATCGTCCTCGCGGTCGCCGCCGCACTGCTGGTCGCCCTCTGGCCCCAGGCCGTCGGCCTGCAGCGCACGTTGCCGGTCAGCCAGGTGGTGTCCTTCCGACTCGTGGCCGCCGCCGTGGCCGTCGTCCTGATGGTGCTGTTGCTCGTGCTCGGTCTCGTCGCGCGCCCGATCCGGTCGCTGACGGCCAGCGCGGCCGTGCTGCTGCTGGTCTTCGGCGCCCTCTCGGCAGGCGTCGTGACGGCGCGGGGGCTCGGTCGCACCGACTTCGTGGAGAAGACCCCGACCGACCTCACGGTCCTGTCGTGGAACACGCTCGGCGCGGCCACCGGGGCCGACGCCGTCGTCGCCCTCGCCACCGAGGTCGGCGCCGACGTCATCGCCCTGCCCGAGACCCGACAGGAGGTCGGCGTCGCCGTGGCCGAGGCGATGGGTGCGGCCGGCAAGCCGATGTGGGTCCACACGGTCGCGTACGACGAGGTCGCGAGCGGCCGGTCGACGACCCTGCTCATCAGCGCGGCGCTCGGCGACTACCAGGTCGAGATCGGCGGCGACGGCGTGACCGACGACCGGACGACCCCGGTGCTGCCGACGGTGGTCGCGACCCCCGTCTCGGGCGAGGGGCCGACGATCGTCGCCGCCCACCCCGTCTCGCCCACCCCCGACCACATGGACCAGTGGCGGGCCGGGCTCGGCTACCTGGCGGACGTCTGCCGCTCGGGTGACGTCGTCATGGCCGGCGACTTCAACGCCACGCTCGACCACCTCGCCGGCCTCGGCTCCGACGGCGGCGACCTCGGCGCCTGCCGCGACGCGGCCGCGGCGACGGCCAACGCCGGGGTCGGCACCTGGCCGACCGACGTGCCCCCGCTGCTCGGCGCACCGATCGACCACGTCATGGCCACCGACCAGTGGCTGACCACGGGTTTCCGCGTGGTGACCGACCTCGACGACGCCGGCAGCGACCACCGGCCCGTCGTCGCACAGCTCAGCCGCACCGGAGCCTGACCCTCCGACTGGGCGTGACGCCCGTTCAGCGGGACAATGGGGGCATGGCTGATCAGAAGGCGCCGCGCGCGACCACCAACCGCTCCACCACCCCCGGGTCGGACACGTTCAAGGACTACATCTCGTCGCAGTGGGCCGACCGCCCCGACGTGCTGCCCGAGCCGCGCGAACAGGCGCCCTTCGCCGCCGACCGTCGCGCCCGCCTGTCGGCGCTGCACCCCGGCACCCGTCTCGTCGTGCCGGCCGGTTCGGCGAAGGTCCGCTCGAACGACTGCGACTACCCCTTCCGCGCCCACTCGGCCTTCTCGCACCTGACCGGCTGGGGCTCCGACACGGTGCCCGGCTCGGTGCTCGTGCTCGAGCCCACCGCCGACGGTCACGAGGCCACCCTCTACCTGCGCGCGAGCGCCGGGCGTGACTCCGACGAGTTCTACGCCAACCCCGAGATCGGCGAGTTCTGGATCGGTGCCCGCCCCTCGCTCACCCAGGTCGCCGCCGACCTGGGCCTCGCGACCCGCGACCTCGCCGACTTCGAGGCCGTCGTCAGCACGACCGACGCCGAGACCCTCGTCGTCCGTGACGCCGACCCCGACCTGACCCGCCGCCTCGACGCCGTGGTCGAGGCCGCCGCCGAACGGTCCCCCGTCACCGCGTCCACCGGCGACGCCGAGGGTGCCGACGCCGAGGGCTCCCCCGCGCGCGCGACGTCGGCCGACCTCGCCCGCGACCTGAGCGAGCTCCGACTCGTCAAGGACGCCTACGAGGTCGCCCAGATGCGCGAGGCCGTCACGGTCACCGGCAAGGGCTTCACCGACGTGATCGCCGACTTCGACGACATCGTCGCCCACCCGCGCGGCGAACGCCTCGTCGAGGGCACGTTCAACCGCCGTGCCCGGGCCGACGGCAACACGGTCGGCTACGACACCATCGCGGCCTCGGGCGAGCACGCCTGCGTCCTGCACTGGACGCGCAACGACGGCGTCGTCCGTGACGGCGACCTCATCCTGATCGACGCGGGCATCGAGCTCGACAGCCTGTACACGGCCGACATCACGCGCACGCTCCCGGTGTCGGGGCGGTTCACCGACGTGCAGCGCCTCGTCTACGAGGCCGTGCTCGAGGCGGCCGACGCCGCGTTCGCGATCGTCCGCCCGGGCATCGCCTTCCGCGAGATCCACGCGACGGCCATGAAGGTCATCGCCGAGCGCACGGCCGAGTGGGGCTTCCTGCCGGTCTCGGCCGACGAGTCGCTGCAGCCCGACCACCAGTACCACCGTCGCTACATGGTCCACGGCACGAGCCACCACCTCGGCATCGACGTGCACGACTGCGCCGCCGCCCGCCGCGACCTCTACCTCGACGGGGTGCTCGAGCCCGGCATGGTGTTCACGATCGAACCGGGCCTGTACTTCCAGCCCGACGACCTGACCGTGCCCGAGGAGTTCCGGGGCATCGGCGTCCGCATCGAGGACGACATCCTGGTCACCGCCGACGGGGCCGAGAACCTCTCGGTCGGCATCCCGCGCTCGGTCGCCGACGTCGAGGCGTGGATCTCGCGCGACTGACCCGAGACGAGCGAGGGCCCCGGGTGCGACGCACCCGGGGCCCTCGGTCCGTGTCCGACGTGATCAGCCGACCGGCGTCACGGTCGGCCGGTCGAGCCGCCCGACCGTGACGCCTCGTCGGTGTCGGTGTCGGCGTCGGCGTCGGCGTCGGACTCGTCCTCGGCGGGCGAGGCGTCCCGTCGGCGTCCCGTGACGATCGCGATCGCGACGCCGGCCGCGGCCAGCACGACGATGGCGACGGCGATGCCGATGACGAGACCGGCGTTCACCGAGCCCGACTCGGGCGCGGCGGCGGACGTCGCCCCGGAGTCGTCACCCGGGGTGGCCAGGGTCGTCATCTCGGGCTCGGGCGACGCCGACGGCGAGGCCGCGTCGGTCCCGTCGGCGGTGGGTGCCTCGGTGGCGCCACCCGCGCCTCCCGAGCCTGCCGTGCCGTCGCACGCGGGGCGGGTCGCTGAACCGGATGCCTCGGTCGCGCCCGCCGCGGGGGCGTAGGTGAACGGGACGGCGTCCGACACGGTGTGACCGTCGGCCGAGACCGCCTGGTAGGTCATCGTGTAGTCGCCGGCGGCACCGAGCGCGACGCCGGTCGTCAGGGTCGGACCCGACGTGGTCGAGCAGCCGTCCTCGTAGTGCAGACCCGAGGCGTCGGTCACCTCGAGCACGTTCGAGCTGCCGGTGCCCGAGAGGTCGAGGATGACGTCGTTGAAGGTGATGGACACCGTCGCCGGTGCCGCGTCGACGGTCGACCCGGCGGAGGGGCTGCTGCTCACCACGTAGTCGTGGGCCGAGGCCGACCCCGCGGGCGCCAGGGCGAGTGCCGCGGTCGCCGCGCCGAGCCCGACCACCGCGAGGACCCCGAGGAGGCGCGGTGCCCGCCGGCGCGCGGGCGTCACGCGTCCACCCCGCCACGGCTCGTGCCGCCGGTCGCCGTCGCCCGGGGCCGACGGGTCAGCGCCACGACCGAGACCACGAGGGCGAGGGCGCCGAGGGCGAGACCGCCGATGCCGAGGCCGATCGAGAGCGGACCGACGGTGCCGTCGCCCGCACCGGACGCCGAGTCGTCCGACGTGCCGACCCCGGCGGTCGTCGCGTCGTCGTCCGAGGAGTGGCCGGCGTGCTCGTCGGTCGGCGGGGCGTCGTTCACGTACAGCGTGGGCGCGGGGTGCTCCGGCTCCTCGCCGGAGGCCGGCGTCGCGTCGGCCCAGTCGACGACGGTGCCGTCCGAGTACCGCTGGTGGGTGGGCAGCGCGATCGACCCGGTGTCGGGCACGGCTCCGGCCGACACGACGAACTGCTGGAACTGCCCGGGAGCGATCTGCGTGTCGCCCTCGGCCGTCCAGGTCACCTGCGTGGGCGCCTCGGTGATCGTCGTGCCGTCGAGGTCGACCGGCTCGGGCAGCGTGCTCGTGGTCACCTCGGTCGTCCAGCCCGGCGTCGGCTGGTACGACACCGACGTGAACGGGGTGTCGGTGGGCAGGTCGACGACGACGCCGACGGTGCCGGCGGTCGCCGACTCGTTCGGCACCTTGAAGGTGAGCGTGGCGTACGAGCCGGCGTCGGCCTGGCCGGGCTCGACGTGGACGTGGGCCGACGCCGCGAGGGGCGCGGCCAGGGCGAGGAGCGCGGCGGCCCCGAGGGCGGCGGCCGACCGGGCGACGACGGCGGTCGGTCGTCGGGTGGTGGTGGATGCGGAAGGGATGCGGTGGTTCACGGTTCTGGTCCTTCGGATCGCCGAGGCGATCGGTCTGCGGTGCATGACGAGGGGCCCGACGGCGCGACGTGCGCTCGACGGGTGGGACGTCGACGGAAGTCGACGGGGTGGGTGTCAGGCAGGGCAGGGCGGGCCGCGACGGGGCAGGGCCGTGAGGTGTCGTCGCCCCGGTGGGCGCGCGAGGACGCCCGTGGGGCGGGGCGCGCGGCGGACGACCGTGGAGTCCGGGCGCTGCCCGGTGATCAGGAGGCGCGCCACGGTCAGCCCGCGGACGGCCAGTCGGACGAGGCCCCACGCGGCGCCTTCACCCCGCCGCAGCGCGACGATCGTGACGACCGCGGCCAGGGCGTGGGCCAGCCACATCGCCGGACCGCCCATCACCATGCCCGGCGCGACGCCGCCCGACGCCGCCCCGTCGGCGGCGGCCGAGACTACGAGTGCGGTGTGGTGGCCGCCCGAGGCCGAGGCCCCGCCGACGTCCGACGCCCCGAGGGAGAAGAGCAGGTGGAACGCGACCTGGCTGAGGGCGACCGCGACCGCGAGCCGCACGGTCGAGAGGTGCACGCCCGCCAGGGCGATCGAGACCGGCACTGCCACGGCGAGCGCGAGGACGACCCCCAGCAGGCCCGGCTGCATGCCGCCACCGGCCACGTGCGAGAAGGCCGCGACGACCGTGGACGCCCCGGCCGTCAGCCAGCCCCGCGCGAAGCGCTCGGCGCGGGTGGCCGTCGTGGTGGGGTCGTGGCGTGCCATGTCGACACCAGGGTACGTCAGCGGCGCGAGGTCTCGGGACGGGCGAGGATCTCGCGCGCCTGCCCGGAGACCTCGGGGTCGACCACGATCTGGTAGTTCGAGGCGAGGACCTGGTGGGTCGAGGTGAAGTCCCGACGACGTCGGGTGATCGCGAAGCTGACGATGCCGTAGAGCATGCCGAAGCCCGCACCGAGCAGGGCGGCCGCGCCGACCGTCGCCGCGGTGGCGGTCTCGGTCGCGAAGACGAGCATGACGAGTCCGAAGAAGACGCCGAGCCACAGGCCCGTGACGGCGCCCGCCAGCGCGGCACGGCCGTAGCTCAGCCGTCCGGTGACCCGCTCGACGGTCTTGAGGTCGTTGCCGATGATGGCCAGGCGCTTGATCGGGAACTCGGCCTGCGACAGACGGTCGACCACGCGCTGGGCGTCGGGATACGTGTCGTAGGTGCCGAGGACGTCGCCCCGCGGCAGGGTGGGCACCAGCGGCGGACGTCGCCCCACGGGGCCCGGGTTCGTCATCAGGCCATTAAACACGGTGCCCCCGCCGAGCCCCCGACGGCGGCGGCGGCGCGAGCGACTAAATTGGACGCGTGAGTGCAACCAGAGTCTTCGTCGCCCGGCTGGCCGGTTGCTCCGTCTTCGACCCCGCCGGCGACAAGGTCGGCAAGGTCCGCGACGTGCTCGTGGTCTACCGCCGCTCGGGCGCACCCCGCGTGGTGGGCCTCGTCGTCGAGGTCCCCGGCAAGCGACGCGTCTTCGTCGGCATCGGCCGCGTGACGAGCATCGGCTCGGGTCAGATCATCACCAACGGGGTCATCACGTTGCGTCGCTTCGAACAACGGGGCGGCGAGACCAGGGTCATCGCCGACCTGCTCGGCCGCCGGGTGTCGTTCCGGCACGGCGGCGGTCACGCGACCATCGAGGACGTCGCGATCGACGAGGTGAGCGAGGGCGACTGGGAGGTCGGCCAGCTCTTCCTGCGCAAGCCGAAGGCGTCACCGTCACCGTTCGTCAAGGCACCGACGGCGTTCGCCGCGTGGGACGACGTCGTCGAAGAGTCGGGCCCGGGCGAGTCGCAGAGCGCCGAGCACCTCATCGCGGCGTACTCCGACCTGGTGCCCGCCGACCTCGCGAACACGCTGCTCGACCTGACGCCCGAGCGACGGCTCGAGGTGGCCGGCGAGCTGTCGGACGACCGCCTCGCCGACGTGCTCGAAGAACTGCCCGAGGCCGAGCAGGTCGAGATCTTCACCGGCCTCGACGACCACCGGGCCGCGAGCGTCCTCGACCAGATGCAGCCCGACGACGCCGCCGACCTCATCGCCCAGCTGCCCGACGAGCGCACCGAACAGCTGCTGACGCTGATGGAGCCCGACGAGGCCGACGACGTGCGCATGCTGCTCAGCTACGACTCCGACACGGCCGGCGGCCTGATGACGACCGAGCCGGTCATCGTGTCGGCCGACGCGACCGTGGCCGAGGGGCTCGCGTTGATCCGCCGCCACGAGCTGGCCCCGGCCCTCGGTGCCGCCGTCTGCGTCGTCCTGCCGCCCTACGAACCCCCCACCGGCAGGTTCCTCGGCATGGTGCACTTCCAGCGGATGCTCCGCTACCCGCCCAACGAACGCCTCGGCACGATCCTCGACCAGACGACCGAACCGGTGCGCGTCGACGCGACGGCCCTCGAGGTGACCCGGGTCATGGCCACCTACAACCTCGTCTCGGTGCCCGTGGTCGACTCCGCCCACCGACTGGTCGGGGTGGTCACGATCGACGACGTCCTCGACCACGTGCTGCCGGACGACTGGCGCAGTCAAGACCCCGACCAGCCGCTGACCGCCACCCGATCGCGTGGTCGCGTCCGCCGCCCCGCGATCGGCCAGGCCACGAGGAGCGACGATGGCACGCGATAACCGCAACGACGTCCGCCTCGACGCCCCGAAGGGCCTGCGCACCCGGGTGCTGCCCGGACGCAAGCGCGTGAGCAGCGACCGGTTCGGCCGCGCCACCGAGTCGATCGCCCGCGGCATGGGCACCCCGTACTTCCTGATCGCGTTGACCCTCTTCTGCGTCGTCTGGATGATCTACAACACGGTCGCCCCCGAGGGCATCCGGTTCGACAGCGCCGCCATCGGCTTCACCGCGCTGACGCTGATCCTGTCGCTGCAGGCGTCCTACGCCGCCCCGCTCATCCTGCTCGCACAGAACCGTCAGGACGACCGCGACCGCGTGCAGTTCGAACAGGACCGCCAACGCGCCGAGCGCAACCTCGCCGACACCGAGTACCTCGCCCGTGAGGTCGTCGCCCTCCGCATCGCCATCCGCGACATGGCCAGCAAGGACTTCATCCGAGCCGAACTGCGGTCGCTGCTCGACGAGCTCGACCGACGCGACGACGGCGACGGCTCCGCCGCCGAGCCGGCCCGCGCCTCCTCGTCGTCCGCACGGCGTGACGCCCGGCACGACGGCCACCGTGGCTGAGCCGGTCACGCCCGACCGCCCGTCCGCCCCGACGCCCGACGACGTGCGTCGCGCGCTCGGTCGCGTGCTCGACCCCGAGATCCGCAAGCCCGTCACCGAGCTCGACATGATCGGCGACGTCGTCGTCGGCCCGGGAGGCGCGGCCACGGTGGGCGTCAAGCTCACGATCGTGGGCTGCCCCGCCGCCGACACCATCGAGCGCGACGTCCGCGAGGCGACCGCCTCGGTGCCGGGCGTCACGGACGTCACCGTCGACGTGACGGTGATGACCAAGGACGAGCGGCACGCCCTCACCGAGAAGCTGCGGGCCGGGCGGGCCGCCCGGGGCATGCAGTTCGGCCCCGAGACGTTGACCCGGGTCTACGCCGTGACCAGCGGCAAGGGGGGTGTCGGCAAGTCCACCGTCACCGCGAACCTCGCCGTCGCGCTGGCGGCCCGCGGCCTCGCCGTCGGCATCGTCGACGCCGACGTCTACGGCTTCAGCATCCCCGGGCTGCTCGGTCTCGTCGGCCCCGACGGCGCCTCGGTCAAGCCGACGCGGGTCGACGACATGATCCTGCCCCCGGTCGCGCACGGCGTGAAGGTCATCTCGATCGGCATGTTCGTCGAGGACGCCTCGACGGCCGTCGCCTGGCGGGGGCCGATGCTGCACCGGACGATCCAGCAGTTCTTGACCGACGTGTACTTCGGCGACCTCGACGTGCTGCTGCTCGACCTGCCGCCCGGCACGGGCGACGTCGCCATCTCGGTGGGGCAGCTGCTGCCGCACGCCGAGGTGCTCGTGGTCACGACGCCCCAGCCCGCCGCCGCCGACGTCGCCGAACGCAGCGGCCTCGTGGCCCGTCAGACCGGCCAGCGCCTGCTCGGCGTCGTCGAGAACATGGCGGGACTGCCGCAGGCGGACGGCAGCGTCCTCGAGCTCTTCGGCTCGGGTGGCGGTGCCGAGACGGCTCGACGCCTGTCGGCGGGGCAGGAGGCCGAGGTGCCGCTGCTCGCGAGCCTGCCGCTCAGCCTGGGCCTGCGGCAGGGCGGAGACGACGGCGTGCCCGTCGTCGTCGCGTCCCCCGGCGACCCCGCGGCGGCCGCGATCGACGCGCTGGCGGGCAGCCTGGCCGTCCGGGCCCGGGGCCTGGCCGGCCGCAAGCTGGGGCTCAGCGTCAGCTGACCCGGCTCGCTGCCGCCTGACCGTGGGCGCCGGGTCCGGACGTGCAGAAAGGGCACCTCGCGCGGCGAGGTGCCCTTTCGTCACAGCGTCCGGCCCGGAGGGCCCTGACGTGCTCGTGCCGCACCCCAGCACAGGGGCGGCACACGCGACGGTGGCTCGCTCAGGAGGGAGACGAGCCGGCCGACGCGGAGTCGACTACGACCAGCGGTTGTAGGTCTTGGTCGGGATGGCCCGGAAGCCGTCACGGGCGACCGAGACGAGCGAGCCGGCGATGCCGACGACGGCGGCGATGACGAGGACGATGATTCCGGTGAGCATGATGCACTCTTTTCTGGCGCGGGTGGACGCGCGGTTCTGCGTGGTGTGATGGGATTCGCCACCGAGCCCGGGACCAGGTCGACCGGAGCTCGGGAGCGCTACGGCGCGCTCCGGGGACTCTTCAATGATGCGCCCGACGAAGCGTTAGATCAATCTCACGTTTCTACCGAAACAGAGTAGTTTTGCTACATGGATGTCAAGCGCCTCGAACTGCTCAGGGAGCTCGCCGAACGCGGCAGCGTGGCCGCCGTCGCGCGGGCCACGCACCGCACCCCGAGCGCCGTCTCGCAGCAGTTGAAGGTGCTCGAGCGCGAGGCCGGGGTCGCCCTCACCGAACGCGTCGGCCGCGGCATCGTGCTCACGGGTTCGGGACGCGTGCTCGCGCAGACGGCGACCGACGTGGCGGTGGCCCTCGAGCGCGCCCAGGCCGTCTGGGACGACTTCGTGGCGACCCCCCAGGGCGAGGTCACCCTCGCGACCTTCCCCACCGGCGGGCAGATGCTGCTGCCCGGCCTGCTGCGGACGGTGGCCGAGACGCCGGGCCTCGTCGTCGTCGCGAGCGACCACGACCCGTCGATCCGCGAGTTCCCCGAACTGGCCGCCGACCACGACGTCGTGATCGCGCACTCGTCCGACGACAAGCCCTGGCCGGGTCGAGGCCTAGTCACGGTGCCGCTGCTCACCGAGCCCCTCGACATCGCGCTGCCGGCCGACCACCGCCTCGCCGGACGCGCCTCGCTCGCGCCCGGCGATCTCGAGGGCGAGAACTGGATCGGCGTGCCGCACGACTTCCCGTTCGAGTGGGTCTACCGCGAGATCGAGCGCGTGACCGGCAGCCCCGTGCGGGTCGCCCAGCGCTTCAGCGACACCAAGGTGACGGAGTCGCTCGTCGGGGCCGGTCTCGGCATCGCCGTGCTGCCCCGCTTCACGGCCAGGGACGCCCGCGACGACATGGTGCTCATCCCCCTCGAGAGCATCCGGGCCGTGCGGTGGGTGTCGGCCCTGCTGCGACGCGACCGGGCCGAGCGCCCGTCGGTCCGCCGGGTGGTCGACGCCCTGCGAGCCGAGGCCTCACGCGTCGCGGCCGTCCACGGCGGCGTCTGAGCGGACGCCACCTCGCCGCGCGTTCCCGCCACCGTCAGGAGGCGCGCCCACGCGACCGGGTCGGGTCGCCCCGTCACCGGGTCGTGTCGTCCCTCTACCGGGTCAGGTCGCCTCGGAGTCGTACGGCGGCACCTCGCCCACGGCGAGGGGCACGACCGACCCCGACGACCGGCCGCCGGGCAACCCCGCGGACACCGCCGCGGCCGCGGCACCGGCGGTCGCCATGCTCGGAGCCGAGGGCTTCGGAGCACCGTCGGGCCCGTCGAGCAACGCGTCACGGATGATGCGACGCGGGTCGTACTGGCGGGGGTCGAGCTTCTGCCACTCGACGTCGTCGAACTCGGGGCCCATCTCGTCGCGCATGCGGGTCTTCGCCCCGTCGGCCATGTCGCGCACCGTGCGGACGAGCTGGGCGAGCTTCGAGGCGTAACCGGGCAGGCGTTCGGGCCCGAGCAGGAAGACCGCGAGCACACCGATGATGAGCAGCTTGTCGAACGTCAGACCGAACATGGACACGCATGCAGACTAACCGGTGACGACTCGGGGAACCCCCTAGAGTTGGCCTTTCGAGGAGTGGGTGTGTCGCAGATAGAGTCAAGTTGGAAGTTCGCGGAAGAACTCGTCACCGAGAGCGACGCCATCGCCGAAGCTCGACAGCACTCGCTCGAGGTCGGGGTCGAGGCCGTCTCGTCGGCGGTCGGTGCCCAGCTGGCCGTCGTGGCGGCCGCCTCGAACGCGACGTCGATCATCGAGGTCGGCACGGGCCTGGGCGTCAGCGGCCTCTGGCTGCTGTCCGGCGCACCCGGGGCCGTCCTGACGACCATCGACCGTGAGATCGAGCACCAGCAGGCCGCTCGCGACGCCTACCTGCGGGCGGGCGTGCCGGCCGGTCGGTTCCGCCTCATCGCCGGCCACGCCACCGACGTGCTGCCGCGGATGAACGAGAACTCGTACGACATCGTCTTCGTGGACGCCGACCCCGGGTCGGTCATCGAGTACGTCGAACACGGCCTGAGGCTGGCCCGCCCCGGGGGCATCGTGCTCGTCGCCCATGCGCTCTGGCACGGCAAGGTGGCCAACCCGGCCGTCCGCGACCCCACGACGACGGGGTTCCGGACGTTGCTCACCGAGGTCTCGACGTCACCCGCCGTGATCAGTTCGCTCTCGACCGCCGGCGACGGCCTGCTCTCGCTCGTCAAGCGCTGAGCGCCGTTCCGGCGTCTGCGCCGGACGCCCCTCGCAGGCCCGGACGCCCCTCGCAGGCCCGGACGCACGGACGCCCCGCCCGTCGCAGGTGCGACGGGCGGGGCGTCCGGGGTTGTTAAGGAGGTGGCCGACTAGGCGTTCACGACGCCGGCGAGGGCGTCGTGCAACTCTTTGGCTTCGTCGTCGTTGACCGACACCACGAGGCGCCCCCCACCCTCGAGCGGGACACGCACGATGATGAGACGACCCTCCTTAACGGCCTCCATAGGCCCGTCGCCGGTCCTCGGCTTCATGGCTGCCATCAGATAGTCCCCTTTCGCGAGTTGCTGGTCCTATTATCCGTGATTTCTTGCCCTCGACCTAAACGACCGCCCCCGACCGCCGATCACGGTGGCGTCCAGTCGTACCCGTTCACCCACCAGCAGTAGTAGAGCCACACCCACTGGCCCGCCAGGAAGGCCGCCACGACCAGGGCCCGGTAGACCTTCGACCGCGGCACCGCGAGCACGCCCAGCAGGGGGAACAACGGCATCAGGAGCCGCCAGGTGCTGGACTGCGGGAAGAACACGGCGAGCAGGTAGAGCGCGTAGGCGACCCCCCACAGCCGCAGGTCGACGCTGGTCCGACGTGCCCAGGGCGAGAGGATCAGGGCGGCGAAGGCGAGCACGGCCACGGCGAGCAGGGCGATGCCGGAACCACCCGGAAACCACCAGTTCGCCCCGTCGACCCACGGGGTGAAGGGCACGAGCGGCCCGTAGCCGATGTACGGCGCCCGCCAGGCGAGCTCGGTCTCGGTGTAGGCCCCCGGCACGCCCGTCACGGCCCCGGCGACCACGAGCCAGGCGACGCCGAGGACGGCCGTGGCGCCGGCCGAGACCGCCACCCGCACGCGCTCGCGCGTCGGGAAGGGGTCGTCGTACCGGTGCCACCAGCGCAGCAGTCCGTGCAGTCCGATCGCCAGGGCCAGGGGCAGCGCCCCGGGTCGGGTGAACGACATCACGAGCACGACGGGCAGCATCGCCAGGTACTGCCGTCGGACGAGCATCAGCAGGCTCGCGCACAGCAGCAGCAGGAACATGGACTCGGCGTAGGCCACCTGCAGCAGGGGCGAGAGCGGGGCGACGCAGAACAGCACGACGGCGAAGAGCGAGGTCGACTCCGACAGCGAGTGGCGCATCAGACGGTAGAAGACCAGCGCGGTGGCGGCCGCGCAGGCGACCGACACGACGACCGCCAGGGTGGCGAACGGCAGCCCCGTCAGGGCCATGAGACCGCGGACGACGAACGGGTAGGCGGGCATGAACGCCCAGGCGTTCTCGCCCACGTGGCCGTCGGCCGTCACCGGCAGGTCGCTCGGGTACCCGACCACGGCGATGATGTAGTACCAGTGGCCGTCCCAGATGGTGGCGAAGCTGCCGTAGTCGGGGCCGGCGAGCGTCCAGGCGTTCGCCTGCTGCGCACCCGCGAAGGTCAGCAGCGCCACCGTGCTGAACACCCGCGACAGCGCGAAGACGACCAGCACCCTGGCCCACCAGGGTGTCAGCCGGTAGCGCAGCATCAGCCGCCACGACCACGACGTCGGGCGTCGTGGGTCGCGACGAGGCGGCGGGGACGAGGAGGCGCGACCCACCTCGTCGACGGTCAGGCCGTCAGCCACGCCCGCAGTCCGCGCTCGTTCTCGAGGATCTGCTGCACGGGCACCCGCTCGTCGTCGTGGTGGGCGAGCATCGGGTCGCCGGGTCCGTAGTTGACGGCCGGGACACCCAGCGCCGAGAAGCGGGCGACGTCCGTCCAGCCGTACTTGGGCTTCGCCTCGCCGCCGACCGCCTTCAGGAACTGCTGCGCCAGGGGCGCGTCGAGGCCGGGCCGGGCGCCCGGCGCGAGGTCGACGATCGTGACGTCGAAGCCCTCGAAGAGCTCGCGCACGTGCGCGACCGCCTCGTCGGCGCTGCGGCTCGGCGCGAACCGGTAGTTCACGTGGACCATGCACTCGTCGGGTATGACGTTGCCGGCCACGCCGCCGGTGATCCCGACGGCGTTGAGGCCCTCGCGGTAGACGAGGCCGTCGACCTCGACCTCGCGCGCCTCGTAGGCGGCCAGGACGTCGAGGATCGGTGCGGCCCGGTGGATGGCGTTGTCGCCCACCCACGACCGGGCGCTGTGCGACCGGGCGCCGAAGGTGCGGATCTCGGCACGGAGGTTGCCGTTGCAACCGCCCTCGACCCCGCTGTTGCTCGGCTCGCCCAACACGGCGAAGTCACCCGCCAGCAGGTCGGGCCGCAGGCGGGCGAGCCGCCCCAGGCCGTTCAGCGCGTCGGAGACCTCCTCGTGGTCGTACCAGACCCACGTCACGTCGACGTTCGGCTCGGTCAGCTCGACCGCGAGCCGCAGGTGCACGGCGCAGCCGGCCTTCATGTCGACGGTCCCCCGACCCCAGAGGTACTCGACGCCGCCGTCGGTCTCGTGGCGGGTGGGCACGTTGTCGTTGATCGGCACCGTGTCGACGTGGCCGGCGACGACGACCCGCGAGGCCCGACCCAGCTGCGTCCGGGCGACGATCGCGTCCCCGTCGCGGAAGAGGTCGAGGTGGTCGCACCCCTCGAGGGTGGCCCAGATCTCGTCGGCGATCGTGCGCTCGTCGCCCGACTCGGAACGGATGTCGCAGAGCTGCCTCGTGACGTCGACGGGCGAGACGGAGAGGTCGATCGGTGCCATGCGGGCGAGTTTACGGGCCGACGGCCCGGGTCGCCTCCGAGCCGGGTCGTCGGCGGCTGCCGATACGCTCGGTCCATGACCTCCGACGCCACCGCCACCGCCCCGACCCACGCCTACGGGTACGGCCTCGCGACCGTCTCGCACGACGGCACCACCCTCGACGCCTGGTTCCCCTCCCCCCGGCTCGGCACGCTGCCCGCCGACCGCGACCCCGAGATCGCCCCGGCCGAGCTGGCCGACGCGGCCGGCCCCGACGAGCGCCGTGCCGTCGAGCTCGTCCCGGTGACCGTCGAGGTCGACCTGAGCGCGCCTCCTGCGTCCACCCCCGACGCGTACCTGCGCCTGCACCTGCTCAGCCACCTGCTCGTGAAGCCCAACTCGATCAACCTCGACGGCCTCTTCGGACACCTGCCGATCGTCACGTGGACGAACGCCGGGCCCGTGCACCCCGACGACTTCGCGCGGCTGCGTCCGTCGCTTCAGCGTGCGGGCATCGTCGCGACCGGCATCGACAAGTTCCCGCGCATGCTCGACTACGTGTCGCCCGACCGCGTCCGCATCGCCGACGCGTCGCGCGTGCGCCTGGGCGCGCACCTGGCACCGGGCACCACGGTCATGCACGAGGGGTTCGTCAACTTCAACGCGGGCACGGTGGGCTCGTCGATGGTCGAAGGGCGCATCTCGCAGGGCGTCGTCGTGGGTGACGGGTCCGACATCGGCGGCGGCGCGTCGATCATGGGCACCCTGTCCGGCGGCGGCACCCAGCGCGTCACCATCGGTGCCCGCGCCCTGCTCGGCGCGAACGCCGGCATCGGCATCTCGATCGGCGACGACACCGTCGTCGAGGCCGGCCTCTACGTCACGGCCGGCACCAAGGTCGTCGTCGTCGGCGGCACCCCGACCAACGACGGCTCGCCCCAGACCGTCAAGGCGGTCGAGCTCTCCGGTCAGCCCGGTCTGCTCTTCCGCCGCAACTCGCTGACCGGTGCCGTCGAGGTGCTCCCCCGCAAGGGCCACGGCATCACCCTGAACTCGCAGCTGCACGCCTAGGCCCGGCTCCCGTCGGCCGAGGCCGAGGCCGCTCGGTGCCCGAACGACAGAAGACGGGCACGACTCCAGGAGTGATCCTGGCGCCGTGCCCGTCTCCTGGCGTCGTAGCCGGATGGCCCGGCGGGCCGACGGCCTAGCGCTGCGGCCAGTCGCGCTCGGTGGCGCCCAGGTACAACTGCTGCGGGCGGCCGATCTTGGTCGTGGGGTCGGTGTTCATCTCGCGCCAGTGGGCGATCCACCCGGGCAGCCGCCCGATGGCGAAGAGCACCGTGAACATGCGCGGCGGGAACCCCATCGCCTTGTAGATGACCCCGGTGTAGAAGTCGACGTTCGGGTAGAGCTTGCGCTCGACGAAGTAGTCGTCGGCGAGGGCGATGCCCTCGAGCTCCATCGCGATGTCGAGCAGGTCGTCCTTCACGCCGAGCGACTCGAGCACCTCGGTGGCGCTCTCCTTGACCAGCTTGGCGCGCGGATCGTAGTTCTTGTAGACGCGGTGACCGAAGCCCATCAGCTTGACGCCCGCTTCTTTGTTCTTGACGCGCTCGACGAAGCGCTCGACGCCCTGACCGCTGTCGCGGATCTCGGCGAGCATCTTCAGCACCGCCTCGTTGGCCCCGCCGTGCAACGGCCCGTACAGGGCGCTGATGCCGGCCGAGATCGACGAGAACATGTTGGCCTGGGTCGAGCCGACCAGGCGCACGGTCGAGGTCGAGGCGTTCTGCTCGTGGTCCTCGTGCAAGATCAGGAGGCGCTCGAGCGCCTTCGACAGCACCGGGTTCACCTCGTACGGTTCGGCCATCGTGCCGAAGTTCAGCTTGAGGAAGTTGTCGACGAAGCTGAGCGAGTTGTCCGGGTAGAGGAAGGCCTGGCCGAGGCTCTTCTTGTGCGCGTAGGCGGCGATGACCGGCAGCTTCGCCAGCAGTCGCACCGTCTGCAGCTCGACCTGCTCGGGGTCGTGGACGCTCATGCTGTCTTCGTAGAACGTCGACAGGGCGCCGACCGCGCTCGAGAGCACCGACATCGGGTGCGCGTTGTGCGGCAGGGCGTCGAAGAAGCGTCGCAGGTCTTCGTGCAGCAGCGTGTGCCGCCGGATGCGCGCGTCGAAGTCGGCGAGCTGGTCGGGGGTGGGCAGTTCGCCGTAGATCAACAGCCAGGCGGTCTCGAGGTAGGTCGAGTTCGCGGCGACTTGTTCGATCGGGTAGCCCCGGTAGCGCAGGATGCCCTGGTCACCATCGATGTAGGTGATCGTGCTGCGGGCGTTGGAGGTGTTCACGAAACCCGTGTCGAGGGTCGTGTAACCGGTCTGCTTGGTGAACGTCGAGATGTCGATCGACGAGGCACCCTCGGTGCTCGCGACGATCGGGAACTCGGCTGTTCCCCCCGGGAACTGCAGCGTGGCCTTCTGGGCGTCGTTGGCAGTGTCAGTCACCCGATCAGCCTAGCGGTCAGCTGCCGAGACGCTCCACGGCGGCGTCGACGCGCTCGTCGGTCGTCGTGAGGGCGACGCGCACGTGGCGGTCGCCGGCCGGCCCGTAGAACGACCCCGGAGCGACGAGCACCCCGCGGTCGGCGAGCCACGCCACGGTCGACCAGGCGTCCTCGTCGCGGGTGGCCCAGAGGTAGAGCCCGGCCTCGCTGCGGTCGATGCGGAACCCGGCCCCCTCGAGGGCGGTCAGGAGGCGCGTCCGCCGGACCGCGTAGCGCTGCTTCTGCTCGGCCACGTGCGCCTCGTCGGCCAGGGCGACGACCATCGCCTGCTGGACCGGCGCGGGCGGCATGAGGCCCGCGTGCTTCCGCACGGCGAGCAACTGGCCGAGGACGTGGTCGCAGCCGGCCACGAAGCCCGCGCGGTACCCGGCGAGGTTGGACTGCTTGCTGAGCGAGTAGACCGAGACGACGCCCCGGAGGTCGTCGCCGACCACGCGCCGGTCGAGGATGCAGGGCGTGGGCCGGTCGGCCCAGTCGCCCGTCCACCCGAGTTCGGCGTAGCACTCGTCGCCGGCGATCACGGCGCCGAGTTCGCGCGCCCGGGCGACGGCGGCCCGCAGGGCCTCGACGCCGAGCACGGCCCCGTCGGGGTTGCCCGGGCTGTTCAGCCAGACCAGCTTCGTCGAGGCGGGCCACTCGGCCGGGTCGTCGGACGCGAGGGCGGTCGCGCCGACGAGAGCCGCCCCGAGGGCGTAGGTCGGGTACGCGTTCGTCGGGTAGACCACCGTGTCGCCCGGGCCGATGCCGAGCCAGAGCGCCATGCCCGCGATGAGCTCTTTCGAACCGATGGTCGGCAGGACGTTCTCGTCACCGAGGCCCGCGACGCCCCGACGGCGCGCGTACCACTCGGCGATCGCCGAGCGGAGCGCCGGCGTGCCGGCGACCTGGGGGTACGAGTGCGCATCCGTCGCGACGGCCAGGGCCTCGCGGACCACGTCGGGCGTCGGGTCGACCGGCGAGCCGACGCTGAGGTCGACGATGCCACCGGGGTGACGCCGGGCGGTCGCCGCGTACGGCACGAGGGCGTCCCAGGGGAACTCGGGCAGGTCGAGCGCCACGGAAGTCGACCTAGGCGCCGGCGCCCTGAGGGGGCAGCGCCGAGATCACGGGGTGGTCCTTCGCGATGACACCGACCTTGGCCGCGCCGCCGGGCGAGCCGATCTCGTCGAAGAACTCGACGTTGGCCTTGTAGTACTCGGCCCACTTGTCGGGCAGGTCGTCTTCGTAGTAGATGGCCTCGACCGGGCACACGGGCTCGCACGCACCGCAGTCGACGCATTCGTCGGGGTGGATGTAGAGCGAGCGTTCGCCCTCGTAGATGCAGTCGACGGGGCATTCGTCGATGCAGGCACGGTCTTTGACATCGACACAGGGCAGTGCGATCACGTACGTCACGTCTGGGGTGTTCCCTTCGCGTCGGGCAGGGCGTCCAGCCTATCGCCTGCCGGCTGCGCCCCGACCGAGGAGGCGCGGGTCGCGTCGCCGGGAGGCGTCACGCCCCCTCCGCCGCCGCCCCGCAGGCGCGGCCATCCGAGCACGAGCGTGACGGCCACGACGACCCCCACGAGCCAGACGTAGGCGGGCGTGTTGGCGGGCAGCAGCACCGATCCCCCCGGGCTGGCCTGCCAGAGCACGACGAGCGTGCCGACGAGCCCGACGGCGGCCACGCCCGCCACCGCGCGCGAGCCGAACAGGGAGCGGAGCCCGGCGAGCAGCGCCAGGCTCATCAGGAGCGCGAGCACGAGCCCCGACCAGAGGGGCACGCCGCCGACGGTGATCGTCGACTGGTGCATGACGGTGCCGATCGCGCCGAACACCGCCCCCGCGGCGAGGGCCAGCACGAGGGCCGCGACGCGGCCGCCCGTCGTCATGCGCGCCATCTCGGAGGCACCCTCGTCGACGACCGGCTCGGGCACGAAGCGGAACGACTCGCGGAGCGTCACGGGCTCGACGGCACCGTGGGGGAACCGGATGCCGGCCCGCCCCCCCGGCAGGTCGACCACCTCGACCTGGCTGCGGTGGTCGCGCAACGCGGCGAGCTTGCGCGGCGCGACGTGACGCGCGTCCATCGTGACCACGGTGTCGTCGTCGGCCAGGGCCTCGGCCTCGACTCCCTCGGCCGCCTCGGCGCCGGCCACGATCGCGAAGTAGGGCACGCCGACGAGTCGGGCGGCCCGGACGGCGACCCGGTTGGCCCGCACGTGGTCGGGGTGGTGGTAGCCGCCGTCCTCGTCGTAGCCGACGATCGCCGTGGGGCGGACGGACTGCACGACGGCGGACAGGTCGCTGACGACCTCGCCGAACTCGGCGGCGCAGAACGCCGCGGGGTGCAGGTCGGGAGTGGGCCCGGCGACGCCGTCGGAGCGCCACACCATGCCGCTGTCGCGGTAGGCGCGTTCGGGCAGGCCGGCCGTGCGCGCGCCCGCCGAACCCAGGAACCGGTGGTCGTCGACGCCGAGGTCGCGCATCGCGGCGGCGATCTCGCCCTCGCGGTGCACGGCGAGGGCTGCCTGGTCGTCTCGAAGGGCCGCGAGGTCGTCGGGGATCACCTCGCCCAGCTCGCCGCGCGTGCAGGTCACGACCGTCACGCCCGCCCCCGCCTCGACCAGGGCGGCGATCGTGCCACCCGTGGTGATGGTCTCGTCGTCGGGGTGGGCGTGGACGAAGAGCACGCGCTCGAGCCGCGGGTCGCCGGCGGTCGAGGGCGACGCGGACGTCGGCGAGGCGGAGGAGTTCATCACTGGACAGGATATGCCGAGCCGCACTACTGTCGTCCTGGCTCAGGGTGCCCTAAGTGAGGTTAGCCTAACCATACCGACGCGTTCGGTGGGTTCGGTGCCTCCGCGTCGGGGCCGCCCCGCGCCTCCCGTTCCTGCTCGACGACGAGCTCCGCTCCCCTTCCGAGAAAGCCGTCACCGTGCTCGCGAACTACCTCATCGGACTCCGAGAGGGCCTCGAGGCCGCCCTCGTGGTCGGCATCCTCGTCGCCTACGTCGTCCGGGTCGGCCGTCGCGACGTGCTCCCCCGCCTCTGGCTGGGCGTGGGCGCCGCCGTCGTGCTGTCGCTCGGCATCGGTGCCGTCCTGACCTTCGGCACGTACGGCCTGACCTTCCAGGCACAGGAGGTCATCGGCGGCGGACTCTCGATCGTCGCCGTCGGGTTCGTCACCTGGATGGTCTTCTGGATGGCCCGCACCGCGCGGGGCCTGCGGGGCGAGCTCGAAACGGGCCTCGAGCGCGCCCTCGTCGGCGGGGCCTGGGCCGTCGTGGCCCTGGCGTTCCTCTCAGTCGGGCGCGAGGGGATCGAGACCGCCCTCTTCGTCTGGGCGACGGTGCAGTCCACCGGCGGCGGCGCCGCGCCCCTGGTCGGGGCCGTGCTGGGCATCCTGACCGCGGTGGCGATCCAGCTCGCGATCTACCACGGCGTCGTGCGCCTCGACGTCGCGCGGTTCTTCCGGGTCACCGGGTGCTTCCTCGTCGTCGTGGCCGCCGGCGTCCTCGCCTACGGGGTCGGCGACCTGCAGGAGGCGTCCGTGCTGCCGGGCCGCGCCTCCCTGGCCTTCGACGTCAGCGCGGCCGTGCCGCCGACCAGCTGGTACGGCACGCTGCTGCAGGGCCTCGTCAACTTCACGCCGACGCCGAGCCGACTGCAGGTCGTCGTCTGGCTCGCGTACCTCGCCGTCGTCGTGCCGCTCTTCGTGCGCTCGACCCGGAGACGCCGACCCGGCCCCGCCGACGTGGCGGGTGCGTCGGACGCGTCGGGCGAGTCCTCGACGGTCGCCCCGGCGACGCCGGACCACCGCGCGCCCGCCCTCTCGACCACCCCGTCCCCCCGCAGCACAGGAGCACCTCGATGACCGCCAGCCCCCTCCGCCCCCTCGCCGCCGCCTCGGGTGCCGCCGCCCTCGTGCTGGCCCTGACCGGCTGCGTCGCGAACGCCCCCGCGGGGTCGTCCGCGGCCACCGCCGTGACCGTGGAGGGGTCCGACGACACGTGTCGGCTCTCGACGACGACGGTGCCGAGCGGCCCGGTGACCTTCACCATGACCAACACGGGCAGCGACAACAGCGAGTTCGAGCTGCTCGCCGAGGACGGCCTGCGCATCGTCAGCGAGAAGGAGAACATCGGCCCCGGCACGTCGGGCTCGATGACCGTCTCGGTCCCGGCCGGCGACTACTACACCGCCTGCGTGCCGGGGCTCGTGGGCGAAGGCGTGCGCGCCTCCTTCACGGTGACCGACTCGGGCACCGCCGTCGAGCCGACCGGCAGCGAGAAGCAGCAGGTCGACGCGGCGGCGACCGCCTACCTGGGCTACGTCGAGGACCAGACCGGGCAGCTCGTCACGGCCACCGACGAGTTCCTCGCCGCGTACACCGCCGGCGACGACGAGAGGGCCCGGTCGCTCTACCCGTCGGCTCGGGCGCACTACGAGCGCATCGAGCCCGTGGCCGAGTCGTTCGGCGACCTCGACCCGAAGATCGACTTCCGCGAGGCCGACGTCGAACCCGGCACCGAGTGGACGGGCTGGCACCGCATCGAGAAGGACCTCTGGCAACCCACGGCGGCCGAGAACGGAGGCGCGGCGTACGTCCCCCTGACGGCCGACGAGCGCGCGCACTACGCCGGTCTGCTCACCAGCGACACGAAGGACCTGTACGACGAGGTCACGGCGAGCGACTTCACCCTCGGCATCGACACGATCGCCAACGGCGCGGTCGGCCTGATGGACGAGGTCGCCACCGGCAAGATCACCGGCGAGGAGGAGATCTGGTCGCACACCGACCTCTACGACTTCCAGGGCAACCTCGAGGGCGCGCGGGTGGCGTTCGACGGGGTGCGCGACGTGGTCGACCGGAAGGACCCCGAGCTGGCGACCGAGATCGACACCCAACTGACGAAGGTCGAGACGCTGCTCGCGGGCCACGGCAGCCTCGACGCGGGCTACCCCTCGTACACCGAGCTGACCGACTCCGACAAGAGGAAGCTGTCGGACGCCGTCAACGCCCTCAGCGAGCCGCTGAGCAGGCTGACCTCGGCGCTGGTCGCCTGACCGTGACGGACGGAGGCGGCCTCTCGCGCCGCGGTCTGCTGGGGCTCGTCGGCACGGGCGTCGGGGCGGGGGTGCTCGGACTCGGCGTCGGGGTCGGCACCGACCGCGCCGTGCAGGCGCACGCCGAGGGGTCGTCGGGCGCGTCCGCCTCGTACCCGTTCTTCGGCGGCCACCAGTCGGGCATCGTGACCGCCGCCCAGGACCGCCTGCACTTCGCGTCGTTCGACGTCGGGGACGGCATCACGCGTGCCGAGCTCGTCGAGCTGCTGCAGGACTGGAGCCACGCGGCCTCTCGCCTGACCGCCGGGCTCGACGTGAGCCCCACCGGCGCGACGGGCGGCGAGTTGCTGGCCCCACCCGACGACACGGGCGAGGCCTCGGGCCTGCCCGCGGCCGGGCTGACGATCACGATCGGCTTCGGGCCGACCCTGTTCACGACAGCCGACGGCACCGACCGCTTCGGGCTCGCCTCGAAGCGGCCGCCGGCCCTCGTCGACCTGCCCCACTTCCCGGGCGACCAGCTCGTGGCGGCCGCGAGCGGAGGCGACCTCTGCGTCCAGGCCTGCAGCGACGACCCGCAGGTCGCGGTGCACGCGATCCGGAACCTCTCGCGGATCGCCTTCGGCCGCGCCTCCCTGCGGTGGTCGCAGCTGGGCTTCGGCCGCACCTCGTCGACGACCCGCGGTCAGACGACGCCGCGCAACCTCTTCGGGTTCAAGGACGGCACGGCCAACGTCAAGGCCGAGGACGTCGCCGCGGTGGCGGACGGCGTCTGGGCGACCGCGTCGGACGGCGCCGGGTGGATGGACGGCGGCTCGTACCTCGTCGCGCGGAAGATCCGCATGACCATCGAGACGTGGGACCGTGCCTCGCTCGGCGAGCAGCAGACGGTCGTCGGCCGCGACAAGGGCGAGGGGGCCCCGCTGTCGGGCGGCACCGAGTTCACGGCCCCGGACTTCACCGCAGCCGCCGCGACCGGCACGGGGCCGGCGATCGCGCCCGACTCGCACGTCGCCCTCGCCCACCCGCAGAACAACGACGGGGCGACCCTGTTGCGCCGGGGCTACAACTTCGTCGACGGCAACGACGAATTCGGCCGACTGGCCGCCGGGCTGTTCTTCATCGCGTTCAACCGCGACCCGCGGCGGCAGTACGTGCCGATCCAGCAGGCGCTGTCACGGAACGACCGGATGAACGAGTACGTCACGCACGTCGGCTCGGCGATCTTCGCCGTGCCGCCGGGGGCCTCGCAGGGCGGCTGGGTGGGCGAGATGCTCTTCGCGTGAGCCGCGGACCTCGCCGGACGGAGCGGCGTCAGACGGGCGTCACGACGTAGGTGGCGAGCACCTGGCCGTCGCTGTCGGTCGACACGGTGAGCACCACGCGGTACGTGTCGCCGGCGAAGGTGCCGAAGCCGCTGTCGGCGTCCGTGTCGACGCCTGACGAGGTGTAGCCCGCGGCCTCGAGCTGCTGCTGGGCGACCGCGAACCGGTCCGCACCCGAGACGGCGATCTGGGCGACCCAGCCGGTGCCGTCGGGGCCTGCTCCCCCGCCGCGGGTGGTGCCCTCGACGAGCGGCACGTCGGCCGGGAAGCTCGCCGGCAGGGTGCCGTCGGTCGTGATGCCCGCGCCGTTCAGCGCCTCGCCCGCGGCGTCCTCGACGGCCTTCTGGGCCGTGCCCTTCAGGCTCTCGACGCCGCTGTCGACCGCACCGCCGACGATGTTGTCGACGGGCGAGCCCTCGCCGCAGGCGGTGAGCCCCGCGACGAGGCCGACGGCCAGCGCGAGGGTGGCGGCGGAGCGGGTCAGGGTGTTCTTCTGGGTCGGCACCTCGCGAGGTTAGCCGCGCACGCTGGGGGCAGGCGCAGAACGTGCGGGCGGTGCACGAAGGAGGCGGCCCGCGGTGGTGCGGACCGCCTCCTCGGCGTGTGGTGCTGTGGTGCTGTGGTGCTGTGGTGCTGCGGTGCCTACGCGTTCTGCTTCTTCAGGCGGGCCGTGCTGCGCTGGCGGGCCGACGCGTCGAGCTCGACCTTGCGGATGCGGATGGCGTCGGGGGTGACCTCGACGCACTCGTCGTCACCGGCGAACTCGAGGGACTCCTCGAGCGACAGCACCTTGGAGGGCGTCATCGACTCGAAGTTGTCGGCCGTCGACTGACGCATGTTGGTCAGCTTCTTCTCTTTGGTGATGTTGACGTCCATGTCGTCGGCGCGCGAGTTCTCGCCCACGACCATGCCCTCGTAGACCTCTTCGGTCGGCTGCACGAAGAACGACATGCGCTCTTGCAGGTTGATGATCGCGAAGGGGGTGACGACACCCGAGCGGTCGGCGATGATCGAACCGTTCGTGCGGGTCGAGATCTCGCCGGCCCACGGGCCGTAGCCGTGGCTGATGCCGTTGGCGATGCCGGTGCCGCGCGTGTCGGTGAGGAACTGCGTGCGGAACCCGATCAGGCCGCGCGAGGGGACGATGAACTCCATGCGCACCCAGCCCGAGCCGTGGTTGGCCATGTTCTCCATGCGGCCCTTGCGGGCGGCCATGAGCTGCGTGATGGCCCCGAGGTACTCGTCGGGCACGTCGATGGTCATGTGCTCGAAAGGCTCTTGCAGCTTGCCGTTCTCGTCACGACGGGTGACGACCTGCGGCTTGCCGACGGTGAGCTCGAAGCCCTCGCGACGCATCTGCTCGACGAGGATGGCCAGCGCGAGCTCGCCACGACCCTGGACCTCCCACGCGTCGGGGCGTCCGATGTCGACGACCTTGAGGCTGACGTTGCCGATCAGTTCGCGGTCGAGGCGGTCCTTCACCATGCGGGCGGTGAGCTTGTGGCCCTTGACCTTGCCGATGAGCGGCGAGGTGTTGGTGCCGATGGTCATCGAGATCGCGGGGTCGTCGACCGTGATGGTCGGCAGCGGCCGGACGTCCTCGGGGTCGGACAGCGTCTCGCCGATGGTGATGGTGTCGAAGCCGGCGACGGCGACGATGTCGCCGGGGCCCGCGCTCTCGGCCGGGTAGCGGTCGAGCGCCTTCGTGATCAGCAGCTCGGTGATGCGGGCGTTGACGACGGAGCCGTCGGCCTTGACCCAGGCGACCGTCTGGCCCTTCTTCAGCGTGCCGTGGAAGACGCGCAGCAGGGCGAGGCGACCGAGGAACGGCGAGGCGTCGAGGTTGGTGACGTGCGCCTGCAGGGGGTGCTCGTCGTCGTAGGTCGGCGCGGGCACGTGCGTGAGGATCGCGTCGAACAACGGCTCGAGGTTGTCGTTGTCGGGCAGCGAGCCGTCGGCGGGCTTGTTCGTCGACGCGGCGCCGTTTCGGCCCGAGGCGTAGACGACGGGCACGTTGAGGATGGCGTCGAGGTCGAGGTCGTCGACCTCTTCGCTCAGGTCGCTGGCGAGGCCGAGCAGGAGGTCTTGGGACTCGGCGACGACCTCGTCGATGCGCGCGTCGGGGCGGTCGGTCTTGTTGACCAGCAGGATGACGGGCAGCTTGGCCGCGAGGGCCTTGCGCAGCACGAAGCGCGTCTGGGGCAGGGGGCCCTCGGACGCGTCGACGAGCAGCACGACGCCGTCGACCATCGAGAGGCCGCGCTCGACCTCGCCACCGAAGTCGGCGTGGCCGGGGGTGTCGATCACGTTGATGGTGATCGGGCCGTCGGTCGCGTGCGCGCCGTTGTAGAGCACCGCGGTGTTCTTCGCGAGGATCGTGATGCCCTTTTCGCGCTCGAGCTCGTTCGAGTCCATCATGCGGTCTTCGGTGTCGAAGTGCGCGTCGAAGGAGTTGGTCTGCTTGAGCATGGCGTCGACGAGGGTCGTCTTGCCGTGGTCGACGTGGGCCACGATCGCCACGTTGCGCAGGTCGCTGCGGATGGCAGTCGCCATGGATGTGTTCCTTACGAGAAGAGAGAGGGGGAAGTGGTCGGGTCAGAGCCCGGCCAGGACAGTCTACGGCACGTGGTAAAGGGGCCCCTCCGCCGTGCTCGCGGCACGGCGCAGGGGCCCCTCGGACGCCAGGAGGCGCGGGTCGACTACCGGCCGAACTCGAAGTTCGCGCCGGGGATCGCCTCGAGCAGCTCACGCGTGTACTGCTGCGTCGGGTTGGCGAAGATCTCGTCGGTCGTGCCCGCCTCGACGACGCGCCCCTTCTGCATGACGCTGACGTTGTCGGCGATCAGCCGGACCACCGCCAGGTCGTGCGTGATGAAGAGGTAGGTCAGGCCGAGTTCGGTCTGCAGGTCGGTCAGCAGGTCGAGCACCTGGCCCTGGACGAGCACGTCGAGCGCCGAGACGGCCTCGTCGAGCACGATCACGTCGGGCTTGAGCGCGAGCGCCCGCGCCACGGCGATGCGTTGACGCTGACCACCCGACAACTCGTTCGGGTAGCGGTTGACCGTCGACGCGGGCAACGACACCTGGTCGAGCAGCTCGCGCACGCGGGCCTGGCGGCTCGCCCGGTCGCCGATGCCGTGCGTGACGAGCGGCTCGGCGATGGTGTTGCCGACGCTGTACATCGGGTCGAGCGACCCGTAGGGGTCCTGGAAGACCGGCTGCACCCGACGACGGAAGTCGAAGAGGTCCTTGCCCGTCAGGGCGCCGATGCTCTGGCCGTCGATCGCCACGGTGCCCGAGGTGATCGACTCGAGCTGCAGGACGAGCTTGGCCACGGTCGACTTGCCCGAACCGGACTCGCCGACCAGGGCCATCGTCGTCCCCCGCGGGATGGCGAACGACACGTCGTCCACGGCCCGCAGCTCGGTGGTCTTGAAGCCGCCCTGGCGGATCTTGTAGACCTTCGACAGGTTGTCGACCTTGATGTACTCGGCGTTCTTCTTGCCCGCCTCCTCGCGCTGACGAGCTCGGGCGATGAGCTCGGCGTCGTCCGCGCCCTCGTCCGAGATGGCGACGGCGTGCGCGTGGGTCGGGGCGATGCTCGACTGGATGCGCTGGCTGGCCAGGCTCGGGGCCGCGGCGACGAGTCGCTGCGTGTACGGGTGCCGCGGGTTGGCCAGGATCTCCTTCGAGGGGCCCGACTCGACGACCTGGCCCTTGTACATGACCACGAGCTTCTCGGCCCGCTCGGCGGCGAGGCCGAGGTCGTGCGTGATGAAGAGCACCGAGGTGCCGTAGTCGCGGGTCAGGGTCTCGAGGTGGTCGAGGATGCGGCGCTGGACCGTGACGTCGAGGGCCGAGGTCGGCTCGTCGGCGATCAGCAGCTTCGGCCTCGACGAGAGGCCGATGCCGATCAGCACGCGCTGCCGCATGCCCCCGGAGAACTGGTGCGGGAACTGCTTGAGACGGTCGCCCGCGTCGGACAACCCGGCCTCTTTCAGCACCTCGATCGCGCGTTCGCGGATCTCGCGCTTGCCGGTGGCGATGCCGTTGGCGCGGATCGCCTCCTCGACCTGGAAGCCGATGCTCCAGACCGGGTTGAGGTTCGACATGGGGTCCTGCGGGACGTAGCCGATCTCGCGGCCGCGGATCGACTGCATCTCGGCGGCGCTGGCCTTGACGAGGTCGCGACCCTCGAACAGGATCTCACCGCCGGTCACCCGGCCGGTGCCCGGCAGCAGGTCGATGATCGACGTGGCCGACGTGGACTTGCCCGAGCCGGACTCGCCGACGATGGCCAGGGTCTCGCCCTGGTTCATCGTGATGTCGACGCCACGGACGGCGTCGACGTAGCCGGCCTGGGTCTTGAAGCCGATCTGCAGGTTCTTGATCTGCAGGAGGGGGACGGCCGAGGAGGCGCGGCTCGCCTGCTCGGGACGCGTGGAGGTGGACGTCATCGACGGGCCCTCGCCTTCGGGTCGAGGGCGTCGCGCACGACGTCGCCCATCATGAGGAACGACAGCACCGTGATCGACAGCGCGGCCGCGGGCCAGAACAGGGTCATCGGCGCGGTGCGGATCGACACGCTCGCCTGGCTGATGTCGTTGCCCCACGACATCGTGCCGCTCGGCAGGCCGATGCCGAGGAACGACAGGGTCGCCTCGGCGACGATGAACGTGCCCAGCGAGACGGTGGCGACCACGATGACCGGGGTGATCGCGTTGGGGACGACGTGACGGATGAGGATGCGGAACCGCGAGACGCCGAGCGCGAGGCTCGCCGTGACGTAGTCGCTGTTCTTCGCGCCGAGCACCGAACCGCGCATGATGCGCGCGATCTGCGGCCAGGCGAAGAGCGAGAGCACGAGGGCCACGGTCAGCGGCGTGCGCGAGGGCAGCACGGACATCAGCACGATCGCGCCGAGCACGGTGGGGATGGCGAAGAAGATGTCGCCGATGCGCGAGACGACGGCGTCGAGCCAGCCGCCGTAGAAGCCGGCGAGCGAACCGATGATCAAACCGATCAGCGTGACCAGCACCGTCGCCAGCAGGCCGACGGTCAAGGAGGCGCGGGTGCCGTAGACGACGCGCGAGAACACGTCGGTGCCCTGCCGCGTGAAGCCCATGATGTGGCCGCTCTGCGACCCCTGGTTGCTCTTCGAGAGGTCGGCGGCCGTGGGCACGACGCTCGTGAAGAGCCCGGGCGCGAGTGCGACGACGATGACCAGGACGATGAGCGCTGCCGAGATCCAGAACAGCGGCCGGGTCTTCATCGAGTCCCAGGCGTCGTTCCAGCTGGAACGAGGCTTCTCGGACTCGTCGACGGCGTCGACGGCCTTGATGGGCGTCTCGTCGAGGTCGGCGACGAAGTGTCCGCTCGACAGACGGGGGTTGTCGTTACTTGGCATAGCGGATCCTCGGGTCGAGAACGGCGTAGAGCAGGTCGACGAGCAGGTTGGCGAGCATGAAGATGATCACCATGACGGCCACGAACGACACGACCGTCGGGCCCTCGCCGAGCTGGATGGCGCGGTACACCGTGCCACCCACTCCCTGGATGTTGAAGATGCCCTCGGTGACGATCGCACCGACCATCAGCGAGCCGATGTCGACACCGAGGTAGGTGACGACCGGGACGAGGGAGTTGCGCAGGATGTGCACCGTCACGACGCGGTTGCGGGTGAGGCCCTTGGCGGTGGCGGTGCGGACGAAGTCGGCGCTCATGTTCTCGGAGACCGACGCGCGCGTGAGGCGCACGATGTAGGCGAACGAGACGCTGGCCAGCACGATCGCCGGCAGGACGAGTTCGCTCCAGGGAGCCTGCGAGCTGACCGTGGTGCGGAAGATGCCGAGGTTGATCGCGAAGACGTACTGCAGCACGAAGCCGACGACGAAGATGGGCACCGAGATGAGCAGGAGGCTCACCACGAGGGCGCTGGTGTCGAAGAGCTTGCCCTTGCGGAGGCCGGCCACGAGACCGACGACGATGCCGGCGACGGCCTCGAAGACGAGGGCGAGCATGGCGAGTCGGAACGTGATGGGGAAGGCCCGGACGAGCTCGTCGATGACGGGGCGACCGGAGAAGGTGGTGCCCAGGTCACCCGTGAAGAGACCGCCGATGTAGAGCAGGTACTGCACGATGAACGGCTTGTCGAGGTTGTACTGCGCTCGGATCTGCTCGAGGACCTGAGGACTCGGCTGCTTGTCGCCGAAGAGCGCCGCCACGGGGTCGCCCGGGACGGCGAAGACCATGAAGTAGATCAAGAAGGTGGCCCCGAAGAACACGGGGATCAGTTGGAGGAGTCGTCGACCGGTGTACCAGAGCATCAGTCCTCCTCGGTGTGGAGCGGGAGCATCGCGATTCGCAATCGTGTCGGGAAGTGGCGGACGCCCGTCGAGGGGGCCCGGACCAGATCGTGTCTGCTCCGAGCCCCCTCTCGAGCGCTGATCGAGGCTAGTGCCTCGGCGCGGGTGCAGCTAGTTCTTCGTGACCTCGTAGTAGAGGGGCACCGAGTTCCAGCCGAACTCGACGTTGTCCACCGTGTCGGCCCAGACGCCGGTCACGTTCGAGTACCACAGCGGGATCGCGGGGAGGTCCTCGAAGAGGACTTCCTGGGCGTCCTGGAACTTCGCGTTGGCGTCCTCGACCGAACCGGCCTGGCTGCCTTCCTTGACGAGGGTGTCGAACTGGTCGCTGCTGTAGCGGCCGTAGTTCGAACCGGCACCGGTCTGGTAGAGCGGGGCGAGGAAGTTGTACAGCGACGGGTAGTCCGCCTGCCAACCCGAACGGAACGCACCGGTCATGGCGTCGTTCGACTCTTCGTCGAGCAGACCCTTGAAGTCGGGGTACGACTTGCCCTCGGCCTTGATGCCGAGCGTGCTCGAGATGCTGTTCGCCGCGGCGTCGACCCAGGCCTGGTGGCCACCGTCGGCGTTGTAGGCGATGCTGAACGTCGTGTCACCGTAGGGCGAGATGGCGTCGGCCTCGGCCCAGAGCTTCTTGGCCTCGCTCTCGTTGTACGTCAGGACGTCCGAACCCTCGAGGTCTTCGGAGTAGCCGTCGATGACGGGCGAGGTGAAGTCCTTGGCGGGGGTGCGGGTGCCCTGGAAGATCACCTTGGTGATCTCGTCGCGGTTGACGGCCATCGAGATGGCCTGACGACGGAGCTTGCCCTCGTCGGTCGTGCCGTCGAAGTGCTCGAGGTACTGGGGGATCGTGAACGACTGGAAGATCGCGGCCGCCTGGTTGACGTTGCGGTCCGGGAAGTCGTCCTTGTACGTCTCGAACGCGCTGTCGGGGACGGCGTCGAGGATGTCGAGGTTGCCCGACTGGGCGTCCGCGTAGGCGGCGTCCTGCGTCGTGTAGAACTTGATGGTCAGACCACCGTTCTTGGGCGTGCGGGGGCCGTCGTAGTCCGAGTTGGTGACGAGCTTGATGTCCTGGTTGTGGGTCCAGGCGCCTCCGCCGTCGAGCTTGTACGGGCCGTTGCCGATCGGGTTCTCGCCGAAGGCCGCCGTGTCGGCGTAGAACGCCTCGGGCAGCGGGGAGAACGCCGAGTAGCCGAGGCGCAGCGGCCAGTCGGCCTCGGGGGCCGTCAGCTGGACGGTGAACTCGGTCGGGCTGACGACCTCGAGGGCGAGGTCGCTGTCGGCGTCGTAGCTGAAGCCCTGGATGTCGTCGAAGAAGTAGCTGCCACCCTGGGCGTTGCTGAGCTGCGCAGCCCAGTTCCAGGCCTTGGTGAACGACTCGGCGGTCACGTCGGTGCCGTCGGTGAACTTCAGGCCCTCGCGGATCTTGACGTCCCAGTTCTGGTTGTCGTCCGAGGTGATGCTGTCGGCGACGTCGTTGACCGACGCACCCTTGGCGTCGTAGCTGATCAGACCGGCGAAGATCGAGTCGATGATCTTGCCACCGCCGACCTCGGTGGTGTTCGAGGGGATCAACGGGTTCTGCGGCTCGTTGCCGTTCGTCGTGATCACCGCGGAAGCGTCACCGGACGACGAGTCGTCCCCGCTGCCGCTGGCGCAACCGGTGAGGACGAGTGCTGCCGTCCCCACGACGGCGACGGCCGACAGGCCCATGCGCGTCTTCTTCAATGTTCCTCCTGATGCGGGAAAGGACGCAGCACTGTGCCCAGGGGCCGTGCCGCGTTGGATGCAGTGAGCCTAAGCACCCCGTTCCGGCATCACCAAACCACCGCGACAACGGTTACACGACGGAAACCAACTCGCGGGATCATTGCGTCGGCATGCAGTTCGTTGCGCGGAAGACCTGAAGTTCGCAGGAATCGGCTGCGGGAAATCCGCCACCTGGCAGGTATTGTTCTCCGCCACCCGGGAGGCGCGGGTCGGCCCGCTCGCGTCCGCCGCGTACGATCACCCCCGTGAGCCGCCCCGACGCCCCTGCCTCCGACGCGACACCACCCGTGGTCCTCGCACCGTACCCGGCCCCGATGACCCGCGCGCGCCTCCGGGTCGAGATCGCGATCGTCCTCGGGCTCTCGCTCGGCGCCTCGGCCGTGTACTCGGTCCTGTCGATCGTCAACCGGCTCACGCAGCAGACCGCGCTCTCGCAGCAGACGGCCACCCTCAACTCGCCGTTGAGCAGCCGCGAGTTCTTCGACCTCGCCTACCAGGTGCTCGGCATCGCGGTCGACCTCGTGCCGGTGCTGCTCGTGGCCTTCCTGCTGTGGCGACGGGAGCGCCCGCACCTGGGCCGCCTGGGCGTCGACTTCTCGCGCGCCGGGCGCGACACCCTGGGGGGCGTCGGCCTCGCGCTGGCCATCGGAATCCCGGGCATCGGGCTTTACCTCGTCGGCAAGGCGCTCGACCTGACCGTCACGGTGGTCCCGACGAACCTCGGCGAGCACTGGTGGACCGTGCCCGTGCTGCTGCTGTCGGCGCTGCGGGCCGGCGTCACCGAAGAGGTGATCGTCGTCGCCTACCTGTTCGCGCGCCTGCGCGACCTCGGCTGGCGGACCTGGTCGATCATCGTCACCGCCGCCCTGCTGCGCGGCAGCTACCACCTGTACCAGGGCTTCGGGGCCTTCGTCGGCAACGTCGTGATGGGGGTCGCCTTCGGCTGGCTCTACGTCCGGTTCGGCCGGGTGCTGCCCCTGGTGATCGCGCACTTCGTGATGGACGCCGCCGTCTTCGTCGGCTACCCGTGGGCCGCGACGGCGTTCCCGGCCCTCTTCGGCCTGCCGTCCTGACCCCGCGGCGTCGAGCGCACGCGGGCCGGCCCGACGAAACTGGGTCTTGACACCCGTTCGGGGGGCGAGTCTGATGTACCCACGGGTCGTCGCGATCCGCGCTAGCCGAACAGCGTGAGCTGTCCCCCGGGCGTCGATCGGGACGGTCGCCGCTACGTGAACGCCCTCCGCGACACTCGGCGGCCGACGTCCGAGGGACCAAGAGGGAACCGCCAGCACTCGACGGGATCGGGTGCTGGCGGTTTCCCGTCCGAGGCGCGGTCGGCGCCGGACGCGACCTAGGCGAACGCCTCGGCCGGCGGGCAGTTGCAGAACAGGTTGCGGTCGCCGTACGCCTGGTCGATGCGACGCACCGGCGGCCAGTACTTGCCGCGGACGAGCGAGCGCACCGGGTACACGGCCTCCTCGCGGCCGTACTCGGCCGTCCACTCGCCGACCACGACCGACTCGGCCGTGTGCGGCGCACCCCGCAACGGGCTCGACTCGGCCGTGTGACGGCCGGCCGCGACCTGGTCGGCCTCGCCCTTGATCGCGATCATCGCGTCGACGAAGCGGTCGATCTCGCCCAGGTCTTCGCTCTCGGTCGGCTCGACCATGAGGGTGCCGGCGACCGGGAACGACATCGTCGGGGCGTGGAAGCCGTAGTCGATGAGGCGCTTGGCCACGTCGTCGACGGTCACGCCGGTCGCGTCGCGCAGCGGACGCAGGTCGAGGATGCACTCGTGCGCCACGAGGCCGTTCTCACCGGCGTAGAGCACCGGGAAGTGCTCGCGCAGGCGCGCGGCGACGTAGTTCGCCGACAGGACGGCCGCGCCGGTCGCGCGGGTGAGGCCCTCGGTGCCCATCATGCGGACGTAGGCCCAGCTGATCGGCAGGATGCTCGGCGACCCGTACGGGGCACTCGAGACCGGCACACCGGCGTGGGCGAGGCGATCGCCGTCGGCCGAGGCGACGGCACCCGTGCGGCGGTCGGCCTGCTGCGCCATCGGGTGACCGGGCAGGAAGGGCGCGAGGTGCGCCTTGGCCGCCACCGGTCCGACGCCCGGACCACCACCACCGTGGGGGATGCAGAAGGTCTTGTGCAGGTTGAGGTGCGACACGTCGCCGCCGAAGTCGCCGAAGCGCGCCACCCCGAGCAGGGCGTTGAGGTTCGCCCCGTCGACGTAGACCTGGCCGCCCGCGGCGTGCACCGCGTCGGTGAGCGCGACGATGTCGTGCTCGTAGACGCCGTGGGTCGACGGGTAGGTGATCATGAGCGCCGCGAGCTGGGCCGCGTGCTGCTCGACCTTCGCGCGCAGGTCGTCGAGGTCGACGTTGCCGCCCTCGTCGCAGGCGACCACGACGACGCGCATGCCGGCGAGCACGGCGCTGGCCGCGTTCGTGCCGTGCGCGCTCTGCGGGATCAGGCACACCGTGCGGTCGGCGTCGCCGTTCGCGAGGTGGTAGCCGCGGATCGCCAGCAGGCCGGCGAGCTCGCCCTGGCTGCCCGCGTTCGGCTGCAGCGAGACGGTGTCGTACCCGGTCACCTCGGCCAGCCAGCCCTCGAGCTGACCGATCAGGTCGAGGTACCCCGCGACGTCGTCGGCCGGGGCGAACGGGTGCACGCCGGCGAACTCGGGCCAGGTGACGGCGGCCATCTCGGTCGCCGCGTTGAGCTTCATCGTGCAGCTGCCGAGCGGGATCATGCCGCGGTCGAGCGCGTAGTCCTTGTCGGCGAGGTGCTTGAGGTAGCGCATCATGCTGGTCTCGCTGCGGTGGGTGCGGAAGACCGGGTGCGTGAGGTAGTCGCTCGTCCGCAGCAGCGCCTCCTGGAGGCCCGACCCGGCCTCGCCCTCGAGCAGGTCGACGCCGAGGACCTCGGCGACGACGCGCACGTCGTCCCGCGTCGTGGTCTCGTCGAACGAGAGCCGGATGCAGTCGCCGTCGACGGCGTGCACCAGGTAGCCGCGGTCGTGGGCCGCGGTGACGATCTCGGCCGCGCGACCGGGGACGAACACCTGCAGCGTGTCGAAGAACGAGTCGTTCTCGAGCTCGAGCTCGCTGGCGCCGATCGCCGCCGCGAGGTCGGAGGCGTGACCGTGCACGCGCGTCGCGATGTGCCGCAGGCCCCAGGGGCCGTGGTAGACCGCGTACATCGACGCCATGACGGCGAGCAGCACCTGGGCGGTGCAGATGTTCGACGTGGCCTTCTCGCGGCGGATGTGCTGCTCGCGGGTCTGCAGGCTGAGCCGGTAGGCGGGCTGGCCCACGGCGTCCTGCGAGACGCCGACCAGCCGGCCGGGCAGCTGGCGTTCGAGGCCCGTGCGCACGGCCATGTAGCCCGCGTGCGGACCTCCGAAGCCCATCGGCACGCCGAAGCGCTGGCTGGTGCCGACGGCGACGTCGGCCCCGAACTCGCCGGGTGCCTCGACGAGCGTCAGCGCCAGCAGGTCGGCGGCGACGACGGCCAAGCCGCCGTGGGTGTGGGCGGCCTCGACGACGGCCCGGGGGCTCCAGACGGAGCCCGAGGCCGACGGGTACTGCACGAAGACGCCGAACGACGCGGGCAGCTCGGCAGGGTCGAGCACCGACAGGTCGAGCTCGACGAGCTCGATGCCGACGGCCTCGGCGCGGCCGGCCAGCAGGGCCTTGGTCTGCGGGAAGGTGTCGCTGTCGACGACGAAGACGTCGGTCTTCGCCTTCGACGCCCGGCGCGCCAGCAGCATGCCCTCGACGACGGCGGTGCCCTCGTCGAGCATCGAGGCGTTGGCCGTCGTCAGGCCGGTGAGCTCGGCCACCATGGTCTGGAAGTTGATCAGGGCCTCGAGCCGGCCCTGCGAGATCTCGGGCTGGTACGGCGTGTAGGCGGTGTACCAGCTCGGGTTCTCGAGCACGTTGCGCTGGATGACGGCGGGCGTGACCGTGTCGTAGTACCCGAGGCCGAGGAGGCTGCGCGACACGCGGTTGCGCCCCGCGAGGGCACGCAACTCGGCGAGCGCCTCTTCTTCGCCGATCGGCTCGGGCAGCACGCTGTGCTCGAGGGGCGTGGCGTGGATGGCGTCGGGCACGGCGGCCGCGACGAGCGACTCGACGCTGTCGTGGCCGACCGCGGCGAGCATGGTCGCCTGGTCGTCGGGGGTGGTGCCGACGTGGCGGTCGACGAAGCCGGTGGCCACCTGGTCGGACCAGCCGCCGCAGACCGACCCGCCGGGCTGCCCGGTGCTCATTCGGCGGTCAGCGCGACGTACTCGTCGCGCGAGAGCAGGCCCTGGCCGTCGGTCGACGACAGGGTGATCTTGATGAGCCAGCCCTCGCCGAACGGGTCGCTGTTGACCAGATCGGGACTGTCGACCACGGCCTGGTTGGCCTCGAGCACCGTGCCCAGGGCCGGGGCGAAGAGTTCGCCGACCGACTTCGTCGACTCGATCTCGCCGACGACCGTGCCGGTCTCGACCTCGGTGCCCTCGGCGGGCAGGTCGACGTACACGACGTCGCCGAGCTTGTCGGCCGCGTAGTCGGTGATGCCCACGGTCGCGGTGTCGCCGTCGATGAGGAGCCACTCGTGCTCGGCGGTGTACTTCAGTACGGTGAGATCGGTCATGGCCGGTCCTTTCGGGGGTGGTGTGCCTAGGAGCGCTTGTAGAAGGGCAGCGGGACGACGGTCGCGGCGACCGCGGTGCCCCGGACGTCGACGGCGAGCGCGGGGCCGCGGTCGACCACGTCGGGGTCGACGTAGGCCATCGCGACCGGGTGGCCGAGGGTCGGCGACAGGGCGCCGCTCGTGACCTCGCCGACGACGGTGCCGTCGTCGGTGACCACCGGGTAGCCGGCCCGCGCGGCCCGGCGGCCGGTCAGCGTGAGGCCGACGAGGACGCGCGCCCCCGCGGCCGGTTCGACGCCCTGACGCCCGACGAAGTCCTTCGAGGTGTCGACGACGCGACCGAGACCCGCCTGGTCGGGGCGCACGTCGAGGCCGAGCTCGTGGCCGTAGAGGGGCATGCCGGCCTCGAGGCGCAACGTGTCGCGACTCGCCAGGCCCGCGGGCACGAGCCCCCGGGGGCCGCCGGCCTCGGCGATCGCGGCCCAGAGCACGGGGGCGGTCTCGGGGTCGACGTAGAGCTCGAAGCCGTCCTCGCCCGTGTAGCCGGTGCGGGCGATGAGCACGGGAGCGTCGTCGAAGGTGCCCTGCAGCACGCGGTAGTAGCGCAGCGTCGACAGCGGCGCGTCGGGTTGCAGCCGGTCGGCCGTGACCAGTTCGTCGAGCACGCCCTCGCTCTCGGGGCCCTGCACGGCGATCAACGCGGTGTCGTCGCTCTCGTCGTCGACCGTGACGTCGAACCCGGAGGCGCGGGTCGCCAGGGCCGCGAAGGCCGCCTCGCGATTGCCCGCGTTGGCCACCACGAGGAAGTCGTGGTCGTCGAGGCGGTACACGACGAGGTCGTCGACGATGCCCCCCTCGGCGGCGAGCAGCAGCGAGTACTTGGCCCGCCCGACCGCGATGGTCGACAGCGTGCCGGCGAGCGCGTGGTCGAGGAACGCCCCGGCGTCGGGCCCGACGACCGCGATCTCGGCCATGTGCGAGAGGTCGAAGAGGCCCGCGGCCGTGCGGACGGCGTGGTGCTCGGCGAGGTCCGAGTCGTAGCGGACCGGCATCTGCCAACCGGCGAAGTCGGTGAAGACGGCCCCTGCGGCGACGTGCACCTCGTGCAACGGGCTGAAGCGCTCGTCCGGCTCGTCCGGCTCGTCGGAGCCGGTCGGGTCGTCGGCGTCGCCGGGCCCCGTGGCGATGCCCTCGGTGCCGTCGTCGGACAGGACGACGTCGCCTTCGGGCGTGGCGGCCGCGTCGACATCCGTGAGGTCGTCGTCGTCGGGCCCGGGGGCGGCGGGCAGGTTCGAGGCTGCGTCGGACATCGTGCTCCTGGAGGGACGGACCGGCCGCCAGGTGTCTCGGCCGGGAACGGTGTCGTGCGGGTGGGGCACGACGGGGCAGTGCGCACCGGTGGTCGCCGGTGCGGACTCCCCCTCTGTCATGGGCCTGAGAGCTTCACCGGCCGGAGCCGGCTTTCACCGTGGGCGAGGACCGGCGAGGGGTCTGTGGACCGCCTCGCACCTCCTGCTTTTCAGAGTGGCCAGTCCGTCGCGGTACGCGTACCTGAGAGATTGGCGGGGAGCTTGCTCCTTCGGTGCCCGGTCGGCGCAGTCTCTGCGCACCGGAGCTCTCCCGCGACGTGTTCGTGGCCCGATGTTCGGTTGTGGCGTCAGCCTAGCGCCGTCGTGTGACACGCAGGTTTCGAGATCCCGTCGGATCGGAAGGGCATCGGCCGCGGCACGACGGCCCGGACGACGGACGCCCCGACCGGGCGGCGGTCGGGGCGTCGGGTGGTGCGGGTGCGACGGAGGGGGCCTAGACGGCGCGCGACGGCTCTCCGGGCTCGGGCGAGCCGGCGGCCTCGTGGGCGGCGACGAGCTTGCGCACGTCGTCGGCGAGCTGGCTGACGCCCTCGGGCAGCATCTCGAAGCCCTCGTGGTTGCCCGGGTTCACGACGAGGCCGGTCTCGGCCGGGATCGCCTGCACGAGCTCGGCGGCCGGCAGCGTGGCCGAGTACCGCGCGACGCCCTTGACCTGCTCGCCGATCATGTCGACGTGGGTGAAGGCCGCGAGCATGGGCACGCCCTCGCGGTCGAAGAGCACGGGCTGCAGGTCGTTCAACGACTCCTGCGCGTCGGTGGCCGTCGCGACGACGACCTGGGCGTTGACGAACTCGGCGAGCACGCTGTTCATGTCGCCCTCACCCGCCTGCCCCTTGCTGATGGCCTGCTCGAGTGCGGTCTTTTCGCGGTTGTCCGTTGCGGTCATCGCTCCAGGGTGCCGGGCCAACCTCCGTGTCGCCTCCGTGTCGGCGTGGTGCGCGGCCGTGCCGCTCGCTACCCTGTGCAGCACCCCGTCGCGCAGCACCGTCCCGAGGAGCCCCCGTGCCCCGCACCCCCCGACCGTCCCGTCGAGCGGGCGTGCCCGCGGCCCTCACCGTCGTCGGCCTCGCCGTCGCCCTGCTCGTCACGGGCTGCGCCGGCGCCACGCCCGCCTCGAGCTCGAGTCCCGGCCCGTCGGCCACGCGGCAGGCGGAGCCCTCGGCCACGGCGTCCGACATCGCGACGGCCCTGCCCGACGCCACCGCCCTGCCCGAGACCGAGCCGCCCGCCCCCGCCACGGCCGAGGCCCAGGAGGCGCCCCCCGCGTGGCACGCGTGCGTCACGGCGATCGGCGACCAGAACCCCGACCTTCCCTTCCTCGACGACGTCTGGGCCTACGAGGCCGACGACGTCCAGGACAGCGCCACGGGCGCGGTCGCCACCGTCACCATGGGTCACCTCTCGGACGGTCGTCCCGCCACCGAGTGGACGTGCCGCATCTCGGGCACCCCCGAGTCCCCCGTCGTCGACTCGGTCACCCCGGCCGACCTCTGACCGACGACGCGACGGCGACGACGACCGTGCCGTCGACCTCGTCGTCGCGGACGACCCGGGCCCGGAGGCCCGCGGTGACCAGCGCCTCCCGGGTGTCGTCCGCCTGACCCACGCTCGTCTCGAGGACGAGCGTGCCGCCCGGCGCCAGCCACGCACCGACCTCGGCGGCGATGCGCCGGTGCAGGTCGAGCCCGTCGGCGCCGCCGTCGAGGGCGAGCGACGGCTCGTGGAGGCGCGCCTCGGGGGGCAGGGACGCGATCGCGTCGGTCGGCACGTACGGGGCGTTCGCGGCGACGACGCGCAGGCGGCCGCGCAGCGACGCGGGCAGGCCGCCGAAGAGGTCGCCCTCGACGACCGTGCCCTGGTCGGCGAGGTTGCGCCGCGCGCAGTGCACGGCCGCCGGGTCGAGGTCGGTGGCCCACAGCTCGAGACCCGGGTGCTCGACGGCGAGGGCGGTGGCCACGGCGGCGGCACCGCAGCAGAGTTCGAGCACGGGGCCGCCGGGGGCCGCGGGACGGCCGGTCGGGTCGGCGGCCGCGAGCGCCGCGGAGGCCTGGTGGAGGACCAGCTCGGTGCGGCGGCGGGGCACGAAGACGCCCGGCTCGACGACGATCCGCAGTCCGGCGAACGCCGCCCAGCCCACGACCTGCTCGAGCGGCCGACCCGCGACGCGGTCGGCCACCATCGACTCGAGCGCCTCGTCGTCGGGGGCCTCGCCGAGCAGCACCCGCGCCTCGTCCTCGGCGAAGACGCAGCCCGCGGCCCGCAGGCGACGCGTGACGAGTCGTTCGCGCTCGGCCCCGGGGATCGTCACGCGTCCACGCTAGACCGACGCGTAGGCTGACGAGACCCGACGGCACGAGGGAGAACATGAAGCCGCTGACCGAGACCGACATCCGCGAGTCGTTCGTCAACGCCCTGCCGGGCGACCTCGAGCGGCTGCCGATCCCCGGGCTGCACGAGATGCTCTGGGAGGACCGCGAGTTCCTGGGCTGGCGCGACCCGCAGGCCCACCACCGCGGGTACATCGTGCACTGGATGGACGACCGGCCGGTCGGCCTCGTCGTGCGGTCGTCGAGCAGTTCGCTCCGCCCCGGCATCGCGGCCATGTGCTCGCTCTGCCACTCGCCGCAGCCGGCCACCCAGGTGCGCCTCTTCACCGCTCCGAAGGCCGGCGAGGCCGGGTTGAACGGCAACACCCTCGGCACCTACATCTGCGAGGACCTCGCCTGCTCGCTGCTCATCCGCGTCGCGCCGCCGCACCTCAACCCGCCCGAGCAGATCGAGCGGCGCTCGGTCGGGCTGACCGAGCGCGTCCGGGGCTTCACGGCGAACGTCATGAAGACCGCCTGACGCGAGGGCGTCCCGACGACCCGCACCGCGCCTCCCGGGCCCCGTCCCGTCGAGGCCGCACCCCGACCACCGACCACCAATCGAAAGGCCCCGCCGTGTCCGTCGTCAAGATCAACGCCATCCACGTCCCCCAGGGGTCCGGCCCCGAGCTCGAGAAGCGCTTCGCCGCGCGCAAGCACTCGGTCGACGGGGCCGAGGGGTTCGAGGGCTTCCAGCTGCTTCGCCCCGTCGCCGGCGAGGACCGCTACTTCGTCGTCACCACCTGGCGCAGCGAAGAGGACTTCCGGGCCTGGTCGGCCGAGGGGGTGAAGGCCGCGCACGCCCGCCCGGCCGGTGCGGCGGACGCCCCGCGCGGCCCCGTCGCGACCGGTGCCGACCTGCTCGAGTTCGAGGTCGTCGAGCTCTGACGCCCGTGTCCGCCGAGCCCGACCGGACGGGTCGCGGCCGGGCTCTGTCGACGTCGAGCGACCGACCGCCCGGGTGACAGCGTTCTCCAGGGTTCGCGCGTAGTCTCCTGCCCTGTCGTCGACCCGCTCGGGGCCCGGCGTGAGAGGTCGCGATCGTCATGAAGAAGTCCACCCGCTGGGCCACCGCCGCCGCCGTGCCCGTGGCCGTCATCGCCGCGAGCATCGTGGTCCCCGCCGTCTCGGCCACCGCCGACGTCGACCTGCCCGACAAGTCGCCCCGGCAGGTGCTGGCGCTGGCCGCCTCGAGTTCGGGTGCGTCGTACTCGGGCACCGTCGAGCAGACCTCCGACCTGGGGCTGCCCGACGTCTCGGCCCAGGCCTCCGGCGGCTCGGCGTCGTCCGACGTCGCGGGTGCCCTCGAGCTGCTGACCGGCAGCCACACGGCCGAGGTCTACGCCGACGGCATGTCCAAGCAGCGGGTGCAGGTCATCGACGACCTGGCCGAGCGCAACGTGATCCGCGACGGTTCGAGCGTGTGGACCTACGACTCGAAGACGAAGGAGGCCACCCACGCCACCCTGCCCGACGAGAGCCGTGCCCAACGCCCCTCCGTCCTGCCGGACGGCACCGCCGTGCCGCAGACGCCCGCCGAGCTCGCCGACCTCGTCCTGGCGAACGTCGAGCCGACGACCACCGTCACGGCCGAGTCCGACGTGAACGTCGCCGGACGCGACGCGTACCAGGTCGTCCTCACGCCGAAGGATTCGTCGACCCTCGTCGCCCGGGCGACGCTCACCGTCGACGCCGCGACCGGCGTCCCGCTCAAGGTGGTCGTCGACGCCAAGGGTCAAGCCGACCCGGCCCTCTCGGCCGGGTTCACCTCGATCGACTTCGACGCCCCGGCGGCGAGCGTCTTCGCCTTCACTCCCCCGGCCGACGCGACCGTGACCGAGGCGACGGCGCCCGGCCGCGCCTCCGGCCGGGCGAAGGTCGAGGGGACCCACGCCGAGAAGACCGTCGTCGGCTCGGGCTGGAGCACCGTCGTCGCTGTGACCCCGGCACCCGGATCGACCGACCGTGCCTCGTCGTCCGACACGAGCGGCCTGCTCGACCAGCTGACCACGAAGGTCGACGGCGGGCGCGTGCTCGAGACCTCGCTCGTCTCGGTGCTGCTCACCGACGACGGCCGGGTGTTCGCCGGAGCCGTCGACGCCGAGGCCCTCCAGGCCGCCGCGGCCGGCCAGTGACCCCCGGCCGGTGAGCCACGACACCACCGCGGTCCGGTCGTCGCGCGACGACGCCGGGCCGCGCGGCGCGTTCGCCGTCGAGACGAGCGGCCTGACCAAGCGCTTCGGCCACCAGCAGGCCGTCGACGGCGTCGACCTCGCCGTGCCGCACGGCAGCGTCTACGGGTTCCTCGGCCCGAACGGATCGGGCAAGACGAGCACGATCCGCATGCTGCTCGGGCTGACCTCGGCGACGAGCGGCGAGATCCGCGTGCTGGGCGGCTCGATGCCCGACGACCTCCGACGGGTCCTGCCCCGGGTGGGCGCCCTGGTCGAGGGTCCGGCCTTCTACCCCTTCCTCTCGGGTCGGGCCAACCTGCACCGCCTCGACTCGGGCGACCGTCGGGCACCGGCGGCCACCCGCCGGGCCCGCGTCGACGCGGCGCTCGACCGCGTCGGCCTCGGGCACGCCGCCTCGAAGAAGGCGCACGCGTACTCGCTCGGCATGAAACAGCGCCTGGGCATCGCCACCGCCCTGCTCATGCCCCGCGACCTGCTGGTGCTCGACGAGCCGAGCAACGGCCTCGATCCGCAGGGCACCCGCGAGGTCCGCGGCCTGATCCGCTCGCTGGCCGACGAGGGCACGACGGTCCTCGTCTCGAGCCACCTGCTGAGCGAGGTCGAGCAGATGTGCACGCACATCGGCGTCATGAGCGCCGGGCGGCTGCTCACCCAGGGCACGCTCGACGACCTGCGAGCCCTCGGCGCACACCGCGTCCGACTGCTCACCCCCGACCCCGACGTCGCCCGCGACGTGCTGATCCGCCTCGGGCTCACCCCGGAGGCGCCGGCCCGCTCGGACGCGGCGCCCGCCACCGCGGGCGGCTCGGTCCGCGTCGAGGCCGACCTGGCCGTCGAAGGCCTGTCACCCGAGTCGATCGTCGCCGCCCTCGTCGCCGCCGACGTGCGGGTGCGGGGCTTCGAGGTGGCGGGTGCGAGCCTCGAGGACCGCTTCGTGGACCTGACCGGCGAGGGCTTCGATGTCGCCGGCTGAGCCCGTGGGCGCGCATCCCGACGCGGACCGCACCGCCGACGAGCCGGTCGACGGCCCCCGCGGCGGACTCGGACTCGCCCTGCTCGGCAGCGAGCTCGCGGTGCTCTTCCGTCGCGTGCGGACGATCGCCCTGCTCGGTGCCCTGGCACTCATCCCCGTGCTGCTGGCCGTCGCCGTCCGCGTCACGACGGCCGACGGCGGCAGCGGTCGCGGGCCGGCCTTCCTGGGCGACATCACCCAGAACGGCCTCTTCGTCTCGCTCACCGCGCTCACGGTGGCGATCCCGCTCTTCCTCCCCCTGACCGTGGGCGTCGTCGCCGGCGACACGATCGCCGGCGAGGCGAGCCTCGGCACCCTGCGGTACCTGCTGGTGACCCCGGTGGGCCGGGTGCGCCTCCTGCTCGTCAAGTACGTGGCCGCGGCCGCGTTCTGTCTCGCGGCGACCCTCGTGGTGGTCGTGTTCGGGGCCATCGCCGGGGCCGCGCTGTTCCCGATCGGGCCGGTGACGTTGCTCTCGGGCCAGACGATCGGCCTCGGGGACTACGCCCTGAGGCTGCTGCTGATGGCGCTCTACGTCACGCTCTCGTTGCTGGGCCTCAGTGCGATCGGCCTGTTCGCCTCGACGCTGACGAGCGTGCCCGTCGGGGCCATGGCAGCGACCATCGTGCTCTCGACCGTCGCCCAGATCGTCGACGCGCTGCCTCAGCTGGACGCCTTCGACCCGTGGCTCTTCACCCACCATTGGCTGGGCTTCGCCGACCTGATGCGCGATCCGATCTCGTGGGACTCGTTCGCCGCCAACGCCCTGCTGCAGGCGGGCTACGTCGCCGTGTTCGGCGCCCTGGCGCTCGGCCGCTTCACGACGAAGGACGTCCTGAGCTGATCCCCCGGTGCGCCGCGGTCGGTGGTCGCGGTTACCGTTGATCGGTGCTCCTCCGACCCGGCCCCGCTCCGACCCGACCCGTTCGACCCCGCCTCGTCCCGGGCCCACCTCGTCTCGTCCGCGTCACGGTCGCCGCCGCGTTCGCGGCTGCCGCGCTCGTGGCGACCGCCGGCTGCACGTCGACCGCGGTCGTCGACCGGACGGCCGTCGTCACCCGGGGGCAGGAGGCGCGGGTCACCGTCGTCGGCGCGGCCGGGGCACCCGAGAGGGCCGTCGAGGCGAGCCGGGCGCTGTTCACCTCGAGCCCCGTCGCGGTCGTCGCCCCGGACGGCGATCCCGAGGCCCAGGCGGTGGCCGCCGACGAGGCGCGACGACTGCGGGTGCCGATGCTGCTGGCGCCCGCGGCGGGGTCGAACGGCGCATCGGCGTCACCGATCCCCTCCTCGTCGGGGCTCGCGACCGAGTCGTCGACGGGGCTGGCGCCTGAGTCGTCGACGGGGCTCGGGGCCGAGCTCGACCGACTCGGCGTCGAGACCGTGCTGGGCGTCGGTGACGTGGGGGCGCTCGACGCGACGGGTGTCGAGGTCGTGACCAGCGCCTCCTCGGTCGACGTCCCCGAGGCGGGCACCGCACGCCACGACGTCCTCGCCGTCGTGGCCGGTGGCGACGACGCCGCGGCGACGGCCACGGCACGGGCCGCCGGTGCCGAGGTCGAGGCCCTGCCCGACGGGGTCGTCGATCTGCAGACGTCCGGCGAGGTGATCGACGCGCTGCACGCCTCGTCGACGACCGCCACCCTGTTGGTCGGCGCCTCGTTCTCGACGGTCCCCGACCCCGACTGGTCGGTCGCGGCGGCCCGCTCGGGCGCACAGCTGCCGGGCGGTGGTCAGCGGTTCTTCCCCGACCGACGGTTCGTGGCGCTCTACGGCGCCCCCGGCACGGGAGCGCTCGGCGTGCTCGGCGAGCAGGACGTCGCCGCCACCGTGCAGCGGGCCGCCGCCGTCGCGGCGAGCTACGACGCGGTGAGCGACCGTCCCGTCGTCCCGCTGCTCGAGATCATCGCCACCGTGGCCGCCGGTGCGGCCGGGGCCGACGGCGACTACTCGAACGAGCTCTCACCCGAGAGCATCTTGCCCTACGTCGACGCGGCCGCCGCGGCCGGCCAGTACGTCGTGATCGACCTGCAGCCGGGGCGGGCGGACTTCCTCAGCCAGGCGAAGCGCTACGAGTCGCTGCTGTCGCGGCCGAACGTGGGCCTGGCCCTCGACCCCGAGTGGCGTCTCGAGGCCGACCAGGTGCCCCTGCGGCAGATCGGCGGGGTCGAGGCGAGCGAGGTGAACGCCGTCTCGAGCTGGCTGGCCGACCTCGTGGCGTCGAGGGGCCTGCCGCCGAAGATGTTCGTGCTGCACCAGTTCCGGCTCGACATGCTGCGCGATCGGTCGTCGATCGACACGTCGCACCCCGAACTCGAGACGCTGGTCCACGTCGACGGCCAGGGCTCGCAGCCCGACAAGCAGGCCACCTGGCGCACCCTGCACGACGGGGCACCGGCGGGGGTGGCCTGGGGCTGGAAGAACTTCTACGACGAGGACGCCCCGATGCTCAGCCCCGAGCAGACCATGGCCGACGTCTCGCCCACGCCCGACCTCGTGACGTACCAGTAGCCGAGCGCGACCGCCGAGGCGACCGCGCCGGAGGCCAGGCGGGCAGGATCCTGCAGAGCGGGCCGTCGCGGTGGACCGTCGAGGGCGAACCCGCCCGTGCTGCCGACCACGGGCCCGTGTGGCCGATTCTCCGGCGGGTGGACGAAGATGACAGGTACGACCCGACCGATTGGAACGCAGCACCGTGGCCACGAACGACGAAGTCGACCTGATCATCGACGCCTGGGCACGCGAACGCCCCGACATCGACTTCGCACCCCTCGACGTCTTCTCGCGACTGCGGCGCCTGTCGCGACGGCTCGACCGCATCCGCAGCGAGGCCTTCGCCCACGCCGAGCTCGAGAACTGGGAGTTCGACGTCCTGTCGGCCCTGCGCCGGGCCGGCGACCCGTTCCAGCTCAGCCCGAAGCACCTCGTCACGGCGACCATGGTCACCAGCGGCACCATGACGAACCGCCTCGACCGACTCGTCGAACGCGGGTTGGTCGAGCGCCGAGGCGACCCGAGCGACGGTCGCGGCGTCCTCGTGAGGGTGACCGCCGACGGCATCGCCCGGGTCGACGCCGCGATGCTCAGCCTGGTCGACGCCGAGAGCGCCCGGCTGCACTCGCTGTCACCTGCCCAGCAGGCCCAGCTCGCCGATCTGCTGCGCCTCGTCGGCGACGAGTTCAGCTAGGGCCGACGGCCCCACCGGCCTCAATCGGTGAACGCCGAACTCGGCAGGTCCTTCTCACCGTCGGCGATCGCCCGCACGATGCGCTCGGCCACCGCGTCGGGGTCGAGCGCCGCGCCGAACGCCGGGGCCTCGCCCGCCACCGCCCGGGTGGCGAGACCGGTGTCGGTGTGACCGGGGCGCGCGTCGAGCACCCGGATGCCGTCGCGCCGGTACTCCCGCCCGGCCGCCGTGACGAAGGCGGCGAGCGCGGCCTTGGACGCCGAGTAAGCCGCCATGCCGACGGTCGGCACCTCGGACACCACGCCGCTCAGGGTGACGACGAACGGTTCGCGACCGGCGGCGGCGCTCTCGGCGAGCGCGGGGTGCGCGGCCCGCAGCAGCCGGATCGGCCCGAGCGCGTTCGTCTCGACGAGTTCGTCGAGCGTGTCGTCGTCGAGGTCCTTCGCCGCCCCGAAGGCGACGACGCCCGCGGCGACCACGACGCCGTCGAGCCGGCCGTGCTCGTCGAGCGCCGAACGGACCAGCGCCGCGCCTCCCGACCGCTCCCGCAGGTCGGCGAGGTACGCACCGGGCCCCGACAACGACTCGGGCCGCCGGGCGGCGCGGACCACCACGGCCCCCTCGTCTTCGAGCATCGCGGCGAGACGCTGCCCCAGTCCGCCGGACGCACCGGCCACGAGCACCACGGCTCCGTCGAGATCGGTCATGCGGCCGACCCTACGCGCGCGGCCCGGTCCGACGCCGGGGCGGCGAACCGCAGGAGGCGCGGGTCGCGTCACGCGGACGCGCGCACCACCAGCTCGGTCGGGAGCGTCATGGCCGCGGGCTTCTCGCCGTCGATGACCTGCAGCAGCAGGCGGACCATCTCGCTGCTGATGCGGTCGAAGGGCTGGCGCATGGTCGTGAGGGCCGGAGTCGTCTCGGCAGCGACGCTCGAGTCGTCGAACCCCGCGACCGCCACGTCGGCGGGCACACGCCGCCCGGCGGCCGTCAGGGCGTCGATCGCCCCCGCGGCCATGCGGTCGTTGGCGGCGAACACGGCGTCGAGGTCCGCGTGCTCTGCCAGGAGCGCCTCCATGGCGACGCGCCCGCTCTCGCGCCCGTAGTCGCCGTGCCGGACGAGGGAGTCGTCGGCGTCGTCCCCCAGTTCGTCCCGGTAGCCCTCGAGGCGCGTGATGCCCCCGGGGGTGTCGGCGGGGCCGGCGATCGTGGCGATGCGTCGGCGGCCGAGGCCACGGAGGTAGGCGACGATCTCGCGGGCGCCCTCGCGATCGTCTGCGGCGACCCAGCCCATCTTCTTCTCGTGCCCGAGGGGGATGCCGCAGGCGATGGCGGGCACGCCCGAGTCGACCACGTCGGTCAACAACCGCCCCCCGCTGTGCGCGGAGACGAGCAGGACGCCGTCGACGTGACCGGCCCCGATGTAGGCGAGCGCCCGCTGCTGCTCGGCGGCCGAGCCGGCCATGATCAGCACGAGCGAGACGTCCCGTTCGGCGAGTGCCGCAGCCGTGCCGCGGAGCAGGATCGAGAAGTTGGGGTCTTCGAAGAGTTGCTGGTGGTCCTCGGTCAGCAGGAAGGCGACCGACCCGGTGCGGTTCGTCGCGAGGCTGCGCGCGTGCGGGTTGACCCGGTAGCCGGTCGCCTTGATGGCGGCGTCCACGGCGGTCTTGGCCTCCGGGCTGACCCACCGTCCGCCGTTGAGCGCCCGCGACACCGTGCCTCGCGAGACGCCGGCCGCCGTGGCGACGTCGTCGATGGTCGGTCGGCCACGGCCGGTCGCGCTGCTCACGCGGCCAGCCTAGGGGGCAGCGGCCCTCGGATCGACGGTGCGATCCGACCCACCGGGACGGCCCACCGTCGAGCCGGCACTACTTGACCGCACCGGCCGCGAGGTCGACCTTCCAGAACCGTTGCAGCACCAGGAAGATCGCGATCAGCGGGATGACCGACAGCAGCGCCCCGGTGATGACGAGCGTGTACAACGCCGGGGCCGAGGCACCCTGGTTGAGCAGACCGTTGAGGCCGACCGTGAGGGGGAACAACGAGTCGTCGCCGAGCATGATGTACGGCAGCATGAAGTTGTTCCAGATGGCGACGAACTGGAACAGGAAGATGGTCACGAGCCCGGGCAGCAGCATGGGCACGGCGATGCGGCCGAAGATGCCCATCTCTCGGGCCCCCTCGGTGCGGGCGGCCTCGATGACGTCGGTCGGCACGGCGGCCGCGGCGTAGATGCGGGCGAGGTAGATGCCGTACGGGCTGATGATCTGCGGCAGCAGCACGCCCCAGAAGGTGTTGGTCAGGCCGACGTTCGCGAGCAGGAAGTACTGCGGGATCGCCAGGATGACGCCGGGCACGAGCACGCCCATGAGCAGCACGTTGAAGACGACCTTCTTGCCCGGGAACTCGAACTTCGCGAGCACGTAGCCCGAGAGCGCCGAGACGAAGGTCGACGCGATCGCGCCGATGCCGGCGTAGAGCGCGGTGTTGAGCATCCAGCGCCAGAACAGCCCGTCGCGGTACTGCGTCAGGGCGACGACGTTGTCGAGCAGGTGCCCGCTCGGGGCCAGGGTGAAGGTCGAGAAGAGCTCGCCGCCGTCCTTGGTGGAGGCCGTGACGACCCAGAGCACCGGGAACAGGCAGTAGACGGCGCCGATCAACAGCAGCACGGTCGAGACGATGCTCGGCCGTTCGGCGTGCAGTCGCGGGGTGCTCGGGTCGCGCGGCAGCCCGCCCGAGGCGCGTCGGCCACCCGAGGAGGCGCGGGTCGGGTCGGGCACCGGGGCCGCCGCGTCACGGGAGCCGTCGAGGTGGATCGTGGTCATGGTCAGTCCTCCTGGCCGAACGCGCGCTTCTGGACGACCCGGAGGAAGAAGAAGCTGACGATGAAGGTGGCGAGCGCGATGACGACCGAGGTCGCCGCCGCGGAGTAGATGTCGTCGCGGGTGAAGGCGTCGCGGTAGACGAGCATGAGCGGCGACCAGCTGGTCGACAGGCTGTTCGTGAGCGGGCGGAGGGTCGTCGGCTCGGCGAACACCTGCAGGGTGGCCACCATCGAGAACAGGGCGGTCATGACGAGCGCGGGTGCCACCATGGGGATCTTGATGCGCAAGGCGATCTGCACCTCGCTGGCACCGTCGAGGCGCGCGGCCTCGTAGACGTCGGTCGGCACGGCCTTGAGCGACGTGTAGATGACGATCATGTTGAAGCCGACGCCGCCCCAGAGGGCGATGTTGGCGATCGCGAACAGCACGGTGCCCGAGCCGAGCACCCCGTCCACGTCCCAGCCGAGCCGGTCGAACACGTAGTAGAAGGGGCTGACGGCGGGCAGGTACAGGAACCCCCAGAGCAACGAGCTGATCACGGCGGGCACGGCGTAGGGCATGAAGATCGAGACGCGCGAGAAGGCCGTGGCCCGGGTGCGCTTCGAGTCGAGCAGCAGCGCGAAGAGCAGCGCGAGGCCGAGCATGCACGGGATGAGCACGACGCCGTAGAGCAGGACGCGTCCGACGCTGGCGGCGAACTCGGGGTCGGTCAGCGAACCGACGTAGTTCTCGAAGCCGGCGAACACCTGGCTCTCGCCGCCCGAGCCGAGCCCGAGACCGACGACCTGTTTCTTCTGGAAGCTGAGGAAGAGCGTGTAGACGATGGGCGCCGCCATGAACAGCACGAAGAGGACGATGCCGGGGGCCAGCATGGCGTAGGGGGTCAGCACTCGGGTGCGGAAGCTGCCGTTGCCCCGGCGGGTCGCGGGTCGGGGTGCCTCGCGATCGCTCGTCGACCGGGTCGGCCCGGTGCCGTCGGTGCGAGGGCTGAGAGGGGTGAGGGTGTCGGCCATGCCGTGTCCTTGGGTCGAGACGGGTGTGACGGAGGGGTGGCGGGGCGGCCGGGGTGACCCCGGCTGCCCCGCCCGGTGTCGCTACTCGACCGAGAAGCCGCTCTTCGTCAGGTCGTCGACGGTGATCTCCTGCATGGCCTCGACCGCGTCCTCGAAGGCCGTCCGCGTCTTCGCGTCGGCCGCCTTGGCGAACTCGTCGTTGTACGCGCTGAAGGCGACGTTGACGTTGGGGCCGTAGGTGAACGGGTTCACCGACTCGGACGCCTGCGCGGCGATGTCGTAGAAGTCGTCCTGCTGACTGAAGAAGTCGGGGCTGGTCGTCAGCGCGTCCGCGGCGGCGTCGGTCGCCGCCGGGTAGACGCCTGCGACGTCGGCGAGTGCGGCCACGGCCGTCGGGTCGGTGTTCAGCCAGGTGGCGAACTCGACCGCCGCCTCCTTGTGCTCGGACTGCGTCGTGACGGCCGTGGTCGAGCCGCCCCAGTTGCCGTCCGCGGGCTTCGAGGCGTCCCACTGCGGCAGGAGGGCCGCGGTCCACTTGCCGGCGGTGTCGGGGGCGTTGCCGCCCAGCACGCCTGGCGCCCACACCGAGCTGATCCAGCCGACCTGGCTGCCGTCGTTCAGCCCGGCGTTCCACTCGGGCGTGTACATGGGCTTGTTGTCGATGGCACCGCTCTCGACGAGCCCGCCCCAGTACGAGGCGACCTCCTCCGTCGGGCCGTCGGCGATGTCGACGCCCCAGCTGTCGCCGTCGATCGACCACCAGGAGGCCCCGGCCTGCTGCGTGAGGCCGGCGAACCAGCCGGCGTCGTTGGCCGAGAAGGTGCCGAGGTACTTCGACGGGTCGGCGGCGTGCAGCTTCGTGGCCACGTCGGCGTACTCGTCCCACGTGGTCGGGACGCTCAGGCCGTACTGGTCGAGGATGTCGGTGCGGTAGTAGGCCATCATCGGGCCGGAGTCCTGCGGGATGGCGTAGACGGCGTCGCCGCCGAGGGTCACCGACGACCAGGTGCCCTCCGAGAAGTCGCCCTCGAGGTCGGCGGCGCCCAGGTCAGAGATGTCGGCGAGCGCGTCCGACGACACGAGGGTCGGGATCTTCTGGTACTCGGCCTGGATCAGGTCGGGAGCACCGCTGCCGGCCTTGATGGCCGTGAGCAGCTTGGTGATGGCCGGGTCTCCGCCGTCCTGCTTGTTGACGGTGACCTGGATGTCGGGGTTGTCCTGGTTCCAGAGGTCGACGACCTTGTCGAGGTTCGGGGCCCAGGCCCAGTAGCTGAGCTCGACCGGGCCGTCGTCGGCCGAGCCTCCCCCGGCGCCGGAGCATCCGGCGGTGAGCAGTAGGGCGGCGGTCGCGATCGTGGCGACACCGAGACGGCGGGATGAGCTGCGCATTCGTCCTCCTTGAGGAAAGCAAGAGCTGTGGTGGGGGGACAGCGCGGGCCTCGGAGAACCACGTCGCTGTGCCTGTGAGCGGTTACAGTTATGCACAGCACTTTTGGCTTGTCAACACCGACATGAACGCTTTTGGCAGTCGATACCGGTGTGTTACAACTGGGAGCGCACACAGTCAAAGGAGATCACCGCATGTCACTCGAGCTCGACGCCCGGCCCACGCCCCAGGCCACCACGACCTGGCTGCCCGGTCGCGCCGACCTCCGCTACGGCGGGGACTACAACCCCGAACAGTGGCCGCGCGAGGTCTGGCTCGAGGACATCGCGCTGATGAAGCAGGCGGGCGTCAACCTGGTCAGCGTCGGCATCTTCTCGTGGGCCCTGCTCGAGCCCCGTGAGGGCGAGTACGACTTCGGCTTCCTCGACGACGTCCTCGGCCTGCTCCACGACGCCGGCATCGACGTCGACCTCGCCACCCCGACGACCGTGCCTCCCGCGTGGTTCTGGAAGGCCTACCCCGACTCGCACCCCGTCACCCGCGACGGCGTCACGCTGGGCCGCGGCTCGCGCGGCATGGTCAGCCCGAGCAGCCCCGACTACCGTCGGGCCGCGCTGGCCATCACCGAGCGGCTGGCCGAGCGGTACGCGAACCACCCCGCGGTCGTCCTCTGGCACGTCCACAACGAGTACGGCGCCCCGATCAGCGAGGACTACGGCCCCCACTCGGTGCTCGCCTTCCGCACCTGGCTCGAGGAGAAGTACGTCAGCCTCGACGCGCTGAACGCCGCGTGGGGCACCCGGTTCTGGGGCCAGACCTACGGCGAGTGGGACGAGATCGACGTGCCACGCACCTCGGCCACGGTCGTGAACCAGACGTCGCGCCTGGACTTCGCCCGGTTCACCTCGGACGCCCTGTTGGCCTGCTTCACGGCCGAACGCGACGCGATCAAGCGCCATGCACCGCACCTCCCGGTCACCACGAACTTCATGGCGACCAACTGCCCCTCGATCGACTACTGGAAGTGGGCCCGCGAGGTCGACGTGGTCGCGAACGACCACTACCTGGTGGCCGAACGCCACGACAACCACGTGCTGCTCGCCATGGACGCCGACCTCACCCGGTCACTCGCCGGCGGTGCGCCGTGGATGCTGATGGAACACTCGACCTCAGCCGTCAACTGGCAGCCACGCAACATCGCCAAGCGGCCCGGTGAACTGGCCCGCAACGCGGCCAGCCACCTCGCCCGCGGCGCCGACGCCATCCTGTTCTTCCAGTTCCGCGCATCACGTTACGGCGCCGAGAAGTTCCACTCGGCGATGCTGCCGCACGCCGGCGTCGCGACCCGCACCTGGCGCGAGGTCGTCGACTTCGGCGCCGACCTGGGTCGCCTCGCGGCCGTCCGCGGCAGCCGGGTGGAGGCGCGGGTCGCCGTCCTCTGGGACGTCGAGTCGTTCTGGGCGCACGACCTCGAGTGGCGCCCCTCCGTCGAACTCGACCACCGCGAGCGCGTCGTGGCCTGGTACGCGGCCCTGTGGCAGCTCGGCGTCACGGTGGACTTCCGGCACCCGCACGACGACCTCACGGGGTACGACCTCGTCGTCGCCCCGTCGCTCTACCTCGCCGACGAGGCGACATCGGAGGCGATCGACGCGTTCGTCCGGGCCGGCGGCACCTTCGTGGCGTCGTACTTCTCAGGGGTCGTCGACGAGGACGACGCCGTCCACGAGGGTGGCGCTCCCGGTGCCCTGCGACGGACGCTCGGCCTCTCGGTGCCCGAGTTCCTGCCCCTGTACGCCGACCAGGTGGTCACCCTGGACGACGGCACGACGGGCACGGGCTGGTCGGACGACATCGTGCTCGAGGGCGCCGACGCGGTCTCGCGCTACGTCGACGGTCCAGCCGCCGGCGGGCCCGCCGTCACCCGCAACGAGCGAGGCGACGGGTCGGCCTGGTACGTCTCCACCCGCACCTCCGGCGCCGACCTGGACGGTCTCGTCCGGGCCGTGCTCGACGACGCGGGGGTCGCCGTGCCGGTCGAGCACCCCGCGGGGCTCGAGGTCGTCGTCCGTCACGGCGACGACGTCGACTTCACGTTCTTCGTCAACCACGGCGACGCCGAGGCCGACGTCGTCACCGGGCGGGGCACCGAACTGATCACCGGCGACCCCGTCGACGGCCGTCTCGCCGTGCCCGCCGGTGCGGTGCGCGTCGTCAGCGGCCCGCGAGGCTGAGCCGCGACGCGAGGCGATCGCAGGAGGTGCGGTGCCGGTGTCGAGACCGGCACCGCGCCTCCTGCACCCCACCCCGAGAGCCGCGACGTGCTGATCGTCGAGACCTCGTACCCGTGGACGCTCGAGGACGACCCCGACCACGCCTGGGAGAACGTGATCGTCGCCCCGTCGCAGCTGGTCGTCGGCTATCCTGCGACGCCCGAGGGCCAGGCCGCGAACTTCCGGGCGATCCAGGACGTGGTGGCATCCGCCCCCGGCGGCCGCGGCATCGGCGTCGTCGCGTGGGAGCCCGCGTGGACCGCGGTCGAGGGTGCCGGCTGGGACCCCGACGACCCGGCCTCGGGCAACGCGTGGGAGAACCAGGCGATGTGGGACCCCGACGGTCGCCCCTCGCCCGCCCTCGACGAGTACGAAGCCGACTGACGCGGGCGACCGCCGGGTGAACCGGGCCCCGGGCGTCGCGCCCCGGGCCCGGCGACCCCCAAGATTGAGCCATGCCCTCCGCCCCGCGTCCGCGACCCCGCGTGTCCCGCCGCACCGCGCTGCTCGGCGCGGGCGGACTCGCCGTCCTCGGCACGCTCGGTGCGGGCGTCGCCCTGCGGGCCGACCGCGTGACCGAGGAGGCGCGGGTCACGCCGACCGCGCCTCCTCGGCCCGTCGACGCCCTGCTGGCCGCGGGCACGGCGACCGTCGCGCACCGCGGCGGGTCGCTCGACTGGCCCGAGATGTCGCTGTTCGCGTACCGGCAGTCGGTCGCGGCAGGGGTGGACGCGCTCGAGATGTCGCTCGCCCGCACCTCGGACGGCGTCTGGTTCGGCCTGCACGACGAGACCCTCGACCGCACCTCGGGCACGACCGGCTTCGTCGCCGCCGAGCACACCTGGGCCGAGGTGCAGCGCTACCGCATCTCGGCGGCGGGGACGAGCGACCCCGACCAGTCGGACCAGCCCTACGCCCGCTTCGACGAGATCGTCCTCGAGTTCGGCCACGACCACGCGCTCTTCGTCGACCCGAAGTACGTCGGCGCCGACTTCTACCCCGAGCTGTTCGAGATCGCCCGGACGCAGCTCGGCACGGCCGACCTGACGCAGACCCTCGTCGCCAAGGGCTACTGCACGCAGACCGAGTGGGGCGACCTCGCGACCGCCCGGGGGTGCGAGACCTGGGGCTACTACTACGCCGGCGAGCTCGCGGAGGACCCCGGGCTGCTGAGCCGCACCTCGTCGAGCTGGAGCCTGCTGGGCCTCGACTGGCAGGCGCCCGCCACGACCTGGGCCACCCTCGCCGCGACCGGCAAGCCGGTCTACGGCCACATCGTGCCCGACCTCGACGCGGCGTACTCCGCCCTCGACCACGACGCGGACGGGCTGGTCGTCTCGGGCGTGGCCGAGGTGGTCCCACCGTTGACGACCGAGGGCTGACGACCGAGGCCTGCCGACCGCGGACTGACGACCCGGGGCGACGACCGCGGCCCGACGACCCGGGGCGACGACCGCGGCCCGACGACCCGGGGCCGACGACCGGGGTCCGACGCCGGGCGGACCGACGGCTCAGGCGGCGGTGACCGCCACGCGTTCGGGCCGCTCGGCGTCCGCCCCGAACACCAGCCGCCGGGTGGCGACCTTGTCGGCGAAGAACCGGTCGTGGCTGACCACGACGACGGCGCCGGGGAAGTGCTGCAGCGCCCGCTCCATGACCTGGGCGCTCGGCACGTCGAGGTGGTTGGTCGGCTCGTCGAGCAGCAGCACCGAGGCCCCCGAGAGCAGGCACTGCGCCATCGCCACGCGGGCCCGCTGACCGCCCGAGAGCGAGCCGATGCGCTTCTTGAGGTCGGCCTCGCTGAACTGGAACATGGCGAGGAACCGACCGACCGACTTGCGGGTCGCGGTCAGCGCGAGGCTGTCGGGCAGGGCATTGACCGAGTGCGTCACGGTGTCGTCGTCGTCGAGCTCGGCCAGCACCTGGTCGTACGAGACCACCTTGACGCCGCCGGCCCAGGCCGCCCGCCCCGCGTCGGCGCGCTCCTCGCCGGTCAGCACCCGCAGCAGGGTGCTCTTGCCGCTGCCGTTCGCACCGGTGACGACGAGGCGGTCACCGCGGCGCAGCTCGAAGGTCAGGTCGTCGAAGAGCGTGCGGTCGTCGCGCGCCTTGCCGAGGCCGTCGACGCGGCAGAGGACGTCCTTGACGTGCAGGCCCGAGTAGATCTCGGTGATGATCTGGTCGACCGGGCGCGGGGCCCGCGACTTCTTGACCTTGGCGAGCTGCTTGAGCAGGTCGCCACCGTCCTGCCGCTTGGCGGCCTTGGCGGCGTCGCGGCGGTCCGAGATGCCCTCGGCCTCGAACGCGAGGAGTTCGGACTCGTGCACGAACTGCTGCTCGAGGCTCTTCAGCCGGAACTGCTTCTGCACGACGTACTCGGCGAAGTCGCCCGGGTAGTCGTGCAGGTGGAAGTTCTCGACCTCGACGATGCGCGTGACGACCGCGTCGAGGAAGCTGCGGTCGTGCGACACGACGACCGCGGCCCCGTGGAAGTCGCGGAACCACGCCTCGAGCCATTCGACGCCCGCCACGTCGAGGAAGTTCGTGGGCTCGTCGAGCAGCAGCACGTCGGGGTCCTCGAGGACGATCTTCGCGAGGGCCGCCCGGTTGCGCCAGCCGCCGCTGAGGTCGTCGATCGGGCTGCTGCGGTGCGCGTCGCCGAACCCCAGCACGCTGAGGGCGGTGTCGATGCGGCGCGGGTACTCCCAGCCGTCGACCCGGTCCATCTCGGCGAACAGCTCGGACTGCCGGTGGATCAGCTGGTCGAGGGCGTCCCCGCCGTCGGGGTCCACGGCCGCGACCGCGATGTCGGCGTCGATCTGCGCCAGGTCGGCCTCGATCGCCCGCTCGTGGGCGAAGAGCCCGGTCAGCACCTCGACGATCGTCTGCGTGCCGTCGAGCTCGGAGAACTGCGAGAAGTAGCCCACCCGCACGCCCTGCTCGAGCGTGACCGTGCCCACGTCGGGCTGCACCTGGTCGAGCATCAGCTTGAGCAGGGTCGACTTGCCGCTGCCGTTGCGACCGATCAACCCCACGCGCTCCTTCTCGTCGAGGCGGAAGAACGCCTCGCGCACCACCGGGGTGCCGTCGAAGCGGACGGTCACGTCGTTCAGTCGGATGAGGCTCATGCGTCGATCCTCGCAGGCCTTCGGAACACCCGGCACCGCCCGGTTGTTGTCGTGAGAGGCATCGACGCGATCGCGGGCACCCGACCCCATCCGATCGCACCGGCGCCGACGAACAGGAGGCATCATGTCGAACCAGTACCGGAAAGACCCCGAGGCGGTCGCCCGTCTCACCTCGACCCAGCGTCGAGTCACCCAGGGCGGCGGCACCGAACCGGCGTTCCGCAACGAGTTCTGGGACTCGAAGGACGTCGGCATCTACGTGGACGTCGTCTCGGGCGAGCCCCTGTTCGCCTCGGTCGACAAGTTCGACAGCCGGACCGGCTGGCCGAGCTTCACCCGCCCGATCGACGCCGATCACGTCGTCGAGAAGCGCGAGGGCCTGTTCTTCAAGCGCACCGAGGTGCGGTCCGCCGCGGGCGACAGCCACCTCGGCCACGTGTTCGGCGACGGTCCCACCGCCACCGGCGGCCTGCGCTACTGCATCAACTCGGCGGCCCTCCGCTTCGTCCCCCACGCCTCACTCGAAACCGAAGGATACGGTGCCTACATGACGCTCTTCTCCCCCGAATCCACCCCAGCCCCCAGCGGCACGACCGAGACCGCCATCCTCGCCGGAGGCTGCTTCTGGGGCGCCCAGCAGCTGCTGCGCCGTCGACCGGGCATCGTCTCGACGCGCGTCGGCTACTCGGGCGGCAGCGTGCCGAACGCCACGTACCGCAACCACCGAGGCCACGCCGAGGCCGTCGAGATCGTCTTCGACCCGGGCCTGACCTCGTACCGCGAGATCCTCGAGTTCTTCTTCCAGATCCACGACCCGTCGACGAAGGACCGCCAGGGCAACGACGTCGGCGACAGCTACCGCTCGGCGATCTTCTACACGAACGACGAGCAGCGGGCGACGGCGCTCGACACCATCGCCGACGTCGACGCGTCGGGCCTCTGGCCCGGCAAGGTCGTCACCGAGGTCTCGCCCGCCGGCGACTTCTGGCAGGCCGAAGAGGAGCACCAGGACTACCTCGAGAAGGACCCCTACGGCTACACCTGCCACTTCGTGCGCCCGGGCTGGGTGCTGCCGAAGCGCGACCAGCAGGTCGCCGCGGGCTGACGCCCCGCGAGAGCCCACAGGAGGCGCGGTACCGGTCCGACCGGCACCGCGCCTCCTGCGTCCGTCCGGTCGCGCGCGCCCTAGCCTGTGGGCATGCGCAGAGACACTCCGCTCGCCTTCGACGCCGTCCTGCTGGCGGGGGGTCGCGCCTCCCGGGTCGAGGGGGTCGACAAGACGGCGTTCACGAGCGGGGACGCGACGCTGCTCGACCGGGCCGTCGAGGCGTCGGCCGGCGCCCGCGCCCTCGTCGTGGTCGGCCTGCGTGAGGGGCGGGTGCCGCCGACCGGGGCGCTGCTGACCCGCGAGCGACCCGCCTGGTCCGGGCCCGTCACCGCGCTGGCGGCCGGCCTGGACGTCGTCCCGCGACCGGCCCCGTGGACCCTCGTGCTCGCCTGCGACCTGCCGCGGGCGCCCGAGGCCGTCCGGGCGCTGCTCGAGGACGGTGGCCGTCACGACGGCGACGGCGAGCGCCGCGACGGCCTGCTGGCCGTCGACTCGGGCGGGCGTCGCCAACCGCTGCTCGGCGTCTACCGGACCGGGTCCCTTCGGGCCCGACTCGAAGCGCTGCGGGCCGAGGGGCCCCTCGTCGGCCTGTCGCTCCGGCGGCTGCTGGACGGCCTCGACCTGCTCGAGGTGCCGGTGCCCGACGAGCTCTGCGCCGACGTCGACACCGTGGACGACGCCGACCGCCTGGGTGTCGTCCGGCACGAGTCCCACCCGACTGGTTGAGTGACTGGCATGACCGACACACCTGCCGACCTCGACGCCTGGGCCGAACGACTCGCCCGGGCCCTGGGGCTGCCCGACGACTTCGTGGTCGACGTCCCCGAGGTGCTCGACCTCGCCCGCGACGCGGCGCACGGCGTCGCCCGGCCCGCCGCCCCGCTGACGACCTTCCTCGTCGGCTACGCCGCGGGGCTCGCCGGGGGTTCGCGCGCCGAACTCGACCGCGCGGTCGCGACCGCCACCGCGCTCGCCACGGCCGACCGGGCGTGACGGTCCGGCGGGCCGACTGGCGCGTCGCCCGGACCGAGGCGGCCGACGTCGCCCGGGCGCTGCCCCGGTCCGTCGAGACGGTCGTTCTCGGCGAGGCGGCGGGACGCACCCTGGCCCGCGAGGTCGTGAGCCTCGCGCGGGTGCCCGGTTCCGACGTCTCGGCGATGGACGGTTGGGCGGTCGCCGGCGACGGACCGTGGCGCCTCGGTCGGTCGATCGTCGCGGGCCGGGTCGGCGACGGCGTCGAACCGTTGCCACCGGGGACCGCACGCCCCGTCACCACCGGGGCCGTCGTGCCGACCGGGACCGAGCGGGTGCTGCGGTCGGAGGCCGGTCACGTGGCCGACGGCGTCCTGACGGCGGACCCCGACCCGCGGCGCCCGTCGCACGTCCGTCGTGCCGGAGAAGAGATCGACCACGGCGACGTCCTGCTCGCCGCGGGCACGCTCCTCACCCCGCCCCGCCTCGCCGTGCTGGCCCTCGGGGGGCACGACGCCGTGCCCGTCGTCGTCCGGCCGACGGTCGCGCTGGCAGTCCTCGGCGACGAGGTCGTGGCCGAGGGCGTGCCCGAGCCCGGCACCGTCCGCGACGTGTTCTCGGTGCCGGTGCCGCGCCTCCTCGGCTCCCTCGGCGTCGCGGAGACGTCGACGACGCGGGTGCCCGACCAGCTCGACGCGACGGTCGCGGCCCTCGACCGCCCGGACCGTCGCCTCGTCGTGACGACCGGGGGGACCGCCCACGGCCGCACCGACCACGTCCGCGCCGCCCTCGACCGGCTCGGAGCCGAACTGGTCGTCGACGGTCTCGCGATGCGCCCGGGCCAGCCCCTGATCGTCGCGCGGCGGGGCGGGACGCTGTACCTGTGCCTGCCGGGCAACCCGATGGCCGCCTACGTGGGGCTCGTCGTCGTGGGGACCGCCGTCGTCGACGGGCTGCTGGGTCGGCGAGCCGCGCCTCCCGGCGTCGTCACCCTCGCGGTCGACGTGGCCCACCCGCGGCCGGGCGTCCTCGTGCAGGCCTACCGCGTGACGGAGGACGGCGCCGTGCCCACCGCGCGTCAGTCGTCCGCGATGCTGCGCGGACTGGCCGACGCCGAGGGCCTCCTGGTCGTGCCCGAGGGCGGTGCGCGGGCCGGGGACGTCGTGCCGGCGCTCGCCCTGCCGTGGTGACCGGCGACCGGCCGGGGCTCGGTCTCGACTCCTCCCCAGGGCCGGGTGCAGGGCGGCGCTGTCCACCGGACGCGCGCCGACTTTCGGTGGAGGCCGATCGGGGGTAGACCTGAGCCATGGCACGAATCACGGCACGGCGACCGGTGACCCGCATCACCGTCGGCGACGAGGGGGCGGGCGTCCGCAAGACGATGGACACCCTGGCGGTCGAAGAACCCCTCGAGATCCGCGTCGGCGGTTCGTCGCTCGCCATCACGATGCGCACGCCCGGCCACGACTTCGACCTCGCCGCGGGCTTCCTCGTCTCCGAGGGCGTCATCTCGACGGGCGACGAGTTCTTCGCGGCGCGGTACTGCGCCGGGGCCACGGCCGAGGGCCTGAACACCTACAACGTGCTCGACGTCACGCTCGCGCCGGGGGTGCCCGCCCCCGACCCCAGCCTCGAGCGGGCGTTCTACACGACGAGCTCGTGCGGGCTGTGCGGCAAGGCTTCGATCGACGCCGTGCGCACGAAGTCGCAGCACGAGGTGCTGCACGACCCGCTCGTGCTCGACCCGGCCCTGCTCGCGACCTTCCCCGACCGCCTCCGCGAGGGGCAGGACGTCTTCGAGAAGACCGGCGGGCTGCACGCCGCCGCCCTCTTCGACGGCGGCACCGGCGAGCTGCTCGTGCTGCGCGAAGACGTCGGACGGCACAACGCCGTCGACAAGGTCGTCGGCTGGGCCGTCAAGGAGGCGCGGCTGCCGTTGACCTCGACCGTCCTGATGGTCTCGGGTCGCGCCTCGTTCGAGCTGACGCAGAAGGCCTCGATGGCGGGAATCCCCGTGCTGGCGGCCGTGTCGGCACCGTCGTCGCTCGCCGTCGACCTCGCGAACGAACTGGGCGTGACGATCGTGGGCTTCCTCCGCGGGCGGTCGATGGTCGTGTACTCGCGACCCGACCGGCTCGGCGAGCCCGACGGCACCGAGCCGGCGGCCCGCGCCGGCGGTGCTGGTGACGCGACCCGCGCCTCCTCGTCCCCCGACTCCCCCGACGGCGCGACGCGCGCGTCGACCCCCGTGCCCCTGACGATCGGACCAAGACCGTGACCGAGAAACCCCCCGTCTCCGACGTGACCGACGCCGACATCGAGGTCGGCCCCCCGCGCGAGTGGGCGGCCGGCGTGCCCGGCGTGCTGCACTCGATGGAGCCCGCGGTCAAGCAGCTCGGGCTGGCGCGGACCGTCAAGCTCATGACGTCGCTGAACCAGAAGGACGGCTTCGACTGCATGAGCTGCGCCTGGCCCGACCCGCACCACCGCAAGGTCGCCGAGTTCTGCGAGAACGGCGCCAAGGCGGTCACGTGGGAGGCCAACCCGGTGCTCGTGCCCGACACGTTCTGGGCCGAGCACTCCGTCACCGACCTGCTCGACAAGACCGAGTACTGGCTCGGCATGCAGGGGCGCATCACGAAGCCGGTGCACAAGCCGACCGGCAGCGACCACTACCGCGAGGTGTCGTGGGACGAAGCCTTCCGCATCGTCGGCGACAAGCTGAGGTCGCTCGACAGCCCCGACGAGGCGTCGTTCTACACGTCGGGCCGCACCTCGAACGAAGCCGCCTTCGTCTACCAGCTCTTCGTCCGGGCGTTCGGCACGAACAACCTGCCCGACTGCTCGAACATGTGCCACGAGTCGACGAGCCTCGCCATGGCCGAGGTCGTCGGCATCGGCAAGTCGACCATCGCGTACGACGACTTCGAGCAGGCCGACCTGATCGTCATCCTGGGCCAGAACCCCGGGACGAACCACCCGCGCATGCTCACCGCCCTCGAGGACGCCAAGCTCAAGGGCGCCAAGATCGTCGCGGTCAACCCGCTGCCCGAGGCCGGCCTGCGCCGCTACAAGAACCCGCAGCTGCCCCGCGGCGTGGCGGGTCGCGGCACCGACATCGCCGACCAGTTCCTGCAGATCCGGCTCGGCGGCGACATGGCCCTGCTGCAGGCCGTCGCCAAGCGCGTGCTCGAGGCCGAGGACGCCGCACCCGGCACGGTGCTCGACCACGAGTTCCTCGCCGAGCACACCGTGGGCCTCGACGCCTTCCGCGAGCACATCGCGCAGGTCGACGACGACGAGGTGCTGCTGGCGACCGGGCTCGACCGGGCCGAGATCGACGAGCTCGCCGACCGCTACCTGCACTCCGACCGGGTCATCATCACCTGGGCGATGGGCATCACCCAGCACCGCAAGGCCGTCGACACGATCAAGGAGATCATCAACCTGCTGCTGCTGCGCGGCAACATCGGCAAGCCCGGCGCCGGGGCGTCGCCCATCCGCGGGCACAGCAACGTGCAGGGCGACCGCACGATGGGCATCTGGGAGCAGGTCTCGGACGAGTTCCTCGACGCCCTGCAGAAGGAGTTCCGCTTCGACCCGCCGCGCGAGCACGGCGTCGACGCCCTCAAGGGCATCAAGGCCATGCGAGAGGGCCGCATCAAGTTCTGGATGGGCATGGGCGGCAACCTCGTCGCCGCCATCTCGGACACCCAGCTCGCCGAGGCCGCGATGCGCGGCACCGACATGACCGTCCAGGTGTCGACGAAGCTCAACCGGTCGCACGCCGTCGTCGGCGCCGAGGCGCTCATCCTGCCGACCCTCGGCCGCACCGAGATCGACGTGCAGGCGGCCGGACCGCAGTTCGTCTCGGTCGAGGACACGGTGTGCTCGGTGCACGGCAGCCACGGCCAGGTGCCGCCCGTCGCGCCCGACCTGCTCAGCGAGGTCGCGATCGTCAGCCGGCTCGCGCGGGCGACGCTCGGCGACCGGGCCGACCTCGAGATCGACTGGCAGGCCTTCGAGGACGACTACGACACGCTGCGCGACCACATCAGCCGCGTCGTGCCCGGCTTCGAGCGCTACAGCGAACGGGTGCGCAGCCGCGAGGGGTTCGTGCTGCCGAACGGGCCGCGTGACTCGCGGACGTTCCCGACCGAGGTCGGCAAGGCGATGATCACGGTCAACGACCTCGAGCACGTCGAACGACCCGAGGGCACGCTGCTGCTGCAGACCCTGCGCTCGCACGACCAGTACAACACCACGATCTACAGCCTGAACGACCGGTACCGCGGCATCAAGAAGGGTCGGCACGTCGTCTTCGTCAACCCGCTCGACCTCGACGACCTCGGGCTGGTCGACGGGCAGAAGGTCGACGTGTCGACGGTCTGGACCGACGACGTCGAGCGCGTGCTGCGCGACTACCGGATCGTCGCCTACCCGACGGCCCGGGGCTGCGCCGCGGCGTACTTCCCCGAGGCGAACGTGCTCGTGCCGCTCGACAGCGCGGCCATCGGCAGCAACACCCCGGTGTCGAAGGCGGTGCTGGTGAAGGTCACGCCGGCGGCGGTGCCGGTCGGCGTCTGAGGCTCGCCCGGCGCGTCCAGGGCGGCCCGGTTGGCGGGCTTCATCGTCATGGAGTCCCTGTGCCCCCACGAACACCGCCGAGTGGACAGGACGCCGCGGCCTGCGGCGGCGCGCAGTCCACTCGGCGGCGCCTCGTACCGGGCGGCTCGTCAGTCGAGCGGTGCGTGCGGGTACGAGGAGGCGCGGTGCTGGAACTCGAGGATCGCCGGGTTCTCGACCCGCCCCTCCGCGATCTCGACGGCGCGGCGGATGGTGTCGGACGCCGCCCACGAGGTCGGGCCCTCCATGACGGTGCGCAGGAAGGGCATGAGCGCCTCGCTGATCTCCCACGTGGTCGAGTTCCAGAGCAGGGACGGGCTGTGGTCGACGGCGTAGTAGTTCGTCGTGTCACCGACCGTGACCAACGGGTCGGCGAAGGTCGTGGCCCGGGCCCAGTCGAAGCCCATGCCCTCGTCGACCGAGACGTCGACGATGAGGCTGCCGGGCCGGAACGCTCCGAGGTCGCTCTCGCGCAGGTACGTGAGCGGGGCGTTCGGATCTTGCAGGGTGCAGTTGACGACGATGTCGGCGGCGGCGAGGAAGGGCGCGAGGGCGACCGGACCGTCGGGGGTGTTGACCGTGCTGGCGCCGGGCGTCTCGGCGTCGTGCTCGAACTGGAAGATGTCGACCGACGGGATGGGCGAGCCGACGGCGGCGATGTTGCGGTTCGTCAGGACGCGCACGTCGTGGATGCCGTGGGCGTTGAGAGCCGTGACGGCACCCCGTGCCGTGGCCCCGAAGCCGATGACGACGGCGCTGAGTCGGCGGCCGTAGTCGCCCGTCGACCCGCAGAGCTGGAGGGCGTGCAGCACCGAGCAGTAACCGGCGAGCTCGTTGTTCTTGTGGAAGACGTGCAGTCCGTAGCCACCGTCGGACTGCCAGTGGTTCATGGCCTCCCACGCGATGAGGGTGAGGTGCTTGTCGATGGCGAGCTGGGTGATCTCGCGGTCCTGCACGCAGTGCGGCCACCCCCATAGCGTCTGACCGTCGCGCAAGCCCTCGAGGTCGGCGGCCTGGGGCTTGGGCAGCAGGACGACGTCGCTCTCGGCGACGATCTGCTCACGATCGGCCATCGCCACCAGGGGCTCGAGGTCGGCGTCGGGGATGCCGAACCGCAGGCCGTAGCCACGCTCGAGGGTCATCTCCGCGCGCAGGTCCGCGTCGATGCGGTCGAGGTGCGCGGGGTGGATCGGCAGGCGGCGCTCGTCGGGCTTCCGCGAGGTGGCGAGCACCCCGAGGCGCAGCAGGGCGGGGGTGCCGGGGGTGGTGCCGGTGGGCGGAGAATCCGTTTGGCTCATGCCTGACCTTAGACGGGCGGGTGCTCAGCGCCGCAACACGTCGGCCACCTGGGCACCGAGGCGCAGGCCGTCGCGGTCGATCCAGTACCGTCGCTGCAGCCGCAGGCCGGTCACGCTCTGGATCGACCGGACCCAGGGCAGGGCGCCCAGGTCGTCCCGGATGAACGTGGCGAGGTCGGCCGGGCCGTGGAACACACCGGAGAGGCTGATCGGGGCCGAGCCGGTCACGGTCGACAGGAGGCGGACGCTGGGGTGCACGGCGACGCGTTCGAGCGTGTTCGAGACGTCGCGCGGCTGCACGTCGATGGTCACGATCGCGTGCAGCGGGTAGCCGAGCAGGTCGGACTGCATCTCGACCCGCGGTGAGACGGCCCCGCTCTGCAGCAGCAGCCGGATGGCCCGCGCGGCGGTCGAAGACGACACCCCGAGCGTCCGGCCCACCTCCGCCGCCGTGACGCGAGCGTTGGCCCCGAGCATCCGCATCGTCTCGAACTCGAGGTCGCTGAGCTGAGCGAGGTCGTCGATCGGCGGGTGGGCGGCCACGGCCGCGTGCCCCTCGAGGCGTTCGACGCGCTCGTCGTCGAGGCGCGGGTAGCGCCAGGCCTGCCCGACCTTCGCCGGCTCGAGGATCATGCGGCTGTCGACGGCCCGGACGCCGGGGATCGAGGGGATGACGCTTCCGAGCAGTTCTTCCTGGTCCGAGCCGCGGAGCGGGAAGAGGTTGGCGTACAGGTCGGCCGGACCACTGGTCTGCAGGACGAACTGGACGTCCGGGATGCGCAGCAGCTCGGCCAGCACCGCCCTCGACCGCCCGGGCGCCGAGGTGATCCAGAGTTCGTACGGGTTGCTCGAGGTGATGAGCTCCCAGGCGTAGCGGCCGACCACCCGCAGGAGGCGCTCCTCCTGCAGGCGGACGAGGCGACGACTCAGCGTGCTCACGGGCAACCCCAGGATCTCGGCGAGGGCGGCGGTCGGGACGCGAGGCGCGATGTGCATCGCCGCGGCGATGTCGAGGTCGGTCTCGTCGAGGAGGGGCTGACCGGCGGGAGGCACGAGGCGTGGCACGGCATCAGGATACGGGCGTTCGCGCCGAGGGGCGCCGACCCGTCCCGATGGATTGATTCATACAACCGTTCGAGGGTTGAAATGCGATCGAAACAACCATTTGGCTTGAGTCTGCTTGTATTTCTTTCTACAGTGGCCCGTGTCGGTGACATCGAGGTCGCGGACGACGCCGGGAGGAACCCCATGGACGACCAGCAACCGTGGCAGTGGAGCGAGGCCGAGTGGCGGGGCCACGTCGAGTTCGTGCGAGCGGGCCGGTCCCTGGTCGACGACGACCCGGCCGCACGCTGGCCCGGCGGCGCCGCCGTCGCGGTCGCCATCTCGTTCGACTCCGACCACGAGACGCCCGCCCTCCGCGACGGCGAGACCTCGCCCGGCCGGATGGCCCAGGGCGAGTTCGGTGCGCGTCACGCCGTCCCCCGCATCCTCGACCTCCTGGCCCGACACGAGGTGCCGGCGTCCTTCTTCATGCCGGCCGTCTGTGCCCTGCTCCGGCCCGACGAGGCGCCCACGTACGCGGCCGCGGGTCACGAGGTGGCCGTCCACGGGTGGATCCACGAACGCAACACCGCCCTCGGGCGCGACGACGAGCTCGAGCTCACCGCGCGAGCACTGGACGTGCTCGAGCGACAGGTGGGCCGTCGCCCGGTCGGCATCCGGACGCCGTCGTGGGACTTCTCGGGGTCGACCCTGTCCGTCGTCCGCGAACTCGGCTTCGCCTACGACTCGTCCCTCATGGCCGACACCGAGCCCTACGAGCTGCTCGAACGCGGCGAGCGCACCGGCGTCGTCGAGATCCCCGTCGAGTGGATCCGCGACGACGCGCCCTACCTGATGATGGATCGCTTCGGCGGACTCCGGCCCCACATGCGGCCGCGGGACCTGCTGCAGATCTGGATCGACGAGTTCGACGCCGCCCGCGCCGAGGGCGGACTCTTCCAGCTCACGCTGCACCCGCACATCATCGGCCACCGGTCGCGGCTCCGGGTCCTCGACGACCTGCTGGCCCACATCCGCTCGGTCGACGACGTCTGGTTCGGCACCCACGCCGACCTCGCCGCGCACGTCCGTCGCCTCCTCTGACGCGCCTCCTTCCCCTCGCCGCACCTCCTGCCCCTCACCGCGCCTCCTGCCCCTCACCGCGCCTCCTGCCCCCGCACCACTCACGTCCACCTCGAGAGAGCCAGCACATGAGCACAACCGCCCCTGAGACCGTCCACGCCACGAAGCTCAGCACCAAGGGCCGCAAGGCCATCGTCGCCGGGAGCATCGGCAACGCCGTCGAGTTCGTCGACTGGGCGTTGTACTCGACGTTCTCGTCGATCTTCGCCCACCACTTCTTCCCGCCGGGTGACGACGTCGCAGCCCTGCTGTCGACCCTCGCGATCTTCGCCGTCGGGTTCGTCATGCGGCCCGTCGGCGCCGCCGTCATGGGCAGCTACGCCGACCGGCACGGACGCAAGAAGGGCCTGCTGCTCACCATCACCCTCATGGCCGTGGCGACCCTGGTGATCGGCATCTCGCCGACCTTCCAGCAGGTCGGTTACCTCGCACCGGTGATCCTCGTGCTCGCCCGCCTCGTCCAGGGGTTCGCGGCCGGTGGCGAGTTCGGTTCGGCGTCGGCGTTCCTGGTCGAGTCCGCCGCCCCTCGTCGCCGGGCGTTCGCCGGGTCGTGGCAGCAGGTGTCGGTCGCCGCCGGCGTCCTCATCGCCTCGGCGCTCGGGTTCGTCATCACGACGGCCCTGCCCGACGACGCCGTGGACAGCTGGGGTTGGCGACTGGCCTTCGTCTTCGCCGCCTCGCTCGGCTTCGTCGGCTTGTGGCTCCGACGCTCGGTCGAGGAGACGACGTCGTTCGCCACCGGCAAGGACCGCGTCGAGGGCTCCGACCTTGCCGCCCGCCGCAACGCGTTCGTCCGCATGGTCAAGGACCACCCGCGGGCGACCCTCCGGGTCTTCGGCATCACGATCGCCGGCACGTTGCTGTACTACCTGTGGGTCAACTTCATGCCCACCTACGCGGCGGTGACGACGGGCATCCCGCTGAACCTCGCCCTGCTGGCGAACGTCATCGCGATGGTGGTCTTCATCTGCCTGCTGCCCTTCGGCGGCATCCTCTCGGACACGATCGGCCGCAAGCCGACCATGGCGGCCTTCGCCGGCGGGTTCCTCCTCTTCGCCTGGCCGGCCTTCACCCTGCTGAACGGCAACTTCTGGACGCTGCTCGCCATCGAGCTCGTCGGCATCGTCCTGCTGGTGGGTTACTCGGCGAACTGCGCCGTCATCATGGCCGAGCAGTTCCCGCCCGAGGTGCGCGCCACCGGGATCGGCCTGCCCTACGCCCTGGCGGTCGCCCTCTTCGGCGGCACCGCGCCGTACATCACGACCTGGATGAACACCAGCGGCCTCGGCGGGTGGGTCTGGGCCTACGCCGCGGCGGCCGCCGCCGTCGGCCTCGTCGTCTACCTGACGATGCCCGAGACCAAGGGCAAGGTGCTCGACTGATGCGGCACGTGCTCGTGACGGGCGCCGGGTCCGGCATCGGCCGGGAGGTCGCGCTCACCTTCGCCCTTGCCGGCGACGCGCTCACCCTCGCCGACCTCCACGCCGACCCGCTCGAGCAGACGGCCTCCCTCGCCCGGTCGGCCGGCGCCGCCAGCTGCGACACGGTGACGATCGACCTCCGGCGGGACGACGCGCACGAGACCCTCGTGGCGGCCGCCTGGGCGACCGCCCCCGTCGACGTCCTGGTGTCGAGCGCCGGCGTCTACCCGGCGACGCCCTTCCTCGACCTCGACGCCACGACCTGGGACCTCGTCCTCGACGTCAACACGAGGGCGCCCGTGCTGCTCACCGTCGCCCTCGCCCGCCGCGCCGTCGCGGCGGGTCGAGGGGCGAGCGTCGTCAACATCTCGTCCGGTGCCGCGCTCCGAGCCCGCCCGGGCGCGGCCCCCTACTCGACGTCGAAGGCCGCCCTCGAGGCCGCGACCCGCGCCTCCGCGCTCGAACTCGGCCGCCACGGCATCCGCGTCAACGCCGTCGCGCCCGGTTTCGTGACGGTCGACTCGAGCGTCAACCCGGTCACCGACGAGTACGCGGACGCGGTCGGCGACAACCCCCTGGGCCGTCGCGGCAGCCCGGCGGACATCGCCCGCGCCGTCGCCTGGATCGCCGGCGACGACGCCGGGTGGATCACGGGCGAGGTGCTGCGCGTGGACGGCGGCTCGTCCACGGGAGCCTGGAACCTGCCCCTCCACTGGAGCGCCTCGACCGACGTCGACCGCCCCGCCACCTGACGAATGGAGCACCCCATGATCCCGACCTACACCGTCGTCGGCGCCGGAGCGATCGGCGGCACCCTCGCCGCCCACCTCCACCTCGGCGGGGCCGACGTCCACCTGGTCGACACCGACCCCGAGCACGTCGCGGCCGTCCGCGAGGCGGGCCTGCGGATCGAGCAGCCGGCAGGCGACCTCGTCGCGAGAGTGCCGATCTCGACCCCCGACGAGGCTCCCGAGCGGCTGGGAGGCGTCCTGCTCGCCGTCAAGGCGCAGGCGACCGAGGACGCCGCCGCCTGGATCGCGGGGCGGTTGACCGACGACGGCTGGGTCGCCTCGATGCAGAACGGCCTGAACGAGGCCACCATCGCCCGTCACGTCGGCGACGGACGCACCGTCGCGGCCTTCGTCGACCTGTTCGCCGACGTCGTCGCCCCGGGCGTCGTCAAGGACGGCGGCTTCGGCGACATCGCCCTCGGCGAGTACGCCGGCGGCAGCAGCGAGCGCGTGCGCACGCTCGCCGACGACCTCCGGCACTGGGGCCGCCCGGTGGTCTCCGACAACGTCCAGGGCTTCCTCTGGTCGAAGCTCGGTTTCGGCGCGATGCTCGTCGCGTCCGCCCTGGCCGACGACGACATGGGCGACCTGATCCATCGACACCGGGTGGGGATGCACGCACTGGTCCGCGAGGTGCTCACGGTCGCCCGCGCCGAAGGCGTCGCCCTAGAGGGCTTCGACGCCTTCACGCCGAACGCCTACCTGCCTGCGACGCCGGACGGGGCCGACGCCGCCGACGGGGCCGACGCCGCCGACGCGGCCGACGCCGCCCACGCGGCCACCGACGGACTCGTCGCGTGGCTCGGTCGTCAGACGAAGAAGCGGTCGGGCATCTGGCGTGACGTCGCCGTCCGCGGGCGTCGCACCGAGGTGCCGACCCAGTACGCCCCGGTGCTCGCCGCAGCCGAGCGTCACGACCTGCCCGCACCCCTGACCCGGTGGCTGGTCGAGTCGATCGTCGAACTCGAGACAGGGCGGATCGGCATGAGCGAGGACCACCTCGTCGAGCTCGACCGCCGGGCAGCCGCGTGAACCGCCTGGTCGAGGCGGCCGAGGCTCGCCGCCGTGCACTGGTCGACGACCTGACCACCTACGTGCAGCTCGAGACGCCGTCCGACGACCGTTCGGCCCTCGCCGCGGGGTTGGCCTGGGTGCGCGGCTACCTCGACACGCACCTGGGCGCGCCCGAGACCGCGTCCACCGTCGACGGTGACCCGTACGGCGACGTCGCGGTGCTGGACTGGGCCGCGGTCAACGGCGGGACCGGAGCCGTCGCCGTGCTCTGCCACTACGACACGGTCTGGCCCCTCGGCACCCTGGCCGACTGGCCGGTCTCCGTCGACGGCGACCGGTTGACCGGACCGGGTGCCTTCGACATGAAGGCGGGCCTCGTGCAGGTGGTGCACGCCCTCGCCGTCGCCCGCGAGCGAGGTCTGCCCCTGCCGGCCGTGCGCTTCGTCCTCAACGGCGACGAAGAGATCGGCTCACCCGCGTCACGTCCCGTCATCGAGGCGTCGGTCGCCGGCCGCGACGCCGTCCTCGTCTTCGAGGCGAGCGCAGGAGGCGCGCTCAAGACCGCGCGGAAGGGCGTCGGTCTCTTCACGGTCACCACCGAGGGCGTCGAGGGGCACGCCGGGCTCGATCCCGAGAACGGCGTGAGCGCCGTCGACGAGATGGCCCGGGTGATCGTCGCGCTGCACGACTCGGCGGACCTGGCCGCCGGGACGAGCGTCAACGTCGGCACCATGTCGGGCGGCTCCCGGGCGAACGTGACGGCGGGCCACGCCAGGGCGCTGGTCGACGTCCGCGTCACCGACGTCGACGAGATGCGCCGGATGGACGCCACCTTCGCGGCTCTGACACCTCGCCGCGAGGCCGCGGGGATCAAGGTCGACGGGGGCTGGAACCGGCCCGTCATGTCGCGCGGACCCGGTACGGCCGCGCTCTTCGCCGTCGCCCGGGAGGTCGCCGCCGAGCAGGGGTTCACCGTCGCCGAGACCTCGGTCGGAGGCGCCAGCGACGGCAACTTCGCCGCAGCCCTGGGGCTGCCCGTCCTGGACGGCCTGGGGGCCGTCGGCGACGGAGCCCACGCACGCCACGAATGGATCTCGATCGACGGCATGGTCGAACGAACCGCCCTCGCGGCCGGACTCCTCGTGAGGCTCGGCGGCGGCGCCTGAGCGGTGCCGCCGAGCCACGGAACTGCTGACGTCGAGATCGCGAGGACGAGGGCGATGCCGGTGGTGACCGTCGGAAGTGTTCTCCCCACGTTGCGGGTCGGTGCCGTTCTCCCCAGCCTCGGGTTCCGCGGGACGAACCGCGGTGTCGTGTCGCGAGGATCGTCTTCATGGGAATCAGATACAGCGCCTGTCCGGTAGCACCCGCGGATCTCGAACTCGCTCGCGCCGCTCCTCTCGCGTACATGAACGAACACGGTCCCGACGCACCGTGGGACGACCCGTCGTGGACCCGTTCCTGGCTCGACCTCGACAAGTCGTGGCGTGATCTGCAGCGACTCTTCGTCATGCCGAACCAGTCACCGGCCGAGATGGGTCTCGACCTCGTGAGAGGAGACGTTCATCATCCGAGGGGCATGATGCACGGGTACGAATGCCACTACCAGGTGCTCGATCCGAACCGGGTCGACGTCGTGGCGAGACAGATAGCGCGATTCGACAAGGCCGACGTCCTGGCTCTCTACATCGCCGGCGGCCGCACCGACGAGAGACTCAGGAGCGACGTGAACTACGTCGGGCACTACCTTGCGACGGCACAAGAGTTCACGGCACGCCAGGCGGAAGCGGGCAACGGCCTGGTCTATCGGATCGGCTGAGCGCCACCCGGTCGTTTCATGACGAAGCCCGAGAAGTCAGCCAGCGGCCCCCACCAGTCCTCGAAGCGGAACTCCACCGAGTTCCGACCATCCGAAGCATGACCTTTGAATGTCCTTGCGAAGCATGGACACCTGGGCCGACCAGCATGAGTTGCCGCGGAACCCAGAGGTGGTGAACGGTGGTGAGAAGCCTCACTCGGCGGACCAGAGCTCCTCGGCCTCGAGGACCAGATCGATCAGTTGACGCAGGAGACCCTCCAAGGTCGTCGACCTCAACAGGGTGTAACTGTCGTAATCACCCAGCGGGGCGATCGCCGCCAGTTGCCAGACGGCCGCGACTGGATCGTCCGACAGCTCGATGTCGTCATCCGACTGGGGCCCCGCGGCGCGAACGATCAAGCGGCGGACAGCTGCTTCGGCCTGGTCCCGAAGGGGTGCGAGCTTCTCGGACCACTCGAGATCCGGCAGGATCGAAAGCTCGGCCCGCGGGAACGGATCCTCGTCGACCCAACGTTCGACCGTGAACCGCCGGGTCCCCAGGCCGACGATGAACAGGTCGTCGGCGCCCGCGGCGGCGCTCACGAGACGCGCCATGGTCCCGACCGAGGCGCGCTGGTCGCCACCCCCGGCTTCTGATCCGCGCTCGATGAGGACGACGCCGAACTCGGGTTCATCCTCGTCGAGCAAGCGGCCGACCAACGTGAGGTACCGGGGCTCGAAGATGCGCAGCTGGATGGGCACGAATGGGAACAGCACTGATCCCAGCGGGAACATCGGTGAGACGGCCATGACCCAGTGAAGCACCGCGGACTAGAAGTTCACAGGTGCCCTGAGAGCCTTCGTCCACGCCGCGAAGAACGCCTAGTTGTTGAAGCGGAACTCCACCACGTCGCCGTCTTGCATGACGTACTCCTTGCCCTCGATGCGGGCCTTGCCGGCCGAGCGCGCCTCGGCGATGGAGCCGGTCTCGACCAGGTCGTCGTACGAGATGACCTCGGCCTTGATGAAGCCCTTCTCGAAGTCGGTGTGGATGACCCCGGCGGCCTGCGGGGCCTTCCAGCCCTTGCCGATCGTCCAGGCGCGGGTCTCTTTCGGGCCGGCCGTCAGGTAGGTCTGCAGGCCGAGCGTCTCGAAGCCGATGCGGGCGAGCTGGTCGAGGCCCGACTCGTCCTGCCCGAGCGAGGCGAGCAGTTCGGCGGCGTCGTCGTCGTCGAGGCCGATCAGCTCGGACTCGACCTGCGCGTCGAGGAAGATCGCCTCGGCCGGCGAGACCAGCGCCTGCAGCTCGGCCTTGCGCGCCTCGTCGGTCAGCACGGCCTCGTCGACGTTGAAGACGTAGATGAAGGGCTTCGCGGTGAGCAGCCCGAGTTCGCGGATCGGCTCGAGGTCGATGCTCGTGGCCGAGAGCGCCTCGCCTCGTTCGAGCGCCTCCTTGGCGGCCACTGCCGTCTCGTGCACGATCGGCTCGACGCGCTTGAGACGCAGCTCTTTCTCGTAGCGGACGAGCGCCTTCTCGACGGTCTCGAGGTCGGCGAGGATGAGCTCGGTGTTGATCGTGCCCATGTCGCTCTCGGGGTCGACCTTGCCGTCGACGTGCACGACGTCGGGGTCGTCGAAGCCGCGGACGACCTCGGCGATGGCGTCGGCCTCGCGGATGTTCGCCAAGAACTTGTTGCCGAGCCCCTCGCCCTCGCTCGCGCCCTTGACGATGCCGGCGATGTCGACGAACGACACCGGCGCCGGCAGCGTCTTCTCGCTGCCGAACAGGCCCGCCAGGACCTGGAGGCGCGGGTCGGGCAGGTTGACGATGCCCACGTTGGGTTCGATGGTCGCGAACGGATAGTTCGCCGCCAGCACCTGGTTCTTGGTCAGGGCGTTGAACAGGGTGGACTTGCCGACGTTGGGCAGTCCGACGATCGCGATAGTGAGAGCCACGAGAGTCAAGCGTACCGGGCCTGTCGAGTCGCACCGTCGGGGCCGGGTCGCCTGGGGACGGACGGGTGCCCGGCCGGGCCTGTGGAGGCGGTGTCGGAGGCGCGTGAGAGCATGAGTCAATGCCCATCGACTTCACCGCGATCGACTTCGAGACCGCGAACTCGAGCAGTGCCAGCGCCTGCTCCGTCGGCCTCGTCAAGGTCCGCGACGGCGTCGTCGTCGACAAGGTCGGCTGGTTGATCTCTCCCCCGGCCGGGCACGACGAGTTCTCCGAGTGGAACACCCGCATCCACGGCATCGTCGCGAGCGACGTCGTCGGGGCCTTCGGCTGGGCCGAGCAGTTCGAACTGCTCGCCGACTTCGCCGGCGACGACGTCTTCGTCGCGCACAACGCGGGCTTCGACATGGGCGTCATCAAGGCCGCCTGCGCGGCGACGGGGCTCACCCCTCCCCCGTGGTCGTACCTGTGCAGCCTGCAGGTGGCCCGCAAGACCTACTCGCTCGACTCGTACCGGCTGCCCGTCGCCGCGACGGCCGCCGGCTTCGACTCCTTCTCGCACCACGACGCCCTCGCCGACGCCGAGGCGTGCGCGGCCATCGTCGCCCACGCGGCCCTCTTCCACGGCGCGGCCGACGTCGCCGAACTCGCGACGATCGCGTCGGTCAAGGTCAAGGTGCTGCAGCCCGCGAGGGCCTCGACCGCACACGACTCGCCGCGGGTCGACCGCCGACCCATGGCCCTCGGCTGACGCTGACGCTGACGCTGACGCTGACGCTGACGCACGACGTCGGCTCGTCGAGGCCGGGGCTGTCGGTGGTCGCTGCCACACTCGCCCCATGTCGTCACCCGTGGCCCTGTTCCTCGCCCTCCTGCTCGGCCTCGTCGTCGGAGCCGTCGTCGGCGGGCTGCTCGCCCGCTCGCGTGCGACCGAGGCGTCCTCGCACCTGACCGCCGAGCTCGCCGCCGCCCGAGCCGTGGCCGATGCGGCCCGCGAGCGCCTGGACGGCCAGGACGACCAGTACCGCCGGCAGATCGCCCAGCAAGAAGACCGCCTCCGCGAGTTCCAAGACCGGCTGCGCGACGTCCGCATCGCCGAGGCCGAACGTGCGCGGGGCGACGGCCAGGTGCTCGTCGCCCTGAGTCCCGTCGCCGAGAGCCTCCAGGCGGTCCAGCAGAAGGTGGCCGAACTCGAGGCAGAACGCACCCGCCAGTACGGGGCGATCAGCGAACAGTTGCGACACACGGCCGAGTCGGGAGAACGCCTGCGGGGCACGGCCGAGATGCTGGCCTCTGCCCTGAAGTCGAACAGCACGCGAGGGGTCTGGGGCGAGACCCAGCTCCGCAACGTGGTGCAGGCCGCCGGCCTGGTCGAGCGGGTCGACTTCGACGTCCAGACGTCGATCTCGTCCGACGCCGGCTCGGGCCGGCCCGACATGGTCGTCCACCTGCCGGGCGGCAAGAACATCGCGGTCGACGCCAAGGTGCCCTTCTCCGCCTACCTCGAGGCCAGCGCCATCCCCGCGTCGGCCACGGGCGACGAAGGGGCTCGACGCGACCTGCTCGTCCGTCAGCACGTCAAGGCCCTTCGGGCGCACGTCGACGCCCTGGCCGGCAAGACGTACTGGGCAGGGCTCGACTCGTCCCCCGAGCTGGTCATCGCGTTCATCCCGAGCGAGTCGCTCGTCTCGTCGGCGCTCGAGGCCGACCCGTCCCTGATGGACTACGCCTTCCAGAAACGAGTCGCCCTCGCCTCGCCCGTGACCCTGTGGTCGGTGTTGAAGACCGTCGCCTTCAGCTGGCAACAGGACGTCGTCACCGCCGAGGCCAAAGAACTCTTCGACCTCAGCCGCGAGTTGTACGGCCGCCTGTCGACCATGGCCGGCCATGTCGACAAGCTCGGCCGGTCGCTCCGGGCCGGCGTGACCGACTACAACCGGTTCGTCGGCTCACTCGAGCGGACGGTCCTGCCCTCCGCCCGACGCCTGAGCATGCTCGACGACTCCAAGGTCCTGTCGAGTCCCACGACGGTCGACGAGACCCCCCGTGACATCACCGCGCCCGAACTCACCGCTGCGTTGACCGACGGCGAGGGCCGGGTCGGCTGACGCGCCGAGACCCTCGGCGAGCTCGCATGACGACGAATGCCCGGCCAGGGCCGGGCATTCGTCGTCACCTGCGGATCAGGCCTGTTCGCCGTACCACTTCGAGACGAGGTGGTCGGCTTCGACCCGGCGGATGGTGCCCGAGTGCGAGCGCAACACGATGCTCGAGGTGCGGATCATGCCCTGCTTGCGCGTGACGCCGGCGACGAGAGCACCGTCGGTGACGCCGGTGGCGACGAAGTAGGCGTTGTCACCCGTGACGAGGTCGTCCTGGTCGAGCACGCGGTCGAGGTCGTGGCCGGCGTCGACCGCCTTCTGGCGCTCGGCGTCGTCCTTGGGTGCCAGACGGGCGAGGATGAGGCCGTCGAGGGCCTTGACCGCGCAGGCGGTGATGATGCCCTCGGGGGTGCCGCCGACGCCGACGCACATGTCGATGCGCGAGTCGGGGCGGGCCGCGTTGATGCCGCCGGCGACGTCGCCGTCGAGCAAGAGACGGGTCGAGGCGCCCACGGCCCGGATCTCGGCGATCAGGTCGGCGTGACGCGGGCGGTCGAGCACCGCGATCTGCATGTCCTCGACGGCGATGCCCTTGGCGGCCGCCAGGGCGGTGATGTTCTCGCCGATCGGACGGTCGAGGTCGACGACCCCCTTGCCCTCGGGGCCCGTGACGATCTTGTCCATGTAGAAGACGGCGCTGGGGTCGTACATGCTGCCCCGGTCGCTGACCGCGATGACCGAGAGCGCGTTCATGCGGCCGGCCGCGGTGAGGCTCGTGCCGTCGATGGGGTCGACGGCGATGTCGCAGGCCGGGCCGAAACCGTTGCCGACGTGTTCGCCGTTGAACAGCATCGGGGCTTCGTCCTTCTCGCCCTCGCCGATCACGACGACCCCGTCGAAGGCGACCGTCCCGAGGAACTTCCGCATGGCGTCGACCGCGGCCTTGTCGGCGGCGTTCTTGTCGCCCTTGCCGATGAAGGGCGCCGACCGGATGGCCGCGGCTTCGGTGGCCCTCACCAGCTCCATGCCGAGGTTGCGGTCGGGGTGCGCGTACAGGGTTCCAGAAGACGAATCGGCCATGTCCACGAGCTTAGTCCCCGGGGTTGTCCAGACGGATGTCATGCGATATGTTTCATTGATCACAGTGCATATATGCACGGAGAAAGGTGCTCATGAAACCAACCACACGTCTGCGCCGCCCCGTGGCTGTCGCCCTGGCACTCGGCGCGAGCCTCTCCACCCTGGCCGTCGACGCCGCCCACGCCGCACCCGACGCCCCCGCGCCCGACGCCCTCAGCCTGTCGGTGCGACTGGCCTCCGACGGCGTCGGCCCGTTCACCCCGGACGACGCGCCCGGCGGCGACAGCGGTCCACAGAACGGCATCGTCCGGACGAACGACTCCGTGGTCTACGGCATCACCGTCGGCACGACCACCGGCGACGCGTCGGGCGGCGAGATCGTCGCCTCGGCTCCCGACGGGTTGACCTGGTCGACCCTGCCCGACGAGTGCCTCACCGGCTCGAGCGTGTCGGGCGACACCCTTCGTTGTCTGCTGGCCCCCCTCTCGACCGGCGTCCGCACCCTCAGCATCGTCGCGACCGTCGACCGTGACGTCCACGCCGGCAGCTCCCTGCAGCCCTCGGTCGAGCTCCACGCGCCCGAGCGGGCACCCGTCACCGCCCCCGTGCCCGACGTCCGGGTCTCGGCCGTGCCACGCTTCAACGTCTCCATGAACCGCACGGTCACGTCGTTCGCCGCCACCGTCGGGCCGGACGGCTCGACGCCGGGCTTCCGCATCGTCTACCCGTTGCAGATCGACTGGCAGTCCCTCGTGGCGGGTGACGGACTCCTCGGCTACGAGGGCTTGAGCGGCGACATCTCGCTGGTCGACGACGTCTCGGCCATGTTCGGCGGCAAGCCGAGCCCTGCCGTCCTGCTGCCCACCGACACCGACGACGCGTGCGGGGTCAACACCGGCCAGATCCCGGGGGCGCCCGGTGGTGTCGGGGGCGGCGAGCGCAACGTCGTCGACTCAGGAACGATCACCTGCTCGCAGACGGCTCCGGGCGAGCCTGTCAGCATCACCATCTCGGGGGCCGACACGAGCCTGACGTCGATCCCGAGTCGCAGCGTCACGGGCGGGCAGATCGCCGGCGGCGTGTCGCCCTACGTCGTCTCGGCCTACGTCAGCCTGTGGGTTCCGAACCCTCCGTTCGGCGAGTCCCTCCTGACCCGCAACACCTATCGTGACCTCGTCGCCACGTCGATCAGCGGGCAGGCCAACTACGCAGGGGCGTCCGAACCCCTGGACGACAATTCGGCGGATCGCAACATCCTCTACTCGGCCGGCGTGACCGGCGCGACCCGCTACGCGGGCTGGAACGACGAGACCAAGACGTCGTTCCCGCTGTCCGGCAAGTACGACGACCCGTACGTCACGCCGGCCCAGACGCTGGTCAGCAGCACGAGCCTCGCCAACCGCGGCACCACCTCGTGGTCGGGCTCGACCGTCTGCGCCGTGTTCGACAACACGACCCAGACCCTGCGAGAGAACGCACCGGGTTCGTGGGCGTCCTCGAACCGGGTCGCCGACACGGGACGCCCGCAGTACGCGGCTTTCGACGCCTCCGACCCCGAGGACGCGCGTGACGCGACCTGTGACGACGATCTCGGGTGGCACGACGACCCTCGCGACGTCCCCGGTGGGCCCTCGGCGGTCGGTGCGGTCCGCTGGAACTACGATCACCCGGGCAACACGAGCATCTCGTTCACCGTCCATCTCACCGCCGTCGACCGCCTCGCCAACCACACGCGCCTCCGGACCTTCACGAGCATCCGTCGAGACGCGACGAGCGCGTGGACCCACTCTCCCGGCGACCCGGTCGCGGCGAACGGAACCTGGTCCGACTTCCTGAGCGTGACGAGCAACGCGGCCCGCGTCACCAGTGCCGTCGTCGACCCGGGGCACGACGCCTCCGACACCCCCGACGAGACGGCCTACGTCACGGCGGGCGGGTCCCTGACCTATGCCCTCTACCCGACCCTCACCAACGCGTCGGACGACGACCTCCCCGAGAAGTTGACGATCCGCGACGTCCTGCCTCTCGGTGCCGTCTACGTCGCGGGCTCTGCCTCGGCCGAGCCCGCGGTCGACGAGATCGAGGTCGACGGTGCGACGCACCAGCGCCTGACGTGGGTCCTCGACCCCGTCCAGGTCAACGACGCACTGGCCCCGATCACGTTCGCGGCCCGGTTCACCTCGGCGTCACCCGGCACCGACGCCACGAACTCGGCGACCATCGAGTCGCTGCGCGACGTGTCCTCTCCCGACAGGCGCGTGACCGACCGCGCGGTGCACGTCCTGGCCGGCAGCGGTTTCGACGTCGACGAACAGGTCGACCACGACGTGCGCGTCGTGGGTGACCAGTCGGTGTTCCGATTGATCTACACCAACAACGGGTCCGAGTCGCTGGCCGACACCTCGCTCGTGACGTCCCTGCCTCACGACGGCGACGACCGAGGCACCGAGGCGGCGACCCGACCGGTGTTGACCGAACCGGTCGCGGCGGCCGACGCCTCCGAGACGGTCCGGTACACGAACGTCGCCCCGGCTTCCCTCGTCGACGACCCCGTTGACGTCACGAACGAGCCGGGCGGTTCGACCCGGTGGTGCGCGCAGGCCGACTTCGGCACGGCAGGCTGCCCCGCCGACCTCGGCGAGGTGACCGGTGTCCGCGTCGACCGCACCTCACCCGTCTCGTCCGGTACGACGGTGAGCCACGAGCTCGCACTCTCGGCAGGCGACGGCGATCAGGCCGGCGACGTCTGGGCGTCCTCCTTCGGCCTCCGGGCGGCGAACATCGACTGGACCGCGCACTCCCCCGTCGCGCGGACGACGGCCGCCGGGGGGAGCATCGGGCGGATCGTCTGGCAGGACGCGAACTCCGACGGGCTGCGCCAGGACGACGAGGCCGGCCTGTCCGACCACGCCGTGCGCCTGTCCGGCACGGACGATCGTGGAGCGACGGTCGAGGCGGAGACCGACACCGACGCCGACGGCAGGTACCGGTTCGATTCGCTCCGACCGGGCGACTACGTCGTCCACTTCGGCAGCGTGGCGGGCGGGTGGACGACTCCGCACGTCGGCGACGACCCGACGCGCGACTCCGATGCCGACGCCGGCGGTGATGCCGAGGTCGAGGTGACGCGCGTCACGGACGCCGCAGGGGCTCTCGTGGGCGTCTCCGACCTCGACGACGTCGACGCGGGCGCCTTGCCGGCCCCCGAGGTCGTCGACCCGCCCGTCGAGACGGTCGATCCGCCGGTCGACGACGCCTCGACGCCGGGCGGTGACCAGGGCACCGACCCTGCGGCGAGCACCTCCGACGGTCGCCCGCGTCTCGCCTTCACCGGCGCGGCCCCGGCCGCCGCCGTGGCTGCCGCCCTCGCCGCGCTCACCCTCGGCATCGTGCTGGTGCGGCGGCGACGCCGGCTCGACGGCACCGTCGTCCCTGCCCCCGGGTCTCCGCACCCGGGCGATCCCGGCACCGACTGACGAGGGGACGGGGCCGTCCGTGGACGGCCCCGTCCTCTCGGCACGCGCCCGTCGAGCCCTGACTAGGCTGATCGGAGCAGACCGCAGTCGTGATCGAAGGAGATGCCATGCCCGTCGCAACCCCCGAGCAGTACGCAGAGATGCTCGACAAGGCGAAGACCAAGGGCTTCGCCTACCCCGCCGTCAACGTGTCGTCGTCGCAGACGATCAACTCCGTCCTGCAGGGCCTCACCGAAGCGGGCAGCGACGGCATCATCCAGGTGACCACCGGCGGTGCCGACTACTTCGCGGGCCACACCGTCAAGAACCGAGCCGCCGGCGCCATCGCGTTCGCCAAGTTCGCGACCGAGGTCGCCAAGAACTACCCCGTCACGGTCGCCCTCCACACCGACCACTGCCCGAAGGACGCCCTCGACGGGTTCGTCCTGCCGCTGATCGCCGCCTCCGAAGAAGAGGTCCGTGCCGGTCGCAACCCCTTGTTCCAGTCCCACATGTGGGACGGCTCGGCCGTCCCCCTCGACGAGAACATCTCGATCGCGCAGGACATGCTGAAGCGCACCAAGGCCATCAACGCCATCCTCGAGGTCGAGATCGGAGTCGTCGGAGGCGAAGAGGACGGGGTCCAGCACGAGGGCACCAACGACGCGCTGTACACCACGGTCGGAGACGTCACCCGCGTCGTCGAGGCTCTCGGACTCGGCGAGCACGGCCGCTACATCGCCGCCCTGACCTTCGGCAACGTGCACGGCGTCTACAAGCCCGGCAACGTCAAGCTGCGCCCGGAACTGCTCGGCGAGATCCAGCAGGGCATCCGCGAGAAGTTCGGCACCGCCGAGAAGCCCCTCGAACTCGTCTTCCACGGCGGCTCGGGGTCGTCCGACGCCGAGATCGCCGAGGCGGTCTCGAACGGCGTGGTCAAGATGAACCTCGACACCGACACGCAGTACGCCTTCAGCCGGTCCATCGCCGACACCGTGCTGAAGAACTACGACGGGTTCCTCAAGGTCGACGGCGAGGTCGGCAACAAGAAGCAGTACGACCCCCGCGCCTGGGGCAAGGTCGCCGAGACGGCCATGGCCGCGCGCGTCGTCGAGGCGACGAAGCAGCTCGGGTCGTACGGTCAGTCGGCCAGCTGACCCGCGCCTCCTGCAGGTACGACGAGACCCCCGGGCGACGGCCCGGGGGTCTCGTACGTCGTGGCGTGCCCCCTGCCGGAGCCTGCTACGAGAAGAAGCTGTCGGTGATCTTCTGCATGGACGCGGCGAACGCCGGGTCGGACATCAACACCGCGGCGGCGCCGAACCCCTGCACGAGGCTGAAGACCACGCCCGCGACGAGGGGCACGACGAAGCCGAGCCGACCCGCCCGGAGGCGCCGGAGCGTCCACCAGGTCGAGAAGGCGAAGAGCGCGACGGCGAAGACGGCCATCACGACGCCGAAGGTCTGCAAGGCGCCCGTCGACGAGAACCCCGACAGGTCGGCGTCGAACTGCGCGAACTGCGCGAGCTGGTCCTCGGCGTAGCGAGGCGCCCGGGCGACGGCCTGGATCGCTCCGAAGGCTCCGAGCCCGATGAGGGCGAACGTCGCCACCCGGTCGACGCGGCGCCCGGTGGTGAGGGCGGGAGGCGCGGTGAGGGTGCCGTCACCGGAGCGCCCGTCGGCCGTGGTCGTGGGCCGCGCGTCCTGTTCGGCGACCCGCGCCTCCTGGGCGGCGTCGTCCATGGCGACGGGGTTGACCCACCCCTCGGGCGCGTACTCGCCGTAGCGAGGCCTGGGCCGGTCGTCGCTCATCGGGTGCGGCCGCCGAGGCCACGCGCGTCGACCTGGCCCGTGGCGTCCTTGCGCAGCTCTTTCGGCAGCGAGAACATCAGGTCTTCCTCAGCCGTGACGACCTCTTCGACGTCGACGTACCCGGCGTCGGACAGGTCGGCCAGCACCTCGTCGACGAGGACCTCGGGCACGGAGGCACCCGAGGTGACGCCGACCGTCTCGACGCCGTCGAGCCACTCCTGGCGGATCTCGTTCGTGTAGTCGACCCGGTAGGCGGCCTTGGCGCCGTGTTCGAGGGCGACCTCGACCAGGCGGACGCTGTTCGAGCTGTTCGCCGACCCGACGACGATCACGAGGTCGGCACCCTGGGCGACCTTCTTGATGGCCACCTGGCGGTTCTGCGTCGCGTAGCAGATGTCGTCGCTCGGCGGGTTCTGGATGCTCGGGAAGCGTTCGCGCAGGCGGCGCACGGTCTCCATCGTCTCGTCGACGCTGAGGGTCGTCTGCGACAGCCAGACGAGGTTCTCGGGGTCGTCGATCACGAGGTCGTCGACCTCACCCGGGTTCTGGACGAGGGTGGTCCGGTCGAGCGCGTGACCCATGGTGCCCTCGACCTCTTCGTGCCCGGCGTGGCCGATCAGGATGATGTGACGACCCTGGGCGCCGAAGCGCACGGCCTCGCGGTGCACCTTCGTGACGAGGGGGCAGGTCGCGTCGATGGCTTGCAGCTCGCGGTCGGCCGCACCCTTCACGACCGCCGGCGAGACGCCGTGCGCGCTGAAGACGATGTGCGAGCCCTCGGGGACCTCGTCGACCTCGTCGACGAAGATCGCCCCCTGGCTCTCGAGCGTCGCCACGACGTGGACGTTGTGCACGATCTGCTTGCGCACGTAGACGGGCGCGCCGTAGTGCTCGAGCGCCTTCTCGACGGCGATCACGGCGCGGTCGACGCCCGCGCAGTAACCGCGGGGTGCCGCGAGCAGCACCCGCTTGCGTCCGGTGACGGGGGTATCCTTTAGCCTGTTCCGCACCGCAGGAACACGCGGTGTCGGCAGGTCGATGGCGAGGGCGCCGTTGGTGATGTGGCTCACCCGACGAGTCTAGGTGCGACGGACTGGTCGCGTACTGAGAGCCGCCGCGAGGGCCGGGGACCACGCCGGCCCGGCGAGCCGACCGTCGAGCCGACGCCCACCACGAACGGAGCCCCATGACGATCGTTCCCCCACCGCCCACCGCCGAGGCCCCGTGGCCGGTCGGACTGCTCGCCAGCAAGGTGCGCGACTGGATCGACCGGCTCGGCACGGCCTGGGTCGAGGGCGAGATCACGCAGTGGAACGTCTCGGGCGGCAACGTCTACGGCAAGCTCCGCGACCTCGAGCAGGACGCCACCGTCTCGTTCTCCATCTGGTCGAGCGTGAAGTCGCGCGTCCCGGCCGACCTGAAGCAGGGCGACCGGGTCATCGCCGCCGTCAAGCCCAACTACTGGGTCAAGGGCGGCAGCCTCACGATGCAGGTGTTCGACATGCGCCACGTGGGCCTCGGCGACCTGCTCGAGCGGCTCGAACGGCTCCGTCGGCAACTGACGTCCGAGGGGCTCTTCTCGCCCGACCGAAAACGGGCCCTGCCGTTCCTGCCCGGGTGCATCGGCCTCGTCACCGGCAAGGACAGCGACGCCGAGAAAGACGTGCTGCGCAACGCGCAGCTGCGGTGGCCGTCCGTCTCGTTCCGGGTCGTGCACGCGGCGGTGCAGGGCGACCGCATGGTGGGCGAGGTCACGGCGGCGATCCAGCGACTCGACGCCGACGACGAGGTCGACGTCATCATCGTCGCCCGGGGCGGCGGGGACTTCCAGAACCTGCTCGGCTTCAGCGACGAGGGCCTCGTCCGCGCCGTCGCGGCCTGCACCACCCCGGTGGTCAGTGCCATCGGGCACGAGGCCGACCGGCCCCTGCTCGACGACGTCGCCGACCTCCGCGCGTCGACGCCGACCGACGCCGCCAAACGGGTCGTCCCCGACGTCACCGAAGAACTGTCGCGGGTCCAGCAGGCCCGCACGCGCATCGGCGTCCGCCTGACGTCGCTGGTCGCGACCGAGATCGACCGACTCGAACAGATCCGCAGCCGCCCCGTGCTCGCGTCCCCCCAGTCGCTGGTCGACGTCCGGGCGGACGAGGTCGTCCGGGCCGTCGCGCGTGGCGAAGAACTCGTCGGGCGAGCCGTCGAACGGGCGCACACGCGGGTGTCCGAGCTGACGGCCCAGCTCCGCGCCCTGTCGCCACAGGGCACGTTGCGCCGGGGCTACGCGATCGTGCAGCTGCCGTCCGGCAGCGTGCTGCGCTCCCCCGACGAGGCGCCGGCCGAGACGCGCCTGCTCGTGACCACCGACGGAGGCGCGGTGGGCGCCGTCAGCACCGGCGCCTCCTCCCCAGGCTCCGCCCCGTCCGACCCGCCCCCGGCCGCGAGCCCCGCCGCGACCCCTGTCAGCACCCCTCGTTAGGATCGACCCGTGGACAGCACCTCGACCAGCACCCCGCCCGACGTCGCCTCGCTCAGCTACGAGCAGGCCCGCGACGAGCTGGTCTCCGTCGTGTCCGAGCTCGAGCAGGGCGCGTCGACCCTCGAACGATCGCTCGCGCTGTGGGAACGCGGCGAGGCCCTCGCCCGCCGCTGTGAAGAGTGGCTGATGGGCGCGCGCGAACGGCTCGAGGCGGCACGCCGTCAGGTGCCGGCCGAATGACCACCCCCTCCGAACCCTCCGACGGCGGTCCCCGCGGGGCGCGACGCCCCCGCGAACCCCGGGTCGTCGCCGAACTCGGGCGGCCCGAGACACTCGAAGAGACCGCGGCCCGCAAGGCCGAGAACACCCGCAAGCACTACGCCAACCAGACCGCGATCAACCTGACCCTGTCGATCGTCGCCTCCCTCGGCATCGTGCTCTTCCTCGTGCTCGTCGTCGTCCGCCCCAACGGCACCGTGAACCGCCGAGAGATCGACTACGTCCAGGTGGCGTCGCAGGCCCAGGCGAGCGTCGACGTCCCCCTCGCCGCGCCTCCCCTGCCCGACGGGTGGACGTCCAACGCCGCCGAGGTGCGGTCGTCGACCCGAGACGACGTGCCCACCTGGTACGTCGGGCTCATCACCCCCGACCAGCAGTTCATCGGGCTCGAGCAGGGCATCGACGCCAATCCGACCTGGGTCAGCCTGCAGGTCCAGAACGCGGCGGCGACGTCGACCCGATCCATCGCCGGTCTCACCTGGGACGTCTACGACCGACGCGACGCCGACGACCCGGGCAACTACGCCTATGCCCTGACCACCACCGTCGACCGCAGCTCGTACGTGCTCTACGGCACGGCCGACGACTCCGAGTTCGACGTCCTGGCCACCTCCCTGGCCGCCCAGATCGCCAGTCAAGAAAGCGAGTGACGTGACCCGACACGACTCGGCCGCCGACTCCACGGCCCCCACGCCCACCTCGACCGATCCCTCCCCGCGCACCGACGACTCGGCACCGGGCGTCGCCTGGGACCGGATGGTCGAGGGGAACCACCGCTTCGTCGACGGGGCACCTCGCCACCCGCACCAAGACAGTGATCGCCGGTCGTCCCTCGCCGCCGGACAAGAACCCGTGGCCGCCCTGTTCGGGTGCGCCGACTCGCGCCTCGCCGCCGAGATCATCTTCGACGTCGGCCTGGGCGACCTCTTCGTCGTCCGCAACGCCGGGCAGGTCGTCGGCGACACGGTCATCGCCTCGCTCGAGTACGCCGTCTCGGTGCTGCACGTCCCGCTGATCGTGGTGCTCGGCCACGACAGCTGCGGTGCGGTCGCGACCGCGATCGACTCCATCGGCTCGGACGCGGCCCCCGGGTCGGCCTTCCTCGGCGGATTGATCGACATGATCATGCCCTCGGTCGAGCGCGCCCAGCACGATCTCGAGGGCGGTTCCGACCTCGACCCCCGAGCCGTAGGGCGGCTGCACATCGAGGCCTCGGTGCGCACGCTCGTCGACAGGTCCACCCTGATCTCGTCCGCCGTCGAGGACGGTAGGTTGGCCGTGGTCGGCGCGAACTACGACCTCGCCAACGGGCGGGTCGACCGTTCGGTGCTCGTCGGCCGACTCTGAACCGAGTCGGGGCGCACGCTCCGACGCCCCGCGCCCCCGTCGGGCGCAGCAGCCCGGCAGGGCCCGAGGAAAGGACCACGACGTCGTGACCACATCCGAGACCGACTACCGCATCGAGCACGACACCATGGGCGAGGTGCGGGTGCCCGCATCGGCCCTCTACCGTGCCCAGACGCAGCGTGCCGTCGAGAACTTCCCGATCAGCGGGGCCGGGCTCGAGCCGGCCCAGATCGTCGCCCTGGCCCGCGTCAAACGGGCGGCGGCCCTCGTCAACGGCGAGATGGGCATCATCGAGCAGCCCGTCGCCGAGGCGATCGTCGCGGCCGCGGACCAGATCATCGGCGGCAGCCACCACGACCAGTTCCCGGTCGACGTCTACCAGACCGGCAGCGGCACGTCGTCCAACATGAACATGAACGAGGTGCTCGCCACCCTCGCGGGCACGGTCGACGGCGTCGCGGTCCACCCCAACGACCACGTCAACGCGTCGCAGTCGTCCAACGACGTGTTCCCGACGTCCGTCCACGTCGCCGTCACCGGGGCCCTGCTGCACGACCTCGTGCCGGCCCTCGACCACCTGGCCGTCGCCCTCGAGGCCAAGGCCTCCGCCTGGTCGGACGTCGTCAAGGCCGGCCGGACGCACCTGATGGACGCCACACCCGTCACCCTCGGCCAGGAGTTCGGCGGCTACGCGCGTCAGATCCGCCTCGCCATCGAGCGGGTGCAGAGCGCACTGCCGCGCGTCGCCGAGGTCCCCCTGGGCGGGACGGCCACCGGCACCGGCATCAACACGCCGCTCGGTTTCCCCCAGAGGGTCATCGCCGCCCTGGCCGCCGACAGCGGTCTGCCGGTCACCGAGGCGCTCGACCACTTCGAGGCCCAGGGAGCGCGCGACGGACTCGTCGAGGCCTCCGGTGCCCTGCGGGTGCTCGCCGTGAGCCTGACCAAGATCAACAACGACATCCGGTGGATGGGCTCCGGCCCCAACACCGGCCTGGGCGAACTGCACATCCCCGACCTGCAGCCCGGGTCGTCGATCATGCCGGGCAAGGTCAACCCGGTCATCCCCGAAGCCGTGCTGATGGTCTCGGCCCGCGTCATCGGCAACGACGCGACCATCGCCTGGGCCGGTGCCTCCGGTGCCTTCGAACTCAACGTCGCGATCCCCGTGATGGGAACGGCCTTGCTCGAGTCGATCCGCCTGCTCTCGAACGCCACGCGCGCCCTGGCCGACAAGACCGTCGACGGGCTCGAGGCCAACGTCGAGCACGCCCGTGCCCTGGCCGAGTCCTCGCCGTCGATCGTCACGCCCCTCAACCGTGTCATCGGCTACGAGGCCGCGGCGAAGGTCGCGAAGCACGCGGTCGCCCAGAAGCTGACCGTCCGCGAAGCCGTCGTCGACCTCGGGTTCGTCGAGCGGGGCGAGGTCACCGACGAGCAGCTCGACACGGCGCTCGACGTGCTCAGCATGACCCACCCGGGCTGAGCCCACCCGGGCTGAGCCCACCTGACCGGCCCACGCCGGGGCCGAGCGCACCTCCGGCACTCCATCGAGGACGCGATCACCCAGCGGTCGGGGAGGCGCGCTCCGTCGCTGACGGTCGCGCGCCTCCCGCGGGTGCCTCGGTGACAGGGAGGACGCGTTCCGTCGACGCCGCTCTCGCGTCTCGTCTGTGCCTCGGCGACATCGCTCCGCTGCCACGTCGCCGCCATCTCGACGTCAGATCGTCGATGCCGCCGTGCCCCACCTCGACGTCGGCCCTGCGCCGTGTCGTCACGTGCCCGGCGTCAGAACGTCGACGAGACGTCGACCAGGGCGGCCAGCACCGGACGACCGACGACGATCGCCCAGAACGCCCCGAGCAGGCAGGGCCCGAACGGCACATCGGCGACGAGACGGGCCGGACGGGCTCGTCGCCTGGTGTGCCGCGAGCTGGCGTCCGTCCTCCGCATCGCGGCCAGCGCGAGGGCCGAAGCACCGGCAAGGCCCCACAGGCTGAGCAATGCCATGCTGCCCCAGGAGGAGACGAGGCCGCTCAGCAGGGCGCCGAGCTTGACGTCGCCCATCCCCACCCCGCCGGCGAGCGCGACCACGAGCCCCGCCACGGCCGTGGCGATCACGCACCCGAAGCTCGTCGTCGCGGCGACGACACCGCCCTGGACGACGAACACGACGAGCGACGCGACCCACGCCACCGCGACGACGCCCACGAGGGCGTTCGGAAGACGTCGTCGCTCGACGTCGATCCGGACCAGGGCCGGCGTCACGGTGGCGACACCGAGGCACCCGACGAGTGTCGCCACCGCCGGATGCGGAACCAGGGCGACGTCGGCGTGGACCGAGGTCACGCCACCCGGGGTCGCCGTCGACGCGGCGACGGCCGACGCCGTCAGCACCGCGATCGTCAGGGCGTCGCGAGCCTGCTCCCGCTCCGTCACGGGGCTGACTCGTCGAGGCGCCTCGCGTGCGTCCCGCACCGTCCTGTGGGCGGGTGGCTGCATCCCCGCCCCGGGCACCTCGTCCGCCGCCGCGCCTGTGCCGAACGCCTCGTCCGCCGGCTCGCTCGAGACGGTCACGGGGCCTCGGGCGTCCGTACCGCCCACTCGCCCGACTCACGGCCCCCGCCCACCGACGACGCACCTCCGACGGCCGTCGACACGGCTCGGGTGGACGTCGACCCGGCGGGTCTGGCCAGGTGCCACGGACGTCGTCCTCGTGCACGCCGGACGCCGGGGTGCTCCACCCGGCCGCGGAACACGAGCGCGCGCCTCCGGGGGCGTCTCGCCTCGTCGAGTACCGCCCGGACGGCGGCGACGAGGAGCGGTCGGTGATCGCGCACCATCTCGTAGCTCGCGCGGAGGGCCGTTCGCCCCCGGACGGTGATGGCGAGGTCCTTCAGCCGGTCGGCGTCGAACGTGTCACCGTGCCAGCTGCGACCGTCCAGTTCGAGTGCGACGACGCCGTCGACGACGAGGTCGATGCGACGGCGGTCCCCCGGGCCGACCCGCACCTGGCTGTCGACGTGATGCCGCAGGCGGACGAAGGTCGTCCGGACGACGCTCTCGATGAAGCTCTCACAGCGAGGGTCCGCCCAGTCGACGACGCCCCGGACGTCAGAAGGCGCCCGAGCGAAGGCGGCGTGCAGACCGGGCAGCGAGAACTGCCCCGTCGTGAGGGCCCAGTCCAAGAGGGCGACTGCCTCCTCGAAGGGCGCCGCCGTGACGGCGTCGACCAGCGCGGTCTGCAGCGGCACGGCCCAGGCCGACCTCCGGGCATCCTCCGCAGCGTGCTCGTCGCCGTCATCGGGTTGCGGGGCCTGCCCGGATGACGGACGCGGCGGCACGAGCCCGTCGGCACGCCAGACGACGGTCGCCCCTCGCCGAGGCCTCAGCCGCGACGCCGTCGGGGCCACGACGACGGTGACGGGCGGCACCGCCCACAGCCAGGCCCCCAGCAGCGCCAGGAGCGCCGCACCGGTCAACCTCCCGCCGATGCGCACTGCCTCGTATCGGGCGTCGCCCGGGGGGAAGGTCGAGTACCAACCCCGCCGAGGACGGTGCACGTGACCGGACCGCACGGCGGCGGTCAGCATCCGGTCGGTGGCCCCGAGGGCGACCAGGTCGCGCTTGTGGAGGACTCCGCCTGCCTGTCCGACGTGGGTGGCGATCTGCTGCATGGCGGCACGATGCCCCGACCCGCGCCTCCCCCGGGGCCCCCGTCATCGCATCGTGGAGAACCGCGACTGACCGCGGCCTGAGGACGAGTCGCGACGCCTGCGGCCCATGGCGGGCCCGCAGGTCACCGATCGCCGCCCACGGCCCGTCCTCGTCGCATAGGAGGGAATTCGTCGTCACCGCGGCGCCCTGTCGTCCGCGGTGCCGCGGCAGCCGAACCTGCGGACACATCCGGAGTTCGATCGACTCCGGAGGCTCGCTGAGCACGGATGACGTCGATCCCCTGACGAGCCGACGGATCGCACGTCGGGGCTCTCAAGCGTCGTGCCGTCGGCCCTCGGTCGGCGATCGGCGGCGGCCTGTGCCGGTGCCGGTGCCGTGCGCTGGACGCCCGGTGAGCCGACCCTGGAACGCCACCCGAGGCGCGAGCTCGCCCCGGCGCCGAGAACTCCCGACATCAGCAGTCCGCAGGACGGCTGGACGCTACGAGCACGCCGATCTCCGGAGTCGCCCACGACCCAGGGGTCGGCGACGTGGGTCCGGGCATCGCGCGAGCAGACGGACATCTCTGCGCGGACCAGTGCGAGAACTCAGGAAATCGGCATTTCGCTGGGGCGATGAACGCGACAAGCACGCCGACCTCCGGAGTTGCCGACAACTCGGGGGACGGCGACGCCGGTCAGGGCACCGCGCGAGCAGACGGATGCTTGCGCGAGGGCCAGAACCGAGAACTCAGGAAATCAGCAGTCCGGAGGGCCTATGAACGCGACGAGCACGCCGATCTCCGGAGTTGCCGACAGTCGAGGTGCAGCGACGCGGGTCGAGGGGCCCATGCGTCCGGGCTGGAGGCCCCGCCAGGGGCCGCGGACGCAGAACGGAGGCCGGGGGTCACGCACCAGAGGGACGGACGCCGGAGGCGCGGCTCACGCAACGTGCGCGCCTCACGCCAGCAGGTGGCGCGGCTCACGTGACCCGCGCGCCTCCCGTCGGCCGGAGGCGCGGCTCACGCGACGCGCGCGCCTCCCGCCAGCAGGTGGCGCGGCTCACGCAACGTGCGCGCCTCACGCCAGCAGGTGGCGCGGCTCACGTGACCCGCGCGCCTCCCGTCGGCCGGAGGCGCGGCTTACGCAACCCGCGCGCCTCGGGACGCCGGGGGCGCGGGTCGGGTGACCCCGCGCCTCCGTCCGGGCCGGTCAGGCCAGTTCGTTCGACTCGAGCATCTCGGTGACCAGTGCCGCGATGGCCGATCGCTCGGAGCGGGTCAACGTGACGTGACCGAAGAGCGGGTGGCCCTTCAGCGTCTCGATGACGGAGGCGACCCCGTCGTGGCGTCCGACGCGGAGGTTGTCGCGCTGGGCCACGTCGTGGGTCAGCACCACGCGGGAGTTCTGGCCAATGCGGCTGAGCACGGTCAGCAGGACGTTGCGCTCGAGCGACTGGGCCTCGTCGACGATGACGAAGGCGTCGTGCAGCGATCGACCGCGGATGTGCGTCAACGGCAGCACCTCGAGGATGCCCCGCTCGACGACCTCGTCGAGGACGTTCTGGGACACGATCGCCCCCAGGGTGTCGAAGACGGCCTGCGCCCAGGGGTTCATCTTCTCGCCGGCGTCACCCGGCAGGAACCCGAGGTCTTGACCGCCGACGGCGTAGAGCGGACGGAACACCATGATCTTCTTGTGCTGCTGCTTCTCGAGCACCGCCTCGAGCCCCGCGCAGAGTGCCAGGGCCGACTTGCCGGTGCCCGCGCTGCCGCCGAGCGACACGATGCCGACCTCGTGGTCGAGCAGCAGGTCGATGGCCAGGCGTTGCTCGGCCGAGCGGCCGTGCAGGCCGAACACGTCGCGGTCGCCGCGGACGAGACGTGCCTCGCCCCGCGCGACGACGCGTGCGAGTGCCGAGCCGCGCTCGGAGTGCACGACGACGCCCGTGTTCACGGGCACGTCGCCGAGAGCCCGGCTCGACAGCCTCTCGGACTCGTAGAACGAGGCCATCTGCTCGCTCGAGACGTCGATCGAGGTCTGACCGGTGTACCCGCTGTCGACGGCCTGCTCGGCCCGGTACTCTTCGGCGGCCAGGCCGATCGAGGCGGCCTTGACCCGCAGGGGCAGGTCTTTCGAGACCACGGTGACCGCGAGGCCGTCGGCCGCGAGGTTCGACGCGACCGCGAGGATGCGCGAGTCGGCGTCGTTGAGCTGGAGGCCGGAGGGCAGCACGGACATGTTCGAGTGGTTCAGCTCGACGCGCAGCGAGCCCCCGTCGCCGACGGCCACCGGGAAGTCGAGTCGGTCGTGCTTCACCCTGAGATCGTCGAGCAGACGGAGGGCCTGGCGGGCGAAGTACCCGAGCTCGGGGTCGTGACGTTTGCCCTCGAGCTCGCTGACGACCACGACGGGCAGCACGACGTCGTGTTCGGCGAACCGGAAGAGCGCCTGCGGGTCGGACAACAGCACCGAGGTGTCGAGCACGTAGGTGCGCTGGGTGACCGCCTGCTCACCCCCCGTGGCTGCTGCGGTGTTGCGTGCGGTTGAGGTGATGTTCGACGCGGTCACGACCACTCCGTCCTCGGGCGGCTGGGCACCCGGGTACCTTCGGCAGAGACGGCCGCGGAGCAGTTGCGAGGCGAACTTTCGTGGCCGGCTCGATCGGGCGCCTTGCCCGATGTGACGAACCTACGACGCCCCTCCGACATCCGCACCACCGGCGCGGCCGTGTCGTGTGACGATCAGGTGAACGACCCTCAGGTGGTCGTCGAAGGTCGAGCCGGCACCGGACACCGCCGCACCGAACCGCTCCGCCACGGCCACACCGCCACGGCGGCACCGCCACGGCGGAGCGTCAGTAGAAGACGCTCGTCCCGAACGAGGTGAACGCCCCTCGCAGCATCTCGAACGACTCGTCTCCGGTCGAGACGTGGACGCTCAGCCGCACGGTCGTGTCGCGCACGGTCGCGGTGACGCCGTGGTTGATGAGGGCGGCCGTCAAGGTCGTCATCTGGTCGAGCGCGGGTTCGAGCACGACGATCCCGGCGCGTTCGGACACGTCACGGGGTGAGACGACCGGCACCGCGAACTCGTCGGCGAGGTCGATGACGCGGGTCGCCCGCTCGGCGACCGCTCGTGAGACGGCGGCGACGCCGACCTCGGCGAGGTCCTCGAGTGCGGTGGCGAAGCGGGCCTGGGCGATGGGGTCGGGGTTGGTCACCTGGAAGGCGGCGGCGCCGGGCCGCGTCGGCTGACGGTCGTGGTACCACCCACCGAGGACGAGGTCGCTGCCCGCGACGCCGCTGAAGACGGGCGTCAGGGCCGACAGGGCCCGGTCGCTCAGCGCCAGGAACCCCGTGCCCCACCCCGCGCGGACCCACTTCTGGCCGCCCGAGGCGACGACGTCGGCCACGGCGTAGGGCGCGTCAACCACGCCGAACCCCTGGATCGCGTCCACGATCAGCAGTCGGTCGCCGATGACCTGGCGGATGCCCTCGAGGTCGACGAGGTAGCCCGTCCGGTAGTCGACGAGGCTGACGGCCACGGCCGTGACCGAGTCGGTCAGGTGCTGCTGCACCACGGCGGGCGTGACGACGTCGTGGTCGAGGTCCATCCACACGGGCTCGAGCACGCGGAGGGCCTCCGCCGAGCGGGTCGCGGCGACCGGCATGCTCGGATAGTCGCGGGGCGACATCAGCACCTGTCCGGTCAGGCCGAAGAACGCGTGCGTCAGCCCCTCGCTCGTGTTGGGCTGGAAGACCACGTGGTCGGGTGCGAACCCGACGAGCGACGAGATCGCGCGGCTCACCCGCCCCGACTGCTCGGTGAGGGCGATCTCGGAGCCGAACCGCGCCCTGGCCTGGACCTCGACCAGCGAGCGCTGCTCGTCGGCGACGGCGGTCGAGATCGGGCCCCACTTCGCGAAGTCGAAGTATCCGGGTTCGTCGGAGTACCCCGAGGCGAGGTCGTCGATGGTCTTCACGGTGTTCTCCTAGGCGGCGGTGACTGCACCCACCGTAGTGCCGTCCGTGGGTCGGCGACCCGCGCCTCCTGGTCTCGGGCGGTCGGTGGCTCCGGAGGACGGCACGCCTCGACCCCGTCAGGAGGCGCGGGTGCGGCCGGACTCCGGAGTCGCCGACCCAGCACGGTCACCCCGACGGACGAGTTGGCACGACGGACGCGACGGGCACGACGCGCTCGGGCGAGCGACCATCCGGACCACCCGGGCCGCCCGGGTCGCCCGCGTCGACGTCAGCTGCCGTAGCGGCGGTGCCGCAGCGCGAAGTCGCGCACCGCGCGGAGGAAGTCGACCTCGCGGAGGTCGGGGTAGAAGGCCTCGACGAAGTAGAACTCGCTGTGGGCGCTCTGCCACAGCATGAAGTCGCTCAACCGCTGTTCGCCCGACGTGCGGATGACCAGGTCGGGGTCGGGCTGGCCGCCGGTGTAGAGGTGGTCGGCGATGAGTTCGGGGGTGAGCACGTCGGCCAGCGCGTCGAGGGTGCCCCCCGCGGCGTCGTGGGCCCGCACGATGCTGCGCATGGCGTCGGCGATCTCGCGGCGTCCGCCGTAGCCGACCGCGAGGTTGACGTGCAGCCCGCCCTTGTCGGCCGTCCGGGCCTGCGCCTCGCGCAAGGCCGAGCAGAGCGCCGGGGGCAGGTCGTCGGTCGCGCCGACGTGCTGCACGCGCCAGTCCCGCTGGTGCGAGAGCTCGTCGGCGACGTCGCCGATGATGCCGAAGAGCTCGGTCAGCTCGTCGGACTGCCGGTTGCCCAGGTTGTCGGCCGAGAGCAGGTAGAGCGTCACGACCTTGATGCCGAGGTCGTCGCACCAGGTGAGGAACTCGCTGATCTTCGCCGCGCCGGCCCGATGCCCGTGCGCGGCCGTCTCGAGCATGCGCTGCTTGGCCCAGCGGCGGTTGCCGTCGACGATCATCGCGACGTGGTGCGGCAGCTCCTGACCGTCGAGGCTGCGGCGGATGCGGTTCTGGTACAGGCCGTACAGGACTCCCCTGGCGAGCGGGGAGGGACGGCGCTTTTTCACAGGGCTACGGTAGCCCACGGTCGGCCCTCCACCGAGCCCTCGATTCTCAGCCAGCCCCCTCGGCCGCTCCCCTAGGCTCGGCCCCATGAGCAGCCCCGCCGACGGCGATCGCACGACCCTCGGGGCCGACGAGCCCGAGATCCCGAACCTCCCGCTGCTCGACGACGCCCTCGCCTACGCCTCGATCGAGCGCAAGCCGACGTGGCGCGGCTGGATCCACGCGGCCACGTTCCCGGTGGCGATCGCGACGGGCGTGGTGCTCGTCGTGCTCGCCCAGGGCACGGCGGCGACCTGGGCCTGTGCCGTGTTCATGGCGACGTCGCTGCTGCTCTTCGGCATCTCGGCGACCTACCACCGCTTCCCGTGGAGCCCGGACGCCAAGCGCTTCCTCAAGAGGCTCGACCACGCCAACATCTTCCTGCTGATCGCCGGCACCTACACGCCGATCGCGGTCATCGCGTTGCCGCCCTCGAAGGGCGTGACCCTGCTCGTGCTGGTCTGGACGGGCGCCGTGCTGGGCATCCTGTTCCGGGTGTTCTTCCTCAACGCGCCGCGGTGGCTGTACGTGCCGCTGTACGTCCTGCTGGGCGTGGGCGCGCTGGGCTTCGTCGTCGACCTGCTGCAGGCGAACGTCGCGATGATGGTGCTCGTGCTCGTCGGCGGCGCGCTGTACATCGCCGGGGCCGTGTTCTACGGCATCAAGAAGCCGAACCCCGTCCCCGGGCACTTCGGGTTCCACGAGTTGTTCCACACGATGACCGTGCTCGCGTACCTCTGCCACTGGACGGGCATCCTGCTCGTCGCCCTCGACCCGCCGACCTTCTAGGCCGAGGCCACCCGAGTCCAGGAGGCGCGGGTCGCCACCCCGGCACCGGTCACCCCGGTCACGAGTCGCGCTCGCGCCTCCTGCGGTCGGCGTCGTCGTCGAGGTCGCCGTCGCCGCGACGGGCGCGACGGTCGGCGTCGCCGGGCAGTTCTTCGTCGTCGAGTGCCGCGGCGGCGAGGGCCGCCTCGTCACGCTCGGCCTGGATGCGCTCGCGCACCTCTCCGCGGTACCGGGTGCGGCGGACGCGACGGGTCATGTCGACGACGATCAGCACGGTGGCGACGGCCACGAAGGCGATGGCCACGAAGCCCCACACGCCCGGCGTGACGGCGTCGTCGGGGATGGTCGACGGCGGCAGGGTCGGGTCGGGCGTCTGGGGCTGGGCCAGCAGGCGCGTCGTGACCGTCAGGACCGAGTCGGTCAGGGCGCTCATCGTTGCACGCCCACGAGACCGGTCTCGGGGTCGACGACCCCGGCGAACAGGTCGTCCTCGGGCAGCTCGGACTCGACCGTCGACTCGACCAGCTGGAAGTCCTCGGTGGGCCAGGCGGCGACCTGCAACTCGTGCGGCCAGAAGAAGAACGCGCTGTCGAGCGGCACCTGGCTGGCGTGGGCCCGCAGGGCCGCGTCACGCACGGGGAAGAAGTCGGACACCGGCACGCGGGTCGTGGCGAGGTCGGGACGGTCGCTGAACCGGGCCAGCATCTCGGTCAGGGACTCGATCAACGGCGACTCGGCGTCCCTCTCGCGCAGGTGCGTGATCATGGCGCCGATGCGGCCGGCGCTGAACATGCGGTCGTAGTAGACCTTCTCGATCTGCCAGGCGTCACCCGTGGCCGGGTAGCGCGCGGGGTCGGAGGCGTCGCGGTAGGCGGCCATCGAGATCTCGTGGGTGCGGATGTGGTCGGGGTGCGGGTACCCGCCGTTCTCGTCGTACGTGACCAACACCTGGGGCTTGAAGCGACGGATGATGGCGACGAGCGGCTCGGCGCTGATCTCGAGCGGGATGGTCGCGAACGAGTTGACCGCGACCGACTCACCCTCGGCGGGCAGTCCGGAGTCGGCGTACCCGAGCCAGAGGTGGTCGATGCCCATGGCCGCCTTCGCCGCCGCCATCTCGTGCACCCGGAGGCCGGCGATGTCGCGTTCGGCGTGGTGGCGGGCCTCGAGCTGTTCGTTGAGGATCGACCCCTGCTCGCCACCCGTGCAGCTGACGACGAGCACGTCGACGCCGAGGCTGCGGTAGTAGGCGTAGGTCGCCGAGCCCTTGCTGGACTCGTCGTCGGGGTGGGCGTGGACCGCCAGCAGGCGCAGGGTCAATTCTTCCTCGCAATGTGTGCCGGGCAGACGTTGCTACCCTGAGGACAGCTTAATCGGACGGAGATCCGCGTGACGTCCACGCCCCGTGTCACCCCACCCGCTGCGCGCCTCGACGCCCGGTACGGGCGTTCCCCGCGCGGGCGGCGTCGGCGCCTGGTGGTCGGCCTCTCGGTCGCCGTGGCCTTCGCGGCGGTGTTCGCGGCCTGGGTCGTCTTCGCCGCGTTCGACGGCACCTCGTCGCAGCTCGAGTCGGCGGACGTCGGCTACCAGGTGACCTCCGACCGCGCCGTCGAGGTGCAGTACACCGTGACCGCCGACACGGGTCGGGCCGTCGACTGCGCCGTCGAGGCCCAGAACAGCGGCTTCGCCGTCGTCGGGTGGAAGATCGTCCACCTGCCCGCCTCCGAGCGGCGGTCGGTGACCTACACGACCTCGCTCGCCACGTCCGAGCGGGCGGTCACGGGCTTGATCTACCGGTGCTGGCTTCCCTAGACTGCTCGGAATCGCACGACGAGACCGGCCACTCGGCCGGTCTCCTTTTTTCGGTGGGCGACCTCGCCCCGGCTCCCGGCACCGCGCCTCCTCGGCTCGACCCGCCCGTCCGGGTACGACCGCCGCACGAAACGGAGACACCATGAGCACTGACAACGAGACCACCTGGCTCACCACCGACGCCCGCGACCGTCTTCGAGCCGAGCTCGACACCCTCAGTGGCGAGGGTCGTCGAGAGATCGCGTCGCGCATCGAGGCCGCACGCGAAGAGGGCGACCTGAAGGAGAACGGCGGCTACCACGCCGCCAAGGACGAGCAGGGCAAGATGGAGGCTCGCATCCGCACGCTGACCAACCTGCTGAAGCACGCGACCGTCGGCGACTCCACGGCCGCCGACGGCATCGTCGGGCCCGGCACCGTGGTCACGGCGACCATCGCCGGCGACGAGAGCACGTTCCTGCTCGGCAACCGCGAGATCATCGCCGCCGGCAGCGACCTCTCGGTCTACAGCGAGACCAGCCCGCTCGGGCAGGCCATCAACGGGCTGAAGGTCGGCACCACGACCAGCTACACCGCCCCGAACGGCAAGGACATCTCGGTCACGGTCACCAAGGTCGAGACCTACCAGCCGTAGGTCGCACGACGGAGGCCCCTGCTCGACTCGAGCAGGGGCCTCCGCCGTCCCGCGGGCCGTACCCGGCGACGGGCCGCCGACCTCGTTCCACGCCGCGTGGTGACGAGTGGCCCTGGCACGCTCGCGCCGGGCCCGCCCGGCAACTCAGGAGAACGACGCTGCGGCCGGCCTCACGACGTCCGGAGCACGCCGTTCGCCTGAGTTGCCGACGTAGCCGACGTCGGCATGCATCGCAGGGGGCGCCAGCAGCCGGAGGCGCGGGCAGCGTCAGGAGGCGCGGACTCGGCCACGAGGCGCAGCAGCGTCACGAGGCGCAGCAGCGTCACGAGGCGCAGCAGCGTCACGAGGCGCAGCAGCGTCAGGAGGCGCGGGCAGCGTCAGGAGGCGCGGGCCGGGTCACGCAGACGCGACTCAGAAGTCGACGTTGGGTTCGTACCCGGCGTCGCGCAGTCGTTGCAGCACTTCGTCGACGTGGTCGGGACCGCGGGTCTCGACGCTGAGCTCGAGTTCGACCTCGCTGATCTGCAGCCCTCGGCCGTGGCGGGTGTGCAGCACCTCGACCACGTTGGCGTTGGCGTCGGACAGCACCTCGCTCACCCGGGTCAGCTGACCCGGACGGTCGGGCATGCCGATGCGCAGCTTGACGTACCGGGCGGCGGCGGCGAGGCCTCGGCCGATGACGCGCTCCATCATCAACGGGTCGATGTTGCCGCCGCTCAGGATCACCACGGTGGTGCCGAGGTCTCGCACCTGTTCGGTGAGGATGGCGGCGATGCCCACCGCTCCGGCCGCCTCGACGACGAGCTTCGCGCGCTCGAGCAGCACGAGCATCGCCCGCGCGGTGTCGTCGTCGCTGACCGTCACGATCTCGTCGACCGTCTCGCGGATGATCTCGAAGTTCAGCACGCCGGGCCTCGCGACGGCGATGCCGTCGGCGATCGTCGGCTGCGCGTCGATGTCGGTGCGGACGCCGAGCTTCATCGAGACGGCGTACGGGGCCGCGTTGGCCGCCTGCACGCCGATGATGCGGACGTCACGGCCGGTGAGCGCGGCACTCTGTTTCAGGGCGCTGGCCACGCCGGCCGCGAGCCCGCCTCCGCCGACGGGAACGATGACCGTGTCGACGTCGGGGACCTGCTCGAGGATCTCGAGACCCAGCGTGCCCTGGCCGGCGACGACGTCGGCGTGGTCGAACGGCGGGATGAACACCGCGCCGGTGGTGTCGGCGAACTCTTGCGCCGCCCGGAGGGACTGTTCGACCGCGTGGCCGTGCAGCACGACGTCGGCACCGTAGTGCCGGGTCGCCTGCAGCTTCGGGAGGGCGACGCCGACGGGCATGAAGATCGTCGCCTTGATGCCGAGTTCGCGGGCGGCGAGGGCGACTCCCTGGGCGTGGTTGCCCGCCGAGGCGGCCACGACCCCGCGAGCCTTCTCGTCGTCGGACAACTGCGTCAGGCGGTTGTAGGCGCCACGGATCTTGTACGACCCGGTTCGTTGCAGGTTCTCGCACTTGAGGTGGACTCGTGAGCCGAGCACGTCGGCGAGGTACTGCGAGGTCTCCATCGGGGTGACGCGCACGACTTGCGAGACGCGTTCACGCGCCTCCTCGATCTCGGTGAGGGTGGGTCCTGCCAGGGTGCGGTCAGACATCGGTGAGGCCTCCGGCTCGGGTGACGTCGTCCTCGACGGGCCGGGGCGTCTCGCGCCAGCTGCCCCTCGCGACGTAGGTGATCATGACGTTCAGCACGGCCACGAACGGCACCGCGAAGAGGGCTCCGGGGATGCCGGCGACCAGGGTGCCGGCCGCGACGGCGAAGACGACGGCCAGCGGGTGCACCTTCACGGCGCTGCCCATGACGAACGGCTGCAACAGGTGACCTTCGATCTGCTGCACGACGACGACCACGGCCAGCATGCCCAGGGCGACGACCCAGCCGTTGTAGACGAGCGCGATGACGACCGCGACCGCACCCGTCGCCACGGCACCGACGACGGGGACGAACGAACCCAGGAACACCGCGATCGCGATCGGGACGACGAGCGGCAGGCCGAGGAAGAAGGCGCCGAGCCCGATGCCGACGGCGTCGACGAACGCGACGAAGACCTGGACCTTCACGAAGTTCGTCAGGGTGAGCCACCCGGCACGCCCGGCACCGTCGACGGCGGGACGCGACGCGCGGGGGAACAGCCGCACCACCCAGCGCCAGATCTCGGCCCCCCCGACCAGCACGAAGATGGTCGCGAACAGGGCGAGCACGAGCCCGGCGCCGACGTGACCCGCGGTGGACCCCACCGACAGGGCGCCCCTCACCAGGGGCTGACTGTCTTGCTGGACGGCGGCCACCGCGTCGGACAGGTAGCCGTTGATCTGCCCTTCCGTCAGGTGCAACGGCGAGGTGAGCAGGAAGTCCTCGAACTCGCCGTACGAGGCGACCGACCGGTCTCGCAACGACGGCCACCCGTCGACGATCTGGAGCACCACGAGCACGACCAGGCCGGAGACGACGACGAGGAACCCGACCAGGACGGTCACGATCGCGAGCCCCTTGGGCCACCGGTGGCGCTGCAGCCAGGCGGACAGCGGCACGAGCAGGGCCGAGACGAGCAGCGCGACCAGGAACGGGATGACGATGACGCGCAACTGGGTGACCAGCCAGACGAGCACGCCGACCACGGCCACGATCAGCAGGATGCGCCACGACCAGGCACCGGCGACGACCATGCCCCGGGGCACCGACGGGTCGGCGACGGGGCCGGGCGGGCGCCCGCCCGCCGCGTCGCCCCGCGTCTCGTCGCCGCTCGAAGGGCGGTTCCGCCAGATCATCGCGTCAGTTTATGGCCCTCGGAGCCGCCCCACCTACCCGTCCACATGCCGCTGAGGGCATGCAGCCCCCGGGGACGAGACGACGACCAGGAGGCGCGGCCCCGTCGGTGGCCGTCGGTACAGTCGTCCGCGTGCCCCGTCAGCAGCTCTCCCCCGCCCAGGCCCGTCGTGTCGCCCTCGCGGCGCAGGGGTTCGGTCGTCCCGTCGACGCCGGGGTGCGCCCGGGCACCCGCCAGCTGAACTCCCTCGTCGATCGACTGGGGTTGCTGCAGATCGACTCGGTGAACGTGTTCGAACGCAGCCACTACCTGCCGGCCTTGGCGCGTCTCGGTTCGTACGACCGGGCGACCCTCGACCGCCTGACCTTCGCTCCCCGCGGCCGGTACGTCGAGTACTGGGCGCACGAGGCGGCGATCGTGCCGGTCGCGACCTGGCCCTTGTTCCGCTTCAGGATGCGCGACCACGACGCGAAGTGGCGGGGTGACGCCTCGTCGTGGTTGTCGACGAGTCCCCGCATGGAGCGCTGGCTGCTCGACGAGATCCGCGACAAGGGCCCCCTTCCGGCCAGCCTCGTCGAGGCAGACGCCGCGGTGTTCCCCCGGCCCGACCGCACCGGCCCGTGGTGGGGCTGGGGTGACGTGAAGCGCGGCCTCGAGTCGCTGTTCCGCACGGGTGCCCTGGTGAGCGCGGGGCGGCGACGGTTCGAGCGGGTCTACGCCCTGCCCGAGCAGGTGCTCGCCGACGAGGTGTTGGCCGTCGACGTCGACCGCCACGAATCCCACCGGCGACTCGTGGCCCACGCCGCCCGCGCCTCCGGGGTCGCCACGACGTCCGATCTCGCCGACTACTTCCGTCTCAAGACGGCCGACGTCGTGCCCGCGCTCCGCGAGCTGCACGACGAGGGCGTGGTCGAGCCCGTCGTCGTCCCCGGCTGGGGCTCGACGGCGTGGCTGCACCGTGACGCGCGCGTGCCCCGGCGGCTCGAGTCCGACGCCGTGCTGTCGCCGTTCGACCCGGTCGTGTGGCACCGACCACGAGCCAAGAGGCTCTTCGGGTTCCACTACCGCATCGAGATCTACACGCCCCGCGAGAGACGCGTCCACGGCTACTACGTGCTGCCCGTCCTGCAGGGTGACCAGCTCGTCGGGCGCGTCGACCTCAAGAGCGACCGGCAGGCGGGCGTCCTCCGGGTCCGGTCCGCCTGGCGTGAGCGCGACCTCGCGGTCGACGTCGACCTGCTCGCGACCACCCTCCGCCGTGCCGCAGCGTGGCAGGGGCTCACCTCGATCGAGGTCGAGGAGCGCGGCGACCTGGCCGACGCCCTCCGACCGGCCGCCTCCGGTCCCGTCGAGGGCGACGGTTCCGACTAGAACGTCCCGGCGTTCCGTCGCAGCCGTTCGATGCGGTCGTTCAGCGGCGGGTGGGTGCTGAAGAGGCGGTCCATCACGCCGGGCCTCATCGGGTCGCTGATCCAGAGGTGCGACATCGACGTGTTCTGCTGGCGCATGGGCCGACCGGCCGCCCCGAGCTTCTCGAGGGCTCGCGCGAGACCCTCGGGGTACCGCGTCGTGAGGGCGCCGGTGGCGTCGGCCAGGTACTCGCGCTGGCGTGAGACGGCGGCTTGGACGCCTGCCGCCGCGAGGGGGGCGATGATCATGGCCACGAGGCCGAGCACGAGGAACACCGGGTTGCCCCCTCCGCCACCGCCGGCGTTCGAGTTGCGGTTGCCGCCGGTCAGGGAGGTGAAGAACGACATGCGCAACAGCACGTCGGCGAGGAACCCGACGGCGACCACGAGGCCGAAGACCATGGTCGAGACGCGGATGTCGTAGTTCTTGACGTGACCGAGCTCGTGGGCCATCACACCCTGCAGCTCGGCGTCGTCCATGATCTCGAGCAAGCCCGTCGTGGCCGCCACGACGGCGTGTTCGGGGTCACGCCCCGTGGCGAACGCGTTGGGGGCGGGATCGACCACCACGTACACCTTCGGCATCGGCATGCCCATGGTGATGCTGAGGTTCTCGACCGTCCGGTACAGGCGCGGGGCGGTCGTGCCGTCCACCTGCTGGGCGTTGCTCATCGACAGGGCCTGGCCGCTCGCGGCGAAGTACTGGACGAGCGCGTACACGGCCGCGCCCCCGAGGACGAGGAACCCGATCGATCCGTTGTCCCAGATCGCGCTCGCGGCGAAGCCGAGGGCCCCCACGATCACGAGGAAGATCAGGACGATGAGGACGGTGTTGCGTTTGTTGCGTGAGATCGCTGAGTACATGGTCTCGACGAGGTCCTGCGAGGACCGGTCAGAACTGGACGCGGGGCGGTTCGGCGATGGCCGAGGGTTCGGAGACCTCGAAGAAGTCGCGCTCGGTGAACCCGAGCCTCTTGGCGAAGAGCGAGTTGGGGAAGACCCTGTTCTTCGTGTTGAACTCTCGCACCCCGCCGTTGTAGAAGCGGCGGGCAGCCTGGATCTTGTCCTCGGTGTCGACCAGCTCGGACTGCAGCTGCAAGAAGTTCTGGCTCGCCTGCAGCTGCGGGTACGCCTCGGCGACGGCGAAGATGCTCTTCAACGCCGTCTGCATGTGCCCCTCGGCAGCCGACGCCTCGGCGGGGGTGCCGGCACCGATCGTCTCGGCGCGGGCCGCGGTCACGTTCTGGAACACCGACGACTCGTGAGACGCGTAGCCCTTGACGGCCTCGATGATGTTGGGGATGAGGTCGGCGCGGCGTTTGAGCTGGACCGTGATGTCGCTCCAGGCCTCGTCGACGCGCACCTTGAGCGTCACCAACGAGTTGTAGGTGGCCCAGAGGTAGATGCCGATGATGACCGCGAGCAGGACGATGATGCCTGCTGCTACCAGGATGCCGATCGTGGCCGGTTGCATGACGTGTCACTCCTAGGGTGTGGACCGGTGGCGACGAGGCGCCCGATGGTCGCCCGCCACCTGGTTCGGGTGGTCGGGGGTCCGAGGGACACTATAAATGCGCCGCATGGGGGGTCCCTGTCGTCCGGGACTTCTCCGAGCGAACTCACGACGAGGCCGCGTCACGGCACCTCCTCCCCGCGACCGATTGACTTGTACCCCGTGACCGTGCTGAATGGGTGACAGTGTTCGAGTCACCGACCCCGCCATCGATGCGTCCGCCGGCCCCCGTCGTCGGACGCTCCGTGCGTGCGCCCCGCCGGGGGCGACGTGCCCTGTCGACGATCGCCGCCGTCCTGCTCGGCCTCTCGATGACCCTGTCGGCGGGCGCGGTCGCCCGGGCGGCGAGCGACCCCTCGGGCTCGCCGACGCCCGAGCCGTCGCTCGGCCAGCCCGGGCCGCAGCCGGTCGCCCCGACGATCCGCGACGTCGGCGACCAGGACGTCAACGACGTCGTGGTCGGTGGCACGGGCACGCCCGGCGCCACCCTGCGGGTGCTCGACCCGCGCGTCCCCAGCCGTGCCTTGTGCGAGGTCGCCGTGCCCGCCGACGCCACGAGTCCCGCCGCGTGGTCGTGCCCGGTGACGCTCGAGAACGGCGCCGACCAGACCCTCACGGTCCGCGACGTCACCCACGCCACCGTGGTCGGCGACGGGGTGAGCGCCCCGTTCTCGGTGCTCGGTCCCCCGACCGTCCGGGGCGGGCCCGCCCTGGGCGGCAAGGTCGGCGGAGCCGCCCACCCCGGTGCCCGGGTCACGATCGAAGGAGGCGCGACACCGGTCTCGGCGTCGGCCGACGGAACAGGCGCCTGGTCGGTGGTGCTCCCCGCCTCGACCTGGCCCACCGGGCGCTACACGCTGCGGGCGACGCAGAGCTCTGCGTCCGTGCCGGCGGTCCCGCACTCGGCGTCCTCGGCCGACGCCACCGTCACGATCGACCGTGACGCCCCGGCCGCACCCGTCGTCGTCACCCCGCGCGACGGCGACCGCGTCACGACCCAGCCCCTCGTCGTCGCCGGGACGGGAGAAGACGGAGCCACGGTCACCGCGTACGTCGACAGCACCCCCGTCTGTCAGGCGTCGGTGGTCGGCGGTTCGTGGCGGTGCACGTCGTCCGACCCCGCCCTGCCCGAGGGCACGCACCTCGTGCAGGCCGCCCAGATCGACGCGGCGGTCAACGTGGGGCCGCCCAGCGCGGGTGTCTCGGTCACCGTGGCGTCCTCGGCGTCGTCACCCGCGCCTCCCGGTCCGTCGGCCTCCCCGGCGCCGCCGACCGGGCCGGGGGCGACGGCGGGTCCGGGTGTGCCGTCGGACCCGGGGGCCGGGTCGACCGTGGCGCCCGTTCCAGGGGACGGCGACGCCGACGCGCCGGGTGGCGGCAGCCCGGGCGGGGGCGACTCAGGGCAGGCCGACACCCCGGCCGGGGCGGGATCGTGGGCCGCGGCGACGACGTTCGGCCGTGATCTGCCGACCGTCGGGCAGGCCACGGCCGGCACCGGCTGGTTGCTCGCCGTCGGGCTCGCCGTGGCGTTCGTCCTCCTCGTCGTGGGGCCCGCACGACTGCTCGCGACCGCCCTGCGAGGTCGGCTCCCGAGTCGCGGCCCGCGCCTCACGGGCCGGAACAGGCGCCTGGAGCCGCCCACCTCGTTCTCGACCGGGCAGGTCGACCCCCGCCTGACCGCCGCGCTCACCGTCGCCGCCGGCGCGGCCGTCGTGGGACTCGCCGCAGGCCTCGACGGCGAGGTCCGCTCGGCACGCCTCCTCGCCGGCATCCTCGTCGGGGTCGCCCTGGTCAACGTCCTCGCCGTCGTGCTGCCGACCCTCGTGACGTCCCGGCTGCTGGGGCGCGTGCCTCGCGTGCGGATCTCGCCACACCTCCTCCTCGTCGCCGTGGTCGCGTGCGCCGTCACCCGGGTGCTCGGCCTCGACCCGCCCCTCGTGCTCGGGGTGGTGCTCGTCGGTGGCCTCGTGGCGTCGCCGACGTCGCGCCACGGTCGGGCCGCCGAGCCCGACGCTCGCGAGGACGGGCTGTCGGCCCTCGTGCAGGTCGGAGCCCTGGTGGTCCTGTCGGCCGTGGCCTGGGCGGTCCACGGAGCCCTGCCGGGCAGCGGCGGATTCGCGACCGAGCTGGGCCTCGAGATCAGCGCGACCGTGTGCCTGACCGGACTGGGTTCGCTCGTCCTCGCCCTGGTCCCGCTGGGGACGCTGCCGGGCCGACACCTCTGGGACTGGTCCTGGCCCGTGCACGTGGGCGTGACGGTGGTCGGCGTGGGCACGGCGGCAGCGGTGCTGGCGGGCGCTCCCTCGTCGTCCTTCCCGGTGGGCGGGGCGGTCGTGGCCGCCGTCGTGCTCGCCGGCCTCTGCCTCGCGGTCTGGCTCTGGACGACCTTCGTCGAGGACGATGCGGCGGGCGCCTGACGCCCGTCAGCTGATCGTGGCGCGGCAGACGGGTGCCGCGGCCGTCGGCGACTCCGGAGATCGACGCACCCCGCCCGAGATCCGCCACACGAGCGCGTCGGATTCCGGAATTGCCGACGTCCACGGGCGGTGGGTGGGGCGGCGACCCCGCCCCTCACGTCGCGTCGCGTCGGAGGGCGTGCCCCCGCAGGGACTCGAACCCTGACTGAAGCGATTTTAAGTCGCCTGCCTCTGCCGATTGGGCTACGGGGGCCCGGAACGACCAGCCTACGAGACACGGACGCCCGCCCGCTGCAGGGCAGCGAACGGGCGTCGTCGTGACGTTCGACCGTCGGTCGGCGAGGACCTACTGGACGGCAGGCTTCTGGGCCGGCGCCTTGCGGGCGGGCTTCGAGGCGGCGTCGCCCCCCTCAGCCGTGCCCTTCTTCGCCGTGCCGTCGTCCTCGACCGGGTTAGCGTACGCGGGCCCGGCCTCGCCGGCCGGCTGACCCGCGCCGGCGTCCACGGCCGCGGCCGGAGCCCCGGCCGGCGTCTCGACGGCCGGCTTCGGCCGCGAGGCGAATTCCTCGAACGCCGCACGAGGGCGCTCGCGGTTGTCGAGCGAGACGATGTCGCGTCCCAGCCAGAAGTTGTTCCACCAACCGCCGACGACGCGGAACTTCCGCTCGAACGACGGCATGGCCATGCCGTGGTAGCCGCGGTGGGCCGCCCAGGCCGGGAAGCCCTTCATGGCGAACTTGCCGCTCTGGAAGACACCGACGTTCAGGCCCAGACCGGCGACGGCGCCGAGGTTCTCGTGCTTGTAGTCCACGAGCCCCTCGCCGCGGAGCGATGCGACGATGTTCTTGGCGAGGCGCTTGCCCATGCGGACGGCGTGCTGGGCGTTCGGCACGCAGAAGCCGCCGACGCCCTTGCCGGTGAGGTCGGGAGTGGCCGCGACGTCGCCGCAAGCCCAGGCGTCGGGGACGACGGTCTCGCCGTCGACGATGCGCAGGTCGGCCTTCACGGTGATGCGTCCACGCTGCTCGAGGGGGAAGTCGGTGCCCCGGACCATCGGGTTGGCCATGACCCCGGCCGTCCAGACGATGAGGTCGGACTCGAACGATTCTCCGGTCGAAAGTTCGATCTTGCCGCCCACCGCCGACTGCAGCTGCGTGTCGAGGTGCACGGTGGCGGCACGTTCGGCGAGGTTCTTGAGCACCCAGTGGCTGGTCTCGAGCGAGACCTCGGGCATGATGCGGCCCATCGCCTCGACGAGGTGGAAGTGCGTGTCGTCGATGGTGAGGTCGGGGTAGTTCTTCAGCAGGTCGCTGGCGAAGCTGCGGAGCTCGGCGAACACCTCGATGCCGGCGAAGCCGCCGCCCACGACGACGACGGTCAGCAGGCGGTCCCGCTCGGGACCGGCGGGCAGGTTGGCGGCCTTCTGGAAGTTCGTGAGGACCTTGTCACGGATCGCCGCGGCCTCTTCGATGGTCTTGAGGCCGATGGCCTCGTCGGCCACGCCCGGGATCGGGAACGTGCGCGACACGGCGCCGGCCGTCATGACGATCTGGTCGTACTCCATCGTCCACGGGTCACCCACCTCGGGGGTGATGGTGGCGGTCCTCGAGGCGTGGTCCACGCCCGTGACCTTGGCCGTGACCACGTTCGTCTTCTTGAGGTGACGACGGAGGGCCACGACGGCGTGACGCGGCTCGATCGACCCGGCCGCCACCTCGGGCAGGAAGGGCTGGTACGTCATGTAGGGCAGCGGGTCGACGATCGTGACCTCGGCCTCGCCCGCGCGCAGCCACTTCTCGAGCTTCCAGGCGGTGTAGAAACCGGCGTAGCCGCCGCCGACGATCAGGATTTTGGGCACGGCGAATGTCTCCTTGAGGTGGGGGTGTCGCAGACGACCTTACCCCGAGCGCCGCGCCCGCCTGAACTGACGGACCGCGCCGAGGACGACCAGGGCCGCCGCCCCGCCGAAGACCGCGAGGACGATGAGGGGGATGCCCGTCGACCGCATGGTCTCGACGGTGGGCAGCAAAACGGCCAGGGGCTGACCCGGATCGGGCACGGGCGTCGGGACGGGGGCCTCGTCCGTCGGGTTCGTCGCCTGGGCCGAGGGCGCGGGCACGTCGGCGCGACGGTGCACCCTGATCCATTCGGACAGGTCGCCCATCGGGTTGGCGTCGACGGCGGGCACCGAGGCCGTCACGGCGGCGGCGGCGTCGACCAGCCCGTAGCCGTACAGGGGGTCGGGGGTCGAGTCTCCCTTGGGGGTGGCCGTGGCCACGACCCTGTTGATGACGTCGTCGGCGTCGAGTTCGGGGTGGGCGCTGCGGACGAGGGCCACGATGCCGGCCACCAGGGGCGTCGCGCCGCTCGTGCCGCTCCAGCTGTAGTGCACGTCGCCGGGGCCCACTCCGACGAGGTCCTCGCTCGGGGCGGCCACGCCGATCGTGATGCCCTGGCTCGAGGCGTCGAAGCTCGCCGTGCCCGCTCGGTCGACGCCGGCGACCGTCAGCACGCCCGGCATCGTCGCCGGTGCGCCGACCTCGGTCGTCCCGCTCCCCCGGTTGCCGGCCGCCGCGACGACGACGACGTCGTGGTCCATGGCGTAGAGGAAGGCGTCGTCCCAGCTGGTCGGCCAGTCGAGGGTGTTCCGGGTCAGCGACATGTTGATGACGTCCGCCCCGGCGTCGACCGCCCAGCGGACGGCCCGGGCGATCTGGTCGTCGGAGTCGACCGCCGACGATCCGAAGCCGACCGAGACCGAGAGCAGGTCGGCCTCGGGTGCGACCCCGATGACGCCGTCGCCGGGACCCGTGCCACGGCCGGCGACCATCGACCCGACCAGGGTGCCGTGGTTCGGGTCGTCGCCGACCGGTGTCTGACCGTCGGCCGAGCCGAGCCCCGACACATCCGTGCCCCCGACGACGGCGCCCTGCAGTTCTGTCACGGACGAGTCGACGCCCGTGTCGATCACGGCCACGGTCGTCCCCGCGCCCCGCGTCGTCTGCCAGGCCCGCTCGATGCCGTAGTCGGAGAGCCAGTACTCGGCGTCACGCACCTGGTCGGCCGAGGCCGACGCGGCTGGTACGACGGCCGCCACGAGCGCCCCCAGCACCACGAACGCGACGAACCCCCCGGAGCGACGCACGAGCGTCAGGCTCCCCCACCCGCGACGTCGACGACCGCCGTCGCCGGCTCACCCGCGGAGCGGTCGGGGCACCGGCACACGTCGGGGCTCCACGCCGCGCGCTCGAGGGCCAGGTCGCCGAACGGGTTGACGCCCGGCCCGGCGGCCAGTGCGTGGCCGACGAGGGCGTGCAGGCACTTGATCCGCTCGGGCATGCCCCCGGCCGTCACGTGGTCGATCTCGTCGACGTGCTCGATGCTCTCGCGGTCGGCGAGGTAGGACTCGTGGGCGGCGAGGTAGCGCGCCCGCAGGTCGGGGTCGCTCTCGAGCAGGGCCGTGAACTCGGCCATCACGCCGGTGGCCTCGAGGGTCGACACGGCGGCGGTGGCACCGGGATGGCACAGGTAGTACAGCGTGGGGAACGGCGTGCCGTCGGTCAGCCGCGGCTTGGTGGCGACGACCGTCGGCGCACCGCAGGCACAGCGGGCGGCGATGCCGATGACGTCGCGCGCCGGACGGCCGAGCTGGGCCGTCACCGCACGGACGTCGTCGTCGGTCACGGGGTCGAAGGGTGGCCTGGTCACGGCGTGCCGCCTGTCTGGTCGGAGGTCGGGGCGGGCACCTGGCTGCCGCTGATGTCGGGGGCGACGAGCTCGGTCGCGGGTTCGTCGCTCAGGCCGGCGTCGAGGACCGAGGAGGTCATCGCCGCGACCCAGTCGACCTGGGGCGTCTGGAGCGAATCGCTGATCGTCGTGCCGGTGCCGGGAGCCGTGCCCGGCGCCTCCGTCGCGTCGTCGCCCATGACGAGGTAGCTGTACTCGCCCGGGTAGACGTAGAGCAGGCGGTCTCGGGCCTGCGCCTCGATGTACGCCGGGTCGCTCCACCGGGCCACGTCTTGTTTGAGCTCGTCCACCGACTGCTCTTGCTGCCGCACGTCGTCCTGCAGGGCGGCGATCTGCTGCTGCTGCTGGATCAGGGTGCGCAAGGACGGCGCCAGGATGACGACGAACATGACGAGGATCACCAGCATCAGCACGCTGAAGCCCGAGAACCGGATGCTGCGCAGCCAGTGGCCCGTCGGCGTCTCGCTGGCCGGCAGGGTCACCGGCACACGGCGGTTCGAGGTCTCACGGGGCATGCCACGAGCCTAAACGACGTCTCTGGGGGAACGACGGAGGCCCGCCCCGCACGAGCGGGACGGGCCCCGAGGAGGCGCGGGTGGCGTCAGGCGGAGAAGCGCGGGAAGGCGCCGTACCCGGCGTACACGGCGGCGTCGCCCAGTTCTTCTTCGATGCGGAGGAGCTGGTTGTACTTCGCGACGCGCTCGCTGCGGGCCGGAGCGCCGGTCTTGATCTGGCCGGCGTCGGTCGCGACGGCGAGGTCGGCGATCGTGGTGTCCTCGGTCTCGCCCGAACGGTGCGAGAGCACGGTCGTGTAGCCGCTGCGCTGCGCGAGCGCCACGGCGTCGAGCGACTCGGTCAGCGTGCCGATCTGGTTGACCTTGACGAGGATCGAGTTCGCGGCCCCGGCCGAGATGCCCTTGGCGAGACGCTCCGGGTTGGTGACGAACAGGTCGTCGCCGACGATCTGCGTCTTCGACCCGATCTCGCTCGTGAGGTGGGCCCAGCCCTCCCAGTCGTCTTCGTCGAGGGGGTCCTCGATGGTGACGAGGGGGTACGACGCGACGAGGTCGGCGTAGTAGTTCGCGAGGAACGCCGAGTCGCGCTTCTCGCCCTCGAAGGTGTAGCTGCCGTCGGCGTAGAACTCGCTCGAGGCCACGTCGAGGCCCAGGGCGAGGTCCTTGCCGGGGGTGAAGCCGGCCTTGGTGATGGCCTCGACGAGGAGGTCGAGGGCGGCACGGTTGCTGTCGAGGTTCGGCGCGAAGCCGCCCTCGTCGCCCAGGCCGGTCGACAGGCCCTTGGCCTTCAGCTCGCTCTTGAGGGCGTGGTAGGTCTCGGCACCCCACTGCAGGGCCTCGGCGAACGACGACGCGCCGACGGGCAGGATCATGAACTCCTGGATGTCGACGTTGCTGTCGGCGTGCGAGCCGCCGTTGATCACGTTGAGCATCGGCACCGGCAGGGTGTGCGCGTTCGGCCCGCCGATGTAGCGGAAGAGCGGCAGGTCGGCCGAGTCGGCCGCGGCGCGGGCGACGGCCAGCGAGACGCCGAGGATGGCGTTGGCGCCGAGGCGCTTCTTGTTGTCGGTGCCGTCGAGCTCGATCATGGCCTGGTCGATCAGGCGCTGGTCGGTGGCGTCGAGGCCCTCGACCTCGGGGCCGATCTCGTCGATGACCGCGGCGACGGCCTTGAGCACGCCCTTGCCGAGGTACCGGCTCTCGTCGCCGTCGCGCAGCTCGTAGGCCTCGAAGGCCCCGGTCGATGCACCGGAGGGGACGGCCGCACGCGACACCGTCCCGTCTTCGAGCAAGACCTCGACCTCGACGGTGGGGTTGCCCCGCGAGTCGAGGATTTCGCGGGCGCCTACGGCGTCGATTGCTGCCACTGGAGAGCTCCTTAGTAGTCGTTCGTCTGGGGACGCGAGGTCCGCGGCCCAGCTTAGCCGCGCCTCCTGCCCTGGTTCGTGGCGGGGAGCCGACGGCGGTGGTCAGCCGATGGTGCGGACCTCGAGGTCGGCGACCGACTCGCCACCCCGGACGGTCACGAACCGACCGAAGCCGGCGGCCGCCAGGCCGTCGAGCTGGTTGGTGAAGTTCTTGGCCCGCTTCTCGAGGCGCACCCGTCGCTCGCCGCCCGCCAGCAGCTCGCGCTGCAGGGCGAGCAGCTCGACCGGTTCGACCTTCTTGTCGTAGACCAGCGCGAGGCCCTCGTCGTCCTCGGTCGTGAGCGTCACCAGGTCGACGAGGCGCTCGAAGCCCAGCGAGAAGCCGGCCGCGGGCACGTCGCTGCCGAGGAAGCGCCCGATCATGCCGTCGTAGCGACCCCCGCCACCCAGCGAGTACGGGACGTCGGGGTGGGCGATCTCGAAGATCGTGCCGGTGTAGTAGCCCATGCCGCGGACGAGGGTCGGGTCGAACTCGAGGGTGGCTCCGGGCAGGGCGTCGCGGAGGGCCACCAGGTCGGCGAAGGCCGCACGGTCGAGCCACGGGGCGGCGTCGCCCTCGCCGGTCTGCCACGACGCGTCGGCCAGGCCCGCGAGCGCCTCGGCGAGATCTGGGGTGGTCACGCCGAGCGCGACGAGCTCGGCGACGACGCCGTCGACGCCGATCTTGTCGAGCTTGTCGACCACGATCAGCGCCTGGTCGGTGAGCGCCGCGGGCACGGACCAGTGCGTGAGCAGGGTCAGCAGGATGCGCCGGTCGTTCACGCGGATCGTCGTGCCGGTGAGGCCCAGGGCGTCGAGCACGGCGGTCGTCGCCTGGATCAGCTCGATCTCGGCCAGCGGACCCGCCTCGCCGAGCACGTCGATGTCGCACTGGACGAACTGGCGGTAACGCCCTTTCTGCGGCCGCTCGGCCCGCCACACCGGCGCGATCTGCACGGACCGGAACACCGCGGGGAGCTGAGCCCGGTGCGAGGCGTAGAACCGCGCGAGGGGAACCGTCAGGTCGAAGCGGAGACCGAGGTCGGCGAGCCCGAGGACGCTCTCGGCCGACCGGACGTCGTCGAGGTCGAGCCCTCGCTTCAGGACCGCGAAGACCTGCTTCTCGTTGTCGCCGCCCAGACCCGAGTGGAGGCGCGAGCTCTCTTCGACCACGGGCGTCTCGATCTCGTCGAAGCCGTACGAGCGGTAGACGCCGCGGATGACCGAGAGGACGCCCTCACGACGCCTCTTGTCGGCAGGGAGGTGATCGCGCATGCCGCGCGGCGGGGTGACGGGATTCGGCATGGAGACATCCTCCCAGAGAGACCCGCCCCCGGACACGCGAGCCGAGTTGCGAGCATGTCACATTCTACGTTATGGTCTTCCTGGGTGGTCGACGCGAATCGGGTTGCGTGTCGATCCCACCTCGAGGCCCTCCCTTCCCTGCGGCGAGGGCCCGGGCCGGGCCGGGCGCATGGCGCTCGGCCCGGTTCCGCCTCGAGCGACACGTGGCGGGGCCCGCAGCGTTCGACCCGGAGGGACGCGTGGCGGGGCCCGCAGCGTTCGACCCGGAGGGACGCGTGGCGGGGCCCGCAGGGATCACCCCTGAGGAACGCTCGTGACGAACGTCTCGACGGCGTGCTTGTAGGCGGCCGACGTACGACGACCCTCGCCGGAGACGATGGCGTCGTACTGCAGTCCGAAGAGGGCGTCGACGAAGACGCGGGCCGCGACCTTCGCATCCGCCGTCGCCGAACCCTTCGCCGTCGCCCAGGTGGCGACGTGGTCGACCCAGCGCCCGACCGCCTTCTGCGCGGTGCCTCCCGTCTCACCGGCGACGGTCTCGAGCAGAGCGGCTTCGAGCTCGAGCCGGTGGAGGTCACGACCGCGCTCGGTGGACACGTCGTGCCACACCTTCGCGAGGTGCTTCGAGAACGCCTCCGAGTCGAGGTCGGCGACCTCGACGGCCAGGAGCGCGTCGTTGCGGGCCACGACCGCTCGGACGATCTCGGCGATGAGCTCGGCGCGGTTGCCGAAGTGGTAGACGAAGACGTAGGTGCTGACCCCGAGGGCCTCGGCCAGGGTCCGGAACGACACGGTGGCGAGCGAGCGACCACGGAGGTGTTCGAGGATCTGCCCGAGGAGTTCGGGCTTGCGGGTGGGGTCGGGTTTGCGAGGCATGATGCCGCTCCTTCGTGCCGACGACTCGGACTCGCCCTGCGCGATCGCCGTCGTCGTAGTGGACCATAACAGACGTCTGTCGTGGCCGACCGGCCGATCCGTGACGGCTCCGACACCCCGCACCGACGCCTCGTCGGGCACCTCGACGGGCACCTCACGGGTCACCTCGACGGTGGACCGACATGTCGGCTTTTGACATGTCAACACTCGTCCTCTACATTGAGAACACCACTCGCACACCGGCCGGGACGACGCCCCTGGGCCTCGTCGTCCGGTGGTCGAGCGACGGCTCGCCGCTCATTCGGGTTGAGCAGGCGGCGCCGGGGTGCCCCCTCATTCGGGTTGAGGGGGCACCTGCTCGTCCCGGTCAGAGCGACCCGCCGCGACCTCGTCCGTCGTGTCTCCTTCGCTCGGTGCGGTCGCGGCGCCGCGCTCCCCAGACCCGCCGTGCTCGCCGCGCTCGTCACGCTCGTCGCGGCGCAGCATCGCCTCGCGCTCCCGGACCGCCGCCCGCAGCGCACGCTCGGCGTCGATGCCACGATCGCCGGCCTCGTCCACCTGCGCGAGCAGGGCACGCCCCCAGGCGAGCTCGGTCGTCGACGCCGACCGCACCGCCCCCTCGTCGTCGTCGGTGGACGGCGAGACGGGTGCGCTCGGGACGGCGGGCGACGGCCGGGCCGCACCGGTCGCCGCCCGCTTCGCATCGAGCTTCTGGGCCCGCGCGAGAGCCGGCTGCCCCGGGGGCAGGCCGTCGTACGCACTCGTCCGCCCGGCCTTCTCCCGCGCCTTGGCCGCCGAGTACAGGCGGACGATGTCGTCGAGGTCGGCGGCCTGGTCGGCTCCGAACACGTGCGGGTGCCGCCGCACCGTCTTCGCGCTCACGTCACGGACGACGTCGCCGAGGTCGAACGAGCCCGAGGAGGCGCGCGCGGCGAGGGCGCTGTGCAAGACCACCTGGTAGAGCACGTCCCCGAGCTCTTCCCGCACGTCGTCGGGGGTGCCGTCCTCGATCGCCTCGACGAGCTCGTAGGTCTCCTCCACGAGGTAGGCCACCAGGGACTCGGCCGTCTGGGCGCGGTTCCAGGCGCAACCGCCCTCGTCGGCGAGGAGGGCGTCGACCACGCCGACGAGTTCGTCGATCGCGGCACCCGCCCCGGGCTCGTGACCGCCTCGCGCCTCCTGGGGTGTGGAGCCCGGACCCCGCCCGACCGGCACGCTCAGTTCGCCGCCGCCGTGTCGGTCGCGGGGCGCGCGACCGGGGCCGAGTAGATCGCCGACAGCAGCTGTTCGACCCAGACGATCAGCTCGTCGTCGGTCGGCGCCTGCCCGTGCGCCCTGGGCAAGGGCACGCTGACGGCGTTCGCCTGGGCGAACCAGCGGGCGCCCGGGTACATGCGCTGCAGCCGCACCTGCATGCTGTCGGGCAGGTCGACGCCGGCGACCCGCAGGTTGCTGCCCATGACCACGACCTCGCTGAGCCCGGCCTTCTGGGCGGCACGTCGGAGGCGAGACACCTCGATCAGCGCCAGGACGGGTGCCGGGGGCTCGCCGTACCGGTCGGTGAGCTCGTCGAGGACGGCGTCGATCTGGTCGTCGGTCGAGGTGGGCGAGCTCGCCGTCGAGAGCTTCTGGTACGCCTCGAGACGCAGGCGCTCGCTCTCGACGTACTCTTCGGGCACGTGGGCGTCGACCGGCAGCTCGAGTCGCAGCTCGGTCTGCCCCTCGGCCACGTCGCCGCGGAACGAGCTGACGGCCTCGCCGATCATGCGGAGGTAGAGGTCGAAGCCGACGCCGGCGATGTGGCCGGACTGCTCGCCACCGAGCAGGTTGCCGGCCCCGCGTATCTCGAGGTCTTTCAGGGCCACCTGCATGCCCGCACCGAGCTCGTTGTTGGCCGCGATGGTCTCGAGCCGGTCCTGGGCGGTCTCGCTCAACGGCTTGTCGGCGTCGTAGAGGAAGTACGCGTAGCCACGTTCGCGACCGCGACCCACGCGACCACGCAGCTGGTGCAGCTGGCTCAGACCGTACTTGTCGGCCCGGTCGATGATCAACGTGTTGGCGTTCGCGATGTCGAGGCCGGTCTCGATGATGGTGGTGGAGACCAGCACGTCGAACTTGCGCTCCCAGAAGTCGACCATGACCTGTTCGAGCGTCGACTCGGCCATCTGGCCGTGGGCGACCGCGACACGGGCCTCGGGCACGAGCTCGGCGATCTGCGCGGCGATGCGGTTGATGCTCGACACCCGGTTGTGGACGTAGAACACCTGCCCCTCGCGCAGCAGTTCGCGTCGGATCGCGGCGGCCTTCTGACGGTCGCTCTCGGGGCCGACGAAGGTGAGGATCGGATGCCGGTCTTCGGGCGGCGTGGCGAGCGTCGACATCTCGCGGATGCCCGTGACCGCCATCTCGAGCGACCTCGGGATCGGCGTGGCCGACATCGCGAGGATGTCGACGTTGGTCTTGAGCTTCTTCAGCGCGTCCTTGTGCTCGACGCCGAAGCGCTGTTCTTCGTCGATGATGACCAGCCCGACGTCCTTGTACGAGATGCCCTCGCTGAGCAGCCGGTGCGTGCCGATGACCATGTCGACGGTGCCGTCGCCGAGGCCCGCGATGGTCTCTTTCGACTCCTTCGCGGTCTGGAACCGGCTCAGGCTGCGCAGGTGCACGGGGAACCCGGCGAAACGGTCGCTGAAGGTGTCGAAGTGCTGCTTGACCAGCAGGGTCGTCGGCACGAGCATGACGACCTGCTTGCCGTCCTGGATGGCCTTGAACGCGGCCCGGACGGCGACCTCGGTCTTGCCGTAACCCACGTCGCCCGAGAGGAGGCGGTCCATGGGGATCGGGCGCTCCATGTCGGCCTTGATCTCGTCGATGGTCGTGAGCTGGTCGGGCGTCTCGGCGAACGGGAAGGCCTCTTCGAGCTCGCGCTGCCAGGGGGTGTCGGGCGGGAACGCGTGACCCTTGCTCGCCATGCGGGCGGAGTAGAGCTTCACGAGCTCGACCGCGATGTCGCGGACGGCCCTGCGGGCCTTGCCCTTCGCGGCCGCCCAGTCGCCGCCGCCCATCTTGCTGAGCGAGGGCGCCTCGCCGCCGACGTACCGGCTGAGCAGGTCGAGCTGGTCGGTCGGCACGTAGAGCTTGTCGCCGGGATAGCCGCGCTTCGAGGGCGCGTACTCGAGGACGAGGTACTCGCGCGAGTGCTTCACGGCGTTCTTGCCGCCGCTCGACACCTCGCGGCTGGTGAGCTCGAGGAACTTGCCGATGCCGTGCGTGGAGTGCACGACCACGTCGCCCGGCTTGAGCTGCAGCGGGTCGACGACGTTCTTGCGCCGCGTCGCGAGCTTCTTGACCTGGCGGGAGTCGTAGTTGGCCGACCGACCGTAGAAGTCGGACTCGCCGAGGACGGCGATCTTGGATTCCATCAGTTCGAACCCGGCCTCGACGCCGCCGGCCACGAGGTGCACGACCCCGGGTTCGAGGGTCTCGGGCAGGGCGTCCTCGAGGCGGGCCGCGACCTCACGCTCGGCGAGGACGTCCCGTGCCCGCTCGACGAGGCCGACGCCACGGGCCGTGACGACGACGCTCCACCCGTCGCGGACGCGCTGGACGACGTGCTCGAGCGCACCTTCGGCGTGACCGCTGAAGCTCGGCACGACGGCTGCGTCGACGCGCACGTAGTCGCCGGCCGAGGCGACCGCCTCGTCGTCGGACAGCACCTCACCCGAGTCGAAGCCGCTCATGGTGAACCAGGCCCGGTCACCCGCGGCCTCTCGGAGGTCGCGCAGGCTGAGGAAGTCACCCGAGTCGAGGTCGATCGGGGCCTCGGCCCCGGCCGTCGCGGCGTTCCACGCGGCGGAGAGGAACTCGCGGTTCGTCTCGGCGAGGCTCTGGGCCCGTGACACGACGCGCTCGGGCGAGAGCACCGCGATGGAGGCGCCCGCCGGCAGGTAGTGCGTCACCGGCACCAGCCGGTGCACGAGGGCCGGCGCGAGGCTCTCCATGCCCTCGACGGGGATTCCCTCGGCGATCTTCGCGAGCATCTGGGACAGGCTCGGGAACTCGTGCTGCATCTCGCGCGCACGCTGACGAACGGCCTCGGTCAGCAGCATCTCGCGGCTCGGCGGCAGTTCGACCGAGGTGACCTCACCGTCGAGGCTTCGCTGGTCGGCCACCGAGAAGCGGCGGATCTGGTCGACCTCGTCTCCGAAGAAGTCGACGCGGACCGGGTGCTCGGCCGTGGGCGGGAAGACGTCGAGGATGCCACCGCGGACGGCGAACTCGCCGCGTCGGGTCACCATGTCGACCCGGGCGTACGCCAGGTCGACCAGGTGCACGGCGATGCCCGAGAGGTCGTGGCCCCGCTCGCCGACCGTCAGCTGCACCGGGTCGAGCTCGGCCAGGTTGTCGCTGAGGGGCTGGAGGGCGGCCCGGACCCCGGCCACGACGACGATCGGGCGGACCGTCTCGGGCGAGTCGGCCGCCTCGACCTGCCAGGTCGCTAGACGGCGGAGGGCGTGGATGCGTCGACCGACGGTCTCGGCGCTCGGGCTGAGGCGTTCGTGCGGCAGGGTCTCCCACGCGGGGAACTCGATGATCTCGGCCTCGGGCAGGTAGCTGGCGAGCGAACCCCGCACCGCCTCGGACTCGCGGCCGGTCGCCGTGACGACGAGCATCGCCTGCGGCCCCTGGCGGCGGTCGAGCAAGCCGGCCAGCAGCGGCACGCGGAGGCCGTCGACGACCGAGAAGTCGGTGCTGCGTGCGGCGCGGTCGAGGGCGCCGGAGAACGTGGAGGCGCGCGAGAGCGCCTTGATCAAACCCGCGAGTATCACCCGCACGATGTTACGCGGCACCACCGACACCGTGGCCGGGGTTCGCTGTCGGCGACACCTGGCCGGGTGAAGGGTCTGCTCAGCCCTTGGCGGTGTGGAACTTGAGCTGCGCGCTGGAGCTCAGAGGATCGCGAAGCGATCCCGCGACGCCAGCGCCGACCACGTCCGTGGTCGGTCACGTTCGGAACGCTCAGCCCTTGGCGGTGTGGAACTTCAGTTGTGCCGCCGTCAGCCCGTCCGTCGCGATCATCTCGACGGCGTCGGCGGCGTCGCCGAGCAAGAACGGGAGCTCCCTGCGTTCGGTCGACGAGAAGTCCTTGAGGACGAAGTCGGCGGCGTCCTGCCTGCCGGGGGGTCGGCCGATGCCGACCCGCACCCGGGTGAACTCGTTCGAGCCGGTGGCGGCGATGATGTCGCGGAGTCCGTTGTGCCCGCCGTGACCTCCGCCGTGCTTGAGCTTGACGGTGTCGAAGTCGATGTCGAGTTCGTCGTGGACGACGATCAAGCGCGACACGTCGAGGTCGTAGTAGCGCAACAGGGCCTGCGTCGGACCGCCCGAGACGTTCATGTAGGTCGCGGGCTTGGCCAGCACGAAGCGAGGGCCGCCGGGGGCTGTGCGCCCCTCGGCGACCGTCGCGTTCGTGCGGTGGCTCTTGAAGCCGGCGGACAGACGGTCGGCCAGTTCGGCCAGCACCATCTGCCCGACGTTGTGCCTGTTGCCGGCGTAGCCGGGCCCGGGGTTGCCGAGCCCGACCACGAGCCACCGGTCGTCGAGTGCCATCGTCGTGGTCGTCGCTCTCTCGGTGGTTCTGCGCCGGCAGGGTGTTCGGGGTGCGGGGTGTTACTCGGAGCGCTCTTCGTCCTCGATCGACTCGACGTCGCCCTCGGCCTCGGCGGCTTCGCCGTCCTCGTCCGAGACGGCGTCGGTCGTGAGGTCGAGCTGGGGCACCGAGACCGCGAGCACGAGGGTCTCGGGCTCGCTGACCAGCGTCGCACCCTTCGGCAGGACGAGGTCGGCGGCCGAGACCTGGGCGCCCTCTTCGAGGCCCTCGATCGAGACGACGACGTTCTGCGGGATGTGCGTGGCCTCGACCTCGAGCTCGACGGCGTTGAGCTCGACGACGTGGATCGTGCCGGGAGCCGACTCGCCCTCGACGTGCACGGGCACCTCGACGGTGACCTTCTCGCCCTGGCGGACGACGATGAGGTCGATGTGCTCGATGGTCTGCTTGACCGGGTCGCGCTGGATGTCCTTGACGAGGGCGAGCTGGTTCGTGCCCTCGATGTCGAGCGTGATGACGGCGTTCGCGCGACGCGTGATGAGCATCGTCTCGTGACCGGGCAGCGTGACGTGCTGGGGGTCGGTGCCGTGGCCGTAGATGACCGCGGGGATCTGGTCCTTCGCGCGGATCTTGCGGGCCGCGCCCTTGCCGAAGCTGGTGCGCACGAGGGCGCTGAGGGAGTTCTGGTCGGACATGTCGTCTCCTTGCAGGGGCCCGCGAGGGCCCGGGGGTGTGTGGTCGGTGTCAACTCGAACGCGCATCGCGTGAGGAAGGACCCGCAACCCGAGGGGTGTCGCCCGAGGACGGTCACCGCTGCACGAGTGGTGCCTGAGCACCGAGCGCCTGCCTACCGCGTCGATCACGGGTGCCGGAGCACCCCTCGCCGAGGTTCAGCTGCCCAGGTTACACGGGGGCCGGGCGCGTCGCCAACCCGCGCCTCCCGGGGTCGAGCGCCCGCAGGGCGACCGGTCAGTGCTCGAGCTCGCCGCGTCGCACCGCCCCCAGGTGCGCGACGACGGCGGCGACGATGTCGTCGGGGCCGGGTCGCACGTCCACCTCGAAGCCTGCCTCGTCGTCGGCGAGCGGCTCGAGGGTCGCGAACTGCGACTCCATCAACCCGGACGGCATGAAGTGGCCCTTGCGCTCGCGCTGCCGGCGGGCGACGAGGTCGCGCACGCCCGTCAGGTGGACGAAGAGGAGGCGCGGGTCACCGTCGCGCAGGACGTCGCGGTACGCCCGCTTGAGCGACGAGCACGCCACGACGACCGACTCGTCGCCCGCTGCGGCGATGCGGTCGGCCACGATGCGCAGCCACGGCCACCGGTCGTCGTCGTTTAGCGCGTGCCCCTCGGCCATCTTGAGGCGGTTGGCCTCGGGGTGCAGGTCGTCCGCGTCGACGAAGGGCACGCCGAGGGTCTCGGCGAGGAGCTCGCCCACGGTCGACTTGCCCGAACCGGACACCCCCATCACGACGACGGGCGGGAAGGGGGCGGCTTCGGTCACGGGGTCCTCGGGTCGTCTCGGGGCGGGGCGCAGGGCGAGCGCGGGTCTCCACGACCCTACCCACGACCTCCGAGGCACCACCTGGGCGACCCCCGGGCCGGGCGGCATATGGTCGGTCCGTTCCCTACCGACAAGGAGGCACCGTGGCTGAACACGGAGGACCACAGGCAAACATCGGAGTCGTCGGCCTGGCCGTCATGGGCTCGAACCTGGCACGCAACCTCGCCAGCCGCGAGGGCAACACCGTCGCGGTCTACAACCGCTCCCCCGAGCGCACCGACACCCTGATGGACGAGCACGGCGACGCCGGCTTCATCCCGTCGAAGTCGATCGAGGACTTCGCGGCCTCACTGCAGAAGCCGCGCACCGCGATCATCATGGTGCAGGCCGGCCGCGGCACCGATGCCGTGATCGACCAGCTCGCCGACGTGTTCGACGAGGGCGACATCATCGTCGACGGCGGCAACGCGAACTTCCAGGACACCCGCCGTCGCGAGGCGGCCCTGAAGGAGCGGGGTCTCAACTTCGTGGGCGCCGGCATCTCGGGCGGCGAGGAGGGCGCCCTGAAGGGCCCGTCCATCATGCCCGGCGGTTCGAAGGAGGCCTACGAGACCCTCGGCCCGATCCTGGCGTCGATCGCGGCGGTGGCCGAGGGCGAGCCCTGCGTGACGCACGTCGGCGCCGACGGTGCGGGCCACTTCGTCAAGATGATCCACAACGGCATCGAGTACGCCGACATGCAGTTGATCGCCGAGTCGTACGACCTGCTGCGCCGGGTCGGCGGCCACGAGCCCGCCGCCATCGCCTCGGTCTTCGAGAAGTGGAACGAGGGCGAGCTCGAGTCGTACCTGATCGAGATCACGGCCGAGGTGCTGCGGCAGACCGACGCCAAGACGGGCGGACCGCTCGTCGACTCGATCGTCGACCAGGCCGGCTCGAAGGGGACCGGCGTCTGGACCGTGCAGAACAGCGTCGGTCTGGGCGTGCCCGTCGGCGGCATCGCCGAGGCCGTCTTCGCCCGGGCCGTGTCGTCGAAGCCCACGCAGCGCGCGGCGGTGCAGGGGACCCTGCAGGGTCGACCCGAGGTGCAGGAGGCCGGCGAGGGCTTCGAGGACGACGTGCAGAAGGCGCTCTACGCCTCGAAGATCGTGGCCTACGCCCAGGGCTTCGACGCGATCATCGCCGGCGCCGACGAGTACGACTGGGACATCGACAAGGGCGCCATCGCCAAGATCTGGCGCGGCGGCTGCATCATCCGGGCGCAGTTCCTCAACCGCATCGTCGACGCCTACGAGAAGGACGCGTCGATCGCGACCCTGCTCGAGGACGACTACTTCGCGGCGGCCGTCCGCGACGGCGAGGACGCCTGGCGCCGCATCGTCGCCAAGGCGGCACTCTCGGGCATCCCCGTCCCCGGTTTCGCGTCGGCGCTGTCGTACTACGACTCGCTCGCGTCCGAACGCCTGCCCGCCTCGCTCATCCAGGGGCAGCGCGACTTCTTCGGCGCGCACACCTATCAGCGGGTCGGCGACGAGGGCACGTTCCACACCCTCTGGTCCGGGGACCGGTCCGAGATCGAGACGGAGCCCTCGACCCACTGAGGCACTCCCCCGGAGCGCTGTCGCGCCTCCGGGCCCTGACGGGCGCGCCCGTCGATGCGTCGCCCCTCGGCGGGCCGCGTCGGCGGGCGCGCCCGTTCGACGTCGGCCGCCGCGAATGATCGCGCCGCCGACCCGCCCTGCCCGTGGTGTCGGCAACTCCGGAGAAGAACAGCCGGAACGGCCTGGAGGAAGCGCGGTGCAGCCGATCCCCTGAGTTGCCGACCGTGCGCGGCGGGAACAGGGCCGACATGCGCAGACGGGCAGACGGGCAGACGTCCGTACCCGCACCCCTCGCACCACCGAGCAACCCCGCACGTCACCTCGGGCAACTCAGGAAAACGGCACCCGCACCAGCCCGGTGGAGGCGCGGTGCGGCCGATCCCCTGAGTTGCCGACCGTGCGCGGCGCGAACAGGGGACCGACATCCGCAGACGGGCAGACATCCGTACCCGCACCCCTCGCACCACCGAGCAACCCCGCACCTCACCTCGGGCGACTCAGGAAAACGGCACCCGCAACAGCCCCGAGGAGGCACGGTGCAGCCGATCCCCTGAGTTGCCGACCGCGCGCGGCGCGAACAGGGGACCGACATCCGCAGACGGGCAGACGTCCGTACCCGCACCCCTCGCACCACCGAGCAACCCCGTACCTCACCTCGGGCGACTCAGGAAAACGGCAGCCGCAGCAGCCCCGAGGAGGCGCGGTGCAGCCGATCCCCTGAGTTGCCGACCGCGCGCGGCGCGAGCAGGGCCGACATGCGCAGACGGTGTTCACACGAGCACCCCTGACACTGCCGCCGGACCCGCCCGCCCCGTCGGCAAGTCAGGAGAACGGCACCCGTCGCAGCCCGGAGGAGGCGCGGTGCAGCCGATCTCCTGAGTTGCCGACCGCAGGCGTAGGGCGCGGGCAGGGGGTGCCGGGCACAGGGCGGCGGAGCAGCACGACGAGGTCAGTGCAGCTACAGGAGCGCGGCGAGGTCAGCGCGGCGGCGGCAGGGCGGCGGGAGCAGGTCAGCTTGGCAGGGGCAGCGCAGCGGCAGCAGCGCCGCGGCAGCAGCGCCGCGGCAGCAGCGCCGCGGCAGCAGCGCCGCGGCAGCAGCGCCGCGGCAGCAGCGCCGCGGCAGCAGCGCAGCGCGGCGGGAGCGGCGCCGCGGCAGCGGCAGCAGCGCGGCGGGACGGGCGGGGGCTAGGCGGCGCCGTCGAACATCGAGGTGACCGAGCCGTTGTCGAAGACCTCGTGGATGGCGCGCGCGATGAGCGGGGCGATCGGCAGGATCTCGAGCTTGTCGAACTTCTGGTGCTCGGTGAGCGGCAGCGTGTCGGTGACGACCACCGAGTCGATGAAGTCGCTGTTGAGGATCTCGGGGGCCGGGTCGCTGAACACCGCGTGGGTCGCGGCCACCACGACGCCGATCGCACCGTTCGCCTTGAGGGCCTCGGCGGCCTTGACGATCGTGCGGCCGGTGTCGATGAGGTCGTCGACGAGCAGGCAGACGCGGCCCGAGACGTCGCCGACGATCTCGTGCACGGTGACCTGGTTCGGCACGAGCGGGTCGCGGCGCTTGTGGATGATGGCCAGGGGGGCGTCGAGCTTCTCGCTCCAGATGTCGGCGACGCGGACGCGGCCCATGTCGGGCGAGACGACCGTCAGCGTCGTGTTGTCGAGCTTGGCGCGGAAGTGCTCGAGCAGCACCGGCATGGCGAAGAGGTGATCGACCGGGCCGTCGAAGAAGCCCTGGATCTGCGGGGCGTGCAGGTCGACGCTCATGATGCGGTGGGCGCCGGCGGCCTTGAAGAGGTCGGCGACGAGGCGGGCCGAGATGGGCTCGCGGCCGCGGCCCTTCTTGTCTTGCCGGGCGTACGGGTAGAACGGCGCCACGACGGTGATGCGCTTGGCCGACGCACGCTTGAGCGCGTCGACCATGATCAGCTGCTCCATCAACCACTCGTTGATGGGGGCCGAGTGCGACTGGATGACGAACGCGTCGGAGCCGCGGACGCTCTCGTCGAACCGGGCGTAGAGCTCGCCGTTGGCGAAGGTACGGGCGTCGGTCGGGATCAACTCGCTGCCGAGCTCGGCGGCGATCTGGTTGGCCAGTTCGGGGTGCGCACGCCCCGAGATCAAGACGAGTCGGTTCTCGCCGGTGATCTTGATTCCGGACACGTCACTCGCTCTCCGGCCCCGAGGGGCCAACCCGACCGGGTTCAGTCGGTCGTTCGTTCGGCGCGAGCGGCGGCCTCGGCAGCCGCCGAGCCGGGGCGGTTCGCCTCGACCCATCCGCTCGCATTGCGCTGTGGAGCGATGCTCAAGGCCAGGGCACCGGCCGGCACGTCCTTTCGGACGATGGTGCCGGCGCCTGTGTACGCTCCGTCGCCAATCCTAACGGGGGCGACGAAGACGTTGTGCGACCCGGTGCGGACGTGCGACCCGACCTCGGTGCGGTGCTTGGCCACCCCGTCGTAGTTGGCCGTGATGGTGCCGGCGCCGATGTTCGACCCCTCGCCGACCTCGGTGTCGCCGACGTAGCTGAGGTGGGGCACCTTCGACCCTTCGCCGATCTGGACGTTCTTCGTCTCGACGAAGGTGCCGATCTTGCCGTCGGCCGAGAGGAGCGTGTTCGGCCGGAGGTACGCGAACGGACCCACGGAGGCGCGGGCACCGATGACCGCGAGGGTCGCGTCGGTGCGCTTCACCGTCGCCCCCTCGCCCACCTCGGTGTCGACGAGGGTGGTGTCGGGGCCGACCACCGCGCCCGCGGCGACGTACGTCGCACCGCGCAGCTGCGTGCCGGGCAGCAGTTCGACGTCGGGGCTGAGCGAGACGTCGCGGTCGATCCAGGTGGTCTGCGGGTCGACGATCGAGACCCCTTCACGCTGCCAGTGCTCGACGATGCGGTCGTTGAGCCGGCGGGCGGCGGCGGCGAGCTGCACGCGGTCGTTGATGCCCTCGAGCCGCCAGGTCTCGTCGATCGCGCGGGCGGCGACGACCTCGCCGGCCGCGGTCAGCAGGCCCACCACGTCGGTGACGTACTTCTCGTTCTGGGCGTTGGCCGACCCGATGCGCGGCAGGTGGGTGCGCAGGGCGGCGACCGTGAACGCGTAGGTGCCCGAGTTGATCTCGCGCACGGCACGCTCGTCGTCGGTGGCGTCCTTGTGCTCGACGATGCGGTCGACGTCACCCGAGTCGCGCCGGACGACCCGGCCGTACCCGGTGGCGTCGGGCAGCACGGCGCTGAGCAGGGTGGCCGAGGCGGACGCGGCGCGGTGCTGGTCGAGCAGGGCGGCGAGGGTCTCGTGGTCGAGGAAGGGCACGTCGGCGCTGACGACGACGACGTCGCCGGTGAACTCGGCGGGCAGCGCCTCCACTGCCTGTTCGACGGCGCGACCCGTGCCGGGCACGTCGTCCTGGTCGACGACGAGCGCGTGCGGGGCGGTGTCGAGGACGCTCGCCACGACGAGGTCGCGTTCGTGCCGCACCACGGTGACCAGGTGGTCGGGCTGCAGCGCGCCGGCGGTCTCGAGCACGTGCTGGATCAGCGGCAACCCGGCCAGCCGGTGCAGCACCTTCGGGGTCGAGGACTTCATGCGCGTGCCCTGCCCTGCGGCGAGGACGACGACGGCGAGCTGGCGTTCGGGCATGGTGCTCCTTGGTGAGGGGTGGCGCGTGAACTCCGCCGATCCTCCCACGAGGGGTGGCGCGACCGCGGGACACCGACCCGGCGTGGGGACGCCCGGGGGGACGTCTCGCCTGGGGACGAGACGACTCAGCGCGACCGGACGACCGCGACCGAGCCACCGACCGCGACGGCGTCCTCGACAAGCGCGACGACCACGTCGGGCAGGCCGGTCTTCTCGACGAGGGCCCCGCGGGCCCCGGCGAACAGCCAGCTGCCGGCGAGGGCACCGAGGGCACCCGCGACGGCACCGGCCACGGGCCGACCCCCTCGCCCCGTTCCGCCCATCGCGACGCCGGCCACCGCGCCCGAGACGACGCGCCCGACGAGGGGCCCGGGGGCGAGCCGGCTCGGCGTGGCGGGCAGCTTGTCGCCCACGAGCTCGCCGAGGCCGGCAGCCACGAAGGCGGCGCGACCGACCGGCGACCGGAACGCACGCCAGTGCTGCCACGAGCCGCGCGCCTCGTCGGCGCCCTGGTTCACGGCGAGCACGGCCAGGGGCGTCGCCGAACGTGAACCGCCGAGCGCGCCGAGCAGGGCGGCGCGGACGAGCGGCGGCAGGGAGGTGGTGGTCGACATGGCAGGGTCCTCGTCGTCGGGCGGACGCCGGGGCGCCACGGTCGGGGCGGGGCGGGGCCGTCGGAACGACCGTGACTCGAGACGGTCGGGGCTCCGCCACCAGGATTCGAACCTAGACCTAACAGCTCCAAAGGCTGTCGTGCTGCCGTTACACCATGGCGGACCGCGCGTGCGCGCCGCACCATTCTGCCAGACCGCGGCCGAGCCGCCGTGCCCCGAGGAGGCGCGGGCACGCCGGGTGCGGCACCGCGCCTCCCGCGTCCGGACCAGCCCTCGGGCATGATGGGCGGATGCCCGAGCAGGACGAGGTCGACCGGATCGTCGAGGCGTGGCGCCACGAGCGACCCGACCTCGACTTCGCGCCCCTGCACGTGCTCTCGCGCGTGGGACGACTGTCGAAGCACCTGGACCGCGCCCGACGCGAGGCGTTCCAGGCCAGCGACCTCGAGTCGTGGGAGTTCGACGTGCTCTCGGCCCTCCGTCGGGCCGGCGATCCCTACCAGCTCAGCCCGAAGACGTTGCTGCAGCAGACCCTCGTCTCGAGCGGCGCGATGACCAACCGCATCGACCGGCTCGTGACCCGCGACCTGGTCGAGCGTCGCACCGACCCGAACGACGGCCGGGGCATCCTCGTCACGATGACCGGCGAGGGCCGCCGAGCCGTCGACGCCGCCATCGAACGCCTCGTCACGGCCGAGGACGCGCTTCTCAGCGACCTCAGCGACGACGACCGTCGCCGCCTGACCGACCTGCTGCGCACGCTCAGCCTGACCCTCGGCGGCTGACCGGACGCACGGCACCGCGTCTCGTGCATCACACCCGGACGAGACGGGGTGCCGTGAACGAGACGCGGTGCGGTGCCGTCAGGCCGGGCAGGCCGGGCAGGCCTGGCAGGCCGGGCAGGCCGGGCAGGCCGGGCAGGCCGGCGAGCCCTACGCCAACAGCTCGCTCAGCTCGAGCCAGCGCACCTCGAGCTCGCCCGTCTTGTGGTCGAGTGCGGTGAGCTTCGCCTGCAGCGCGGCCAGGCCGTCGAAGTCGGACTGGTCGAACGTGGCGAACTGCGCCAGCAGCGACTCGCGCTCGCCCGCGGCCTTGGCGAGCTTGCGGTCGATCGAGCCGAGCTCCTTCTCGGCGTTGCGCTTCTCGGCACCGGACAGGCCCGACGCGGCGGCCGAGGCGGCCACCGACGCCGACGCCCCCTGGACGGCCGTCGGGCGGTCGGTCGCGCCTCCCTGGTTCTGGGTCGCCTCGCGACGCAGCTGCAGGTACTGGTCGACGCCGCCGGGCAGGTGGCGGAAGCGCCCCTCGAGCACGGCGTACTGCTGGTCGGTGACGCGCTCGAGCAGGTAGCGGTCGTGCGACACGACGAGCAGGGTGCCGGGCCAGCCGTCGAGGAGGTCCTCCATCGCGGCGAGCATGTCGGTGTCGAGGTCGTTGGTGGGCTCGTCGAGGATGAGCACGTTCGGCTCGTTCAACAGGATCAGCAAGAACTGCAGGCGACGCTTCTGCCCACCCGACAGGTCCTTGATCGGGGTCTGCAGCTGGGCGCTCGTGAACCCGAGGCGCTCGAGCAGCTGCCCCGGCGTCATCTCCTTGCCGCCGGTCACGTACGAGGTGCGCTGACGACCGATGACGTCGTTCACCCGCTCGTGTGCGACCTCGTGCAGGTCGGCGAGCTGCTGGTCGAGGATGGCGAACTTGACCGTCTTGCCCTGCTTGACCCGCCCCTCGGTCGGCGCGATCGCCCCGGTGACGACCTTCAGCAGCGTCGACTTGCCGGCACCGTTGACGCCGAGCACCCCGGTGCGCTCGCCCGGGGCGATGCGCCACTCGACGCCCTGCAGCACCCGCTTGTCGCCGAACGAGACGCCGACCTCGACGAGGTCGACGACGTCCTTGCCGAGCCGGGCGGTCGCCATCTGCGACAGCTGCACGGCGTCGCGGACGGGCGGTTCGTCGGCGATGAGCTCGTTGGCCGCGTCGATGCGGAACTTGGGCTTGGTCGACCGCGCCGGGGCGCCGCGACGCAACCAGGCGAGCTCTTTGCGCATGAGGTTCTGGCGCTTGGCCTCGGAGGCCGACGCCATGCGGTCGCGTTCGACGCGCTGCAGCACGTACGCCGCGTAGCCGCCCTCGAAGGGCTCGACGACGCCGTCGTGGACCTCCCACGTGTCGGTCGAGACCTCGTCGAGGAACCACCGGTCGTGGGTCACGACCACGAGCGCGCCCGAGTTCGTGGACCACCGGCGCGACAGGTGCTGGGCCAGCCAGGCGACGCCCTCGACGTCGAGGTGGTTGGTGGGCTCGTCGAGGAACAGGACGTCCCAGTCGCCGACCAGCAGGGTGGCGAGGGCCACGCGTCGACGCTGGCCGCCCGAGAGGTCCTCGACCCGCGCCTCCCACGGGATGTCGGTGGCGAGCCCCGAGATGACGTCGCGGATGCGCGCGTCGCCGGCCCACTCGTGCTCGTCGCGGTCGCCCACGATGAGGCTGCCGACCGTGGAGCCCTCTGGCAGGACGTCGCGCTGGTCGAGCATGCCGATCGTGAGGCCACGGCGGGTCGTCACGCGACCGTCGTCGGGTTCGAGCCGGCCGGCGAGCACCGACATCAGCGTCGACTTGCCGTCGCCGTTGCGGCCGACGACCCCGATGCGGGAGCCCTCGTCGATGCCGAGGGTCACCCCGTCGAGGACGACCTTGGTCGGGAATTCGAGACGGAGGTTTTCAGCGCCGAGTAGATGAGCCACCCGAGAAGCGTAGACGGCACGGGCTGGGCGCCCGACCCGGCCGTGCGCGGCCGACGTCAGCCCAGCGACGCCACCCACTCGTCCGAGCCGTCGGTGAACTCCTGGCGCTTCCAGATGGGGGTGCGGGCCTTGACCTCGTCGACGAGCGCGGCGCAGGCCGCGAACGCCTCGGCGCGGTGGGCGGACGCCACGGCGCAGGCCAGGGCGACGTCGCCGACGACGAGGTCGCCGTACCGGTGCTCGACCGCGATCGCGACCTCGGGGTGCGCCTCGGCCACGCTCAGCGCGACCTCGCGGATCACGTCGGTCGCCGTCGGGTGCGCCTCGTAGTGCAGCGCCTCGACCCCACGCCCCTCGTCGTGGTCGCGGACGACCCCCTCGAACGTCACGACCGCCCCGGAGGCGCGGCTCGTCACGAGCGCGGAGCACTTGGCCACCGACACGGTCACGTCGACGACCCGGGCGAGCAGCACGCGATCGGCGGCGGGTGCGGGGTCGGCGGGTGTCGTCACACCGGAGCCGGACCCACCGTCGGGCGCGGCGCCGGCGGCACCGCCGGGGGCACCGGCGTGGGCGCCGCCGGGCAGGTGGGTCGGGTCGTCGTTCCAGGTCATGCTGCCCCTCCGGGGTCAGGGTGGCGGTTCTGGGCGTGGTCGACCCCGTGCAGCTGGTCGACCACGTGGTCGAGGACGTCGTCGAGCACGGCGAGCCCGTCGCGCACGCCGCCCCGCGAACCGGGCAGGTTGACGACGAAGGTCGCGCCGGCGACCCCGGCGAGCCCCCTCGAGAGCACGGCCAGGGGCGTCGAGGCCGCACCGCGCCTCCTGAGCTCCTCGGCGATGCCGGGCAGCTCGCGGTCGAGCAGGGGCAGGGTCGTCTCGGGCGTGGCGTCGGTCGGCGAGACGCCCGTGCCGCCCGTGGTGACGACGGCGTCCACGCCCCACTCGAGTGCTGCCTCGAGCACGGCGCCGACGGGTTCGCCGTCGGCCACGACGACGGGGCCCTCGACCAGCCACCCGCGTGCCACGAACCAGTCGCGGATGACCGGCCCGGTCGTGTCGTCGGCCGTGCCGGCGGCCGCCCGGGTCGAGGCCACGACGACGACGGCGCGGCGCCGGCCGGGCGCGTCCGTCGGGTGCGTGCCGGCCGCGGCGACGGGGCCCGGCTCGGACGTGGCGTCGCTCATCGAGACCAGTCCCCCGACTTGCCGCCCTGCTTGTCGAGCACCTTGATCTCGCCGATCACGGCGAGCGCGTCGACCGCCTTGATCATGTCGAACAGGGTCAGGGCCGCGACCGACGCGGCGGTGAGGGCCTCCATCTCGACCCCGGTGACGCCGCGGGTCGAGACGCGCGCGATCACGGTGACCTGCTCCTCGGTCGTCTCGAAGTCGACGGTGATCGCCCCGAGCGGCAGCGGATGACACAGCGGGATGAGGGTCGGAGTCTGCTTGGCGGCGAGGATGCCGGCGATGCGGGCGGTGCCGAGCGCCTCGCCCTTGGGCAGCGAGCCGTCGACCAGTCGCGAGATCACGTCGGGCCGGGTGGTCAGCACGGCCTGGGCGGTCGCGATGCGCTTCGTCTCGGACTTGCCGGTCACGTCCACCATGTGGGCGGTGCCGTCCGCCCGGACGTGCGAGAGCGGGGCGTCGGTCGCGGGCGTGTCGGTCATCGGTCGGCCTTCTCGTGGCGGGCGGGGTCGTCGAGTGCCCAGACCTCGACCTCGTCGCCCTCGTCGACGCGGTCGACGCCGACGGGGATCGAGACGAGCACGGTGGCCTCGGCGTGGGCCGCGAGCAGGTGCGAGCTCGGACCGCCGACGAGGTGGGCGCGGCCGTCGACGTCGACCCGCCCGCGACGCAGCTGGTGCTTGCCGACCGGTGAGTCGGCGGCGTGGGCCATGGGGACGGTCCACCGGGCGCGGGGCGTGCCGACGCCGGTGACGGTCTGCAGGGCGGGCCGGAGGAAGGCCTCGAACGACACGAGCGAGCTGACCGGGTTGCCGGGGAAGCACACGACGGGCAGGTCGCGGTCGTGGACGCGCACCGCACCCCAGCCCTGGGGCCCGCCGGGCTGCATCGCGACCGAGCCGAACGTGACGCCGACCCCCTCGAACGCGTCGCGGACGACCTCGTAGGCGCCAGCGCTCACCCCGCCGCTGGTCAGCACCAGGTCGACGGCGTCGGCGTGGCGGGCGACGACCGCGAGCAGGGCGGCCGCGTCGTCGGTCACCCGGGCGACCGTCACGTCGACGCCGACCTCGGCGAGTGCGGCGGCGAGCGTGGCCCCGTTCGCGTCGTGGATCTGGCCGGGCCCGAGCGGGGCACCGGGGGCGGCGAGCTCTTCGCCCGTCGAGACCAGCAGGAGGCGCGGGCGGCTGCGCACCTCGACCGCGTCGATGCCGGAGGCGGCGAGCACGCCCCACCGGGCGGGCGTCAGTCGCGTCCCGGCCGCGAAGAGCACCGACCCCGCGCCGACGTCGCTGCCCGCGGCTCGGACGAAGGCGCCGGAGGCCACGCCGGCGGGCACCTCGACGACGGCGTCGACGCTGGCGGGCGGGAACGCGTCGGGCGTGACCTTCTCGATCGGCACGATCGCGTCGGCGCCGTCGGGCACGGCGGCACCGGTCATGATCGGGGCCGCGGTGCCCGGCACCAGGTCGGGGGCGGCCCGGCCGGCCGGGATGCGCTCGGCGACCCGGAGCGCGGTTGGCCCGGTCGCGTCGAGCCCCGGGGTCGAGACGGCGTAGCCGTCCATCTGCGAGTTGGCGAAGGGAGGCAGGTCGATCGGGGCGACGACGTCGGCCGCGAGCACGCGGTCGCGGTAGCGGTCGGGCCGCGCGGCGAGCGCCTCGGGCGTGACGACGAGGGGCTCGACGGGGCGCGACCGGGCGGCGGCCTCGACGAGCGCCGTGACCTCGGCGAGGTGGGTCTCGATGGTGCGCACGCGGTTCCTCTCGGGCGATCGTCAGTAGCGTATCGGGGGTGACCGACCCCGTGACCGAGACCGACGTCCCCCAGCCCACCCGCGCCTCCTCGGGGCCGCCGCCCGTCGACGTCGCCGTCATCGGCGGCTCGGGGCTCTACTCGCTCTTCGCCGAGGGCGAGGCGACCCGCCACGTCGTCGAGACACCGTACGGCCCGACCTCGAGCGAGGTGACGATCGGCGAGCTGGGCGGCAAGCGCGTGGCGTTCCTCACCCGGCACGGCGCGGGCCACGCGGTCGCACCGCACCTGATCGACTACCGGGCGAACGTGTGGGCGTTGGCGTCCCTCGGCGCGAAGGCGATCGTGTCGTCGTCGGCGGTCGGCGGGGTCAGTCCTGACGTCGCCCCGGGCACGATGGTCGTCACCGACCAGTTCGTCGACCGCACCTGGGGGCGTCGCGACACCTTCTTCGACGTCGAGGGCCAGGTGCAGCACCTGATCGCCGCCGACCCGTTCGACCCGGCGCTGCGGGCCGCGGCGATCGAGGCCCTCGAGGCGCAGGGCGAGCCGTTCGCCCCGACCGGCACCTGCGTCGTGATCCAGGGGCCGCGGTTCTCGACCCGGGCCGAGTCGCTCTGGTTCCGGGCCGCGGGGGCGCACACGGTCAACATGACGATGTACCCCGAGATCCCGCTCACGCTCGAGCTCGGCATGGGGGCCGTCAACCTCTCGTACGTGACCGACAGCGACGCCGGCCTCGCCCCGGCCGAGGGCGACGCCCCCGACGCCGACGCCGTCAGCGCCTCGCTCGTCTTCGAGCGGCTCGCCGCCGCCCAGCCGCGCATCGTCGCGGCCATCGAGTCGATCGTCGCCGCGATGCCGGACGACTACGCCCCGCGCGAGCTGATGTCGCCCGAGGCGGTGGCCGAGGTGCTCGCCCGGCCCGTCTCGGGGCGGAGGGCCGCGCTGTGAGCGCCACCCGCGCCTCCTCGTCCCCCGCCACCGACGCGGCCGCGGCCACCGCCGAGTCCGCCGGCCCCGGTCTGCTGCTCGTCACGGGTGGTGCCGGCTTCATCGGCTCGGCGATCGTCGACCTCGCGCTCGGGCGCGGCTGGACGGTGCGCGTGCTCGACTCGTTGCGATCGGACGTGCACGGCGGCGAGCCGACCGTCGACCACCGCGTCGACTTCGTGCACGGCGACGTCCGCGACGCCGAGACCGTCGACCGGGCCCTCGTGGGCGTCGACGCGGTGTGCCACCAGGCGGCCAAGGTCGGGCTCGGCGTGGACTTCCAGGACGCGCCCGACTACGTGTCGTCCAACGAGCTCGGCACGGCCGTCGTGCTGGCGGCGATGGACCGGGCGGGCGTCGACCGGCTCGTCGTGGCGTCGTCGATGGTCGTCTACGGCGAGGGCAGCTACCGCACCTCGACCGGCGCGACCGAGCGGCCGGCACCCCGCCGCATCGCCGACCTCGACGCGGGCGTCTTCGACCCGCGCGACGAGGCGGGCGAACTGCTCGTACCGCAGCTGATCGGCGAGGAGGCCCCCCTCGACCCGCGCAACGTCTACGCGATCACCAAGCTGACCCAGGAGCACCTCTCGACCTCGTGGGCGCGCAGCACGGGCGGTCGCGCCGCGGCACTGCGGTACCACAACGTCTACGGTCCGGGCATGCCGCAGAACACCCCGTACGCGGGCGTGGCGTCGCTCTTCCGCTCGGCGCTCGAACGCGGCGAGGCGCCACGGGTGTTCGAGGACGGGGCCCAGCGCCGCGACTTCGTGCACGTCCGCGACATCGCCTCGGCCAACCTCGCGGCCCTCGACTGGACGGCCGACCAGCCGGCCGACGCGTTCCGGGCCTTCAACGTCGGCAGCGGCACGGTGCACACGATCGGCGAGATGGCCGAGGCGCTGGCACGCGAGGCCGGCGGGCCGGCACCCGTCGTCACGGGCGAGTACCGGGCGGGCGACGTGCGCCACGTCACCGCCTCGTCCGCACGGCTGAAGGACGAGCTGGGCTGGCGACCGAGCGTGAGCTTCGAGCAGGGCATGCACGAGTTCGCCACGGCCCCGTTGCGCGCCGCCGTCGTCCGCTGACCGGAGGCGCTGACCCGGGCCGCCGACCCGGGCCGCCGACTCGAGCCGCCGACCGGAGGCGCTGACCCGAAGCGCTGACCGGGCAGGGCGTCCGACGTCCGGAGCGCCCGACGGCGGACGCCTCGAGGTCACCGGGCCCAGGGGTCGACGAGCTCGAGACCGAGGCCCTCGAAGTCTCCCGTGTTGCGCGTGGCCAGGGCGGCACCGCCGACGAGGGCGTGTGCCGCGATCATGGCGTCGGCCGTCGCGATCGGTCGACCGGCGGCCCTGCGCCGCGCCAGCACCGTCGCGTACTCGATCGCCGCGTGCGCGTCGAACGCCAGCACACGACCGTCGAACTGGTGCTCGAGGATGTCGATGACGCAGTCCTCGACGCGGTCACGGCGGTGGCCCCCGGGCATGGCCAGCAGCCCGGCCAACATCTCGGCACCGGTGACGACGCTCAGGTAGAGCCCGTCGAGCCGTTGCCGCTCGAACCAGCTCACCACCTCGGGGCAGGGACGGGGACGCGCGAGTTCCGACACGACGTTCGTGTCGACGACGATCACCGGAACTCGGCCGATCGCGCCGGGGCCTGCGCCCGCCGATCGCGGTCGAGGCTCTCGACGAACTCGTCGTCGAGGAAGGAGCCCTTCTCCGCCAACCGGCGACGGAAGGCGTGGACCCAGTTCTCGGGCGTCGGTGCCGCCCCGACGGCCGCCACGGCCGACGGATCGTCGACCGGCCCCTCGGCCCCCCGGGCGAGTCGCGTCACCATCAGCCGCACCTCGGCCTCCATCGACCGCCCGTGGCTCGCACTCAGGGCCTTGAGCCCCTCGATCACCTCGGGGTCGAGACCCCGCACCGTCAACGTCGCCATCCTGGCCCCCTCCGATCACCGACGCTAGCAGAACGACAGCACTCCCCCCGTTCGGGGCGCGCATCGCCCGCTCCCATGACCTTCATGGGATCGCATCCGTATCGTCGGGAGGATGAGCAATCCCGTGGTCGACGTCGTGCTGCCCTGTCTCGACGAAGAAGGCGCGCTGCCGTGGGTGCTCGGGCGGCTGCCAGAGGGCTGGCACGCGATCGTCGTCGACAACGGGTCGACCGACGACTCCGCGCGCGTCGCGGCCGCGCACGGTGCGACCGTCGTGCAGGAGGCGCGGCGCGGCTTCGGCAGCGCGGCCCACGCCGGTCTCGAGGCGGCCACCGCGCCCTACGTCGCGTTCTGCGACGCCGACGCCTCGATGGACCCCGCCGACCTCGTCGCGCTCGCGGAGCCCGTGATGGCCGATGACGCCGACCTGGTGCTCGGCCGTCGGCGCCCGACCACCCGGGGTGCCTGGCCGGTGCACGCCCGCCTGGCGAACCTCGCCCTGTCGCGCCTGATGCGGCGGGCCAGCGGGGTCGCCCTGCACGACCTCGGCCCGATGCGCGTCGCCCGTCGCCAGGCCCTGCTCGACCTCGACCTGAAGGACCGCCGCAGCGGCTACCCGCTCGAGATGGTGCTGCGTGCATCCGAGGCCGGCTGGCGCATCGTCGAACGGGACGCCCCGTACTCGCCGCGCGTCGGGCGCAGCAAGGTGACCGGCACCATCCGAGGCACCTGGGTGGCCGTGAAGGACATGTCGCGCCTGCTGCGCGAGGCCGGCCGATGACCACCCTCGTCGTGATCGCCAAAGAGACGATCCCGGGCAAGGTGAAGACCCGGCTGCACCCGCCGCTCAGCCTCGAGCAGGCCGCCGACGTCGCGGCCGCGGCGATCCAGGACACCCTCGACGTGGCCCGCCGGCTGCCGGCGACGCGACGCGTCCTGCTGTTCGACGGCAACCGCAGGCCCGACGGCTCCGAAGACTTCGACGTGATCCCTCAGATCGGTGGCGACCTCGACGCACGACTCGGCGCCCTGTTCGACGAGGTCGACGGCAAGACGGTGCTGATCGGCATGGACACCCCCCAGGTGACCGTCGAGGCACTCGCCCCGGTCTTCGACGCGTGGACCGACGACGTCGACGCCTGGTTCGGCCCGGCGAACGACGGCGGCTTCTGGGCCCTCGGCCTCGCCCGTCCGACCGGCGACCTGCTGCGGGGCGTGCCGATGTCGCGCGACGACACGGGCGCCCACCAGCTGCGCCGGCTCGCCGACGCCGGCCTCACCGTCCGCATGCTGCCCGAGCTCGTCGACGTCGACACCATCGACGACGCGCGCCTCGTCGCCCGCGCGGCGCCGGACAGCCGGTTCGCCTCCGCCCTGCGGCAGGCCGAGTCCACCGTCACCACCACGAACCCCACCCGCACGACCACCACGAACGGCGTCACCCGAACGACCGATCCCGCCACAGAAGGGGTCACCTCATGACCATCGCCCCCGAACAGCCCGCCACCTTCGGTTCAGGAGGCGCGGAGCCGTACGCGCGCGCCCTGCGTCACGAGGGGCTGCTGCAGCTCGTCCGGGCGGCCGGTGCCGTCGGCCGCCCCGCCTCGCCCCCCGCCGCCGGCGACCGCGACGCCGACGAACCGTTCGACGTGGCCCGCTGGAGCGCGGACGCCGACGCCGCCGACCTCACGACGCTCGACGCCGAGACGGGCCCGGTGCTCGACATCGGCTGCGGGCCCGCCCGCATGGTGCGGGCCGCCGTCGACCGGGGCCTGACGGTGCTCGGGCTCGACGTCTCGCCGACGGCCGTGGCCATGGCCCGCGAGGCCGGCCTGCCCGTGGCCGCCGGCTCCGTCTTCGATCCGCTGCCCCGCGAGGGCGAGTGGAACCTCGCCCTGCTGCTCGACGGCAACGTCGGCATCGGCGGCGACCCGACGGCCCTGCTCACCCGCTGTGCCGAGATCCTGACCCCGACCGGGTCGGTCGTCGTCGAGACCGCTCCCGACGCCTCGCTGGACGACAGCTACGAGGCCCACGTGGTCGACGACCTGGGGCACGCCAGCGCGACCTTCCCCTGGGCCGAGGTCGGCCGCGAGGCCCTGCACCGCCACGCCCGACGCTCGGGCCTGCGGGTCGCTCAGACCTGGTCGGTCGCCGGACGCACCTTCTGCCGGCTGCGCGCCAGGTAGAGCGCCACCACCGCGGCGGCGACCACCGCGATCGCGAGCCAGAGCACCGCGAGGCGAACGCCGTAGTCGAACGGCAGCACCGTGTCGTTCTTCGGCCCCTTCATCTTCGCGACGATCTCGGGCACGACGACCAGCGAGAAGATCGCGCCGACGACGACGGCGCCCTGCACGATCCAGAGGACGGCCGGACGCACGCGCCGCCCCGTCCGTCGCACGACGAGCGACACCGCGGCCACGACCGGGGCGAGCACGGCGTCGTGCAGGACGACCGAACCGATCAACCAGACCACGAGGCCCCCGTAGCGGTTCGGGTTCACGGTGTCGGTGAGCACCCAGCCGCCGAAGCCGATCAGGGCGACGCCGAGGGCGACCAGCACACCGCGCACGACGCGGACGGCGCGCGACGTGCCCGCGCCTCCTGCACCCGCCGTCGTCGACGGGACGCGCGCGGTCACGAGAGCACCTCGATCGAGCTGAGCCACTTCGTCTGCAGGACGCCGGGTCGGCCCGGGGCGATCATGCGCGCCGGGTAGCCGTGGTCGATGCTGAGCGGCTCGCCGTTCAGCTCGAGGGCGACGAGGGTGCGGGGGTCGGAGGCGTACTCGGGGCCCATCTCGGTCACGCGGTAGCCGCCCTTCTTCTCGAGGCTCGTCAGTCGCAGGCGTCGGTCGGTCGGGGCGCCGGCCGCGGCCAGCAGGTCGACGAGGCGCACCCCGCGCCAGGCGCCGGTCTGGCTCCACCCCTCGACGCAGGCGATGGGCAGGCGTTCGTCGGCGCCGTCGAACCCGCGCAGCGCGTCGAGGGTGAACGCGGTGGCGACGCCGCCGACCACGACGTCGAGGCGCCAGTCGGGGTCCATCGCCGTCTCGAGCACCTGGGCGGCCGCGGCCGTCCGGTTGATCGGCAGGTCGTTCGGGCCGAGGCCGCGCTGCCGGGGCGCGAAGGCGTTGAGCGGCGCCAGGGGGGCGAACGACTGACCCGCGGTGAGGACGACGACCCCGCCGGTGGCGACCCCGGCGGCGGTGAAGAAGCCCCGACGCGACACCCGGGCACGGCCCGGTTCGCGGTCGACCTCGTGGGCGGTGTCGATCCAGCGCATGACGCGGCCGGTGAGGCCGCGGGCGGGGGCAGGAGGCGCGGCGTGCGGGTCGCGGTCGCGTCGCGTCGGGTCGGCGTCGCGCTCGGCACGGAACCGGGCGAGCTCGGCCGTGGCCTCGGTCTCGGCCACGAACGAGGCGCGGGCCGGGTCGAGCCCGGCCGACGGCTCGACGAAGCGCCCCTCGTCGTCGTAGCTGTCGCGCGCCCGCCAGTAGCGGGTGATGAGCGGCAGCTTGACGGCGATGTGGACGGCCAACGACCCGACGATGACGAACGACAGGGCGAAGTGCACCTGCTTGAACGGGAACGGCCAGGGGTAGTACTGGTACGTGTTGAGCAGCCCGGTGACGAGCTGCAGGATCGAGGTCGCGACGAAGAGGGCGATGGAGGCGCGCTCGAGGACGTCGACCGGGTGCCTGATCGGCGGGTGCTGGAAGAGCTGCGGGAAGACCGAGTGCAGCTTGGCGAGCAGCAGGGGGACGCACGCGATGCCGGCGGTGATGTGGACGCCCTGGCTGACCTGGTAGAGCCAGACCGGGCTCGTCGGTAAGCGCATCCACCCGAGCGGCTCTTGGAGGAAGTGGCTGTAGAGGCCCGTCAGCAGGCAGACGACGAAGGCGAGGCCCAGGAGACGGCCGAAGACGGTCGCCGAGCGGGCGTTGCGCGTCGGTGACGAGACCGCTCGTCGCGCGTCGTGCAGGAGTCGTCTCATGGCTGCATCATTTCAGATATGCCGCGACTCGGGGACTGCACCGGCGGATTCCGCCACACTGGTCACGTGCGTACTGTGTTCGCGGCCGTTGCCGTCCTCGGATTGGCCGGGACGATCGCCTGGGGCGTCGTGAACGTCGGCTTCCTGATGAAAGAGCTGCGGACCGACTTCGTCGTCTGGACCGGCATCTGCTGGGCGCTCTTCGCCCTGGCCGTCGTGCTGTTGCGCCGGGTGCCCGTGCGACACGTCACCGCCCTGGTCGTCGCGGGCACGGCGCTCGTCGGGGGTGCGGGCCTGACCGGCGTGCCCAACACGAGCACCGACCCGGCGCGCTACGCCTGGGACGGCATCGTGCAGACGGCCGGCATCTCGCCGTACGAGTACACGCCCGACGCGGGTGAGCTCCGCGACCTGCGGCCGACGTGGCTCTTCCCCGAGTCGACGCCGTTCACGCGTGACGACGGCACGATCGGCGAGCGCTGCGGCGAGCCCGACCGCCAGGTGCACCGCGCCTACGACAGCCAGACCGGCGACGTCGTCTGCACCCTGATCAACCGGCCCGACGTGCCCACCATCTACCCGCCCCTCGCCGAGCTGTACTTCTGGGCCGTGTCGGCGGTCGTCGGGCCCGACGCGGGGTTCTTCCCGCTGCAGGCCACCGGCTTCGTGCTCGTGCTCGGCACGACCCTCGCCCTGCTGGCCACCCTGCGTCGTCGCGGACTCGACCCGCGGTGGGCGGCGCTCTGGGGCTGGTGCCCGCTGGTCGTCGGCGAGGGCATCACGAACTCGCACGTCGACCTCCTGGGCGCCGTGCTCGTCGTCGCCGCGTCGCTGCTCGTCGCCACCGGTCGACGCTGGCGGGGCGGCATCGCGCTCGGGGCCGCGATCGCGACCAAGCTCATCCCGGTGATCGCGGCGCCCGCCCTGCTGCGCGGGCAGCCCTGGAAGGTGATCGGCGCCTCCGTCGTCACGTTCGCCGTGCTCTACGTGCCGTACGTGGCCACGACCGGGTGGCAGGTGCTCGGGTACCTGCCGGGTTACCTGACCGAGGAGGGCTACGAGGACGGTTCGCGCTTCGTCTTCCTGTCGGCGTTCCTGCCCGAGGCCTGGACGACCCCCGCCGCCGTGCTGATCGTCGGGGTGACGGCCGTGCTGGTCTGGGTCAAGACCCCGTCGCACGACCCGTGGCTGGGGCAGCTCGTGATGATCGGCGTGACGCTCGTGGCCGTCAGCCCGCGGTACCCCTGGTACGCCCTGCTGCTCGTGCCGTTCGTCGCGCTGACCGGTCGCGTCGAGTGGCTGGCGATCCCGCTCGCGCTGCTCGTGCGGCAGCTCGAACCGGGCATGGCGCTGCAGCGCTCGTCGCTCGCCGCGGCCGTGCTGGTCATCCTGCTCGGGACGCTCTGGCGGGCCGGGCCCGGGTTCGCCGACCGCCTGCTCGACGGGCTCGACGGCGACCTGCGGCGGGTGCGCGCGCTCGCCGGGCGGAGGCGCGGGTCACCGCCGGCCGCGGAGCGCACCTGACGCCGCGGCGACGGGCGGCCGGGCCACGGGCGTCGGCGTGGCTCGCCGTCGAGCCGGGGGCCCGCCGTCAGAGGGGGTAGGCGACCGCGTCGTCGGCGTCGAACGAGAAACGGACCGGAGTGCCCGGCACGAGGTCGAGGGCGGCCACGACGCCGGGCAGGACGTCGGCCGAGACGTCGCCCGCCCGGACGCGGACGAGGTCGCCACGCGGTTCGAGGTCGGACACGACGACGTCGAGGACGTTCGAGCCGGGCGTCGGAGCGACCGGCGCGCCCGTCGCGACCCGCACGGCGGCGGGTCGGACCGCCACGGCGGCGGCAGTCCCGAACTCGAGGCGGGTCGCGACGTCGGAGGCGGGACGAGCGGACACGACCGACCCGTCGTCGAGGAGGACTCCCCCGCGGCGCGTCACCGTGCCGGTCAACAGGTTCAGGGCGGCGAGCCCGGCGGCGAACGGCGTGGTCGGGCGTTCGAGCACGGCCCGCGTGGGGCCGGCGTCGACGACCCGCCCGGCGTCGAGCACGACGACCCGGTCGGCCAGCATGAAGGCGTCGAGGACGTCGTGCGTGACCACGATCGCCGTCCGATCGGCGAGCACGTCGCGCAGCGTGCGCCGCAGGGCGGGGGCGACCGACACGTCGAGGGCGGCCATCGGCTCGTCGAGCAGCAGCAGGTCGGGGTCGGCCGCCAGGGCGCGCGCGACGGCGATCCGCTGCGCCTGCCCGCCCGAGAGCTGCGTCGGCCGCCGGCCGGCGAGCGCCGTGGCGTCGACCCGGGCGAGCCAGTCGTCGGCCCGCCGGGTGGCCTCGCGGCGCGACAGGCCGGCGCTGCGCGGGCCGAACGCGACGTTGTCGCGGGCGCTGAGGTGCGGGAAGAGGAGGGCGTCCTGGGCGAGCAGCGCGACGCCGCGCTCGTGCGGACGCAGCGCGGGCCCTCGTCCTCGGCCGTCGACGTCGAACAGCACGCGGTCGCCGAGCCGGGCCGTGCCGCGGTCGGGACGCACGAGGCCGGCGACGAGGTCGAGCACCGTCGACTTGCCGGCGCCGTTCGGGCCGAGCACGGCCAGCGTCTCGCCCTCGGCCACCGTCAGCTCGACGTCGAAGCCGCGGGACCCGACGACCGCGGCGAACTCGAGGGTCACGACCCGCGCTTCCTCGTCGTCAGGGGGCTGCGGGCGGCGGATCGCGGCGCCTCGGGCCACGGTGCCCCGGCCCGCTCGGCCGCGCCGCCCGGTGCGCCGACGCGGTGCGCGAGCGCGACCACGACGACGGCCAGGACGACGAGCACGAGCGACAACGCCACGGCCGCGTCGGGGTCGGTCTCGCGCTGGAGGTAGATCTCGAGGGGCAGGGTGCGCGTGACGCCCTGGAGCGACCCGGCGAAGGTCAGCGTGGCGCCGAACTCGCCGAGGGCCCGGGCGAACGACAGCACGGTCCCCGAGGCGAGCGCGGGCAGCACGAGCGGCAGGGTCACCCGGCGCAGCACGGTCGTGGGCGGGGCCCCGAGGGTCGCCGCGACGGCCTCGTAGCGCGTCCCCACCGTGCGCAGGGCACCCTCGAGGCTCAGCACCAGGAAGGGCAGGGCCACGAAGGCCTGGGCCAGCACGACCGCCGTCGTCGAGAACGCGATCGTCACGCCGAACGCGTCGAAGGCCCGACCGAGCAGGCCCCGGCGCCCGAACGTGTAGAGCAGCGCGATGCCGCCGACGACGGGCGGCAGCACGAGCGGCAACAGCACGAGCGAGCGCAGCACCTTCTGGCCCCAGAACTCGGTGCGGGCCAGCACCACGGCCAGGGGCACCCCGAGCACGACGCAGATCAGGGTCGCCGAGACCGACGTGCGCAGGCTCAACCACAAGGCGTCGACCGACGACTCGGACGTGACGAGCGGGACGAAGTCGGGCCAGTCGACCCGCGACACCATGGCGACGAGGGGCAGCAACACGAAGGCGGCGCCGGACGCGGCGACGACCACGACCCAGGCCGGGACGCTCGCGGGCAGGCCACGGCCCCGACGGAGGGACCGCCGCCGATCACCGTGCGGCGTCACCTCGGGCCGGGGCGTCCGCGCTCTGGGGGTCACGACGAGGACGTCACGGCGCGCCGAAACCGGCGCCCCGCAGCACGCCCTGGCCCACCTCGCCCGTGACGAGGGCGACGAACGCCCGGGCGACCTCGGGGTCCGCCGTGTCGGCCACGGGGGCGATCGGGTACGTGTTGACGGCCTGGTCGGATTCGGCGAACGGGACGCCCTCGACGCTGTCGCCGGCCGCCTCGACGTCGGTCACGTAGACCAGGCCGGCGTCGGCCTCGCCCGAGGTGACCTTGCCCAGCACGTCGGTGACCGACGATTCTTCGCTGACGGGCGAGATCGTGACGCCGGCGGCCCGTTCGACCGCGACCGTGGCCGCGCCGCAGGGCACCTGGGGGGCGCAGACCACGGTCTTCACGTCGGGCTCCGCGAGGTCGGCGAGGCTCGTCACGCCCGCCGGATTCGACGGAGGCACGGCGATGGTGAGGACGTTGGTCGCGAAGTCCTCGGGTGCGGACGACTCGACGAGCCCGGCGTCGGTCAGCTTCGTCATGTTCTTCTCGTCCGCCGAGGCGAAGACGTCGGCGGGGGCGCCCTCGGTGATCTGCGTGACGAGGTCGGACGAGCCCGCGAAGGTGAGCTCGACCGTCGTGCCGGGGTTCGCCTCCTCGAAGTCGTCGGCCAGCTCGGTGAACGTGGTCTTGAGCGACGCAGCGGCGTAGACGGTGATCGACCCGTCGAGCGCCGAGCCGGAGGCGGTCGGGGTCGCGCTGGTCGCCGGGTCGACGGTCGCGCCCGAGCAGCCCGTCAGGGCGAGCGAGGTCGCCAGCGCGACGGTTCCGGCGAGCGTCTCGACGATCGTGGGGGGTCTTCTCACGGGTCAGGCCTTCCCGCCGGGGGTCTCGATGATGACGGTCGTGGCCTTCACGACGGCGACGGCCACCGAGCCGGGTTCGAGACCCAACTCGCGGACGGCCTCGCTGCTCATCAGCGAGACGATGCGGTGCGGGCCGCACTGCAGCTCGACCTGAGCCATCACCCGGTCGGCGGTGACCCCGGTGACGATTCCGACGAGCCGGTTGCGTGCCGAGCGACCGATCTCGGAGGGGTCGGCGGGCAGGACGGCGTTCTCGCGGGCGAGGCGCGCGAGCGACAGGCCGTCGACGACACCCCGGCCGGCCGCGTCCTTCTCGCTCGTGAGCAGGCCGAGGTCGACCCAGCGTCGGACGGTGTCGTCACTGACGCCGAGGAAGGCTGCGGCGTCCTTGATCCGTATCTGCGACATGGCGACCACCCTAGCTCCGCAGGAGCGGTCTCGCATGCGTCACATGACAAGCGAGCCACTCGTGTTATCGGATATCGGGATCATGGATTCTGCATGCGAACAGTCGTATTGCAATGGGTCGTTTTTAATGCCATCGTCATGTGATCTTCCGACGGACGGACGATCATGACGAACGGAGAACGACCATGTCCACACCCCACCCCTCGCCTGTCCTCGGTCGCCTGTCGGTCGCGGCCGCGAGCCTCGCCGTCGCCGCGGTGGTCGGCGTCGGCATCGGGGTCGCGCCGGCCGCGGTGGCGGCCCCCGCACCGGCGGCTGCCTCCTCGGCGTCCGACGAGGCGGCCGCGTCGGGCTCGGCCCCGGCCGACGGCCCCTCGACCCGCGGCTCCGGGTACGTCGGGGGCGGGTACTGGCAGTACGGCGTCACGAACTCGACGGTGTACTCGAAGTACCAGCACGCCTCGCGTCAGCACAGCGCCACGGCCTGCGCGAGCCAGGGTCGCTGCCTCTCGTCAGGATGGAGGGCGCCGGGCTACCTCGCCGTCGCCACGCGCACCAAGAGCACCGGCGGCAACACCGCGTTCTGGAACGTCCGCTGAGCACGCGGCTCGCCGCCACGACCGTCCTCGGGGTCGTGGCGGCGGTCGCCGCGGCGACCGTCGTGGGGCTCCACGCCCTCGCCGAGAGCGAGGCGTTCGGGTCGCGCCCCCTCGGCAACGCCTTCGTGCTGGCCGCCGTGCCACCCCTGACCGTCGACCCCGACCCCGCCGCCACCCTGGGTCGGGTGGCCGACGGACTCGGCGTCGACCTCGCCCACGTCGAGGCCGACCCGTGGGCCCCCGAGACCGTGACGCACGTGTACCCGCTCCGGGGTGCCGACGAGCAGCCCGTCACCCCCTGGTTGTCGCACGTCGTCCACCCTGACGGCGATCTCGGCGACCGCGAGCTGCGAGGCTCGTACACGACCGACGCCACGGGTGCCGACTTCACGAGGCTGCTCGACCGCCTCGACGACGCCGGGTTCGCACCACAGGACGCGCGGCAGTCCCTGGTCGGGACGGTGCCCGCCGTCCTGCGCAGCAGGCCCGTCGCACTCGTCACCGTGGGCGTCGCCGTCCTGCTGCTCGCGACGGCCGCCCGTCAGGGACAACGACGACGTGCGTCCACCGCACTCCGCACCGTGGTCGGCTGGCCCTCGTGGCGCTCCCGGGGACGCGACCTGGCACCCGTCGCCGTCGCGACCGGCGCCGTGGTGCTCGTGGCCACCGGCGTCGTCCTCGGCGCCTGGGTCGTGGTCGCCGACCACCGTCGACCCGAGGTGGTGCTGCCCCTGTGGTCCGCCCTCGCCGCCGTCACGACGGCCGGGGTGCTGGCCGTCCACCTGGTCGCGCTGCCCGCCACCGCGCCCCGGCGTCTGGTGGCGACCACGGTCGGCCGCCTCGACGCCCTCCGTCGCGAGGCGCTGCCGATCGCCCTGCACGTCGGCCTGGTCCTCGTCGTCGTCGCGGGCGTCGGCGTTGCCACGACCGCCCTCGACGCGACGCGGCAGGTCGACCGGACGGTGGCGGCCGACCCCGACGCGTCGCGGTGGTGGTCGATGTGGGTCGGGGTCGCCGGCGCCACCGAGGAGGAGTTCCCGCGGCAGCTCGGTCCGATCGCTCGTCACCAGCTCGCGACCGGGCGCGCCCGGCTGGCCGACCCCACGATCGTGCCCGGCATGGTGCTCCACCTGGCCCCGCCGAGCACGACCGGTGGCGCCGACCCCGACACCCCTCTCGTGCGCGTCGACGCCCGGCCGGCCGACCGTGAGGCGGCGCGGGCCGAGCTGGACCTCGTCCTCGACACGCACTGGGCGGTCGACGGGCAGGCCGCACCAGCCCGGCGGTACGAGTTCCGCGACCTGCCCGGGGACGAGCCCCCGGTGAGCCCAGTCACCTCGGGCCCGTTCGGCATCGACGTGCCGGTCCGGGTCGAGGCCGAGTTGCCGCTGGACGTCGTGCCCGACGAGATGCTCGCGGTCTCGGCCTTCAACGGCTGGATCGGCTTCGACGACCCCCGGGCCGTCGAGCGCGACCTCGCCCGGGCCGGGGTCGGCGGGCTGGTCTCCGCCTGGAAGAACGTCGCCGACGACCAACAGGACGTCCTACGAGCGAGCCGGCGGGAGACCCTGCTCGCGGTGGTGGTCGCCTCGTCGACGGGCCTCGTGCTCGTGCTCGGCACCGTCACGACGGCCCTGGCCACCGCAGCCCGACGACGTCCGCGGGCCGACGCCCTCGCCCTCGCCGGGCGCCGCCCCGGGCGGGCGTCCGCAGCCGACCTCGCCGTCGGTGCCGGCCTCACCGCCACGGCCGCCCTCGTCGCGGTCGCGGTGGTCCCCGCCGGCTTCGTGGTCAGCCCCCTGGCCCCGACGTCGGCGGCCCTGCTCGTCCTGGGCCTGACGGCGACCGACCTCACCACGCGGGTCGCGACCCTGTCGTGGACGCGACGCGCGTGGGCACCCCGCCCGCGCCTCCTGACCCCGAGAGAAGACGGATGACCGACACCGACCGACTGACGCTCCACCGGCTCGGCACCACCGTGGGCGGACGCACGCTCTGGACGGACGTCTCGACGACGCTCGACCCGGGCTCGGCCCTGGCCGTCGTGGGGCCGAACGGCAGCGGCAAGTCCACCCTGCTGGCGTGCCTCGCGGGCCTCCGAGCCCCCGACGAGGGCCGGGTGACCTTCGGCGGAACCGACGTGACCTCGCTGGGGCGGGCCCGGCTGCGGGCGTTCCTCCGCAACACCTGCGGCGTGCTGCTGCAGTGCGGCACGCTCGTGCCCGACTGGACGGTCGCCCAGAACGTGGGGGTGGTCCGCCCCGCCGGCCTCTCGCGACGGGACCGCGCCGCGGCCGTGCACCGGGCCCTGACGATGCTCGACCTCGACGACCGGGCGGGCAGCCTCGTCGCGGCGCTGAGCGGGGGCGAACGGCAACGCGTCGGCCTGGCCCGCCTCGTCGCGCAACGGCCCCGCCTCGTCGTCGCCGACGAGCCGACCTCGGCGCTCGACGACCGGGCCCGCGGCCTCGCCCTCGCCGCCCTGGCGACGCTGCGCGACGCCGGCACGACCGTCGTCGTGGCCACGCACGACCCGGTGGTCGTCGACTGGTGCGACGCCGTCCTCGACCCGTCGCGGACGGCTGACCGAGGGCCGCGGAACGAACGGAGGCGCGGGTCGTCCGAACCGGACACCGCACGTTCGGCCCGGCGGGCTTAACCTCGTCAGATGACCGTCTCGCTCGGACTGCCCACCATGCCCGGCCGGGCCTCCGCCGACGCCCTGCTGCCGCCCCGGCCGTCGAGCACCGCCGCCCCGGGCCTGCTCGACCGCTTCGGCCGCACCGCGACCGACCTGCGCGTCTCGCTGACGGACAAGTGCAACCTGCGCTGCACCTACTGCATGCCCGCCGAGGGCCTGCCGGCCCTGCCGCGGGAGCAGGCGCTGGACGCCGACGAGATCGTCCGGCTGGTCGGCATCGGCGTCCGGTCGCTCGGCGTCCGTCAGGTGCGGTTCACCGGGGGCGAGCCCCTGCTGCGCGCGGACCTGATCGACATCGTGCGCCGCGTCGCCGCGATCGAGCCGCGACCCGAGGTCTCGTTGACGACCAACGCCATCGGCCTTGCCCACCGGGCGCAGGCCCTCGCGGACGCCGGGCTCGACCGGGTCAACGTGTCGCTCGACTCGCTGCACGCCGAGACGTTCATGAAGGTGTCGCGTCGACCGTTCCTCGACAAGGTGCTCGCCGGCGTCGACGCCGCGGCGGCCGCCGGTCTCACGCCGGTCAAGATCAACGCCGTCCTGCTGCCGGGCGTCAACGACCACGAGGCACCCGACCTGCTGGCCTGGGCGCTGCGCGGCGGCCACGAGCTGCGCTTCATCGAGCAGATGCCGTTGGACGCCGATCGGAGCTGGGACCGCGCCTCCTTCGTCACCTCACGCGACATCCATTCGCTGATCGCCACCCGCTTCGACCTCAGCCCCGCCGACGTCGACCGCGACGGCGCGCCCGCCGAGCTGTTCGACGCCGTGGGCCGCGGCGACGACGCCGGGCTGACGGGCCGCGTCGGCATCATCGCCTCGGTCAGCGAGCCGTTCTGCGCCGACTGCCGACGGACGCGCATGACCGCCGAGGGCGGCATCCGCAGCTGCCTGTTCAGCGGCGGCGAGACCGGGCTGCGCGACCTGCTGCGCGGCGGCGCGAGCGACGACGAGCTCGCGGACGCCTGGCGCGGAGCCATGTGGGCCAAGCCCTCCGGCCACGGCATCGACGACCCCGACTTCGTGCAACCCGAACGCACCATGAGCGCCATCGGAGGCTGACGTGACGACCACCGACCCCCGCCCCACCACCGGGACCGTCGCGACGGCCGACGACCCGGCGGCCTCCGTCGCGGCCACCGGCGTCTCGGCGACGCTGCGGTTCTTCGCGGCCGCCCGCACGGCCGTGGGACGCGACGAGCAGCGCGTCGAGGTGCCCGCGGGCGAGCGCCCCACGGTCGGCCGCCTGCTGACCGAGGTCCGGCCCGTCGAGGGCACCTCGGCCGCGGACTTCCGTGACGTCCTGATGCGCTGCTCGTTCTTGGTCGACGGCCTGACCACGCGCGACCGCGAGCAGCTCGTGCCCGACGGCGCCGTGATCGACGTCATGCCGCCCTTCGCCGGAGGCTGACCCCGACCGAAGACCGGGTTCGGCGCCGGGGCCGCCCTCGGTGCCCCGAAGGGTCAGGCGCGAGGCGTCGGCGCGCCCTGCGCGAGCTGCCACCCGAGCATGCCGCCGTTCAGCACCGACACGTCGTAGCCGTCGCCGGCCAGCAGGTCGGCGGCCGCCCGGGCCCGCGGACCCCGCGCGCAGTACACGACGACCGGCTGCCCCGGGTCGAGCTCGGGCCGTTGACGCGTGCGGGTGCCGTACCCGGCCGCGAGCACGTCGCCCGGGATGTGCGCGAAGTCGTGCTCGTCGACCTCTCGCACGTCGAGCAGCGTGAAGGCGGTGTCACCGGCCGCGCGCGCCTCCAGCAGGCCCGCAAGACCGTCGGCGTCCACGTCGGGCCCCACGCCGTGGGCCGTCGTCGCCGCGGCGACTGCCCCGTCGCCGCTCGGGGCCGACGGCGAGGCCGAGGAGGCGCGGCGCGCGGCGTTCACCGTGGCCCGGGCCTCGGCCCGGTGCGGGGCACGGGCCAGACGGCTCTCGCGCCAGGTGCCGCCCAGGGCGTCGACCGTCACGACCCGGCCGAGCAGCGGCTCGCCGAGACCGGTCAACAGCTTGACCACCTCGCTCGCCATGCCCGTGCCGACGGTGCCGCAGAGCGGCCCCAGCACGCCGACGTCGGCGCAGGACTCGTCCCAGCCCGAGGCGGGCGGAGCCGGGTGCAGGTCGCGGTAGTCGACCGCGCGGCCGTCGGGGGCGTCGTCCCAGAACACGCTGAACTGGCCGTCCCAGCGGTTGACGCTGCCCCAGACGACGGGCAGGCCGCGCGCCGCCGCAGCGTCCGCCACGAGGTAGCAGGTGTCGAACGAGTCGCTGCCGTCGACCACCACGTCGTAGTCGTCGAGCAGGTCGACCGTGCGCTCGCCCAGTCGGAACGGGTGGGCGACGACGGTCACGTCGGGGTTCGCGGCGCGCACCCAGTCGGCGGCCGCCCGGGCCTTGGGGAACCCCACCTGGTCGGGCCGGAACAGCACCTGCCGTTGTAGGTTCGACAGGTCGACGGCGTCGTCGTCGACGATTCCCAGGGTTCCCACACCCGAGGCTGCGAGATATTGGATGACCGGCGCGCCCAGCCCGCCGGCCCCGACCACGAGCACCCTCGACGTCGCCAGACGCCCCTGGGAGCCCAGACCGAACCCCGGCAGGCGCACGCTGCGCGAGTAGCGCTCGCCCTCGGCGGGGTCGCCGCCGTGTCCACCGTCGCGCACGTCGGCACCGCGCGCGCCATCGCCGCGCGCGGCCACCCCGGGCGCGTCACCACCGTGTCGCGCGCGAGATCCGCCGAGAGGGGGAAGAGACGACATGACGAACCTCCAGAACCGGGCCGACGGTCGATCGACCGCGCCCACTGTATCCGCGACGCCCGACACCGGGCGGAGCACGACCCTCGCGCGCCTCCTGCACGGGGGTCGTCTCGACGCCCTGCTGGTCGGCGTGCTGGCGGCCGCCATCTCGGGTGCCTTCCTCTGGGTGCCCTCGGTCTGGTACGACGAGGCGGCGACGGTCATCTCGGCCACGCGCAGCTGGGGCCAGCTCTGGCAGATGGTGCAGACCGTCGACCTCGTCCACGCCACGTACTACGCCTTCATGCACCTCTGGTTCGACGTGTTCCCCTACTCACCCGTCGCCCTGAGGGTGCCGAGCACCATCGTCACGGGTCTCGCCGCCGCCCTCACGGTGGTGCTGGCCCGATCGCTCGCCGACCGCCGGACGGCCGTCGTGGCCGGCCTGCTGTTCTGCCTGATCCCCCGGGTGACGTGGATGGGCGGCGAGGGCCGCTCGTACGCCTTCTCGGCGATGTTCGCCGTCGCCCTCACCCTCGTGCTCGTCACGGCGGCCCGTCGCACCGCCGAGGTGGGCGAGACGCGCACCCGCGCGTCGGCCGTGCGCTGGTGGGTGGGCTACGCGGTGCTCGCCGTCGTGTCGGTGCTGTTCTTCCTGTACGTCGCCTTCGTGGTGGTCGGCCACGGCGTCACGCTGCTGCTGCAGTGGCGACGCGAACGCCGCCGTCGGGCCGACGCCGGGCTGCCCGGCACGGCATCCGGCGGGTCGGCGGCCCACCCGCCCGTCGGCGACCGGGGCCCGCACGGGGCGCGGGGCGCGTTCGTCGGGTGGTTCTGCGGCGCCGCCGTGGCCGGTCTCGCCAGCCTGCCGGTGGTGTACTTCACGTCCGAGCAGAGCGGCCAGGTCGGCTGGCTCGACCGACCGGGCTTCGCCACGATCAACCAGGTGCTCACGACGCAGTGGTTCTACCAGAACGACCGCTTCGCCGTGTTCGGCTGGCTGCTCGTGGTCGCGAGCCTCGTCGTCGTCGGCGCCGGCCTCGTGCCGCGGGCCCGCGGCCTCGTCGCCGTCGTCCTGCCCTGGATGGTCGTGCCGATCGTCGGGCTCGTCGGCGTCTCGCTCGTGACCGAACCCCTGTTTTCGCCGCGCTACCTCACGTTCGGCACGCCGGCGGTCGCCATCATGATGGCGGTCGCGGTGGCGGCGATCCCCTGGCGACGCGTCGTCGCCCTCGTGCTGCTGATCGCCCTCGTGCTCACCGCACCGACCTGGGAGCGCCAACGGCAGCCCGAGGCGAAGGACAGCGCCGCGTGGAACCAGGTCGCCGACCTCGTCACCGAGCAGCGAGCGCTCGAACCGGCCGGCACCACCGAGGGCGTCGTGTTCGGCCCGGTCCGGAGGCACCCCAAGGCCACCTCGCGCATCATCGAGAACACCTACCCCGCCGCGTTCGAGGGCATGTCGGACTTCACGCTCGAGACGCCCGCCGCCGAGACCGGGGGCCTGTGGGAGACCCAGCACCCGCTCGAGGACGTCATCGACCGCACCGACGACCTCGACGTCGTCTGGCTGATCACGAGCGACAAGCAGGACTGGCGCCCTCGCGTCACGGCCGACCTCGCCGCGAAGGGGTTCCACGTCGCGGACGAGTGGCACCTGACGCGCACCAACGTGCTCAAGTACGAGCGCTGACCCCACCGGACGACCGCCCGTCGCCGAGACCCCGGAAACGCGCCGAGACCCCCCTGCGCGCGCGGGGGTCTCGGTGACTTCCTGGGGTCTCAGGGCCTGCGGCAGCAGCCTCCGCGGCCGCGGCGGGTCAGTCGGTGACGACGCGGGCGCCGTGCACGGGCCCCGTGGCCCGCACGACCGTGAGGCGCGCGGCGCTGAGGGCGATCTGCAGCTCGAGGGCGCCGTCGAGGTCGGGCGCGAGGAACGCCACCGTCGGTCCGGATCCCGAGACGACGCCGGCCAGCGCGCCGTTGCCCTCGCCGAGCTCGAGCACCTCGGCCAGGCCCGGCTGCAGGTGCAACGCCGGAGCCTGCAGGTCGTTGTGCATCGCGTCGGCGAGCATGCCGGGGTCGCCGGCCCGCAGGGCGTGCAGGACGCCGGCGTCGACGACGGGATGCCGCACCGACCGGATCTCGCCCTGGTGGCGGCGGCGGTGTGCGTCGAGCTCGTCGTAGACGCGGGGCGTCGACAGGCCCACGTCGGCGACGGCGAGCACCCACTGGAACTGCCCCTTCGCCAGGGCCGGGCTGAGCTCGTCTCCGCGGCCGGTGCCGATCGCGGTGCCGCCGGCGAAGGCGAACGGGACGTCGGCCCCGAGCCGGGCCGAGAGCCGCAGCAGTTCGTCGCGGCCGACGCCGGTGCCCCAGAGGGTGTCGCAGGCGAGCAGGGTGGCGGCCGCGTCGGCCGAGCCGCCGCCCATGCCGCCGGCAACGGGCACGGCCTTGTCGATGGTCAGCGCGACTCCCCCGGCGTAGCCGGTGGTCTCGGCCAGCAGGCGGGCGGCCTTGATCGCCAGGTTCGACTCGTCGGTCGGCACGCCGGACACGTCGATCGAGGGACCCCCCGTGACCGCGACGGTGAACCCGTCGGCGTGACGCGCCCGGACGTCTTCGTAGAGCGAGACGGCCTGGTACGCGGTGGCGAGGTCGTGGTACCCGTCGTCCTGCAGGTCGCCGACGGCGAGGAAGACGTTGATCTTGCCCGGTGCACGCGTGTGGACCACGGTCGGGGCGGCCACGGACGTCATGGTTCCAACCTAGTCAGTTCTGGCGATCGCCCATGACCCCGAAGGCCCGCGTCAACCCCTCTTTCACGGGCTGGACGCGCTCGGGCAGGCGCAGGCCGCCCTGGGTCAGGGTGACCGAGCACTTCGGCCCCCCGGACGGCACGACGCGCAGGTGCAGGGTGTCGCCGTGCGCGAGGGCCCACTCGGCGGTCGGGCCGGCCGCCGACCGGACCACGGCGACGGGGCGTCCGCCGGCGTACCCGGCGAACCGGTCGATCGCCAGGTCGAGCAGCTCGAGGGGCGCACCCCGCAGGCTCCGCCCCACGGTGACCGCGTAGCTGCCGTCGGGCTGACGCCCCGGCGGCTCGACGCCGCGCTCTTGCTCGTACCGTACGGTGATGCCCTCGGCCCACCAGGGCACGACCTCGAACTCGTCGACCAGGAGGCGCGAGATCTGTTCGTGCGACAGTCGCGTCGCCCCCGCGGCGTCGAGCCGCGCGAACCACTCGGCCGCACTGCGCCCCGTGCCGGAGCCCAGTCGCGCATCGCTCAGACGCTGGTCACCACGCCGCTGATCGGCAGGGCTCGACGCAGGACCCGGACCCGGACCCGGGCCGGCGGACGCGGCACCGCGATCGTCCTTGCGTCGGGGCACGGCTCAGCCGGCCTCGCCCTCGTCGACGTGCAGGACGGCCGAGACCGACGCCCCGGCGAGGGCGTCGACGTCGCTGGCGCGGGCCACGGCGAGGAAGTCGTCGACGGTCAGCTGCTCGCCCCGCTGCGTGGGCGCGAGGCCGGCACGTTCGAGCGCCTCGGACGCGGCGGACGACGACCCGTACAGCGACGACAGCGACTGGCGGAGCATCTTGCGTCGCTGCTGGAAGGCCGCGTCCACGAGGGCGAAGGTCGCCCGGCGTTCGAGTTCGCTGCCGCGGGCCGGCTTGCGGTCGAAGGCCACGAGGATGCTGTCGACGTTCGGCACCGGCCAGAAGACCTGCCGGCTGACCTGGCCCGCGGCCCGGAACTCGCCGTACCAGGCCGCCTTGATGCTCGGGCCGCCGTAGACCTTCGACCCCGGCTCGGCGGCGAGCCGCAGGCCGACCTCGGCCTGGACCATGACCAGGCCGTGCTCGAGCCCGTCGAAGTGCTCGAGGAAGTGCAGCAGCACCGGCACGCTGACGTTGTACGGCAGGTTGGCGACGAGGTGCGTCGGTCGGTCGGGCAGCGTCGTGACCCGGAGGGCGTCGTCGACCACGACCGTGAGGTCGGCCGCCGGCTGCAGCATCGCCACCGTCTTCGGCAGCTGCTCGGCGAGACGCTTGTCGATCTCGACGGCGACGACCCGGGCACCCGCCTCGAGCAACCCCAGCGTGAGCGAGCCGAGCCCGGGGCCGATCTCGACCACCGTCATGCCTGCCGAGACGCCCGAGGCCGCGACGATGCGGCGGACCGTGTTGGCGTCGTGGACGAAGTTCTGGCCGAGCTTCTTGGTCGGTTGGACGCCGAGCAGGTCGGCGAGGTCGCGGATCTCGGCGGGGCCGAGCAGGGTGGCGCGCGACATCAGCCCTCGACCGTCACGGGTTCGCTGTCCCAGGTGCCGTAGACGAGCTCGGTCGTCGACGAGATCTGGGCGGCGAGCATCGACACGTCGGTGCCGATCGTCTCGGCCATCGAGCGGAGCGTGAAGGGGATCAGGTAGGGCGCGTTCGGCCGGCCCCGGTAGGGCACCGGGGTCAGGTAGGGCGCGTCGGTCTCGACCATGATCAGGTTGCGCGGCAGCTGCACCAGCGCGTCGCGCAGGGGCTGCGCGTTCTTGAACGTCACCGTGCCCGCGAAGGACGCGTACCAGCCGTTCTCGGCGAGGATGCTGGCCAGCTCGGGCCCGCCGCTGAAGCAGTGGAACACGGTGCGTTCGGGCGCGCCCACCTCGAGCAGCAGGTCGACCACGTCGTCGTGGGCGTCACGGTCGTGGATCTGCAGGGCGAGGCCGTGCCGCTTCGCGATCTCGACGTGACCACGGAACGCCTCGAGCTGGGCCGCACGACCGTCGTCGCCGGTGCGGAAGAAGTCGAGGCCGGTCTCGCCGACGGCGCGCACCCGGGGCCGGGCGGCGAGCTCGTCGAGTTCGGCCAGGGCCTCGTCGAGCGTGCCCGCGGCGGCGAGGGCCGGGGCCTCGTTCGGGTGGATCGCGACGGCGGCCAGCACGCGGGGCTCGCGGCTCGCGATCTCGGCCGACCACCGTGACGTCTCGAGGTCGGTGCCGACCTGGACGACGCCGCGGACGCCGACGGCCGAGGCGCGGTCGAGGTGCTCGCGGTAGTCGAGGGGGCCGTCGCCGTCGTCCCCCACGCCGTCGGCGATCTCGAGGTGCGTGTGGTTGTCGTAGACCGGGACGACGAGCGGCTGAGGAGGCGCGGGGTACGTCAGGTCGCGCTTCTGGTCACCGCCGGACGAACGGTGCCGGACGTGGCTGGCGGGCTCGCCGGCGGGCGTGGCACCGCTCATTTCGCCGGCTCGGGCTGGTCGATGCGGGGGAAGAGCCCGGCGGCGAGCGGCTGGACCGTCGGAGCGCTCGACCACTCGGCGGCCCGGTCGACGGGCTGGCTGGTCAACTCGCCCTGCCCGATGGACTGCCACAGGGTGTGCGTGGCCGTCGGGACGAACGGCGACAGCAGCACCGTCAACGTGCCGAGGCCCCGCAGGGCCGTGGCGAGGACGGTGCCGAGGCGCTCGCGCTGCGAGTCGTCCTTCGCGATGGCCCAGGGCTCCTGCTCGGTGATGTAGCCGTTCAGCTGGTCGACCAGCTGCCAGATCGAGGCGAGGGCCTCGTTGATGGCGAACCGGTCGATCGCGGCGTCGGCCTCGGCGGTGACCCGCAGTTCGGTCTCGCGAACGGCGAGGTCGGCCTCGGTCAGGTCGCCCGCGACCGGGACGACGCCGTCGAAGTAACGCGTGACCATGGCGACGACGCGCGAGGCGAGGTTGCCGAAGCCGTTGGCCAACTCGGCCTGGTAGCGGGCCGCGATGTCCTCCCAGCTGAAGTTGCCGTCCTGACCGAAGGTGATGGCGCGCATGAAGTAGTACCGGAACGCGTCGGCGCCGAAGACGTCGGTGATCTGCTGCGGGGCGATGCCGGTCAGCTTCGACTTCGACATCTTCTCGCCGCCGACGAGCAGCCAGCCGTGCCCGAAGACGTTCTTCGGCACGGGCAGCCCGGCGGCCATGAGCATGGCGGGCCAGATGACGGCGTGGAACCGCACGATGTCCTTGCCGACCAGCTGCACGGCCGGCCAGCGACGTGCGAACTCGTCGTCGTCGACGCCGTAGCCGATCGCGGTGACGTAGTTCAGCAGGGCGTCGAACCAGACGTACACGACGTGCTTCTCGTCCCAGGGCACCTTGACGCCCCAGTCGAAGCTCTGACGTGAGATGGAGAGGTCGCGCAGGCCCTGCTTGACGAACGAGACGACCTCGTTGCGCACCGAGTCGGGCTGCACGAAGTCGGGCTGCGACTCGTAGAGGTCGAGCAGGCGCTGCTCGAAGTCGCTCATGCGGAAGAAGTAGTTGCTCTCTTGCAGCACCTCGACCGGGATGCTGTGGATCGCGCAGACCTGCTCGCCCTCGTAGGCGCCGGTGCCGGGCACGAGGTCGCTCGGCTGCTTGTACTCTTCGCAGCCGACGCAGTAGAAGCCCTCGAACTCGCCCTGGTAGATGAAGCCGTCGTCGTACAGCTTCTGCAGGAACTTCTGCACGCCGGCCTCGTGGCGGGCGTCGGTGGTGCGGATGAAGTCGTCGTTGGCGATGTCGACCGTCTCGAGCAGGGGCTTCCAGGCCTCGGTGACGAGCTTGTCGGCCCACTCTTGCGGCGTCACGCCGTGGCTCGTGGCGGTGCGCAGGATCTTCTGGCCGTGCTCGTCGGTGCCGGTCAGCAGCCAGGCGTCGTCGCCCCGCTGACGGTGCCACCGGGCGAGCACGTCGGCCGCGACCTCGGTGTAGGCGTGACCGATGTGCGGCACGTCGTTGACGTAGAAGATGGGCGTTGCGATGAAGAAGGAGTCGCCGGCGGGCATGGGGACCATCTTAGGTGGGGGCACCGACGGAGTGACGCGACCCGCGCCTCCTGCGTCCGTCGTCGGGACGAGGAGGCGCGGGTCGCGTCGACCGCCGGGGTCGCGGGTGCGCCCCGGCCGGTCAGGTCGCGGGGTGGTCGTCGGTGCGGTCGTCCGACCCGGCGCGGTCGCCCGAGCGCTCGCCCGGGTACTCGACGACGTCGAGCCCGAGGACGTACTTGCCGCGGGCGTGGCCGTCCTCGAGGTCGCGGTAGGCGTCCTTGACCTCGTCGAGCGGGAAGATGCCGTCGATCGGCACCATGATCTTGTTCGTCGAGATGAGGTCGAGCAGCTCGGACAGGACGGCCTGGCTCGTGGCCTGGGCACTGCCCTCGGCCTTCACGCCGTGCTCCTCCGCCGCGGCGAAGTCGATGATCGTGTCGATGCGCCGGGGGGCGACGCCGAGCTCGAGCGCGTACCCGACGTTGCCGTGGCCGAAGCAGTCGACGTACGCGTCGACGCCCTGCGGCGCGGCCTCGCGGATGCGGTCGACGACGCCGTCGCCGTACTCGACGGGCGTCACGCCGAGCTGGCGCAGGAAGTCGTGGTTGCGCTCGCTGGCGGTGCCGATCACCGTGAGGCCGCCGAGCACGGCGAGCTGCGACACCATCACGCCGACCCCGCCGGCCGCGGCCGACACGACCAGCGTGTCGCCCTCGGTCGCCTGCACGGCGCGCAGGGCGGCGTACGCGGTGGGGCCGGTCACGCTGATGCTGCCGGCGACCTCCCACGGGACGTTCTCGGGCTTGGCCACGAGCTCGTCGTGGTCGACGACGACGAACTCGGCGTGCGAGGACCGGTTCGCCCAACCGACGACCTCGTCGCCCACCGACCACTCGTCGACGCCCGCCCCGACCTCGTCGACGACGCCGGCGAAGTCCGTGCCCTGCCCCGACGGGAACGCCGCGGGGAACGCGTCGTGCATGAGCCCCGCGCGGATCGCCGCCTCGCCGGGGTTGAGTCCGGCCGCCTTGACTGCGACCACGACCTGACCCGGGCCCGCCTCGGGCTTCGCCACCTGCTCGACCTTGAGCTCGTCGATGTCGCCGTACTGCTCGAAACGGACCGCCTTCATGCCGTGCCTCCTGCTCGTGGGGGGCCGCGCCTCCGGCGGGCGCGCACCTGCGTCGAGCTTGCACCCGCCGCGCTGGACGGGGTACGGCCCGCCCTACGCGCGGGGCGGACGGGCGGCGAGGGCGGCCTGGTAGAGGTCGCGCCTCGACAGCCCCGTGGCGGCGGCCACGTCGGTGGTGGCCTCTTTCAGGCGGGTGCCGTCGGCGACGAGCGCCTGCACCTGCGCGAGCCCGGCCGCGAGGTCGACGACGCGCTCGGGGGCGCCCTCGACCACGACGCAGATCTCGCCCCGGACGCCCTCGGCGGCCCACGAGGCGAGCTCGGCCGCGGTGCCGCGACGCACTTCTTCGTGCAGCTTGGTCAGCTCACGGCAGACCACCACCCGACGCGTGGCGCCGAGGGCCGTGACGAGGTCGCCCAGCGAGTCCGCCAGGCGGTGGGGCGACTCGAAGAACACCATCGTGCGGCGCTCGTCGGCGAGGGCGCCGAGCACGCGCAGCCGGTCGCCCTGCTTGCGCGGCAGGAAGCCCTCGAAGCCGAACCGGTCGGTCGGCAGCCCCGACACCGCGAGCGCCGTCAGCACCGCCGACGGGCCGGGGATCGACGTCACCGTCACGCCGGCCGCGGCCGCGGCCTCGACGAGCGGGAACCCCGGGTCGCTGATGGCGGGCATGCCGGCGTCGGTCAGGACGACGACGTCGGTGGTGCGGGCCAACTCGACGATCTCGCCCGCCTTCTCGCGCTCGTTGTGCTCGTGCAGCGCGATGAGGCGCGGCCGGTTCTCGACGCCCAGGGCACGCATCAGGTGGATGGCCGTCCGGGTGTCCTCGGCGGCGACGACCTCGGCGTTCGAGAGCGTCTCGACCAGACGGCGGCTGGCGTCGCCGAGGTTGCCGATGGGGGTGGCGGCGAGCACGATCACCCGACCATTGTCCCCCGGCACCGGACCGCACAATTACGATGGCCCGATGACGACCGGGGCCGAGCGCGAATTCGACGCGCTCGTCGAGGACGACACCGCGCCTCCTGCCCGTCCGACGGTCGGCGCGCCGGCCGCGGCGTCCGGCACCTCGACCACGGCGGCGCCCGGTGAGACGACCGGCGAGGCGCCCGGCGTCGACCCGTCGCGCTCCCCGGTCCGCACGGCTCCCGCGACCCGGCTCGACGCCTGGTGGGGTCGGGTGCTGCGCACCCCGGCCAGGAGGCGCGCCTGGGCCTGGGCGGGCCCGCTCGCGGTCACCCTGCTCGCCGCCGCGCTGCGGCTGTGGCACCTGAACACGCCCTCGACCCTGGTGTTCGACGAGACCTACTACGTCAAGGACGCCTGGTCGTTGTTCAACCTCGGGTACGAGGGGTCGTGGCCGGCCGACTACGACCCGACCTTCGCCGCGGGCGGGGTCGACGGGTTCCTCGCAGCGCCGTCGTTCGTGGCGCACCCGCCGCTCGGCAAGTGGCTGATCGGCCTGGGCATGGCCGCCGTCGGTCCCGAGGACCCGGCGGGCTGGCGCATCAGCACGGCGGTCGTCGGCATCCTGGCGGTGGCGCTGGTGGCGGTCATCGGGTCGCTGCTGCTGCGGTCGACGCTGCTCGGCACGCTGGCCGGGTTCTTCCTCGCGATCGACGGGCACGCGATCGTCATGTCGCGGGTGGCGCTGCTCGACGGCTTCGTCATGTTCTTCGGCCTGCTGGCGTTCGGTGCGGTGCTGCTGGACCGTCGGCAGAGCGCCCGGCGGCTCGAGGCCTGGCGGGCGAGGAGGCGCGGCGCCGGTCGCGACCTCGCCTGGGGCCCTGCCCTGTGGTCGCGTCCCTGGTTGGTGACCGCCGGGCTCCTGTGCGGCCTGGCGACGGCCGTCAAGTGGAACGGCCTGTACTTCCTGGCGTTCTTCGCCGTCTACTCCGTCGTCGTCGACATGCTGGCGCGTCGACGCGCCGGGGTCGAGTTCTGGCTGTCGGGCACCCTGTTCAAGCAGGCGCCGGTGAGCTTCGTGCTGACCGTGCCGATCGCCGTGGTGGCCTACCTCGCGAGCTGGACCGGCTGGTTCGTCACCTCGGGCGGGTACTACCGCACCTGGGTCGAGGACGGCGGCACCCGCTGGACGGGCGCCCTGGCCTGGGTGCCCGACGTGGTGCAGAACTTCTGGCACTACCAGGCGGGCGTCTACGGGTTCAACGTGGGCCTGCACACGCCGCACGCGTACCAGGCGAACCCCCTCACCTGGCTGCTCATGCTGCGACCGACGAGCATGTACTACCAGGGGTTCGACGAGGGCCAGGGCGGGTGCGACGTGGCCCGCTGCGGCGAGGCCATCACCTCGATCGCCAACCCGCTGATCTGGTACGCGGCCGTCGCGGCCTGCCTGTACCTCGTCTACCGCGTCGCCCGCCACCGCGAGTGGCGGTACGGGGCGATCCTGGTCGGCGTCGCGGCGGCCTACCTGCCGTGGTTGGCGTTCACCGACCGCACGGTGTTCCAGTTCTACACGATCGCCTTCGAGCCCTACCTCGTGCTCGGCCTCGCCGCCGTGCTCGGCATCGTCCTCGGCGGGCGCAGCGACGACCCGTCGCGGCGACTCAGCGGCATCGGCGTGACGGCGATCGTCGTCGTGGCCGCGATCGCCGTCTCGGTCTTCTTCTACCCGCTCTGGACGGCCCAGCTCGCCGACTGGGAGTTCATCCGCCTGCACTACTGGATCCCCAGCTGGAAGTAGCGGCCCCGGCCTCGTGGCGCCGAGGGGTCCCCACGTCTCGTCCCCGGGTGGGAGGCGCGGGCCGGTTCTGTTCCGCCGTGTGACGCGGCGAGTCCCCGCGTGACGACCAGCGGCTAGCGTGGGCACATGGCAGATCGTGAGTACGGCTTCCGCACGCGGGCGATCCACGCGGGCAACATCCCCGACGCGGCGACGGGGGCTCGGGCGCTGCCCATCTACCAGTCGAGCGCGTTCGTGTTCGACGACACCGAAGACGCCGCGGCGCGGTTCGCCCTGCAGAAGTACGGCAACATCTACAGCCGCCTCGCCAACCCGACCACCGCCTCCTTCGAGGAGCGCGTCGCGAGCCTCGAGGGCGGACTCGGCGCGGTGGCCACGTCGAGCGGGCTCAGCGCCCAGTTCGTGACCTTCGCCTCGCTCGCCGGCGCCGGCGACCACATCGTCGCCAGCGCCAACCTGTACGGCGGGTCGATCACCCAGCTCGACGTCACCCTGCGCCGGTTCGGCGTCGAGACGACCTTCGTGCAGTCCTCCGACCCGGCCGACTACGCCGCGGCGATCACGCCCGAGACGAAGCTGCTGTTCGTCGAGACCGTGGCCAACCCGTCGGGCGAGGTCGCCGACCTCGAGGGCCTCGCCGACGTCGCGCACGCGCACGGCCTGCCCCTGATCGTCGACTCGACGATCGCGACGCCGTACCTCAACCGGCCGATCGAGTGGGGCGCCGACGTCGTCGTGCACTCGGCCACGAAGTTCCTCGGCGGGCACGGCACCACGCTCGGCGGCGTCGTGGTCGAGTCGGGCCGCTTCGGCTGGGACAGCGAGCGCTTCCCCCTCTTCGACCAGCCCGTGCCGAGCTACGGCGGGTTGAACTGGTCGGGCAACTTCGGCGAGTACGCCTTCCTCACCCGCCTGCGCGCCGAGCAGCTGCGCGACATCGGCCCGGCCCTCGCCCCGCACTCGGCCTTCCTGCTGGCGCAGGGCGTCGAGACCCTGCCGTTCCGCATGCAGGCCCACGTCGACAACGCCCGGCAGGTGGCCGAGTGGCTCGACGCCGACCCGCGCATCGAGCGCGTGCGGTGGGCCGGGCTGCCCGGGCACCCGCACCACGAGCGCGCGGCCAAGTACCTGCCGAAGGGCCCCGGCTCGGTCTTCACGTTCGAGCTGAAGGGCGGTCGTCCGGCCGGCAAGACCTTCATCGAGTCGGTCGAGCTCGCCAGCCACCTCGCCAACATCGGCGACGCCAAGACGCTCGTGATCCACCCCGGCTCGACCACCCACGCCCAGCTCAGCGAGCAGCAGCTCGTCGACGCCGGCGTGCTGCCCGGCTCGGTGCGCATCAGCGTCGGCATCGAAGACCCCGACGACATCATCCACGACCTCGACCAGGCGCTGGCCGCGGCGACGAGAGGCGAGTGACCCGACGTGACCGACACCGTCACCACCCAGCTGACCAACGGCCTGACCTGCGAGCTGCCCTCGTCGTCGCCCCTCGCCAAGCTGCTGAGGTCGCAGCGCACGTGGGTGGGGCCCACGGCGCGTGAGCGCCAGGCGATCCTGCGGGGCGCGAAGAGCGTCGCCGTGGTGGGCGCCTCGCCGAACCCGAGCCGGTCGAGCTCCTTCGTCGGCACGTACCTGCAGCAGTCCACCGACCTCCGCGTCTACTTCGTCAACCCCCGGGCCGACACGATCCTCGGCCAGAAGGCCTACCCCGACCTCGCCTCGCTGCCCGAGGTGCCCGACATCGTCGACGTGTTCCGCAAGGCGTCCGACATCCGGTCGGTCGTCGACGACGTGCTCGCCGTCGGCGCGAAGACGATCTGGGTGCAGCTCGGCATCTACGACGAAGAGGCCGCGCGGTACGGCGAGGAGAAGGGCCTGACCGTCGTGATGGACCGCTGCATGAAGGTCGAGCACGCGCGGTTCAACGGGGGCCTCAACCTGATGGGCTTCGACACCGGGGTGATCAGCGCCAAGAAGGCCGGCCGCTGAGCCGACCCCCCGGCTCGACCGTCGACGGGCACGCGGACGCCGGCACGGGCGACGCGGTCGACGTTGTGACGCTTCATTGCTCGCGCACTGGTCGATGTCACCGGCCGCCGTTACCGTGGGCGCCATGGCACCCGTCCTCACCTCACCCGTCGTCTCGACGCAGTGGCTCGCCGACCACCTCGGCGCCGACGACCTGACGATCGTCGACGCCACCGTGCTCGCCGAGGTCGGCGGCGACGGGGGCGCCGACCCCGCGTCCGTCTCGTACGCGACCGGGCGCGACCGGTTCGAACGCGACGGGCACGTGCCGGGGGCCGTGCTCGCCGACCTCCTCGCCGACTTCAGCGACCCCGGCTCCGACCTGCCCTTCGCCCGACCGGGCGTCGACCGGTTCCAGGCCGCGACCTCCGCCCTCGGCATCTCGAACGGCAGCACCGTCGTCGTCTACGACACCCTCGACGGCCGGTGGGCCTCGCGACTGTGGTGGTTGTTCCGCGCCTACGGCCACGACGCCGTGGCGGTCCTCGACGGCGGGTGGTCGCACTGGCTGGCCCAGGGCAAGCCCTACGACCTGGGCGACGTCCGGCCGACCCCCGCGCGGTTCGTGGCGACCGAGCGGCCCGGGCACTGGGTCGACAAGGCCTTCGTCGAGTCCGTGGTGGCCGGTGACGAACGCGCGACCCTCGTCTGCGCGTCGCCCCGCGACGAGTTCGACGGCGTCTCGGGCCCGCTGGCACGCGCCGGGCACATCCCCGGCAGCGTCAGCGTCCCGTCCGGGTCCCTCCTGGCCGACGACGGCACCCTCGTCCGCGACTCCGTGCTGCGCGAGCGCGTGGCGCTCGTGCCCGACGAGCCGCGCACGGTCGTCTACTGCACCTCCGGGGTGTCGGCCAGCGTCGACGCCCTCGCGTTCGCCGTCCTCGGTCGCCACGACGTCTCGGTCTACGACGGCTCGCTGGCCGAGTGGGTCACCGACCCCGCGGCGCCTCTCGTCCCCGTCGCCGCCTGACGCCGCCGGCGCCCTCCCCCGACGACCCGCTCAGTCGACCGCGAGGAGGTCGTCGAGTGCACCCACGTCGGTGACGGGCAGGCGGCAGACGAAGTCGCGGCACAGGTAGGCGGTGGGCACTCGCCCGGGGGCCGAGCGACCGGCGAACAGCTCGAAGCCCGCGTGCGCGAAGGCGACCAGCGCCTCCTCGTCCAGCACCGCGGCGATGCTGCCGGGCCGGACGAGATCGCGCGCCCGCCGCGCGAGGCCGTCGTCGCCGCCGGTCGCGGCGGCACCCGACGGCTCGACGACGACCAGCTGCGTCAGCGGTGCGTCGAGCGAGACGAGCAGTCCGAACGCGGCTCCGTGGGCGAGCGGGTTGTCGAGGGCCGAGCCGGCCACCTCGGCGACGAGCCTCTCGGCGACCGAGCGGTACCGCGCCTCCCCCGTGAGCTGGTGCAGCGTCAGGGCCGCCGCCGCGATCGCGCTGCGCCCCGACGGGTGGGCCCCCTCGCTCGGGTCGCTCGTGAGCGCGACGCCCTGCGCGACGAGCACCGGGTCGCCGCCCGACGGTGCCGTGACGATCCGCGGGTCGGCCTCGTCCAGCAGGCAGGCGTCGACGAACCCCCGAGCGGCGATCGCGTACCGGGCCTCGCCCGTCGCCGACGACAGGGCCAGGAGGCCGGAGGCGAACAGGCCGTGGTCCTCGAGGGTCGCGACCGCTGCCGACACGGCCGACCCCACGGAGGCGCGCAGCAGTCGACCGTCGCCCGTCACGTGCCGCGCGAGCAGCAGGTCGGCCGCGGCGGTCGCGGCGTCGATCCACTCGGGGCGGTCGTGCCGGGCGCCGGCCTCGGCGAGCGCGGAGATCGCCAGGCCGTTCCAGCCGGTCAGCACCTTGTCGTCGACGGGCGGAGGGTCGAGCGTCGCCCGTCCCTCGGCGTCGCGCCGGTAGTAGCCGCCCTCGTCGCGGACGCCGTCGATCGTGCTCTCGCTGTCCTGCGCCGAGCCGAAGGCCCCGTCGGCCGTCCGCAGTCGCGAACTCAGGAAATCGGCGATGCCGGCGGCCACTCGGACCGGATCTGGGGCGACGATCTCCTGAGTTGCCGACCTCGGAACGGGGTTCGGTTCAACAGCGGGGCTCGCGTCGGCTCGGGAGCCCGGATCGGCCGCGGAGCCCGGGTCGGCCGCAGGCCCCGCGTCGACGGGAGCCGGGTCGAGCACGGACAGCCGTGAGTACGCCAGCAGCAGCTGCGCGTTGTCGTAGAGCATCCGCTCGTAGTGCGGCTCGGACCAGTCGCGGCGCACCGCGTACCGGAAGAACCCGCCCTCGACCGGGTCGCGCAGCGGCGACGCGGCCATGCGGGCGAGGGTGCGCGACACGAGCTCGAGCGCCCCGTCGTCTCCGCCGGCACCGAGGGCGAGCAGCGCCAGCTGGGCCGGGGCCGTGGGGAACTTGGGCGCCCCGCCGAAGCCGCCGTGCTCGCGGTCCTCGTGGGCGGCGAGGCGGGCGACGGCGTGGGCGAGCTCGGGCCGTCCCGGCAGGGCGACCCCGGCGTCGGAGCGAGGAGGCGCGGTGCCCGTGACCGACGCCGCCCCCGCGGCCAGCGCCTCCTGGACGGCCGACGCGGTCGCGTCGACCTCGCCGCGGCGGGTCGTCCACGCGTCGGTGACGGCGTCCAGCACCTGCCGGAACGACGGTCGGCCCTGCACCGGGACCGGCGGGAAGTACGTGCCCGCGTAGAACGGCCGACCCTCGGGCGTGACGAAGACGGTCAGCGGCCAGCCGAGCCCCTCGGTGAACGCCGACGCGGCCGCGAGGTAGCTCGAGTCGACGTCGGGGTGCTCCTCGCGGTCGACCTTGACCGAGACGAACCCGGCCGAGAGCTGGGCGGCGACCTCGGGGTCGGCGAAGCTCTCACGCGCCATGACGTGGCACCAGTGGCAGGTCGAGTAGCCGATCGAGACCATCACGGGCACGTCGCGCTCGGCGGCCTCGGCGAACGGGCCCGGCCCCCAGGCCCGCCACTCGACGGGGTTGTCGGCGTGCGACCGGAGGTACGGGCTGACGGCGTCTCGCAGCTGGTTCGGCATGCGGGCCACGGTAGGCGTCAGCGGGCGGGGACGTCCCTCAGCGCGGCTCCGTCGTACTCGCTGAGCGGTCGGATGAGCGAGTTGGCCTCACGCTGTTCGATGACGTGCGCGCTCCAGCCGAGCACCCGCGACGCGACGAAGAGCGGCGTGAACACCGGCGTCTTGAAGCCCATGAGGTGGTACGCGAGACCCGAGGGATAGTCGACGTTGGGCTTCAGGCCCTTGCGCTCGAAGACCGTCGCGGCGACGACGTCGTAGGTCGCCTTGAGCCCGTCGACGCGCTCGTCGCCCTGCTCGCGGGCGCGGTCGACGAGACGCCCGAGGGCGTCCTCCATCGTGGGGACGCGGCTGTCGCCGTTCTTGTAGACCCGGTGCCCGAAGCCCATGATCTTCTCCTTGCGGGCGAACGCGTCGTCGAGCCAGGCCACCGCGCCGTCGGCGGGGCCGACCCGGTCGAGCAGCTCGAGTGCCGCCTCGTTCGCGCCGCCGTGCAGCGGCCCCTTGAGGGCACCGATCGCCCCGACGATCGCCGAGTGCAGGTCGGACAACGTCGAGGCGATGACCCGCGCGGTGAAGGTCGAGGCGTTGAACGAGTGCTCGGCGTAGAGCGTCATCGACGTGTCGAACGCGTCGACGTCGAGCGCGTCGGGCTCGCGGTCGAAGACCTGGTGCAGGAAGTCCGCGCTGTAACCGAGGTCGTCCCGCGGAGGCACCGGCGGCAGGTCGCGGCGACGACGCTGGTCGTACGCGATGACGGCCGGCAGCACGGCGAAGAGGTGCGTGGCGAGTCGTCGCGTCTCGTCGGCGTCGTAGGCTCCGGCGCCGGTCGTCGGCTCGGGCCGGGCGGCGCCGATCGCGCTGACCGCCGTGCGGACGACGTCCATCGGGTGGGCCGAGGTCGGGACGAGGTCGATCAGGTGCTGCAGACCGGGCGCGAGCGCGCGGTGCGACCGCAACTCGGCGTCGAAGTCGCGACGCTCGGCGGCGGTCGGCAGCTCGCCGTGCAGCAGCAGCCAGGCGACGTCCTCGACGTCGCGCCCGGCGGCGAGCTGCTGCACCGGGTAGCCCCGGTAGAGCAGCGAGTTGCTGGCCGCGTCGACCTTCGAGACCGCCGTGCGGTCGACCGTGACGCCGGCCAGGCCCTTGTGGATCTCGGGGCCCTCGGCGGCGGCCGGGGCGGGTGCGGTGATGGTGTCGCTCATGTCACTCCTTCGTGATGAGGCGGGCCCGCCGCGGCGGACCGGTCGCGCCGGGCACGGGGCCGCGGCGCGAACGTCGTGGCTCCACTCTAGGTGGCGACGACCCCCGGGCGGGAGGGGCGTGGGGGCCGGGCCAGCACCACCGAGACGACGCCGGTGAGCACCAGGCCGAGGCCTAGCCAGCCCACCGGGTCGAGCCGCTCACCGACCACGAGCACCGCGAGGAGGGTCGCCACGAACGGTTCGAGCAGCGTCACGGTCGTCGCCCGCGAGCTCGACACCGTGCGCAGACCCCGGCCGAACAGCAGGTACGCGACGAACATCGGACCGAGCGCGAGGTACGCCGCGGCCCCCAGGGAGGCGCCCGACCGCAGCAAGGGAGCCCCGGTCGCCAGCAGCACCGGCAGCAGCAGCACCGCGCCCAGGCCGAACTGCGCCGACACGGCCCCGCGCGACGGGTGCCCCTCGGCGATCAGGCGCCCCGCGGTGTACGTGTAGGTCGCGTAGGCGAGGCCCGCGAGCACGCCGAGCGCGATGCCGGCCGGCACCGACGCGGACGCCGCGGCCGCGCCTCCGTCGGCCTGGACGGTCCCGTCGTGACCCGGCGGGTGTCCGCCGGTCGCGGCGAGAAGGGCGACGCCGACGACCGCGAGGGCCGCGCTCGCCGCCCACCGCGCCTCCAGGGGGCGTCGACGCCCGGGCGGGTCGAGCAGTCGCTCGAGCAGCGCCGCGAAGACGGGTGCCGTGCCGAGCGAGACGACGTTGCCGACCGCGACCCCGGCGAGCGACATCGACGAGTAGAACGCGAGCGGGTAGACGACGACGCCGAGCGCGCCCAGGACGAGCCACCGCCACGACGTCATGCCACCGCCCAGCACGCCGCGCGTGAGCCGGGGGGCGGTCAGCGCCAGCAGCAGCCCGCCGACGCACATCGTCGCGGCGCCGACGGCGAGCGGGCCCACGTCGGACGGGAGCGTGCTCGCCACCGTGCCGGTCGTGCCCCAGAGCAGGGCGGCCATCACGATCGCGATCATGGCTGGTCATCGTAGCGGCGCGACCGCCTCGCGACGGCGACCGCCGGTCAGCTGCCCGAGCGCGCCTCCTGCGGGGTGCCGAACCGGTCGACCAGCTCGCGCTTCAGCACCTTGCCGCTGGGCCCGAGGGGCAGGGCGTCGAGCACGTGCACGACGCGGGGGAACTTGTAGGCCGCGATCTCGTCGGCGACGAACGCGACCAGTTCGTCGGGGGTCGCGGCGGCGCCCTCGCGGAGGACGACGGCGGCCTCGATCTCTTGTCCGTGCAGCTCGTGGGGCACGCCGAAGACGGCGGCCATCGTGACGTCGGGGTGCTGGGCCAGGACCTCCTCGACCTGACGCGGGTACACGTTGTAGCCGTTGCGGATGATCATGTCCTTCGTGCGGTCGACGATGGTGAGGTACCCGTCGTCGTCCTTCGTGCCCAGGTCGCCGGTGCGGAACCAGCCGTCGACGATCGCCTTCGCGGTGTCGTCGGGGCGGTCGAGATACCCGTTCATCAGGTTGTGCCCGCGGATCACGAGCTCGCCGATCTCGCCGTGCGGCAGCAGGACGATCGAGTCCTCGACGTGCTGGTCGGCGATCTCGACGTCGACCCCCCAGATCGGCGTGCCGATCGTGCCGGGGCGCGGCGGCACGCCGACGTGGTTGAAGGTGGCGACGGGCGAGGTCTCGGTCAGCCCGTAGCCCTCGTGGATCGGTGCGTCGTAGACCTCCTGGAACCTCTCGAGCACGGCGAGCGGCAGCGACGCCCCGCCCGAGACGGCGTAGCGCAGCGGCGGACGCGCCTCGCTCCGACCCGCGGCGGCGATGAGCGCCATGTACATCGTCGGCACCCCCATGAAGACCTCGCAGCGGTGCTCGACCATGGCCGCCAGTGCGGCGTCGCCGTCGAACTTCGGCAGCATGACGATGGTCGCGCCGACGCGGAACCCGGTGTTCATCGTGCAGGTCTGCCCGAAGGTGTGGAACAACGGCAGCGCCCCGAGCAGCACGTCCCCACGGTGCATGTCGAAGGTCGTCATCAGGTTGGTGTTGACCTGCTCGATCAGGGCGAGGTGCGACCCCTCGGCGCCCTTCGGCTGCCCGGTGGTGCCGCTCGTGTAGAGGATGGTCGCCGTGTCGAACGGGTCGCGCGGCACGTACGTGTCGAGGGGCTCGGCGACGGCCGCCAGGTCTTCGAGGCGGTCGGGTGCGGTGGACGCGTCGTCGTCACCCGACGTCGTGGCTGCGCCGGCGGGAGGCGCGAGCACGGTCAGCACGTCGGCCCCGGCGAGCCTGGCTCCCGCACCGCCCTCGCCGAGCAGGGGCGCGGCGCAGACGAGCAGCTTCGAACCGCTGTCCGCCAGCACGTACTCGATCTCATGACGCTTCAGCAGCGCGTGGACGGGCACGGCGACCGCCCCGAGCGCGAGCGTCGCGTAGTACACCCGGGGGAAGTCGGCCACGTTCGGGACGAGCATGGCGACCCGGTCGCCCGGCCCGACGCCGCGGGCGCGGAGGGCACCGGCGTAGGCGAGGGTCTGCTGCCAGAGCTCGGCGTAGGTGGTCGAGGTGGACCCGACGATCACGGCGACGTCGTCGGGGTGACGGGCGGCCGATTCGGCGAGGATGGCCGCGACCGACGCGGTGGCGTGGCCTCGGGGGCTGGGTGCTGATGACATCGTGTCTTCTCCGTCTCCGTTGACGAGCAGTCTGCCGTGATCCTACGACGCGGCACCCGTCGACCCGCCCAGCCCGGGCGGCTTACGATGAAGGGCTCATGATCCCCACCATCACGTATCCCGCCGAGCTGCCGGTCAGCCAGAGGCGCGACGACATCGCCGCGGCGATCCGTGACAACCAGGTCGTCATCGTCGCGGGCGCCACCGGCTCGGGCAAGACCACGCAGCTGCCGAAGATCTGCCTCGAGCTCGGTCGCACCGCGATCGGCCACACGCAGCCCCGGCGCATCGCCGCCCGCACCATCAGTGAGCGGATCGCCGAAGAACTCGGCGACGAGGTCGGCGGGGTCGTCGGCTACCAGGTGCGGTTCACCGACAAGGTCGGCGCCGACACGCAGATCAAGCTGATGACCGACGGCATCCTGCTCAACGAGATCCACTTCGACCGCGACCTCGAGCGCTACGACACGATCATCATCGACGAGGCGCACGAGCGCAGCCTCACGATCGACTTCCTCCTCGGCTACCTGAAGCAGCTGCTGCCCCGCCGCCCCGACCTCAAGCTGATCATCACGAGCGCCACGATCGACCCCGAGTCGTTCTCGAAGCACTTCGGCGACGCCCCCATCGTCGAGGTCTCGGGTCGCACCTACCCGGTCGAGATCCGCTACCGCCCGCTCGTCGCCGACGACACGACGAGCGACGACGACGACGACCTCGACGACGACCGCCCCTCGGGCCGGCAGGGCAACCGTCAGGAGGCGCGGGCCGGCGACCGCAGGCAGCGCGCCGACGACAAGGACTATCTGCAGGGCATCGACGAGGCACTGGACGAGCTCGCCCGCGAGTCGAGCGGCGACGTCCTGGTGTTCCTCAGCGGCGAGAACGAGATCCGCGACGCCGAAGAGAGCATCCGCGGCCGCAACCTGCCGCACACCGAGGTGCTGCCGCTCTACGGCCGGCTGAGCGCCGCCGACCAGCACCGGGTCTTCCAGCCCAGCACGACCGCCGGCACCCGCAGGCGCATCGTCCTCGCGACCAACGTCGCCGAGACCAGCCTGACCGTGCCCGGCATCAAGTACGTGATCGACGCCGGCACCGCGCGCATCAGCCGCTACTCGACCCGGGCCAAGGTGCAACGCCTGCCGATCGAGGCCATCTCGCAGGCGAGCGCGAACCAGCGGTCGGGCCGCTCGGGTCGTACCAGCAGCGGCATCGCGATACGCCTCTACAGCGAGACCGACTTCGAGAAGCGTCCCGAGTTCACCGAGCCCGAGATCCTGCGGACCAACCTCGCCGCCGTCATCCTGCAGATGATCTCGCTGGACCTGGGCGACATCGCGGCCTTCCCCTTCCTGCAGCCGCCCGACTCGCGCGGCATCAAGGACGGCCTCGACCTGTTGCGCGAACTCGGCGCCGTGACGCAGGGCGGCCAGATCACGCGCGTCGGCAAGCAGCTCACCCGCCTGCCGATCGACCCCCGCCTGGCCCGCATGGTGGTCGAGTCGAAGACGCAGGGCACGACGCGCGAGGTGCTCGCCATCGTCTCGGCCCTGAGCATCCAGGACCCCCGCGAGCGCCCGCTCGAGAAGCGTGCCCAGGCCGACGAGAAGCACTCGCGCTTCCGCGACCCCAAGGGCGACTTCCTCACCCTGCTCAACCTGTTCGAGTACCTGGAAGACAAGCAGCGCGAGCTCAGCGGCAACGCCTTCAAGCGCCTGTGCCGCGACGAGTTCCTCAACTACCTGCGCATCCGCGAGTGGCAGGACGTCTACCGGCAGCTCAGCCGGGCGGCCCGCCCCCTCGGCCTGCACATCGGCGAGCGCAGCGCGAACCCCGACGGCGTGCACCGCAGCCTGCTCGCCGGCCTGCTCAGCCAGATCGGCCTCTTCGACCCGCAGAAGAAGGACTTCGTCGGCGCCCGCCAGACGAGGTTCCTCATCTTCCCCGGCAGCAGCCTCGCGAAGAAGCCGCCGGCGGCCGTGATGACCGCCGAACTGGTCGAGACGAGCCGGTTGTTCGCCCGGGTGGCCGGGGCGATCGACCCGGCGTGGGCCGAACCGCTCGCGCCCGACCTGGTCAAGCGCAGCTACGGCGAACCGCACTGGGAGAAGAAGCAGGGAGCCGTCGTCGCCTACGAGCGCGTCACGCTCTACGGGGTGCCGATCGTCGAGCGGCGGCGCATCCAGTTCTCGCGCATCGACCCCGCCTACGCCCGCGAGCTGTTCATCCGTCACGCGCTCGTCGAGGGCGACTGGGAGGGGCGCCAGGCCTTCGAGCAGAAGAACCGGCAGCTCATCCGCGAGCTGACCGAGGTCGAGGAGCGCACGCGACGCCGCGACATCCTGGTCGACGGCGACGCCGCGTTCGAGTTCTTCCAGCGCCGCATCCCGTCCGACGTCGCCAGCACGCGCGACTTCGAGGGCTGGTGGCGCAAGGCGAAGGTCGAGACCCCCGACCTTCTCACGATGACCGCGGCCGACCTGCTCGGCGACGACGAACCCGACGTCGACGAACAGGGGTTCCCGAGCACGTGGCAGCAGGGCGACCAGACGCTCACCCTGCGCTACAAGTTCGAGCCGGGAGCCGACGACGACGGCGTGACCGTGATCGTCCCGCTGCCGCTGCTGCCGCGCCTCCGTCCGGTCGGGTTCGACTGGCAGGTGCCGGGGCTTCGTGACGAGCTCGTGACGTCGCTGATCAAGTCGTTGCCCAAGCAGATCCGCAAGAACGTCGTCCCCGCCGCCGACTGGGCGTCGAAGATCACCGACGAGCTGCCCGACTCCCCGCCCGCCGACGCCTCCGAGCCCTTCACGGCGACCGTCGCGGCGGCCGTCAGGAAGCTCACCTACGCGCCCGTCACCGCCGACGACTTCGACCTGCACCGCGTGCCCGCCCACCTGCGGGTCACGTACGCCGTCGTCGACGAGCGGGGCCGCACGGTCGGAGCCGACAAAGACCTCACCGCGCTGCAGCACCGCCTGCGCGACGCGACGCGCGACAGCGTCGCCCGCGTCACCCAGGGCGGCGGTCAGGGCGAGCGCGGCCGCGGCCGGGGTCGCGGACGAGGAGGCGCGGGTGGCGACGCCGCGCCCGTGACGCCTCGCCCCACCAGCTCGATCGAGCGCGAGGGCCTGACGTCGTGGGACTTCGACGAGCTCCCCGCCGTCGTCGACACCCGCCACGGCGACACGGTGATCCGCGCCTACCCGGCGCTGGTCGACCACGGCGACTCCGTGTCGATCACGCTGATGGCGACGCCCGCCGACCAGGCCCTCGCGACGCCGAAGGGCGTGCGACGCCTGCTCATGCTGGCGACCCCGTCTCCCGTGGCCTACGTGCAGCAGCACCTGACCAGCGCCGAGAAGCTCATCCTCGCGACGAGCCCCTACCAGAACACGGCAGCTCTCTTCGCCGACTGTCTCGTGGCCGTCGTCGACGACGTGCTGTTCCGGGTGAAGCCCGACGGCATGGTGATGACGAAGAAGGAGTTCCTCTCGACGCGGGACCGGGTCTCGGGTGCCGTGATGGACCAGATGTTCCAGACCGTGTCGCTCGTCGCCCGGACGTTGACGGCCGCCCGCGACGCCGACAAGGCGATGAAGGGCGCGACGTCGATGACGCTGCTCGCGGCGCTGACCGACATGCGGCAGCAGCGCGATCGGTTGATCCGCCCGGGCTTCGTGTCGCAGACCGGGCTGCAGCAGTTGCAGCGCGTGCCGGTGTACCTCGTGGGCATCACGAAGCGCACCGCCAAGCTGCTCGAGGCACCCGGACGCGACCGCGTCTGGCTGAGCGAGGTGCAGCAGGCGACCGAGCGGTACGAGGCCGCGGGCGGGACGTTCCCACCTGCCGACACCGCGCCTCCTGCGCTCGTCCGCGCCCGGTGGATGCTCGAGGAGTTCCGCCTCAGCCTGTTCGCGCAAGACCTGCGCCCGAGCGAGAGCGTCTCGTTGCAGCGGATCGTCAAGGTGCTCGGCTCCGTCTGAACGTCGGCTCGCACTAGCCTGAACGCATGCGCGCGACGGTGAAGGACGTGGCGGCACTCGCCGGGGTGTCGCCGAAGACCGTCTCGAACGTCATCAACGGCGTCGTGTTCGTGCGGCCCGACACCCGACACCGGGTCGAGACCGCCCTCGCCGAGCTCGACTACGTGCCGAACCTCAGCGCCAGGGGCCTCCGCACCGGGCGGACGGGGTCGATCGCCCTGGCGTTCCCCGACCTGAGCACGCCGTACAGCGCCGAGATGACGCACTGGTTCGTCGAGGTCGCCCACGAGCGCGGCTGGTCGATCCAGCTCGAACAGACCGGGTCACGGCCCGAGCGCGAGGGCGAGCTGCTCTCGCGGGGCAAGGAGCACCTCGTCGACGGCCTCGTGCTCAACCCGATCACCCTGGACGCCAGCGCGCTGTCGTCGGCGACCGGCGTCGGCACCGACTCGTTGCCCCCGGTCGTGGTGATCGGCGAGGTCGAGCAGACCCTCGTCGACCAGGTCCGCGTCGACAGCGTCGCCGCCGCGCGCGACATGACCGCGCACCTGATCGCGGCGGGTCACCGACGCATCGCCACCCTGGGCGACTCGGCCGGCCAATTCGACACCGCCACGGCGCGCGCCCGCACCCGCGGCTTCGAACTGGCCATGGCCGAGGCCGGCCTGCCGGTCGACCGGGCCCTGCAGTACTCGTGCCCCGAGTGGACCTCGGCCGACGCCTTCGCCGTCGTGCGGGCCGCGGTCGACCGCGGCGACCGACCCGACGCAATCTTCTGCTTCACCGACTCGCTCGCGATCGGCGCCGTCAGCGCGATCACGTCGGCGGGGCTGCGCGTGCCCGACGACGTGGCCGTCGCGGGCTTCGACGACATCGTCGACGGCCGCTTCTCGGTGCCCCCGCTGACCACGGTCACGTTCGACAAGCGACACTACGTCGACCGCACCCTCGAGTTGCTCGCGGCCCGCATCGCCGACCGGCAGGGCGCGGCCGAGCTCGTGCTCGTCCCCCACGAGATCGTCGTGCGCGCCAGCACCCGCGGCCGCGCCTGACGCCGAGCCGCCAGCCCGCCAGCCCGGCAGCCCGGCAGCCCGCCCGACGGCGACCCGTGCGGCGGTCACGCCGGCAGCAGCCCAGGAGGCGCGACTCACCGTCCCGCGTCGCTTGCGCATCCGTTACAACGATGGAATAGTCACTCTCGTCACGCATCACAAAGGAGTGAAGATGACCGAGAACCATCGCACGACCCCGGCACCCCGACCGGGCACCCCCTCCCACGGCCTCAGCCGCCGCAGCATGCTGCTGGGTTCGGCCGCCCTCGTCGGCGGGGCCTTCGTCGCCACGGGCCTCGCGGGCTGTGCCCCCGGCGCCGTCACCGGCTCGGGCACGGACGTCGCCCAGCTGAAGTTCTGGCACCTGCTGAGCGGCGGCGACGGCATCAAGATGTCGGCCCTGATCGACGAGGCCAACGCCCAGAACCCCGAGTTCCACGCGACGCAGACGGTGCTCGCCTGGGGCACGCCGTACTACACGAAGCTCGCCATGGCCTCGGCCGGCGGTCGCGCGCCCGACGTCGCGATCATGCACGCCTCGCGCGTGCCCGGCTACGCCCCCGGCGGCCTGCTCGACCCGTGGGACGTCGAGAAGCTCGCATCGTACGGCGTCCGCGAGCAGGACTTCGCCGAGGCGGTCTGGAAGAAGGGCTTCAGCGGCGACGACCTCTACTCGGTCGCCCTCGACTCGCACCCGTTCATCCTGTTGTACAACACCGACATCGCCGCGCAGGCCGGAGCCCTGGGTGCCGACGGCAAGCTCGTCGAGATCACGAGCCCCGAGCAGTTCCTCGAGGTCGCGAACGCGATGCAGCGCGTGACGGGCAAGAACGGGGCTTCGTGGGGGTACCTGAACGACGGCGCCCAGCTCTGGCGCATGTTCTACACGTTCTACAAGCAGCAGGGCGCCGACATGGTGCTCCGCGAGGGCGGCACGGTCGAGTACGACGAACAGGCCGCCGTCACGGCGCTCGAGTTCATGCAGCAGCTGACCGACGGCACCGCGATGGCCACCGCGAGCGACATCCAGTCGGGCATCGCCCAGTTCGTCAGCGGCGAGAGCGGCATGCTGTTCACCGGCGTGTGGGAGGTCCCCAGCGCCGAGAACGCGGGCATCCCGTTCGACGGCAGCATCATCCCGACGCTCTTCGGCACGCCGGCCGTCTACGCCGACTCGCACGCGTTCGTGCTGCCCCGGCAGAGCGTGGTCGACGAGACGAAGCGCGAGGACGTCTACAAGATGGTCTCGACGATCCTCAAGGACTCGATCTCGTGGGCGGCCGCCGGGCACATCCCCGCCTACCTGCCGATCGTCGAGAGCCCCGAGTACGCCGAGCTCCGGCCCCAGGCCAACTACGCCGAGGCGGCCGACTACCTCAACTACGACCCGCCGGCCTGGTTCACGGGCTCGGGGTCGGACTTCCAGACGTACTTCCTCGACTCGATCCAGTCGGTGATCCTCGCCAAGGACGACGCGGCCGCCGGCATGCGGGCGTTCATCGCGCGCGTGAACACGCAGCTCTCGCGTCCGGCACCCGTGTGACCGGTCGACGGCACGACGCGCCCACCGGCACGCGCCGCCCGACACGCCCCACCCCGGCTCGCCCGTGGTCCGTCCCCGCGACCACCCCCTCCTCCGCACGACCCGACCATCACGACGACGAAGGAGTCGATCTGTGACCTCCACCACGGTCAAGGCCCCCCGGGCCACCGCCGACCGCTCGCGGTCCGACGCCCGCGCGGCCGACCGCACCCGCACCTCCCGCGGGCGCACCGGCCCGTCCGACAACCGCATCGGCTGGGGCTTCGCGGCCCCGTTCACCGTGCTGTTCGCGGTCTTCCTCGTGTGGCCCCTGCTGCACGGCTTCTACCTGAGCTTCACCGGTCAGAGCCTGACCGGCCAGGGCGGCGAGCTGATCGGCGTCGCGAACTACGCCGAGGCCTTCGCCGACGGCGACATGTGGCGGTCGATGCTCAACACGCTCTGGTTCACGGTGCTCAGCACGATCCCGCTCGTCGTCGTCGCGCTCGTGCTGGCGATCCTCGTCAACACGGGCCTGCCGGGCCAGTGGCTCTGGCGGCTGAGCTTCTTCCTGCCGTACCTGCTCGCCTCGACCGTCGTCTCGCTGTTCTGGATCCAGCTCTACAGCCCGACCCTCGGCCCGATCAACACCGTCCTCGGCACGCTCGGACTGCCGCAGCCCGCCTGGCTGCAGGACCCCGACACGGCCATGATCGCCGTCGTCGCGACGACCGTCTGGTGGACGGTCGGGTTCAACTTCCTGCTGTACCTCGCCGCCCTGCAGAACATCCCCGACCAGCAGTACGAGGCCGCGTCGCTCGACGGTGCCGGCCGCTGGCGGTCGCTCGTCTCGATCACCATCCCGCAGCTCGGACCGACCACCGGCCTGATCGTCATCCTGCAGGTGCTCGCGTCGCTCAAGGTCTTCGATCAGATCTACCAGATGACCACCGGCGGCCCGGCGGGCAGCACCCGCTCGGCCGTGCAGTACATCTTCGACACCGGCTTCACCGGGTACCGCTTCGGCTACTCGTCGGCGATCTCGTACATCTTCTTCGCGGTCATCGTCGTCATCTCGATCGCCCAGTTCGGCATCACGGCCCGCAACCGCAAGGGAGCCCAGAAATGACCGCCCCGGCCGTCGCCCCCACCTCCGACCTGCGCGCCCCCACCGCCGACCGCGGCCGCAGGGGCCACAAGCCCGGCCAGAAGCCGTTCGGCCCGATGGCCGTGCTCAGCGTGGTGATCCTCGTCGTGCTGGCCGTCCTGTGGCTGCTGCCCTTCTTGTGGTCGCTGGCCACGTCGTTCTAGAGCGAGGCCGACGCCGCCGCCACCCCGCAGACCTGGATCCCGGCCGGCGGCTTCACCCTCGACGCCTACCGCGGGGTGCTCGAGCAGGGCAACATCCCGGTGTGGCTGTTCAACAGCCTCTTCACGTCGATCGTCATCACGCTGATCGTCGTGGCCACCTCGGCCCTCGTCGCCTACGCGTTCTCGCGCCTCGACTTCCGGGGCAAGAAGTGGCTGTACGTGGCGACGATCGCGTCGATCATCATCCCGCCGCAGGTGCTGATCGTGCCGTTGTTCTACCAGATGCTCGCCTTCGACATGGTCGACACCTACTGGGGCATCATCCTGCCCCAGGCCATCGCCCCGGCCATGGTCTTCGTGCTGAAGAAGTTCTTCGACCAGGTGCCGATCGAGCTCGAGGACGCCGCCCGCGTCGACGGGGCCGGGCGCATCCGGGTGTTCTTCACCATCCTGCTGCCGCTGTCGCGGCCCATCCTCGGCGCCGTGTCGATCTTCGTGTTCATCGGCGCGTGGAACAACTTCCTCTGGCCGTTCATCGTGACGAACGACGCGTCGCTGCTCACCCTGCCGGTCGGCCTGCAGACCATCGAGAGCGCCTACGGCATCCAGTACGCGCAGAACATGGCGGCGGCCGTCCTCGCGGCCCTGCCGCTGATCCTGGTGTTCCTGTTCTTCCAACGCCAGATCATCAAGGGCATCTCGACCACCGGCTTCGGAGGTCAGTGACCCGACCTCGCCGCCGCACCGCGCCTCCGCATCCCCGTACCCACCGATCACACGCCGTTCCCCCCGCTAGGAGATCCATGTCCACCGCCCGCATCACCGTCGACCGCGAGTTCACCGTCGGCTCCGTGCCGAGACGCCTGTTCGGCTCGTTCGTCGAGCACATGGGCCGCTGCGTCTACACCGGCATCTACGAGCCCGGTCACCCCACCGCCGACGAGAACGGCTTCCGTCAGGACGTCCTCGACCTGACCAAGGAGCTCGGCGCGACCGTCATCCGCTACCCCGGCGGAAACTTCGTGTCGGGCTACAACTGGGAGGACGGCGTCGGGCCGGTCGACCAGCGCCCGCGCCGCCTCGACGGCGCGTGGCACACGGTCGAGACCAACGCCTTCGGCCTGCACGAGTTCGTCGCGTGGTCGAAGCTCGCCGGCACGGAGGTCATGGAGGCCGTCAACCTCGGCACCCGCGGCGTCGATGCCGCCCGCGAGCTCGTCGAGTACGCCAACCACCCCGGCGGCACCGCCCTGAGTGACCGTCGCATCGCCAACGGTGCGAAGGACCCGTTCGACATCAAGCTCTGGTGCCTCGGCAACGAGCTCGACGGCCCGTGGCAGATCGGTCACAAGACGGCGACCGAGTACGGTCGCCTCGCCCAGGAGGCCGCCAAGGCCATGAAGTTCGTCGACGACTCGATCGAGCTGGTCGCCGTCGGCAGCTCGGGCCGGGGCATGCCCACCTTCGGCGCCTGGGAGCACGAGGTGCTCACCCACGCCTACGACGAGGTCGACTACGTCTCGATGCACGCCTACTACCAGGAGCACGACGGCGACGCGAAGAGCTTCCTCGCGACGGCCGTCGACATGGACGCGTTCATCGACGAGGTCGTGTCGACCATCGACGGCGTGAAGGCCGCCGGCAAGCACGCGAAGCAGGTCGACATCTCGTTCGACGAGTGGAACGTCTGGTACCAGACCGGCCTCGACAGCGACGACCAGCCGCACAACGTCTCGAAGGGCTGGCGCGAGCACCCCCGGCTGATCGAGGACCAGTACAACGTCACCGACGCGGTCGTGGTCGGCACGTTCCTGAACTCGCTGCTGCGTCACGGCGACCGGGTCAAGATCGCCAACCAGGCGCAGCTCGTCAACGTCATCGCCCCGATCCGCAGCGAGGCCGGCGGCCCCGCCTGGCGCCAGTCGATCTTCTGGCCGTTCGCCCGCATGGCGGCCCTGGCCACCGGGCAGATCCTGCGCACCGTCGTCACCAGCGACAAGGTCGACACCGAGAAGTACGGCGACGCCGACCTGGTCGACGTCAGCGCGACCTACGACGAGGAGACCGGCAAGCTCGCGTTCTTCCTCGCGAACCGCGGTCTCGACGAGACGGCCGACGTCGAGCTCGCCCTGCGCGGCTTCGACGGTGGCCGCGTCACCCGCGCCGAGGTGCTGGCCGTGCCCGAGGGCGGCGACCGGTTCTCGTCCAACACCGAGCAGGCACAGGACACCGTCGGGCTCGTCCCGCTGACCGGCGTCACGGTCGACGGGGGCACCGCGCGCCTGCGCCTGCCGGCACTGTCATGGGCCGTCGTCGAACTCGAGGTCGGCAAGGCCTGACCCGACGAGGGAGCCGAGGAGGCGCGGTGCCGGCATCGACCGACACCGCGCCTCCTGCGCGTGGTCGCGTCACGCGGCACCCCCGGACGTCGCCGAGAGACCGCACGCGCCGGGGGTCGCCCCGACGTCGTGGGGCGGGACGGTCAGCCGCGGGGCTTGAAGAGGCGCGCGATGCTGTCGCGGACCGACTCCTCGATCGTGTCGGTGAAGCCGTTCGAGAAGCCCAGGGCGTCGTTCGGCGCGGAGGCGGCCGTCATCGACTCGACGACGCGCTGACCGTGGTGGGCACGCGCCTCGCGAACCGTCGCGAAGCCGAGGTCGAGGTCGGCGGCCGCACGGGCCAGAAGGGCCTCGCGGGCGTCGTCCGTCGTCGTGAGCGCCCGGGCGAGCTCGTGCACGGAGGCGTCGTCGACGCCGTCGGCCACCCAGCGGGCGGCACGCGTCGGCAGGACGCCGGGGGGCAGCAGGCCGAGTCGGCGCTGGGCCTCGCTGTCGCGGATCTCGGCCCGCGCGACGGACGGGTCACGAGGTGTCGGGTCGGGGGTCACGTCGACCACGATACCGGTGGGCATCCTGGGCGGCTGCCCCGCCTTCGGGTCGCGACGTCCGGGCGTCCGGCCGGTCAGCTGAACAGGCGCGTGGGCGTCGCGACCTCGAACCCGCCCGCCCGGAGGTCTTCGACCGTGGGCGCTTCGTCCGGGCCACCCCGGTCGAGGGCCTGCTCGATGCGGTCCTTCTCGAGGATGCTCGAGCGGATCAGGGGCAGTCCCCGCTGGATCGCGTTGCGGATGCGCTCCTGCAGCAGGGGCGCCGTGACCGCGTACTTGTCCGCGCCTCCGGTCGCCGTGAAGTCGGTCGTGTGGGCGTAGACGCCGAGGGGCAGCGTGAGCGCCTGGAAGAACCCGAACAACGGCCGCAGCGAGTGCTCGACGATCAGCGCGTGGCGTTCGCTGCCGCCCGTCGCGGCCAGCAGGACGGGCACGTCGACCAGCGCGTACTGCTCGACGAAGTCGAAGAGGTGCTTGAAGAGCCCGGTGAAGGAGGCGCGGTAGACGGGCGAGGCCGCGATCAGCAGGTCGGCGGTCTCGATCGCGACCAGCTCGCGCTCGACCCGCTCGTCGAGCTGGTCGCGCGTGAGCGCCCCGGCGAACAGCGGACCGAGCTCGCTGACCCGGATCACGTGCGCCTCGATCGGCAGGACGTCGCCGAGAGCGGTGACGATCTCGTGCACGAGCGCGTCGGTCTTGGACGGCGTGCTGAGGGTGCCCGACACGGCGACGACCCGCAGGGGCCGGGGCGGACGGGCGGACGACGGGGACGGGACGGGCGAGGAAGACATCCCCACCATGCTGCGCCCGCGACCGACGTAACAGAGGGTGTGTGACGGATCGTGACGTGCGACAGTGTTCCGGTGACACATCGACCAACCCGTCAGGGGTCCGACCCGGCCGCCCACGGCTTCGACCCCGCTCGACCCGATTCCGATCTCGCCGCCTCGTTCGGGCTGGCCGCCGACGTCTACGAGAGGGGCCGCCCGTCGTACCCGCTCGAGGCCGTCGACTGGCTGCTGCCCGACGGCGCCTGTCACGTGGTCGACCTGGGGGCCGGCACCGGCAAGCTCACCCGCCTGCTGCTCGACCGGGCCCCGTCGGTCACCGCCGTCGAGCCGTCACCCGGCATGCGGGCGACCCTCGAGCAGGTCGTGCCCGGGGCCGTCTCGGTCGCGGGGTCGGCCGAGGCCCTCCCGCTCGACGACGCCTCGGCCGACGCCGTGCTCGTCGCGCAGGCCTGGCACTGGGTCGACACCGCGCGTGCGGTGCCCGAGATCGCCCGGGTGCTGCGCCCCGGCGGGACGCTCGGCCTGATCTGGAACATCCGCGACGAGTCGGTGCCGTGGGTGGCCGAGCTCAGCCGCGTGATGCACCAGCCCCGCGAGCGCGACATGGGGTCGGACGCCCCGGTCGTCGGCGCACCCTTCGGTCCCGTCGAGCGCCATGACGTCGCCTGGGTGCACGAGCTCGGGCGCGAGGAGTTCCTCGCCATGATCGCCTCCCGCAGCTACGTCATCACGCTGTCGCCCGACGACCGTGCGGCACTGCTGCGCGACGTCGAGCGGTTGCTCGACACGCACCCCGACACCCGCGACCTCGACATGATCCGGCTGCCGTACGTGGCGCGGTGCTCGCGGGCCGTCCTGCCCGGGTAGCTCGCGCCTCCTCGGCTCGTCCCCACCCTGCAGGCCCGCCTCGTCGTCTCCGGACGCGGCCGGGCCTGCAGGGCACCGGCAGCGGGCGCGAATAGGGTCGGGGGCATGGACCAGGAGGCGCGGCTCGTCACGGTCGACCACGCCTGGTCGGGCAGGTGGTCCGGTCGCAGCCTGCTGCGGCTCGACGCCCACGGCGTCGTCTTCGCGGGCCCGGCCGACGCCCACGACTCCGACGTGCTCGCCGGGGCCGAGCTGCCGCACGTCCCCGGCACCGTGCTCGCCCCCTTCACCGACTCGCACGTCCACCTCGGCCTGGTCGACGCCGCCCGCCTGCCGGCCGGTGGCATCGCGCGCGTCGTCGACCTCGGGTGGGAGCCCGACGCGGCCCGCGGGTGGCTCGACCGGTCGGGTCGCGACGGGTGGCCCGAGGTGGCCGTCGCCGGCGGGTTGATCACCGTGCCGGGTGGTTACCCGAGCCGGTCGGGCTGGGCGCCGCCCCGGGCCGCCGTGGCCGTCGGCGGCCTGCGGGCCTCGACCCGGCTGCGGCGTGCGGCCCGCGTGGTCGGACAGCAGCACGCCCTCGGCGCCTCGGTCGTGAAGGTCGCACTGAACTCGGACGTCGGCCCCGTGCTCGACGACGACGTGCTCCGGGCCGTGGTCGACGCGGCCCACGGGCTCGGCCTGCCCGTCGTCGCGCACGTCCAGGGGGTGGGCCAGGCCGCACGGGCACTCGACGCGGGCGTCGACCGTTTCGCCCACACCCCGTTCAGCGAGCGGCTCGACGACGACCTGGTCGCCCGACTGGCGGCCTCGACGACGTGGATCAGCACGCTCGACATCCACGGGCCCCGCGGTGGAGCTCAGGGGGTCGCGACGCGATCCGCGAGCCCAGCGCCGAGGGAGCCTGCGACCGAGGTCCGGCGTGGGTCCGCATTCCTCACGGCGGTCGACAACCTGTCGCGCTTCCGTGCCGCGGGGGGCCGGGTGCTCTACGGCACCGACCTCGGCAACGGCGACCTGCCGCTCGGCGTGAACGAGCGCGAGCTGCGGGCGATGGGTCGGGCCGGCTTCGGGCTCGCCGGGCTCCTCGCCGCCCTCGCCCCCGACGTGACCGAGCCGGCCGCGGGCACCCGCCTGCCCTTCGCCCGCGTGACCTGGATCGCCGACGCGCCCCGCGCCTCCGCGTCCTCCGACGAGCGAGCCGCCTGGCTCGCCGGCGCCACCGCCCTGACCGCCGACGAGTTGCTCGGCGTCGCCCTCGAGGAGAAGACCCGATGACCGACCCGCTCGCCTACCCCGTCGACGCCACCGACCCCGACGAGCAGGCCTCCGCGCACCCCGCGGCACCGCTCGACGCCGCCGACCCGCTCGCGTCCTTCGTCGACCGGTTCGTGTCGGCGGGCGACGTGGTGTCGTACCTCGACGGCAACTCGCTCGGCCGGCCGGTCGCCGCGACGTCGGCCCGCCTGGCCGGGTTCGTCGAGGACGCCTGGGGCACCCGGCTGATCCGGTCGTGGGACGAACGCTGGATGGCCCTGCCGACCGAGCTCGGCGACCGCATCGCGGCCGCCTGCCTCGGGGCCGCGCCCGGTCAGACGGTGGTCGCCGACTCGACCACCGTGCTGCTCTACAAGGCGATCCGGGCGGCGCTGCGGGCCCGGTCCGACCGGCACGAGATCGTCATCGACGACGACCAGTTCCCGACCGACCGCTTCGTCGTCGAGGGCATCGCCCGTGAGCACGGCGCGACCGTCCGCTGGATCGCCGTCGACAAGGCGACCGGCGTGACCGTGCCGCAGGTGCGCGACGTCGTGGGGCCCGAGACGGCCCTGCTGCTCGTGAACCACGTCTCGTACCGCTCGGGGTGGCTGGTCGACCTGCCCGCGATCACGGCGATCGTCCACGAGGCGGGCGGGCTCGTGCTGGCCGACCTCTGCCACAGCGTCGGCGTCGTGCCGATGCGGCTCGACGAGTGGGGCGTCGACCTCGCCGTGGGCTGCACGTACAAGTACCTCAACGGCGGGCCGGGCGCCCCTGCGTTCGTCTACGCCCGCGCCTCGTTGCTGCCCGAGCTCGACCAGCCGATCCAGGGCTGGATGGGCGCGGCCGACGTGTTCGCGATGGCCGACGGGTACCAGCCGGCGGCCGGCATCCGGCGGTTCGTCAGCGGGACTCCCCCGGTGATGGGCATGCTCGCGATGCACGACATGCTCGACCTGATGGACGAAGCCGGCATCGACGCCGTCCGGACGAAGTCGCTCGCCCTGACCGACTACGCCTTCGAGCTCGTCGACGCCTGGCTCGTGCCGCTCGGGGTGACGGTCGCGACGCCACGCGAGGCGTCGCGGCGCGGCAGCCACGTCACGATCACCCACGAGTCGTTCCGCGAGATCGTCGCCCGGCTGTGGGAGGGCGGCGTCGTGCCCGATTTCCGCAACCCGGACGCCCTGCGCATCGGGCTGTCGCCGCTCAGCACCTCGTTCGCCGAGGTGCGCCTCGGCATCGCGGCGATCCGGGCCGCGCTGCTCGACGCCTGAGCGCTCACCCGGCACACCGCCGAGTGGACAGGACACCGCTGCACGGGGCGGTGTCTCGTCCACTTCCCGGTGTTCTCGCGGATCGACGACGCCGGCGGCCGGGCTGTGCAAAGACGGGTCGGACGCAGGACAGGCGCCGCCCGGGTGGGCGGCGCCTGTCGGTGGTGCGGGGGTGGGCTAGAAGTCCCAGTCCTCGTCTTCGGTGTTGACGGCCTTGCCGATGACGTACGACGAGCCCGACCCCGAGAAGAAGTCGTGGTTCTCGTCGGCGTTCGGCGAGAGCGCGGACAAGATGGCCGGGTTCACGTCGGTCGTCTCTTTGGGGAACATCGGCTCGTAGCCGAGGTTCATCAGCGCCTTGTTGGCGTTGTAGTGCAAGAACTTCTTGACGTCCTCGCTGAGGCCGACGCCGTCGTAGAGGTCTTGCGTGTACTGGATCTCGTTCTCGTAGAGCTCGAACAGCAGGTTGAACGTGTAGTCCTTGATCTCCTGCTTGCGCTCGTCCGAGGCACCCTCGAGACCCTTCTGGAACTTGTAGCCGATGTAGTACCCGTGCACGGCCTCGTCGCGGATGATGAGGCGGATGAGGTCGGCCGTGTTGGTGAGCTTGGCGCGCGACGACCAGTACATCGGCAGGTAGAAGCCGCTGTAGAACAAGAACGACTCGAGCAGCGTCGAGGCGACCTTGCGCTTCAGCGGGTCGTCACCGGTGTAGTAATCGAGGACGATCTGGGCCTTCTTCTGCAGGTTGACGTTCTCGGTCGACCAGCGGAAGGCGTCGTCGATCTCGGGCGTCGACGCGAGGGTCGAGAAGATCGACGAGTAGCTCTTGGCGTGCACCGATTCCATGAACGCGATGTTCGTGTAGACGGCCTCTTCGTGCGGGGTGATCGCGTCGGGGATCAGGCTGATCGCACCGACGGTGCCCTGGATCGTGTCGAGCAGCGTCAGGCCGGTGAAGACCCGCATGGTCATCTGCTGCTCTTCGGGCGTCAGGGTGTTCCACGACTGGACGTCGTTCGACAGCGGGATCTTCTCGGGCAGCCAGAAGTTGTTGACGAGCCTGTTCCACACCTCGACGTCCTTGTCGTCGTTGATGCGGTTCCAGTTGATCGCGCTGACCGACGTGATCAGCGGGACCGACTTGCCGGTGGCGTGCACCGGATCGGTGAGGGTCATGACGTGCCTTTCGGAAGGAAGAGCGTGAGTTCAGGAGGCGCGGGCCGGCTGTCGAGGCCGGCCCGCGCCGGTGGCCGCGAGGCCTGGTGGCACAGGGCCTAGAGCATGCAGCTGACGCAGCCGTCGACCTCGGTGCCCTCGAGCGCGAGCTGGCGGAGGCGGATGTAGTAGATCGTCTTGATGCCCTTGCGCCATGCGTAGATCTGGGCCTTGTTGATGTCGCGCGTGCTCGCCGTGTCCTTGAAGAACAGCGTGAGCGACAGGCCCTGGTCGACGTGCTGCGTCGCCGCGGCATAGGTGTCGATGATCTTCTCGGGGCCGATCTCGTACGCGTCGGTGTAGTACTCGAGGTTGTCGTTCGTCATGAACGGCGCCGGGTAGTACACGCGACCGAGCTTGCCCTCTTTGCGGATCTCGATCTTCGACGCGATCGGGTGGATCGACGACGTCGAGTGGTTGATGTACGAGATCGAGCCCGTCGGCGGCACGGCCTGCAGGTTCTGGTTGTAGATGCCGTGCTGCATGATGCTGGCCTTGAGCGCGAGCCAGTCGTCCTGCGTGGGGATCGACACGCCGGCGTCGGCGAACAGCGCGGCCGCGCGCTCGGTCTCGGGCTTCCACTCGGTCTCGGTGTACTTGTCGAAGAAGGTGCCCGACGCGTACGTGCTGTCCTCGAAGCCGCCGAAGGTGACGCCCCGCTCGATCGCGATGGTGTTCGAGGCCCGCAGGGCGTGGAACAGCACCGTGTAGAAATAGATGTTCGTGAAGTCGATCGCCTCGGGCGTGCCGTAGTGCACACGCTCGCGGGCCAGGTAGCCGTGCAGGTTCATCTGGCCCAGGCCGATGGCGTGCGACTGGTCGTTGCCGACCTCGATCGAGCGCACCGACGCGATGTGGCTCATGTCGCTGACCGCGCTGAGCCCTCGGATCGCGGTCTCGACGGTCTTGCCGAGGTCGGGGGCGTCCATCGACAGGGCGATGTTCATCGAGCCGAGGTTGCAGCTGATGTCCTTGCCGATCTGGTCGTACGAGAGGTCTTCGTTGAACGTGGTGGGCGTGTTGACCTGCAGGATCTCGGAGCACAGGTTCGACATGTTGATGCGGCCCTTGATCGGGTTCGCCTTGTTCACCGTGTCTTCGAACACGATGTAGGGGTAGCCCGACTCGAACTGGATCTCGGCGATCGTCTGGAAGAAGTCGCGCGCCTTGATCTTGGTCTTCTTGATGCGCGAGTCGGCGACCATCTCGCGGTACTTCTCGCTGATCGCGACGTCGCCGAAGGGGACGCCGTAGACCTTCTCGACGTCGTACGGCGAGAAGAGGTACATGTCTTCGTTGTTCTTGGCGAGCTCGAACGTGATGTCGGGCACGACGACGCCGAGCGACAGCGTCTTGATGCGGATCTTCTCGTCGGCGTTCTCACGCTTGGTGTCGAGGAACCGCATGATGTCGGGGTGGTGGGCGCTGAGGTACACGGCACCGGCACCCTGGCGGGCACCGAGCTGGTTCGCGTAGCTAAAGCTGTCTTCGAGCAGCTTCATGACGGGGATGATGCCCGACGACTGGTTCTCGATCTGCTTGATCGGCGCACCGGCCTCGCGGATGTTCGACAGCGACAGGGCGACGCCGCCACCACGCTTCGACAGCTGCAGCGACGAGTTGATGCCGCGTGAGATCGACTCCATGTTGTCTTCGATGCGCAGCAGGAAGCAGCTGACGAGCTCGCCGCGCTGGGCCTTCGCCGTGTTGAGGAAGGTCGGCGTGGCCGGCTGGAAGCGGCCGGCGATGATCTCTTCGACCAGGTCGACGGCGAGCTTCTCGTCACCCTGGGCCAGGCCCAGGGCCGTCATGACCACCCTGTCTTCGAAGCGCTCGAGGTAGCGCTTCCCGTCGAAGGTCTTGAGCGTGTAGGAGGTGTAGTACTTGAACGCCCCGAGGAAGGTCTGGAACCGGAACTTCTTCGAGTAGGCGAGGTCGTTCAGCTTCTCGATGAAGGCGAAGTCGTACTGCTCGATGGTCGCGGCCTCGTAGTACTCGTTCTCGACGAGGTAGTCGAGGCGTTCGCGCAGGTTGTGGAAGAACACCGTGTTCTGGTTGACGTGCTGCAGGAAGTACTGCTTGGCCGCCTCGCGGTCCTTGTCGAACTGGATCTCGCCGGACGGGCCGTAGAGGTTCAGCATCGCGTTCAGGGAGTGGTAGTCCATGCCGGAGCTCAGACCCTGCCCCGGTGCGGCGATCACTTCGAGGTCATCGACTGCTGTGTCCAAAATTCTTCCAATCCTGTCTGTACGGCTTGTACGTCGTCTGGTGTTCCGAAGACTTCGAAACGGTAGAGAAGGGGAACGTCGCACTTGGCCGCGACGATGTCGCCGGCCAGGCAGTAGCCCTCTCCGAAGTTGGTGTTGCCCGCCGCGATCACGCCTCGGATGAGGCGCCGGTTGCCCTCGTCGTTGAGGAACCGGATGACCTGCTTCGGGACGGCGCCTCGCCCTTCGCCGCCGCCGTAGGTCGGCAGCACGAGGACGTAGGGGTCACGGACGTGGAGCGGCGGCTCGGACGGGAACAGCGGGATGCGCCGTGCCGGGAGCCCGAGCTTGGTGACGAAGCGGTCGGTGTTGCCCGAGACGCTCGAGAAGTAGACGAGTTCGTTCGTCACGACGAGTCCTCGCCTCCGACGCGGTGTGGGGCACGGCCCCGGGTCACGATGCTGCTGGGCGGGCGCGAGGCGCCCGGTCGACTAGTCGACTTTGGCGGCCAGTGCGGCGATCTTGTCGGGGCGGAAGCCGCTCCAGTGGTCGTCGTCGGCGATGACCACGGGGGCCTGCATGTAGCCGAGGGCACGGACCTTCTCGAGGGCGGCGTCGTCGGCGGTGACGTCGAGCACGTCGTACTCGATGCCCTTGTTGTCGAGGGCTCGGTAGGTGGCCGTGCACTGGACGCAGGACGGCTTGGTGTAGACGGTGATGGCCATGGGATCCCCTGTGTTCTGGCCGGCCCCTGAGGCCGGATCGGTGGTTCGTGAGCCTGCGGGGCGTGGTGCCCGTGGCGACTCTTCGATACTACATCTTGTGGCCGACACTGGTGGGCACAACTAGATGCGGTGTTACACGGCTGTAATTATCCACAGGCCCATGCACAGGTTGTGAACAGATCGGGGCCGGTTCTCCCCCGTTCTTGGCGGGGTTGTGCACATCTTTCTCCCCACCTCCGACATTCGGGGCCGGTGTCCCCAATTCGGGCCACCGGCGTGTCGCGACCGCCGACCGCGCTCGTAGACTTGACCCCTCGTGAGCACCTATTCGACCCTGCTGAAGACGCCCGGCGTCTCGCGCATCATCGCGGCCCAGCTGACCGCGCGCTTCCCGTTCGGCATGCTGTCGCTCGCGTTCCTGCTGCACGTCGAACACGTGCACCACTCCTACGCCGCGGCCGGCCTCGTGCTCGCGGCGACGAGCATCGGCCAGGCGATCTCGGGGCCGCTCACCAGCCGCTGGATGGGCCGGTGGGCGATGCGCCCGGTCCTCACCCTCACCCTGGTGGTCTGCCTGATCACCATGGTCACCTTCACCCTGTACGACTTCTCGGTGCCGGTGTTCATGGCGCTCGGCTTCGTCACGGGCCTCAGCGTGCCGCCCGTGCAGCCCGCCGTCCGCACGATCTACCCCAAGATGGTGACCTCGAACCAGCTGACCCCGCTCTTCTCGCTCGACGCGTCCGCCCAAGAGATCATCTGGGTGGCCGGCCCCGTCATCACGACCTTCGTGGGCACGCAGATCGGCACGCGTGAGGCGATCTGGCTCGCCGCGGCCTTCCTGGTCGGCGGCGGCATCTGGTTCATCGCGTCGCCCGAGGTCGGGCGCGTGCGCATCCCGCGCAGCAAGCGCGCCTTCGGCAAGGTGCTGGCCCGCCCGACGGTGCTGCTCGCGACCGTCGCCGGGTTCCTGCTCATCGGGGCCTGCGCCGCGGTCGAGGCCGGCGTCGTGGCGCTCTTCGGCGAGGGCAGCGCCGACTCGGGCATCGCCCTCGCGATCTTCGCCGCGGGCTCGCTCGTCGGCGGCCTCGCCCTCGGGCACGTGCCGGTCGGCCCATGGGCCCTCGCCCGACGCATCGCCATCGTGTTCGTCGGCATGACCCTCGCGATCTTCGCGACGGGCCTCTGGCCGATCAGCATCACCCTGTTGATCGCGGGCGTCGGCATCGCGCCGGCCCTCGCCGTCATGTTCGCCGTCGTGTCGTCGAGCGTGAAGTTCAGCGACACGGCCGAGGCCTACGGCTGGGCCGGCACCGGCCAGCTGATCGGTTCCGCCCTCGGCTCGGCGATCGCCGGCTTCGCGATCGACCACGTCGGCGGCCAGGGCGGCCTGATCGTCGCCGCGTGCTTCGCCCTCGTGGGCACGATCGTCGGTGCCGTGTTCCACAAGGCGCTGCCCGACCTGCGAGGTCGCGACGCGAGCCCGCTGCCCGACACCGAACCGGTGCCGATCCAGGCCAGCTGACCCGCGCCTCCTCGGCCCCCCGGGTGCCGACGCGGCACGCACCGTCCGCGGCGCCGACGGCGACGTCGGGCGACACGTGTCCGCCGGAGGCTGGCAGAGTTGGGGGCATGCCCACACCCGACGTGCCCCTGATCACCCTCAACGACGGCCGGACGATCCCGCAGCTCGGCCTCGGCGTCTACAAGGTCGCCGACGACGAGGCCGAGCGCGTCGTCGAGACCGCCCTGGCCGAGGGGTACCGCCACCTCGACACGGCCGAGTTCTACGCGAACGAGACCGGCGTCGGCCGGGCCCTGCGCGCGTCGGGCCTGCCCCGCGACGAGGTGTTCCTCACGACGAAGGTCTGGAACACCGCGCACGGCTACGACGAGACGCTGCGCTCGTTCGACGAGAGCCTGGCGAAGCTCGGCACCGCCCACGTCGACCTCTACCTGATCCACTGGCCGGCCCCGAAGCAGGACAAGTACGTCGAGACCTACCGCGCCCTCGAGACCATCCGCGCCGAGGGACGCGCGCGCTCGATCGGCGTGAGCAACTTCCAGGTCGCCCACCTCGAGCGCCTCATGGCCGAGACCGACGTCGTGCCCGCCCTCAACCAGGTCGAGGTGCACCCGTGGTTGCAGCAGCACGAGCTGCGCGACTTCGACGCCGCGCACAGGATCGTCACCGAGGCGTGGTCCCCGCTCGCCCGCGGACGCATCCTCGACAACGCCGCCCTCGTCCGCATCGGCGCGAAGCACGGCGTCACCCCGGCCCAGGTGACCATCCGCTGGCACCTGCAGCAGGGCCTCGTGGTCATCCCCAAGTCGGTCACGCCGTCGCGCATCCGCGCCAACCTCGACGTCTTTGGCTTCGAGCTCGACGCGAGCGACCTCGCCGCCGTCGCCGGCATCGAGACCGGCGAGCGCACCGGTTCGCACCCCGACCACAACGGCTGACGCGGACTCGTCCGGCGGGCCCCGGCACCGCCGCCCCGGCGCCGCCGCGGTGCGTCGTCGTGGGGCGGGGGCCGCCCGCAGGAGGCGCGGGTCCGGTCGGTCGCGCCCGGCACGTTACCGTGGACCGGCAACCCGTCGACGCAAGGAGCACCCCGCATGACCATCACCGCCGCAGCAGACGGATCGGCCCTCGGCAACCCCGGCCCGGCCGGATGGGCCTGGTACGTGGACGACGAGCGGTGGGCCGCGGGCGGCTGGCCGCGCGCGACGAACAACCAGGGCGAACTGACCGCCGTGCTCGAGCTGCTGCGCGCCACCGCCGGCACCGACGACGACCTGCACATCCTCTGCGACAGCCAGTACACGATCAAGGCCTGCACCGAGTGGATGCCCGGCTGGAAGCGCAAGGGCTGGCGCAAGGCCGACGGCAAGCCCGTGCTGAACGTCGAGATCCTGAAGGAGCTCGACGCCGCACTGGCCGGGCGGAAGGTGCGCTTCGAATGGGTGCGCGGCCACGTCGGCCACGAGATGAACGAGGCCGCCGACGTGCGGGCCCGCGGCGCGGCCACGGCGTTCCAGAACCGCACCGACGTGCCGACCGGGCCCGGGTGGCCGGGGGCGCCGGTGACCACCACCGCTCCGATCGCCGCGCCGGCGACCCCGCCCGCGCCTCCCGCGACGCTGTTCTGATCGGCAGGCACCGCACCGCACCGCACCGCACCGCACCGCACCGCGAATCGTGCACCGCACCCGGTCTAGACGCGGTGCCGTGCACGAAACGCGGTGCCGTACCGCGAAGCGCAGCGCAGCGCTACATCGAGGGGTGCGTGCTGGACAGGCCGCCGTCGACGACGAACTGCGCGCCCGTCGAGAAGGCCGAGTCGTCGCTCGCGAGGTGCAGCGCGAGCCCGGCGACCTCGTCGGGCTTGGCGAGGCGCCCGCGCGGGCTCATGGCGCGGAACGCCTCGAGCACCTGCGGCTGGGCCTCGACCTGGCGACGGAACAGCGCCGTGTCGGTCGGGCCCGGGTGCAGCGAGTTGATGCGGATGTTCCAGCCCTCTTGGGCGGCGTGCGCGGCGCTCGAACGGGTCAGGCCGACCAGGGCGTGCTTGCTCGCCGTGTAGGCCGCGTCGTCGCCGAAGCCGAGGAACGACGTCGCCGGGGCGAGGTTGATGATCGACCCGCCCTCACCGTCGGGGTTCGCGCGCATCTGCTCGATGGCGAAGCGGGTGCCGAGCATGACGCCCGTGACGTTGACCGCGAACACGCGGTTCCAGCTCTCGAGCTGGGTGACGTCGATCGACTGGCCCGAGACGATGCCGGCGTTGTTGACGAGCACGTCGAGCCGGCCGTACCGCTCGACGACGTGGTCCATGACGCGCTTCCAGTCGCCACCGTTGGCGACGTCGTGCTGCACGTACTCGGCCCCCGTCTCGGCGGCGACGGTCGACCCGTCGACGATGTCGGTCGCGACGACGCGAGCCCCCTCGTCGGCGAACCGGCGGACGATCGCCTCGCCGATGCCCGAGGCGGCCCCGGTGACGATGGCGACTTTGCCGGACAGACGGGACATGGCGACCTCTTCGTGGTGGAACGCGGGCGATGCTGGTCGGCGGCCGGGGTGTGGCACGACCCTACGAGATTACCCCTCGACGGGTGACGGCCGGCTCCGTTCGGAGGCCGGGCCCCGAGGTCACATGGCGAAACACTGAGCCTCACCGAGGTTAAACATGTACATATCAAGCATGAAACGCGAAGCAGACATCTATTCGAGCTCATCGCAGTGGATGACCTACATCACATCTCCTACACGCCGAGCGGACGCCGCTGTGACCCCTGGTCACAACTGCGAGCAGCCGAGACCTGGCAACCCATTCGGTCCGAAGTGCTGGAACGCTTCGATGAACCACCTCGCGGCCGTCACGAACCGCCCTCGACGGGTGACGGCCGGCTCCGTTCGGAGGCCGGCCCGACGGCCGTCACGGTGACCACGGCCTCGCCGCGTTCGTCGCTCGAGGCGAGGTCGACCACGGCCGAGATGCCGAAGTCGTGGTCGCCCTCGGGGTCGGCGAGGATCTGCCGGACGCGCCAGACCGTGGGCAGCTGCTCGACCTGCAGCATCTGCGGCCCGCGCGCGGCGGCGTCGGTGCCGATCGAGTCGTACTCGTCGTAGTACCGGTCGAGCGCCTCGCCCCACCGGTCGGCGTCCCAGCCCGAGCCGGCGTCGAGGGCACCGAGGGCGTCGGCGTCGTCCCGCGCCGCCAGCTCGACGCGGCGGAACAGCTCGTTGCGCACCATGATGCGGAACGCGCGCTCGTTGGCGGTCAGGGTGCGCAGGGTCGGGGGCACGATCTCGTCGTGGGCCTCGAGCTCGCGGGGGTTGACCATCTCCTCCCACTCGTCGAGCAGGCTCGAGTCGACCTGGCGCACCAGCTCGCCGAGCCACTCGATCACGTCGACCAGCTCGTCGGTCTTCGCCTCGTCGGGCACGGTCTGCCGCAGGGCCCGGAAGGCGTCCGACAGGTAGCGCAGCACGAGCCCCTCGGAGCGGGCCAGGCCGTAGAAGTTCACGAAGTCGCCGAACGTCATGGCGCGCTCGTAGAGGTCACGCACGACCGATTTGGGGCTGAGCGCGAAGTCGCCGATCCAGGGCTGCGAGGCCGCGTACGTCTCGAACAGGGCGGTCAACAGTTCGTCGAGCGGCTTCGGCCAGGTGACCTCCTCGAGCAGCTCCATGCGCTGGTCGTACTCGATGCCCTCGGACTTCATCGCGGCGACGGCCTCGCCCCTGGCCTTGAACTGCTGCTGCGACAGGATCGGCCGGGGGTCGTCGAGCGTCGCCTCGACGACCGAGACCATGTCGAGGGCGTAGGTCGGCGACTCGACGTCGAGCACGTCGAAGGTCGCCAGGGCGAAGGGAGACAGGGGCTGGTTCAGCGCGAAGTTCGCCTGGAGGTCGACCGTCAGGCGGATCGTCGGGGCACCGCCGTCGGGCGAGGGTTCTTGCACGACCACCTCGGCGGTGCGGAGCGTGCGGTAGATCGAGATGGCCTGGCGGGCCATGGCGTACTGCTTCGCGAGCGGCTCGTGGTTGTCGAAGACCAGCGACCGCACGTTCTCGAACACGTCGCCGCCCCGACCGATGACGTTGAGCAGCATCGCGTGGGTGACCTGCATGTGCGACGTCAGCGCCTCGGGCTCGGCCGCGATCAGCTTGGTGAAGCTCGGCTCGCCCCACGACACGAAGCCGTCGGGTGCCTTCTTGCGCACGATCTTGCGCTTCTTCTTCGGGTCGTCGCCCGCCTTCTCGATCTGCTTCAGGTTGTCGATCTCGTGCTCGGGTGCCTGCAGCGTGACCGTGCCCGAGGTGTCGTAGCCGGCGCGACCGGCCCGGCCGGCGATCTGGTGGAACTCGCGCGCGCTCAGCTGGCGCATGCGGGTGCCGTCGAACTTGGTCAGGGCCGTCAACAGCACGGTGCGGATCGGCACGTTGATGCCGACGCCCAGGGTGTCGGTGCCGCAGATGACGCGCAGCAGTCCGCGCTGCGCGAGCTGCTCGACCAGGCGGCGGTACTTCGGCAGCATCCCCGCGTGGTGCACGCCGATGCCCGAGCGCACGAGGCGGTTGAGCGTCTTGCCGAACCCCGTGCTGAAACGGAACCCGCCGATCAGCTCGGCGATCTCGTCACGCTGCTCGCGGCTGGCGACCTTGATGCTCGACAGCGCCTGCGCCCGTTCGAGTGCGGCCGCCTGCGAGAAGTGCACGACGTACACGGGGGCCTCGCCGGTCGAGAGCAGCTCTTCGACCGTCTCTTGCACGGGGGTCTGGGCGTAGGAGTAGTGCAGGGGCACCGGGCGCTCGACGCCCGTGACCCGGGCGACGGGCCGACCGGTGCGACGGGCGAGGTCGTCGGTGATGCGGGTCACGTCGCCGAGCGTCGCCGACATCAGCAGGAACTGCGCTCGCGGCAGCAGCAACAGCGGCACCTGCCAGGCCCAGCCCCGCGACTGGTCGCCGTAGAAGTGGAACTCGTCCATGACGACCTGGTCGACGGCTGCGTCGGCCCCGTGCCGCAGGGCGAGGTTCGCGAGGATCTCGGCGGTGCAGCAGATGATCGGCGCGTCGGCGTTGACCGACGAGTCACCGGTCACCATGCCGACGTTCTCGGGCCCGAAGAGGTCGACGAGCGCGAAGAACTTCTCGCTGACCAGCGCCTTGATCGGCGCCGTGTAGTACGACCGACCGCCCTGGCTCAAGGCCACGAAGTGGGCGCCGGCCGCCACGAGCGACTTGCCGGTGCCGGTGGGCGTGCTGAGGATCACCGAGGCGCCGCCGACGAGCTCCATCATCGCCTCGTCCTGCGCCGGGTAGAGCGGCAGCCCGCGTGACTCGGCCCACTCGGCGAAGGCCGTGTACGCCGTGTCGGCGTCGTACGAGTCGACGCCCGGGGTCGACGGGAGCAGGGCGGCCAGGGGGGCGACGGGAGCGGGCGACATGATGACTCAACCCTGCACCATCGGCCGGGTCGCGGGCGACGTCCTCGGCCGATGCGACGGGCGGCGGATATCCCGGCCGGGGGGACGGGCGTCGCCCCCGCGGCCGGTCCCCCGCCTCGTGTCCTGAACCTCCACGAGGTGAGAGGAACTCAAGTAAAACACGAGGAGGCGCGGCTCGCGACCCCGGGGACGAGATCGCCCCGGCCACCGGCGCCGACGACGAGAAGAGGACACGCCCCGGTCGACGAGCAGAACTCGGACCAGGGCGTGCCCACCGGACCCACGGCCGAGGACCTCACGAAGTCGGATCAGGAGACCACGCTGGGTTCGACGGCCGCTCGTCGGGAACGGGCGCCCCGGTAACCAGCCGGTGAGCGCACTACACCGTACCTCGGACGGAGCCCGACGTGGTGGGTGACTTCCAGGTGATTGGCCGGACGCGTAATCCGGACGAAACACCAGCGGGCTAACGTCACGTTGAACCAACCGGTTCACATCAGTCGACGGGAGCCCCGATGACCCGCACCACGACGCTCGCCCCGGTCGACCGTTCGGCGTTCGCCGTCTTCCCGAGCGGGGTCGCCGCGCTGGCCGCGACCGGTGCCGACGGACCCGACGGCATGGTCGTCTCGAGCTTCACGGTCGGGGCGTCGTTCGACCCGCCCATGGTGACCTTCTCGGCCCGGGACGACTCCGCGACCTGGTCACGGCTGCGGGGCGCCCCGACCCTCGGGGTGTCGGTGCTCGCCGCCGACCAGGGCGGGCTGTGCCGACGGCTGTCGTCACGGACCCGCGCGACGCGCTTCGTCGGCGTCGACCACACGACCACCGCCGCCGGGGCCGTCCTGGTGACGGGTGCCCCGCTGCGCCTCGAGTGCGTCGTGCACCGGGAGGTGCCCGCAGGCGACCACGTCGTCGTCATCTTGCAGGTGCTCGGTGCCGAGGTCGACGGGACGGCCTCACCGCTCGTCTACCACGACACGGCCTTCCACTCGCTGCAGCCGCTCGGCTGAGAGAGGGGTCGGCGCGGCGGCGCCGCGATCAGCGCAGGGGCTGCTGGCCGCCCAGCAGGTCGTCGAGCTGCTCGACGGCGCCCTCGGTCGCGGCCTCGTCGGCGGCGGAGTCGCCGTGCAGCTCGACGGCCTCGGGGCTGTCGCCGTGGACGGCGGCGGGGTCGGTGTGGTCGTCGGCGTCGTGCTGCGCGGGGTTCGTGTGCGTGCTCATGAGGGCCTCTCTCGGGGGCCGACGGTCGACCCCGGTCAGGCTGAAGCTACCCGCCACCTCCGACACGGCTCCCAGCGGGAGGGAGCCGGCACCTCGCCTCCTCGGCGACGCGCTCGACGCGGACCGACCGCGGGCGCCCGCGGACTAGTAGAAACGGAGGAGGCGCGCAGCCCGACCAGCGCACCTCCAGACCCGCCGGGCGCCCGGCAGAAAGGGCCGACGATGTCGTCTCCCCGCACCCCCACCACCCGAGTCGCCGTCACCGGCGGCAGCGGCAAGCTCGGTCGCGCCGTCGTGCGCGACCTCGCCGAGCACGGCTACGAGGTCGTCCTGCTCGACCGCGTCCCGAGCCCCGACCCCGTCGAGGGTGTCGTGTTCGTCAAGGTCGACCTGACCGACTACGGCCAGGTCGCCCAGGCCCTGACGAGCGTCGACGACCGCTACGACCACATCGACGCCGTCGTGCACCTGGGCGCGATCCCCGCGCCCGGCCTCGTGCCGAACGCGGCGTTGTTCACCAACAACGTCACCTCGAGCTACAACGTGTTCGCCGCGGCCCGCGCCGCGAAGATCCGCAACGTGGTGTGGGCCTCGAGCGAGACGCTGCTGGGCATCCCGTTCGACATCGACCCGCCGTACCTGCCGCTCGACGAGGAGTACCCGGTGCGCCCCGAGTCGTCGTACTCGCTCGGCAAGGCCGTCGAGGAGGAGATGGCGCGGCACTTCACCCGCTGGGACCGTCAGCTCAAGCTGATCGGCCTGCGCTTCTCGAACGTGATGGACGACGGCGACTACTCGGAGTACCCCTTCGACGAGACCCCCGAGAAGCGCACCTTCAACCTCTTCTCGTACATCGACGCCCGGGACGGCGCCCAGGCCGTCCGCAAGGCCCTCGAGAGCGACCTGGTCGGCTTCGAGGCGTTCATCATCGCGGCGTCGGACACCGTGATGAACACGCCCACGGCCGTGCTCGCCGAGCAGTACTGGCCGCAGGTCGAGAAGCGCCGGGCCGTCGAGGGCGTCGAGCCGCTGCTCAGCAGCGACAAGGCCCGCGACCTGCTCGGCTTCGTGCCCGAGTACTCGTGGCGCGAGTGGGGCGAGCGCACCGGCAACCACCGCGGCTGAGGCGTCGCCCGCGCACCGCCGCCCACCGGCGGGCGCGGGCGGACACCGTCAGGCGCGCAGCACGCCCGTCGTCACGAGCTCGCGCACCCGCGGCAGCAGCTCGGCCCGCAGCCCGGCCTCGTCCGCCCCGAGCAGCTGCGCGAGGGCTCCGACGATCGCACCGACGCTGAGTTCGCCGTCACAGGCGCCGACCAACGCCGAGAGGGCCGTGCCCGACTCGACCGTCCGGGCGAAGCCCCCGCCCTGGCGGAGCGAGATCACCGTGGGATCGTCGTTGCCGGGCCAGTAGTGGCGCTCTTCGGTGACGTCCCCCGCGACGACGAGTCGTCGGCCGGCCAGCTGCTCGTCGTCGAGCCCGCGCAACAGGTCGACCGCCTCGAGCGTGCCGAGCAGGTGCGCTCCGAGCCCGACGTCGTTCTGTCCCAGGCCGCCGAGGAGGCGCTCCGTGCGCACCACGGGGACGCTCGCGTCGTCCGCCGGCCGCCTGAGGGTGACGTAGCCGAACCCGACCTCGACGATCCCCCGGGCCTCGAAGTCGCCCAGCCACGCCTCGTAGAGCCGTTCGAAGTCCGCCGTGCCGGGTCGCGTGCCGCCGTCGCGGATCCAGGTCTCGGCGTACGCGGTGGGGTCCTGCACCTCGCGCTCGACCACCCAGACGTCGACGGGCACGTCGCCGCGGGCCGCCCAGTCCGCGACCGCGTAGGCGCCCCGCTTCCCGTCGACCGAGCCCGCGCCTCCGGTCTCCCAGTTGCCGAGCAGCTGCGCGACGCCGCCCGGGGCGAGGTGCCGGCCGAGTCCCTCGACGACCGAGGCGACGAGGTCGTCGCCCACCATGCCGCCGTCGCGGTACTCGTACTCGGGCACGCCCTCGACCCGCGGCGTGATGACGAACGGAGGGTTCGAGACGATGTGGTCGAAGGTCTCGCCGGCCACGGGCTCGAAGAGGCTGCCGAGGCGCAGCTCGATGCCGTCGACCAGGTTGAGTGCGGCGTTGAAGGCGGCGAAGTCGAGGGCCCGTCGCGAGATGTCGGTCGCGACGACGTGTCGTGCATGACGCGCCGCGTGCAGCGCCTGGATGCCGCAGCCCGTGCCGAGGTCGAGGGCCCGGTCGACCTGCCGCGAGACCATCAGGCCGGCCAGCGTCGCCGAGGCTCCCCCGACCCCGAGCACGTGGTCCTCGCGCAGGGCCCCCTCGACCACGAGCTCGCCCAGGTCGGAGGCGATCCACCAGCTCGCCTCGCCCGAGGCGTCCACGAACGCGTAGGGGCGGAGGTCGACGAGCGCGCGGACCGCGTCGCCCTCTCGCACGACGAGCCCGGCGGTGACGGCGCCGTCGACGCCCAGGGTCGGCAGCGCCTCGGCGACCACGTCGTCGGCCTGCGGGTAGCCGAGGACGAACAGCAGCGCGAGCGTGGCGGCGGGACGCAGCGAGGCGTCACGGGCGGAGCTGCGGGCGAGAGCGCGTCGTGCGGCGACCCGTTCGCCGCGGAAGAGCGCGGCACCGGCGTGCGAGCCCCAGGCGTCGGCGCCCTGCAGCCGTTCGACGGTGAACCCGGACGCGGCCAGGTCGGCCCGCAGCCGCGCCAGCAGCTCGGGGTCGGTCGTCAGGTGGGGCGTCGGGGCGTCGGTCGGGGTCGTCGGAGGCACCCGACCATCATGGTGCAGGAGGCGCGGCGCCGGTCGCCGACGGCGTCCGTTAGCCGGCCACGACGAGGATCAGGCGGGCAGCACCGAGAACTCGAACTCGCCGTACATGTGGGCGGCGTCCCGGAGGTGGTGCAGCGCCTCTTCCGCGTCGAGTCGGGAGTGGTACGGCCCGCGGGCCGGCGCACCGGGGAGGGTGCGCGCGTACGAGTACTGCAGGTACCAGACCGGGTGGTCGTGCTCTTCGTGCTGCACGATGCTGACTGCGAGTGACATGTCGGGATGCTACGACCGGCCCGCCCCCGCCGCACCGGCTCACAGCGGATCCATCAGATCAGCCGGCCCGGGGGTCTCTGTGACGTGCAGAAGGCCCGGGTCGTGGTCGACCCGGGCCTTCGTGTGGTGGAGCTAAGGGGATTCGAACCCCTGACCTTCTCATTGCGAACGAGACGCGCTACCAACTGCGCCATAGCCCCAGAAACTGCTCTGCAACGATAGCACCTCGTCGGCGGACGACCGAACCCGGGCGGCGGGTGCGCGTGACGGTCAGACGGCGCGGCGCCGCTGCAGTGCCTCGTCGAGCGAGAAGGCCGACGGCGGCAGCTCGTCGATGATGCCCATGCGGGCGAAGCGGCTCGGGGGGCGGGGCGGCGCGACCGGCTCGACCCGCGCCTCCTCGGCGGGGGCGGCCGGGGCGGCCGCAGTCGACGGGGCGGGCCCGGGAGGCGCGGCATCGGTCACCCGAGGACGTCGCGTGGACTGCAGCGCGGCCTCGGCGCGAGCGGCCTCGCGCAGGGCGTCGTGCTGGGCCGCCCGCAACGCCTCGACCGAGCGACGCGAGTCCTGCTGCAGCTCGACGGCGGGATCGGCCGTCGTCACGACCGCGGCCGGGCGCTGTCGCCCACGGCGCAGGTAGAGGGGCTTCGGCACGGGCACGGGCGTCCAGAGACGCGACTCGGCCGCGGCCTCGTCGTCGCGGACGACGACGCCCTCGCCCATCACCCCGGAGAAGTCCTTGAGCGGCTGGGCGACGGGAGCCACGACGGCCCGACGAGCGCGGGCGCGTGAGACCGCGGCCAGCTGCGCCAGCATCGCGATCGACCCGCCGCCGAAGACGAGCCCGCCGACGACCAGCACCCAGGACGACGTGAGGCCGGCGGCGACTCCCCCGACGACGGCGACCACGCTGAGGGCCAGCACGACGGTGGAGACCAGCCGGGAGCGTCGCAGCCGACGCGCGGCGAGGGCGGGGTCGCGGTCGGCGGCCCGGAGCACGGGGGCCGCCGCGGCGAGCTCGCGGGTGACGGCACGCTGCCGTGCGGCCTCGTGGGCCCGTCGCAGGGCCTCGCGCCGCGCCTCCTCGTGTCGCAGGATCTTCTGGGCGTCGGCCACCGAGCGGGCGTTCGCCTCGACGCGCACCTCGTCGGGCACCTCGGCCGTCTGGGCGAGGATGCGCAGGGTCTGCTGCAGCCGCACGGCGTTGCGTTCGGTCGCGAGGTACTCGCGTCGACGCTGCCAGGTGGGCACGAGGTAGACGAGCCAGAGCGCGGCGACGAGGGCGAGGACGACGCCTCCACCCCACGACTCGATGTTCATGGTGACCAAGGTATGAGCGGGCGGGGCCCGGGGGCCGCTGATCGACAGGTGTGTCCGCGTGTCGCGTGGCGGATCCGCCCCGATCGTCGACCGACGACCCCGTCACGGGTGACGCGCCGGGACGGCGGGGACGGCGGGGCGCGTCCCCGGAGCCGCAGGACAGCCCGGAGTGGAGGGGCGCGTCCCTAGAGCGGCAGCGCGCGTCCGGCCTCGGCCAGCGCCTCGGCGGGCACGGCGCCCTGGCCGACCGGGACGGTGCCCGTCGTCCAGCGCCGCAGCACGCCCTCGGGCACCTCTTCGGCGACCAGCGCGAAGCAGAAGTGGTCGCGCCACGACCCGTTGATGTGGATGTACCGGCGGCGCAGGCCCTCGTACCGGAAGCCGAGCTTCTCGACCACCCGCAGGCTCGGGGCGTTCTCGGGCCGGATGCAGATCTCCATGCGGTGCAGGCCCAGCGCGCGGAAGCAGTGGTCCGTGGCCAGGGCCACGGCGATCGGCGTCGCGTTGTGACCGGCCGCGCCCTGGGTGACCCAGTAGCCGATGGTGGCCGAACCGAGCGAACCGTAGGTGATGCCCGAGACGTTGAGCTGACCGACGAAGCGGCCGTCGAGCTCGATCGCGAAGGGCAGGCCGAGGCCGGCACGCGCGTTCGTCTGCAGCGAGCGGATGCTGCCGCGGACGTCGTGGCTGGTGAAGCCGTTGGGGTTCGTGGCCTCCCATTGCCGCAGCCACGACCGGTTCTCCATCAGGGCCTGGTCGAGGTCGCGGGTGTCACGCAGCCGGAGGGGGCGGATGGTCACCGCCCCCTCCGTCAACGTGGGGATGCTCGTCACGGAACGTGTCGCCTGCTTACTTCTCGAGCCCGGCGGTGAACTCCTGCAACCACGGGCGCAGTTCGCCACCGATGTCGTCGCGGTCGCTGGCGAGCTGCACGATGGCCTTGATGTAGTCGAGTTTGTCACCCGTGTCGTACCGACGTCCGCGGAAGACGACGCCGTACACGCCGCCGGTCCACTCCTCGGCTCCAGCCATCTTCATGAGGGCGTCGGTCAGCTGGATCTCGCCGCCCTTGCCGGGCTCCTGCTTCTCGAGGACGTCGAAGACCTCGGGGCGGATGACGTAGCGACCGATGATGGCGAGGTTCGAGGGCGACTCGCCCTGTGCCGGCTTCTCGACGAGGCCTGTGACCTTCACGACGTCGTCCTCGTCGGTCTTCTCGACCGTGGCGATGCCGTAGAGGTGGGTCTGCGAGGGGTCGACCTCGAGCAGGGCGATGACGGTGGCGTTCTTCTGCCCCTGCACCTCGACCATGCGCGTGAGCAGCGGGTCGCGGGCGTCGATGATGTCGTCGCCGAGCAGCACGGCGAACGGCTCGCGGCCGACGTGCATCTTGGCCCGGAGCACCGCGTGGCCGAGGCCGAGCGGGTCGCCCTGGCGCACGTAGTGCATGTCGGCGAGGTCGGTCGACTGGTTGACCTTGGCGAGCTTGTCGTGGTCGCCCTTCTTCTTGAGGGTCTCCTCCAGCTCGCTGACGTGGTCGAAGTGGTTCTCGAGCGCGTTCTTGTTGCGCCCCGTGATCATCAACACGTCGGTGAGACCGGCCGCGACGGCCTCCTCGACGACGTACTGGATGGCCGGCTTGTCGACGACCGGCAGCATCTCCTTCGGCATTGCTTTCGTGGCGGGAAGGAACCGTGTCCCCAGACCCGCGGCGGGAATGACTGCTTTAGAAATCGTGAAGCCCATGCGGGTCAGCGTAACCATCCCCGACGTTTCACGGAGGTTAATAGTCGGACGGTTAAGCTCGTCGTCATGACTGACGACGTCGGCAACGCCAAACGCGCCCTGCGAGCCGAGATCCGCCAGAAGCGTCGCACCCTCGGTGCGCACGAGAGGGAGACCACGACCGAGGGCATCACGCAGCACCTCACCGAGCTCGCCACGAGCCTCTCGGTGCGCTCGATCGCCGCCTACCTCTCGACCGACGTCGAGCCCAACACGCGCCCGTTCCTCAACTGGGCCTTCGCGAACGGCATCCGCGTGCTGTTCCCGATCACGCGCGCCGACGGCCTGCTCGACTGGGCGGTCGGCGACGGCGAGAGCGAGCGGCGGGGCCTGTTCGACCTGCCGGAACCCGTCGGCGAGGTGCTCAGCCCGATGGCGATCAACGACGTCGACCTGATCGTCGTGCCCGCCGCCTCGATCGACCACGGCGGCATGCGCATGGGTTGGGGCCGGGGCTACTTCGACAAGACCCTCGGCTCGATGGAGCGTCGCCCGCCCGTCTATGCTGTGGTGTTCGACCCCGAGTACGTCGAGTCGGTGCCCCGAGAGCGGCACGACCAGCCCGTCGACGGCGTCGTCACCCCCTCCGGCATCCACGAGTTCTAGACTCGCCTTCCCCCAGGAGCGCCTCCGTGCCCACCTACTCGTACCGCTGCACCGAGTGCGACAACGCGTTCGACGTCGTGCAGTCGTTCACCGACGACACCCTCACGGTCTGCCCGGTCTGCCAGGGCAAGCTGCGCAAGGTCTTCAGCCCCGTCGGCGTCACCTTCAACGGGTCGGGCTTCTACCGCACCGACTCGCGTTCGAAGGGCACGTCGGGCTCGGGTTCGGGCTCGGGTTCGGGCGACAAGGGCACGTCGTCCAGCTCGTCGGACAAGGGCTCGGGAGGCGCGAGCGGCTCGTCCTCGTCGGGCGCGTCCGGCAGCGGGTCGGGTCCGTCCTCGTCCGGCAGCGGTTCGTCGGCGTCGGGTTCGTCCGGCTCCGGCTCGTCGGGCTCCGGCTCGTCAGGCTCCGGCTCGAGCGGGTCGTCCGGCTCGTCCTGACCCACCCGGGGCGACGCCCGCGACCGCCGTCGCGCGCCTCCGTGGTTGGCTGTACGTCGAGAAACTCATCTCGACGGATCAGAAGGAGTCGCCCGTGAAGGGTTTCAAAGAGTTCATCCTGCGCGGAAACGTCATCGACCTCGCGGTCGCGGTCGTCATCGGAGCGGCCTTCACGGCCATCGTGACGTCGCTCGTGACGAACGTGTTCAACCCGTTGATCGGTGCGGCGTTCAACGCGACCATGCTCGACAAGGCACTGATCGTCACGATCCCGACGCTGAGCGGTGGCGAGGCGCAGCTGAAGTTCGGTGCCGTCATCGGCTCGGCGATCCAGTTCCTCATCATCGCCGCGGTCGTCTACTTCGTGCTCGTGCTGCCCGTGAACAACCTGCTCAAGCGCACCTTCGCCAAGCAGAAGGCGGAGGAGACCCCGGCCGACGTGCCGCCGACCGACGTCGAGCTGCTCAGCGAGATCCGCGACCTGCTGCGCGCCCAGGCCTCGCCCGCGGCCGGCACCGGATCGCACGCCGCCCCCGTGCTCGAGTCCCGCGACCCGCACAGCGAGAACGGCCCGCTCGGCAGCCGCTGACGCCCGGGGCGCCCACCGCGCCTGAACCCCGGATGCGAAGACGGACCCCAACGGAACGGGGTCCGTCTTCGCCTCCGGGGTTCGTCGTCGTGGCGGTCGCTCGGCCGGACGCCGACCGCTCAGCCCCAGTGGGGCGGGACGTCGGCGCGCAGGCGCTGGTCGTTCTCGCTCGACCCCTGCCGCTCGGGTTCGGGCGACGGCGTGGGGTCGCTGCCCGGCACCGGATCGGTGGTCACGCGGCGACCGGCCCGTCGTCGCACCACGAGGGGTCGCGGCTCGACCGCCTCGAGGGCGGAGGAGGCGTCGTCGTCGGACGCCGCGCCTCCTGCGCTCATCGTCGGTTGACGTGCTGGCTGGCCGACAGGGCCGGCACCTCGTGCGTGTGCGCGTCACCGATGCCCAGCACCTCGGCGACCCGCTCGGCCACCACGTCGGGGTCGGTGAAGAGCTGGAAGGCGTGCACCCGGATGTAGTGCCAGCCGAGCCGGCGCAGCACCTCGGGGCGGGACCGCAGCGACTCGCGCAGGCTCGTCCGCGACAGCGTCGTGTCGGTCTCGATGGTGACGCAGACCCCGTCGTGCGCCGCGACCAGCCCGAGCTTGCCGCGGTGCCCGAGGGCGACGGGGATGCCCTTCGCCTCGAGTCGCCGCGCGAGGTCGACGAGCATCGGCTCGCTGTCGTCGGGGACGTGCTCGGCGGTCGTGCGAGCCTGCACCTCGGTGAGGATCTCGCTGAGGGCGACCGTGCCGTGCCCCATCCGGCTCGAGTCGATGTCGCCCGGCTGGAAGCACGTGACGATGACCATCGACCGGCGGGCGCGCGTCATCGCGACGGCCAGCAGGCGTTCTCCGCCCGGCTGCCCGAGCGGACCGAAGTCGCTCAGCACCCGGCCGTGCGGCGTGCGGCCGTAGCCGATCGAGAAGACCACGTGGTCGCGGCTCTGGGCGACGCTCTGCTCGAGCGTGGCGACCATGAACGGCTCGCTGCGGTCGCCGACGACGAACTCGGTCAGGTCTTTGTGGCCCGAGACGGCGGTCAGCACCGCCTGCTGCACGCGGACGGCGTGCTTGGCCGAGGCCGTCAAGACCATGAGCGACTCGCTCGGGCGCGTCCGGGCGTGCTCGAGGACGAGCGAGACGACGCGGTCGACCTCGGCGTCGACGCTCTCGACGGCACCCGACTCGGGGTCGGGCACCGCGGTGCCGCCCGAGACGTAGTCGAGCGCGATGCTGCCGTGGCCGAGGAAGCTGCCGGCCCACGGCAGCGACTCGATGCGCCCGCCGTAGAAGCGACGGTTCACCAGCTCGGCGAGGTCTTCGCCACCGGCGCGGTAGCTGCGGGTCAGCGAGAGGGTCGGCAACAGGGTCGCCAGGCGGGCCAGGGCGCTCTCGGAGTGCGAGGCGGCGAGGCTCTCCTCGTCGGCGTCGACCGGGGGCTTGCCCGGCTGGACGCCGATGTCGAACTCGGAGGGCGTCTGCGTGACCGGGTCGCCGAACGCGACGGTCTGCTTGCCGCGACGGATCGCCCCGACGTTCTCGGCGAGCGTGGTCGCCCCGGCGTCGACGAGCACGACGGTGTCGAACGGCACCGTGTCGGCGATCGTGTGCACCTCGTAGGGCGAGGCGACCCAGACCGGCGCGACGGCACGCGACAGGTGCGGCGCGGCGTCGTGCAGGAGGCGCGCGGTCAGGTGGCCCTGTCGCAGCAGGTCCTTGAGGGCAGAGGCCTCGTCGGGCCAGTCGACCAGCCCGATCTTCCAGTTCTCGGCCAGCAACCAGGCGAGCAGTTGGGCGCTGCCGGCGGCGTGGGCCTCGTCGACGAGGCGGAAGTCGGCCTCGAGCCGGTCGAGCATCGCGGTGTTGGCCCCGAGCAACGCCCGGTCGGCCTCGAGCAGCGACTCGAGGGCCGAACGCCACCAGGCGAGCTCGAGCTCGGCGGCGACCTGGTGCTCGGGGACGTGTCGGTTCGCCAGGTCGGTGATCAGCGGCGTCAGCTCGAGGTCGCGGAGCGTCGTCATGAGCTCGGTGCGCTCTTGGAGGTTCTGCAGCACGTCGCTCTCGGCGGCGAGGGCCTCGAGGCGCTGCTGCAGCTCGACGACGCCGATCTCGGTGAGGCCGTCGGCGCCCGAGAGCCCCAGGGGGCCGTCGAGGCGTTCGAGGTCTTGCGACACCTGCTGGTGCAGCACGTGCGTGTCGGCGATGCCCGTGGGCACCTCGGGCGGGGTGCCCGCCGACACGTAGCGCTGCCAGACGATCCGCTGCTGCTGGATGCGCTGCAGGGCGCCGTGCAGGTCGGCGACGTGGACGCCGGGGCGCACGTACTCGCGGGCGAGCTTCTTCAGCCGGCGACGGTTGGCGCTCGACATGTCGGGGGCCTCGCGCTTGGGTGCCGTCGCGGCGACCAGTTCGGCGACCGACCGGTCGAACACGACCGGCATGAACTTGTCGAGGGTGTCGCGGATCTCGGTGAGGAGGCGCAGGTAGACGCCGAGCTCGGCGACGCTCTCGAAGGGCCGCATGCGGGTGCTGCCGATGACGTCCGTCGCGCGCTCGAGCAGCCGGGGCAGGTCGCGGTGGTGCAGGTTCTTCGCGAGCTGGTGGGCGTCACCGGCCCCGACCGTCTCGGTGAAGCGGGCGCCGTACCAGGGCGAGTCGCCCGGCCCGTACTTGAACTCGCCCAGGTTGGCCGCACCGACCATCGTCTCGGCCACCCGGCCGCGACCGTCGACCATGGCGGCGATGCTGCGACGGCTGAGGCGCGCCGTCGTCGCGGGCGCGGACGGCAGCAGCGCGAGGCGGGACAGCTCGGTCAGGCAGTCGAGCACCGAGACGCCGAGCTCGGGGTCGCGACGGCTGAGCGCACCCCGGTAGTCGACGAGGACCTTTCGGAGGCGCACGAGGGCGTCGTCGACCTCGCCCATCTGCGGGTGCGTGGCCTTCTCGTTGCGCGAGATCGACCGGATCACGTCGCGGCGCAGGGTGGTCGGGCTCACGGCGACGCCGGGCAGCCCGATGTCGGCGAGACGGCTGGTGATGCCGCGGAGCGAGGCCCGACGGGCGCTGACGACGAGGACGCGCTTGTTCTGCGAGACGAGACGCCCGACGGCGTTGACGATGGTCTGCGTGCCGCCCGTGCCGGGCAAGGTCTTGACGACGACCGAGTTGCCGGCGGCGATCTGCGCGACCACGTTCTCCTGCTCGGGGTCGGCGTCGAGCAGCAGCGTGTCGGTCTCGGGGCTCCGTTCGTCCTGCGGGGTCGCGGTGGCCGGCCGGTAGGCCTGCTCGACCTGACGGATGGCCAGGGCGTTGCCGGCGAGGGCGTCGAGCACGGGGTGGCCGAGCTCGCGGGCGTCGAGGGCCATCTCGGTCGAGACCTCGGCGAAGGTCGAGACGACGAGCCGCGGCTGCACGGTGAACCACTCGAGGTGCGCGGTCAGGCCGCGGAGGCGGTCGATGACCGGGTTGGGCGTGAACGACCCCTCACGGCTGGCGAGCGAGACGAACGACTCGGCGTCGAGCGTGATGCCGAACTGGTCGTGCAGGGCGTCGACCAGCGCCGGGTTGAGGAAGGGCTCGCCGAGCAGCTTCACCTCGAAGTCGCGACCGTGACGTCGGATCGCCAGGGGGCGCAGCAGCACGGGGGCCCGGAAGTCCTCGCCGGCGAACGACCAGGCGGCGATGCCGATGGCCAGGTGGACGGCGTCGATGCCGCGGACGGTGCTCAGCTCGAGCCCCTTGGCCGCGATCTCGCCGGCGGCGGCGCGCGCCGTCCGCAGGGCCAGGTCGTCGCGGATGAGGCTCGAGAGCAGGGTCGTCTTGCCGGTGATGAACTGTGCGAGCCCACCCGGGTGCGTGGTGCTCAGCTCGATGCGGGACCGCTGTGAGTCACCGAAGTGCAACAGGGCGGACGGGCCGCCCACGCGCCTCAGCGACTCGCGCCAGGTGTTCCACACGGGCTCGGCCACGTTGCCCAGGGACTGCCCCGGGTGACCGAGGCTGACGGCGTGGGGTGCGATCACGCCCGTGGGCGCGCCGGTCGGGACGGCGACGGAGTCGTTCTCGTCGTCGTCGTTGTCATGCTGTCTGTCGGCTCGCCACACCCTGACACCTTAAGCGGTCCACCCCGGCAACTCCCGGAGGTCGGCCGTATCCGTCGCGCGTCGCCGCGGCGGACGCGGCGCGGTGCCCCGGGCCACTCGGCGGCACCTGTCGTTCATCGCGTGACGTGTTACACGAGCCGTCATCATGCGCGACACGTTCGGTTATGTGAGATCACGTCATGACCGTGCAGCGAGACGTCATCGTGCAGTACGGTCATCACGGGGGCTATTCAATGAGCTGACACGACACCGTGTCTCGACACCAGGAGCGCACATGCCTTTCGAACAGAAGTACAGCGACGAGACCCGCGAGAAGTCGCTCGCCCGGGTGCTCGAGCGTCGTGAGGCCGAGCCCGGCAACCGGGCCATCATCCGCGAGACGGCCGCCGAGTTCGAGGTCGGAGAACAGTCGCTGCGCGGGTGGATCCGAGCCCACGAGCGCTCGATCGCACCGACGCCGGCACCCGACGACGCGGTCGAACGCGAGCTCGAGGCCGAGGCGGACGACGACGCGGCCGCCGCACCGGCGTCGACCCCGCGCCGGGGCCGCCCGCCGGGCTCGGGCTCGGGGTCGGGCTCGGCCGCCACGGCCGCCACGGCCGAGCGGGTCGCGGAACTCGAGGCCGAGGTCGCCAAGCTCCGTCGCGACCGTGAGTCGCTGAAGAGCGCCATGGCCGTCCTGCTGGCCGACTGAGCCGGCACCCGCCCGACGGGCGCCCGACCAGGTGCCCGACGCGCGGAGAGCGCCCGCCCCCGAGACTGCCATCCGGGGCCGGGCGCTCTCGTGTGCCCGGCGGACCGGCCGCCGAGACGGGTCGGTGCGACCGCCGATCCCCGGAGGGGGGAACGGGGCTCGAGGCGGTCGCATCGACTCCGTCAGTCTGTCGCATGGAATGTCACATGTCAAGAGGCCTCCGACCAGGCTGACGCGTGGGCCGGAGGTGAGTCGGTCGGTCGCGGGGCGCCGGCCCTAGGCTGTCGCCACGCAGAGCGCGTGGACCACATCGGGCAAGGGGTCACCCATGGCAGGCAAGTTCATCGTCACCCAGGACGCCTCGGGTGAGTACCGCTTCGTGTTGACGGCGAGCAACGGCGAGGTCATCGTGTCGTCCGAGGGCTACAAGCAGAAGGGGTCGGCCATGAACGGCATCGACGCCGTGCGCAGCATCGCGGTCGACGCCGTCGTCGACGACCGCTCCGCCGTGCCGACGCCGGGCCACGCCGACTGAGCCCGACGCGCTGCCGCGGCCCTGCCTGAAGGGTGAAGGGCCCGCCGAGCGGCGGTCCGCCGCCGACCCGCGTCGCCTCACCCGGGGCCGTCTCCCGTCGCGAGGGGACGGGTCGGGTCGTTCGACCACGCGCTCCACGACCCCGCGAAGAGCACGGGTTCGAAGCCCGCGATCGTCGCCGCCAAGGCGTTGTGCGCCGCCGTGATTCCCGACCCGCAGTAGACGGCGACGGGCGTCGAGGGCCCGACCCCCGCCTCCTCGAAACGCGCCCGCAACCGGGCCGCGTCGACGAACCGACCCGACTCGTCGAGGTTGCCCGCGGTCGGCAGGTTGACGGCACCGGGGACGTGGCCGGCCCGGGGGTCGACGGGTTCGACGTCGCCGCGGTACCGCTCGGCGGCGCGGCTGTCGACCAGCACGCCGGTGCGGGGCCAGGCCGCCGCCTCGTCGGCGTCGATGACGGGCCACGGGTCGTCGCCCAGCGTGACGCCGCCGGGTCGCGCGACCACGTCGCCCTGCTCGAGCGGGAGGCCCGCCTCGCGCCAGGCCGACAGTCCCCCGTCGAGCAGCCGGACGTCGGCCAGGCCGGAGGCTCGCAGCAGCCACCAGGCGCGCGCGGCCGACTGTCCGCCGAGGTCGTCGTAGACGACGACCGCGTCGCCGTCGTCGACGCCCCACCGCCGGGCCGCCGCCTGCAGGTCGGCCCGGTCGGGCAGCGGGTGACGCCCGTCGATCGGGTCGCCGTGTCGGGCCAGCTCGGCGTCGAGGTCGACGTAGACGGCGCCGGGCAGGTGCCCCTCGCGGTGGGCCGGGCGGCCGTCCGGTCGGTCGAGCCGCCACCGCACGTCGAGCAGGCGGACGACGCCGCCACGCTCGAGGGTCGAGGCGAGCTCGGTCACGGTGACGAGGGGGTGGCTCATGCCGACGAGGCTAACCGTCGCGCGCCTCCTCGCGGCGGCCCCGACCTGCCCCGAGGAGGCGCGCGCGGCCCGATCGCGCTGCGTCACGACTCGCACATGAGGACTTCTCGACGTCGAGGGATCGCCGGACGGTGGACCGGTCGGTCCCCTAGCGTGAGGTCATGACCGTGGCGCGCTCCCCGTACGAGGCCGCGCTGGGCGACGGGCTCGACCGGCTGCACCCGCGCCTCCGGCCGTACTTCGCGGCCGTGCCGGCCGGCTCGGTCGGCCGGGGACGGGGCACGTTCGCCGTCGTGGGCACGCCGAGGCGATGGCTCTGGCCCGTGCTGTGGGTGCTCGGCCGACAGGGCGTCCTGTTCGCGGTCGACCGCCGCGACGTGCCGTTCCGCGTCGAGAACCGACCCGCGACCGCCGCGAGCGGCGAGGTGGCCGTCACCGCCGTCCGCACCTTCGCGTTCGCGGACGGGACGCGCCGCATGGTCGACGAGATCGCGGCCCGGGGCGACGGCCTCGAGGACCACCTCGGCCACCGGCGCCGCTGGTCGGCCCGACTGCGGGCCACGGTCGTCGACGGTGCGCTGACCATGGTCTCGACGAGCACGGCGCTCCGGCTCGGCCCGGTGCGCCTGGGCCTGCCCCGCGCGGTCGCGCCCCGCGTGACGCTGCACGAGAGCTACGACGAGTCGGTGGGTCGGCAGCGCGTGTCGGTCGTGCTCGACTCCCCCGCCCTCGGCCGCCTGTACGAGTACACCGGCCACTTCGACTACGAGGTCGTCGCCGACGACCCCGCACCGACAGACGGGCCCACCGCACCCGCCGCGTCCACCGGGCCCGCCGGCGACGACCACCCCGACCGACCACACCGACGAGGACCACGCCCATGACCGACCACATCGTCCTCGCCGGAGCCAGCGGCTTCATCGGACAGCACCTCGCCGAGGCCTTCCGCGCCGAGGGCGCCCGTGTCAGCCTGATCGGCCGCCACGGCCCCGACGCCTCGTGGGGCGACACCGCCGGGATCACCGCCCTGCTCGAGGGGGCCGACCTCCTCGTCAACCTCGCCGGCAAGAGCGTGAACTGCCGCTACGGCCCCGAGAACCGGGCCGAGATCATGCGGTCGCGGGTCGAGACGACGCGCGAACTGAAGGAGGCGGTGCTCGCCTGCACCGCGCCTCCCCGGGTCTGGATGAACTCGTCGACCGCGACGATCTACCGCCACGCCGAGGACCGCCCGATGACCGAGTCCACCGGCGAGATCGGTTCGGGGTTCTCGGTCGACGTGGCCACGTCCTGGGAGGCCGAGTTCTTCTCGGGCGAGCTGCCCTCGACCCGCCGCGTCGCCCTGCGCATGGCCATCGTGCTGGGCGACGGCAGTGCGCTCGTGCCGCTGATGGGCCTCGTCCGGGCGGGACTCGGCGGCCCGCAGCTCGACGGCCCCTGGCCGGCGACCCGGGCCCGGCTCGCCGCAGGCACGTACCACCGCGAGGGCCGAGGGGGCGGACGGCAGAAGTTCAGCTGGATCCACGTCGACGACGTGCTCGGGGCGATCCGGTTCGCCCGGGCCGACGACTCGCTCGAGGGCGTGCTCAACCTGTCGTCGCCGAATCCGAGCGACAACCGAGGCATGATGCGCACCCTGCGCCGCGTGCTCGGCGTGCCCGTCGGCCTGCCCGCCTGGCGCTGGATGCTCGAGCTCGGCACGGCCGTGCTGCGCACCGAGACCGAGCTCGTGCTCAAGAGCCGGTGGGTGCTGCCCGAGCGGCTGGTCGAGGGCGGCTACGAGTTCGTCCACCCGCACCTCGACGAGGCGCTGAAGAGCATCGTCGCCGGGAGGCGCGGCGCGGCCTGAGCGGGCGCGGGCGCGGCCTGAGCGGGCGCGGGCTGAGCGGGCGCGGGCGCGGCCTGAGCAGTCGCGGTCGCGGGCGGGTCAGCGCAGCACCGAGCTGAGCAGCAGGCTGGTCTCGCTGTTGACGACGCCCTCGACGCTGCGGATGCGGGCGAGCACGCGGTCGAACTCGCCGAGCGACGACGTGCGCAGCTCGGCGACGAGGTCCCACCCGCCGTTCGTGGTGTGCAGCGACACCACCTCGGGGAACCCCCGCAGCTGCCGGATGACGTGGTCGGTCGAGCGACCCTCGATCTCTATGAAGCCGATGGCCCGGATCAGGTCGGGGTCGTCGGCCTCGCGCACCCGCACCGTGTAGCCGAGCACGGTGCCCGTCGCCTCGAGGCGGTCGAGCCGTGACGTGACCGTCGCCCGGGTCACGCCCAGTCGCCGCGCCAGGCTCGCCGCCGACTCGCGGGCGTCGACCCGCAGGGCGGCCAGGAGGCGGCGGTCGAGTTCGTCGAGATCGGCCATGACACGAAAAGTACAGCACGTCTGCGCAGATCGCCTGTCCGGGCGTGCGGAATGGCGCTCGATGGTGATTGTGGCTGCACATCGCCCAGTCCTAGCGTGGTGGCACCCGGACGCGAGACCGAGCCGGGCCGAGCAGGAGGAGGCCGCCGTGGTGCACTTCGTGGACGTGCAGAACATGATCCGGTGGGTCACCGACCGGGGGGTCGGCCCGATCACCAGCGGCATGGTGACCGCCCTCGAGCGCGACTTCGCCCGCTGGCCCGCCTTCGACAAGTCCCCCCGCGTCGCCTCGCACAGCCCGATCGGCGTCATCGAGCTGATGCCCGCGAGCGACAGCGAGACCTACGGCTTCAAGTACGTCAACGGCCACCCCTCGAACCCCGGCCGCGGCTACCAGACCGTGACGGCGTTCGGGGTGCTGGCCGACGTCGACACGGGCTACCCGACCTTCCTCGCCGAGATGACGATCCTCACCGCCCTGCGCACGGCCGCCACGAGCGCGATGGCCGCCAAGCGCCTCGCCCGGGCCGACTCGCGCGTCCTCGCCCTGATCGGGGCGGGGTCGCAGGCCGAGTTCCAGGCACTGGCGATGCGCGCCTCCCTGGGGCTCGAGACGGTCCGCGTGTTCGACGTCGACCCGCACGCCACCGCGAAGTTCGTCCGCAACCTCGAACCGCTCGGCTTCGACATCACGGTGTGCGCGAGCCCGGGCGAGGCGGCCGAGGGTGCAGACGTGATCACGACGTGCACCGCCGACAAGCAGAACGCGATCGTCCTGCCCGACGAGGCCGTGCGCCCCGGCGTCCACGTCAACGCGATCGGCGGCGACTGCCCCGGCAAGACCGAGCTCGACCCCGCCACCCTGCGCCGGGCCGACGTGTTCGTCGAGTACCCCGAGCAGACCCGCGTCGAGGGCGAGATCCAGCACCAGCCCGCCGACTTCGCGGTCACCGAGCTGTGGCAGGTCGTCGCCGGGCAGCGTCCCGGTCGCACGGACGACGAGCAGATCACGATCTTCGACTCGGTCGGCTTCGCCATCGAGGACGTCTGCGCCCTCAAGTACCTGCGCGACGACGTCGTCGGCACCGACCTCGCCGTCGAGATCGACCTCGTCGCCGACCCCGACGACCCGAAGGACCTCTTCGGGCTCGTCGCCGCCCGTCGGCCCGTCGGCGTCTGACCCCGGTCCGACGTCGAACCCGGAACCCCGAGCCCCGAACGCCGAGCCGAGTCCGTCGTGACGATCCTCGACCGCCCGCCCCGCGCCTCCTCGGCGTCACCCCCCGAGCTCCGTGCCTCCTCGCGCACCCGAAGCGCCGACGAGGAGGCGCGGCTGACCACGCAGTCCCCCGCCGCGGTCGTGATGGTGCGACCGCACCACTTCACGCCGAACCCGCAGACGGCCGCCGACAACGCGTTCCAGACCGACCCCGCCGACGTCGACGCGACCCGGGGCGAGCTCGCCGCACGGGCCGCCGCCGAGGTCACCCGGGCGGCGGCGGCCTTGCGCGGGGCGGGCGTCACGGTGCACCTCGTCGACGACGAGCGGACCGACCGGCCCGACGGGGTGTTCCCGAACAACTGGTTCTCGACCCACGGCGACGGCCGGGTGGTGCTCTACCCGATGCACTCGCCGAACCGCCGGGGTGAACGCCGCGCCGACGTCGTCGACCTGCTGCGCGACGGGTACGCCGTCACCGACGTGCTCGACCACTCGTCGCTCGAACGCGACGGCCGCGTCGTCGAGGGCACCGGAGCGCTCGTCGTCGACCACGTCGACCGGGTCGCCTACGTCGCGCTCTCGCAGCGGGCCGACCCGGCGGCCGTCGCGGTGGTCTGCGCCGACCTCGGCCTCGACGTGCTGGCCTTCACGGCGACCGACGCCGAGGGCGTGCCGATCTACCACACCAACGTCATGATGAGCGTGGCGTCGCGCTTCGCCCTGGTCGGCCTCGAGTCGATCGCGTCGACGGGCGAACGGAGGCGCGTGGTCGAGCGCCTGACGGCCTCCGGACGCGAGGTGGTCGCCCTGAGCCGTGACCAGCTCGGCGAGTTCGCCGGCAACGCCCTCGAGCTGCGCGGCGCCGACGGACCCGTGCTGGCGATCTCCGCACGCGGCTGGGCCGCGCTCACCCCGGCGCAGCGGCGAGCCGTCTCGCGGCACGCCAGGCCCCTGCCGCTCGAGGTGCCGACGATCGAGCTCGCCGGAGGATCGGTGCGCTGCATGCTGGCCGGGGTGCACCTGACGCGACGGTGAGGCGGTCGCCGGACCGCGCCTCCCGGGCCGTCGAGTTCTTGCGCTCCCTGCAGCTTCCCAGGAGGGTCACGGTGGCTTGATGGCTCGCCCCCAGCACGCACCCACGTACGGTTCTTCTAGGAGCTTGCCGCCCGTCGTCGACCGATCGCGTCGACGTCCCACCCGCCTCATCAGCCCGACCCACCCGGAGCACCCCCGTGGACGTCTCACTGACCACCTGGCTCATCACGATCGCGGTCACCATCGCGTTCTTCGTGTTCGAGTTCTTCACCCACGTGCGCAAGCCGCACGAGCCGACGATCGGCGAGTCCGCCCGCTGGTCCGCGTTCTACATCGGGCTCGCGCTGCTGTTCGGTGTCGGCATCGGCTTCGTCAGCGGGTGGGGCTACGGCGGTGAGTACTTCGCCGGCTACCTGACCGAGAAGGCGCTGTCGATCGACAACCTCTTCGTCTTCCTGCTGATCATGACCGGGTTCGCGGTGCCACGCATGTACCAGCAGAAGGTGCTGATGATCGGCATCGTCATCGCCCTGATCATGCGCGCCGGGTTCATCGCCGCCGGCGCCGCGCTGATCGAGAACTTCTCGTGGGTGTTCTACCTGTTCGGCGCCCTGCTCTTCGTGCTGGCCTACCAGCAGATCAAGGGCGACCACGGCGGCAACGCGGCCGACAACGCCTTCGTCAAGATCGCCCGCCGCATCCTGCCCGTCGACGACGAGTTCCACGAGGACAAGTTCACCGTCAAGAAGGGTGGCAAGCGCTTCGTCACGCCGCTGCTGCTCTGCGTCATCGCGATCGGTTTCGTCGACCTGGTGTTCGCCCTCGACTCGATCCCCGCGATCTACGGTCTGACCAACGAGGCGTACATCGTCTTCACCGCCAACGCCTTCGCCCTCATGGGCCTGCGTCAGCTGTACTTCTTGATCGGCGGCCTGCTCGAGCGCCTCGTCTACCTGTCGCAGGGCCTCGCGATCATCCTCGCCTTCATCGGCGTCAAGCTGGTCTTCCACGCCCTGCACGTCAACGAGGTGCCGTTCATCAACGGCGGCGAGCCGCTGCTCTGGGTGCCCGAGATCCCGATCTGGTTCTCGCTGCTCTTCATCGGCGCGACCATCACCGTCGCCACGATCGCCAGCCTCGCCAAGACCCGCGGCGACGCCCAGAAGGCCAAGCGCGACGAGATCGAGGGCGAGAAGGTCACGGTCGCCAAGGACGCGGACGACCCCACGCGCCACTAGGCCTCGGCTCGACGCCGCACCGCACCGCGTTTCGTGCACGGCACCCCGACTAGTCAGGGTGCGGTGCACGAAACGCGGTGCGGTGTCGTGTGAGGGGCTCCGCGTCCCCACGACGCGGAGCCCCGGGCCCGTCACCCGCTGATCACGGGCGGCGGGAGTCGTCGGCCCCGTCAGCCGGCCGGCGTGCCTGCCGCGCCCGCGGTCGGCACGGCCGCGCCCGCGGTCGGCATGGCCGCGCCCGCGGTCGGCATGGCCGCGCCCGCGGTCGGCACGGCCGCATCCCTGGTCGGCACGGCCGCACCAGCGGTCGGCACGCCCGCACCCGCGGTCGGCACGGCCGCGCCCGCGGTCGGCCCGCCGGCGGCGGCGGCCACCTCGAGCCGGGTGCGCAGGGCGGCCAGCTCGTCGCGCAGCGCGTCGGGCAGGGTCGACCCGAACCGGTCGAAGAACTCGGCGGTGAGGTCGCACTCGGCGAGCCAGGCGTCCGTGGGCACCGCGAACGACTCGGCCAGCGCCTCCTCGGTGAGGTCGAGGCCGTCCAGGTCGAGGGCTCCCGGGGCGGGAGCCAGGCCGAGCGGCGTCTCGACGGCGTCGGCGGTGCCCGCGAGGCGTCCGGCGATCCAGGCGATCACCCGGGAGTTCTCGCCGAAGCCCGGCCAGAGGAACGACCCGTCGGCCCCCTTGCGGAACCAGTTGACCTGGAAGACCTGCGGCGCCCGGTCGCCGAGGTCGGCGCCGAGCCGCAGCCAGTGGGCGAAGTAGTCGCCCATGTCGTAGCCGCAGAACGGCAGCATCGCGAACGGGTCGCGACGCAGCTCGCCGACGACGCCCTCGGCCGCCGCGGTCTGCTCGGACGCCACGGTCGCACCGACGAACACGCCGTGCTGCCACGACCGGGCCTCGGTCACGAGGGGCACGTTCGTCGCGCGCCGCCCGCCGAACACGATCGCGTCGAGGGGCACGCCGTCGAACGCGTCCCAGTCGGGGCTGAGCGACGGGCACTGCTCGGCGGGGGCCGTGAAGCGCGAGTTCGGGTGAGCCGCGGGGGTCGACGAGGCGGGGGTCCAGTCCTCGCCCCGCCAGTCGACCAGGTGCTCGGGCGCGTCGTCGGTCAGCCCCTCCCACCAGACGTCGCCGTCGTCGGTCAGCGCCACGTTCGTGAAGATCGTGTTCGCGTGCAGGGTGCGGACGGCGACGGGGTTCGACGTCTCGCCGGTGCCCGGGGCGACCCCGAAGAAGCCCGTCTCGGGGTTCATCGCCCAGAGCCGGCCGTCGGGTCCGGGCTTCATCCAGGTGATGTCGTCGCCGAGGGTCTCGACCCGCCAGCCGGGCAGGGTCGGCTGCATCATGGCGAGGTTCGTCTTGCCGCAGGCCGACGGGAACGCCGCGGCGACGTGGAACGCCCGCCCCTCGGGGCTCGTGACCCTGATCAGCAGCATGTGCTCGGCGAGCCAGCCCTCGTCGCGCCCCATCGTCGACGCGATGCGCAGCGCGAAGCACTTCTTCGCCAACAGGGCGTTGCCGCCGTAGCCCGAGCCGAACGACCAGATCTCGCGCGTCTCGGGGAACTGGGTGACGTACTTCGTGTCGTTGCACGGCCAGGCGACGTCGGAGCGAGTCGTGCCGTCCGCGTCCCGCAGCGGGAACCCGACGCTGTGCACGCCGCGGACGAACGGCACCTCGCCGTCGGCCCCGCCGAACGCGGCCAACGGCTCGGAGCCCACGCGAGCCATGATGCGCAGGTTGAGCACGGCGTAGGCCGAGTCGGTGAGCTGGACGCCGAGCTGCGAGAGCGGCCCGCCGACGGGCCCCATGCTGAACGGCACGACGAGCATCGTGCGGCCCCGCATCGACCCGGCGAACCAGGGTCGCAGCTCGCGCCTCATGGCCCCGGCCTCGCGCCAGTTGTTGGTGGGTCCGGCGCCCGCGGGGTCGGTGGTGCAGATGAAGGTGCGGTCCTCGACGCGGGCGACGTCGCCGGGGTCGGTCCGGGCCAGGTGGCTGCCCGGACGCAGCACCGGGTCGAGCGGGATCAACGCGCCGCTCGCGACGAGGTCGGCGGTCAGCCGCTCGGCCTCGGCGTCCGAGCCGTCGATCCACTGCACGGCGTCGGGTTCGAGCAGGTCGACCTGCTCGGCGACCCAGGCGACGAGCGTGCGCGGAGCCCACGACGGGGCAGGGACGTGGCGCCGCCGTGCCGCGCGCGCCCAGTCCGTCGGCGGGGCCGTCGGCGGGGCGGTCGGCGAGGCCGAGGAGGCGCGGGTCGCGTCACCCGCGGAGGCGCGGGTCGCGTCGCGCAGGACGCGGTCGTCGTGGGGTCGGGTGGTGATCATCGCGTGGCCTCCAGGGTCAGGTCGAGTCGGTCGTCGGGGTGGACGGGCAGCGGTGCCGCGTCGGGAGCGGGGACGCGACCACCTCCGGCCGATCCGGTCCGTGCCGGATCGGGCGTCGGGAGGGAGACGTCCTCGCGCGGGGCCGGGGAGGCGGAGACGGCGCGCGGCGCTCGGGGCAGGGAGGGCGGCGTGCCACCGGCCAGGTGCTCGAGCAGCCGGACGACCTGGCAGCTGTAGCCGAACTCGTTGTCGTACCAGACGTAGAGCACGACCCGGCGACCCCAATCGCCGCCGGCACCGTCGCCGGACACCACGGTCGCGAGCCCGTCGACGACGCCCGCGTGGCGCGAACCGACGAAGTCGGTCGACGCGACCTCGGGCGACTCGACGTAGTCGATCTGTCGCCGCAGGGGCGAGTCGAGCGAGGCACGCCGCAGGTGCGCGTTGAGCTCGTCCCGGTCGACCGGCTGCCGCAGCCGCAGGTTCAGCACCGCGACCGAGACGTCGGCCGTCGGCACCCGGATGGCGCTGCCGGTCAGGCGTCCCGCGAGCTGCGGCAACGCCTTGGCGACCGCCTTCGCGGCGCCCGTCTCGGTCAGCACCATGTTGAGCGAGGCCGAGCGCCCCCGCCGGTCGCCGGGGTGGAAGTTGTCGGTCAGGTTCTGGTCGTTCGTCACCGCGTGCACGGTCTCGATGTGCCCCGACTCGACGCCCCACCGCTCGTCGAGGGCGGCCAGCACCGGCGTGATGGCGTTCGTCGTGCACGACGCGGCGGCGACCACGGCCTCGTCGCCGACCGATTCATGGTTCACGCCGAACACGACGTTCGGGATGCCGCCCCGGCCCGGGGCCGTGAGCAGCACGCGCGACGCGCCGCGCGCCTCCAGGTGTCGTCGCAGGGACGGCTCGTCCCGCCACCGGCCGGTGTTGTCGACGACGATCGCGTCGTGGATGCCGTACCGCTCGTAGTCGACCGTCGCCGGGTCGTCCGAGTAGATCACCTGGATCGTCGTGCCGTTCGCGACGATCGTGTCGGTGGCCTCGTCGACCACGATGGTGCCCGCGAAGGGGCCGTGGATGGAGTCGCGCCTGAGCAGGCTGGCACGCTTGACCAGGTCGTCGGCCGAGCCGCGACGCACGACGACCGCCCGGAGGCGCGCGCCTCCTCGTCCCCCGGCGTGCTCGATCAGCAGCCGCGCGACGAGCCGCCCGATGCGCCCGAAGCCGTAGAGGACGACGTCGCGGGTCGCGGCGCCGTCGTCACCGCGACGCCCGACGACCTCGGCGAGCTCGGTCCGGACGACGTCGGCCACCGACGCGGCGGCCCCGCCCCCTCGTCGCCCGAGGCGCTCGGCACGGAGCCGGGCGCTCAGCCGGGCCAGGTCGATCGACGCGGGTCCGAGGTCGAGCCCGTCGAGCAGGTGCAGCACCGCCAGGGTCTCGCCGGGGTCGAGCGCGTGGTCGTCGAGCCGGCGCGCGAAGCGGTGCAGCTTGAGGACGCCGACGGGCGACCGGTCGAGCAGGCTACGCCCGTGGATCGACACGACCACGCCGTCGCGCCGCCAGAGCCGACCGATCACCGGGATCATCGCCTCGGCGAGCGCGAGGCGCCCGGCCCAGTCGTCCTGGCGTTCGTCGTACCGGACGACGGGGTCGTCGGTCGGGCCGGAGGCGGTGGGCGTCGGTGCCATCGTGTCTTCTCTCGTCGTCGAAAGGGGTGTTTCTCCACGATGACGGCCGTCGACCTTGATCTGCAGGTCGGTGATGCGTAAAGATCAGGTGTTCTTTCGCTCTCGTCAAACCGACGCCTCCGAGAGGGGTGCCCCGTGGTCGACGCCGACCCCCTGCTGCTTGGCCAGGCCGTGCGGCACGCCCGCACCGCCCGCGGCCTGACCCTCGACCAGCTCGCGTCGCGCGTCGAGGTGAGCGCGAGCCAGCTCTCGTTGATCGAGACCGGGCGTCGCGAGCCCAAGATCGGGCTGGTCAGGGCGTTGGCCGGCGCCCTCGACGTGCCCCTGGCGACCCTGCTCGCCGCCGAGCCGCCGAGCGAGCGGGCGGCGCTCGAGATCGAGCTGGCCCAGGCGCAGCGGGGCTCGCTGTACCGGTCGCTCGGCCTGCCCGACGTCAAGGCGAACAAGGGGTTGAGCACGCCCGCGCTCCAGACCATCCTCGGGCTGCACCGCGAGCTCGCGCGCCGACACAGCGAGGCCAGCGCCACCCCGGAGGAGGCGCGGCGGGCGAACACCGAACTGCGGCTCTGGATGCGCGAGCGCGACTCGCACCTGCCGGACGTCGAGGAGGTCGCGGCCGACCTGCTCCGCACGGTCGGGCACACCGCGGGCGCCCTGTCGCACAGCAGCGTGAGCCGCATGGCCCGCAGCCTGGGCCTCGAGATCATCCACGTCGCCGACCTGCCGCACTCGGCACGCTCGGTGATCGACCTCGCCAACGGGCGGATCTACCTGCCGCCCGCGTCGATCCCGGGTGGTCACGGCCTGCGAGCACTGGCGCTGCAGGCGATGGCGCACCGCCTGCTCGGGCACGAACGCCCCTCGACCTACGCCGAGTTCCTGCGGCAGCGACTCGAGATCAACTACTTCTCGTCGGCCTGCCTCATGCCGCTCGACGCGGCGGTGGACTCGCTGCAGAAGGCCAAGGCGCAGCGCGACCTCTCGGTCGAGGACTTCCGCGACGGCTTCGGCGTCACCCACGAGGCGGCGGCGATGCGAATGACCAACCTGCTCACGTCGCACCTCGGCATCCGCATGCACTTCTTGCGGGTCACGGGCGACGGAGCCATCGCCAAGGCCGCCGAGAACGACGGCCTGCCCCTGCCCGCCGACGTCACCGGCGCCGTCGAGGGTCAACTGGTGTGCCGCCACTGGGCCGCCCGCACGGCCTTCGCCCGGACCAACCGCACCACCGAGCACTACCAGTACGACGACACCCCCGCGGGCACGTTCTGGTCGGCCTCGCAGACCGGCACGACCGAGCACGACGAGTTCTCGATCACCGTCGGGGTGCCGTTCGCCGACGCGAAGTGGTTCCGCGGTCGCGACACCGAGCGACGGGAGACCTCGACCTGTCCCGACGAGTCGTGCTGCCGTCGTCCACCGGCCGGCCTGGCCGCACGGTGGCGCGACGCGGCGTGGCCGAGCGCCCGGCTGCACGCCCACGTGCTCGCCCCGCTGCCCTCGGGCACCTTCCCCGGCGTCGAGGACACCGAGGTCTACGAGTTCCTCGAGCGCCATGCCGGCTGAGACGCTCGCGCTGCTGCTCGGCCGTTGGGCGGTGGTCCGCGAGATCGACGACCACCGCACGGGCGAGCACGCCCGCTTCGACGGGACGGCGACGGTCGAGGAGGCGCGGGCGGCCGGCGATCTCGTCGCGACCTACGACGAGACGGGCGAGCTGGTCGTGGCCGACCGGCGGACGCCCGCCACCCGGCGCCTCGGCTACGCCGCCCGGGCCGACGGTGTGCTCGACGTGCGCTTCGCCGACGGCCGGCACTTCGTCGACCTCGACCTGAGGTCGGGAGCCTGGGAGGCGCACCACCCGTGCGCACCGGACAGCTATCTCGTCGAGACGCGGGTGCTCTCGCCGACGTCGTTCGTCGAGCGCTGGACGGTGCGCGGACCCGCCAAGTCGTACGACGCGCTGACGACGTACGAGCACGTCGCAGGGCATCCCGCCACGAGGTGAACACGCCGCCACACGTTTGCGTGGCGGAGTTCTCACATCGTGGCGGGGTGGTGGGCCCGCGCGCGGCGGGCCTGCGCGTGGCGGGCGGGCGTCGTGGTCAGCCGGCGGCGCTACCGGGTCAGAGCTTGGCGGTCAGCTCGGCGTCGGTCGGCTCGACCAGGTGGCTGCCGTCAGGGAAGACCACGACGGGGATCTGCGTGCGGCCGCTCACGGCGTAGGCGCGGTCGGCCCCGTCGGCGACGGCCTCGAGGTCGACGTAGTCGTAGGCCACGCCCTCGCGGTCGAGCAGCGCCTTCGAGCGGCGGCAGTCGCGGCACCACTCGGCGCCGAACATCAGGATGCGGTCGGGGGCGGTGTCGGTGCTCATGGCGACCAGGGTACGCGGGGTGACGGGCGTCGGGCACGGTCGCCGCGCCTCCTCGTCCCGACCGGCGCCGTCGGCGACGAGCGCCGCCCGGGCGAGCTGCGCCGCCGCGGTCGGGGCCCCGCTCGCCGCGAGCGAACGCGGCCTCGTTCTCGTTCGGGGGCCTTGCGTGCCTCCGGGGGTGGCATGTCACACTGGACGGGCGCCCTCGTCGTGGAGTGGCAATCCCCCAATCCACCCGCCAGCAGCACGGCCCGCGACGAGTGTGCCGCATCGTGCAGACCGGGGGTCGACCACGAGTCGACCCGCCGACGTCCGCGGTGCCCCCCGACGAGACCATCGTCGTGCGCACGCGTCACGGGCCCGGAGGTACCCCCGTGACCGACACCCTTCAGCGCCCGCCCGAGACCGCGAGCACGCCCGCCGTCAGGCCGACCGCCCCGCCCCGCGAACGCGTCGCGGCCGGGCACCCGCGTGACGACCGTCCGACGCCGCAGCCGCACCGGCTGACCCCGTCGGGCGTCGTCGGCATCGCCGTCCTCGGCCTCGCGACCTTCTTCGCCATCACGACCGAGCTCAGCCCGGTCGGGCTGCTCTCGACGATGAGCCGCGACCTCGGCGTCACCGAGGCCCGACTCGGCGTCGTCGTGACGGTCTACGCCGTGGCCGTCGCCGCCCTCGCCCTGCCGCTCACCTGGGCGACCGCGCGGTTCCCCCGCAAGGCCGTGCTCGTCACCACGCTGGTCGGCTACACGGTCTCGAACCTGATGGTCGCGCTCGCGCCGAGCTTCGGCGTGCTGCTCACCGGCCGCGTGGTCGGCGGCATCGCCCACGCGCTGTTCTTCTCCGTGGCCTCGGCCTACGCGACGCGCATCGTGCCGGCCCGCCTGGCCGGTCGGGCGATCGCGTTCGTCTACTCGGGCAGCTCGCTCGGCTTCGTGGTGGGCGTGCCGCTCGCCACCACCGTCGGCGACCAGCTCGGCTGGCGCCCGGCCGTCGGAGCCGTCGCCGTCGCCACCGCGGCCCTTGCCGTCGTCGCCGCCGTGTTCCTGCCGCACGTGCAGGGCGAGTCGTCGCCGCACGTCGGATCGGTGCGCTCGTGGGCCCGGTCGGGGCTGCTCGCGGTCATCGTGGCCGACCTCATGCTGTTCGCGGGCCACTACGTCGTCTACACCTTCGTCGGCCCCTACCTGACGGGAGCCGGCCTCGGCGAGGACCTCGTCGGCGGCGCCCTGCTCGTGCTGGGCGGTGCCGGCGTGATCGGCCTGCTGGCGGCCGGCGCCTTCGTCGACCGGGCCCCGCGTCAGACCCTGATCGTGGCCGTCGCCGTGATGATCGGCGCCCTGGCCACCCTGCCGTTCGTGCACGGATCGCTCGTCGGCACCTTCGTCGTCGCCGGGCTGTGGATGGCCGCCAACGGCACGACCGGCACCCTCTTCATGGCCGCGGCGATCCGCACCGGCGGGGTGAGCCCCGACATCGCGGGCGCGCTGGTCAACGCCGGATCGAACGTCGGCATCGCTGCCGGGGCCGCCATCGGCGGTCAGGTCTACGGCCTGTCGGGTCTGGCCACCGTGCCGTTCGCGGCGGCCGCGATCGTGGCGATCAGCCTCGCCGTGATCGTGGCGGGCCGCCGGGGCTTCCCCCTGGTCGGCCACGCGCAGGCCACCCTGTCGACCTCGTCGCTGGCGGTCATCACGTCGTCGGTCGCCGTCGTCACGACGTCGATCCCGACGGTCGGCCGGGACCGCCGCGGGCGTCGGCCCCGCCGCTAGGCGACCAGGAGGCGCGGGTCACGTCCTCGGCATCGCACCCCGCGCCTCCTCGTACCCCGGTGTCCCCCACAAGGCGGACCGGAAAACCCCCCGCTCTGGGGACTCCGCTCGACAGCAGAGAAGCTTTATTGTCGAAACATCCACTTCCGTGGTGCCCCTGTACCCGTGGGGGCGACACGCGGGCCCCTGAACCCCCGCGTGCCGAGAGCACGACAGACGTCCGGTCGGATCCGACCCGGCCGGACGCCCCCACCCGAGGACACCACCACCCATGTCGCTTCTCCGCGCCTCCGCGCGCCCACGCCGTCGCGCCCTGTCGTTCGCGGCCTTTGCCACCGCCTCCCTGCTGGCGGCCGTCGCCGTCACCCAGGCCGTCGCGCCGGCTCCCGCCCAGGCCGCCGCGGCCCTGTCGTGCGACCAGAACACCATCTACGCCACCGCCGGTCAGGGCCAGTTCGTCGCCATCAACGTCGCGGCCAACACGGTGTCCGACGTCATCGCCGGGACGGCCAACCCGTTCTCACCCGCCAACAACGGCCTCGGCGTCGGACGCAACGGCCTCGACGCCTACGCCTTCACGAACGGCGCGGCGAACGGCTCGAACGGCAACGTCCTGGCCCGGTACGACGCGGCGAGCGGAGCGGTCACCACCGTGGCCGACGCGAACCCGGCCGGTGCCCCCGCCTCGACGCTGCGCGGCGCCGTCAACCCCGTCACCGGAATCTACTACTACGCGACCGGCGGCGACCCGGCCACGATCTCGGCCTACAACCCGAAGACCGGCGAGAAGATCGGCGTCGTCGGACGCATCCCCGGGCTGCAGGCCGGCAACGGCGACTTCGCCTTCAGCACGCAGGGGCTGCTCTTCGTCGTGGCCAGCAACGCGGTCTACCGCCTGAACGACGAGACCATCCCGACGACGGCCGGCACCACCTCGCTCGCCGCCACCAAGCTGACCGACCTGCCCACGGGCACGAACAGCCCCGGCATCGCCTTCTCGTCGGACGGCTACCTCTACGTCTCGTCGGGCATGCAGATCATCAAGCTCGACTCGAGCTCGGGTGCCGAGGTCAGCCGCATGACGACCCCGGCCATCAGCAACATCACCGCGTACTCCGACCTCGCGAGCTGCAACTACGCCAACACCCTGACGGGCAAGGCCGACGTCAAGGGCCGCTGGAAGTCCGGCGACCAGTTCGCCCTCAAGGTCGACGGCGGCAACCTCGCCTCGCCCGCGACCGCGACGACGTCCGGCGACGCGACCGACGTCCAGGCCCAGAAGGCCGGCGCCGCCCTGGCGATCCCCGCCCGCACCTACACGGTCTCGCAGACCGCGGGCAACTCCTCGACCCGCCTGGCGGACTACTCGACGACCTACGACTGCACGAACGTCAACAGCTCGACGTCGGTGGCCTCGGGCTCGGGCAACACGGCCCGGTTCAGCTTCCCGGCCGCGAGCAGCGCCGACGGCACCGACGTCGTCTGCACCTTCACGAACGCCGTGGCCGCGACCTCGGCCGCAGCCAGCGACGACCAGGCGACCACCGCCTCCGGGACCACGCTGACCGTCGACGCGCCCGGCGTGCTCGCGAACGACGCGGGCACCGACCTCACCGTGACCTCGAACACGCAGCCCGCGAACGGCAAGGCCACCGTGGCCGCGGACGGCTCGTACTCCTACACGCCGGCGAAGGGGTTCTCGGGCACCGACACGTTCCAGTACACGACGACCGACGGAGGCGGTGGCACGTCGACCTCGACCGTCACGATCACCGTCACCCCGTCGAGCAGCGACGACGTCGCGACGGCCCGCGCCGGCCAGCCGCTCGTCATGGACGCCGCCTCGGGCGTGCTGTCGAACGACTCGGGCAGCGGCCTGACCGCCGCGGTCGCGACCGGCCCCTCGCACGGCTCCCTCGTGCTCGGCCGTGACGGCTCGTACCGCTACGTGCCGGCCGACGGGTTCTCGGGCACCGACTCGTTCACCTACACGGCGACCGACGCCGACGGGGCGCAGACCACGAGCACCGTCACCGTCACGGTCCTGCCCACCGCCGCAGACGACACGGCGAGCGCCGTCTCGGGCACGCCGACGACCATCGCGGGCAGCGACCTCACCGCCAACGACCGGGGCGTCGACACGACGGTCACCGCGGTCTCGACGCCCGGGCACGGAACCGCCTCGGTGACGCCCGCCGGTGACGTCGCCTACACGCCCGCCGGCGACTTCTCGGGCACCGACACCTTCGACTACACCGTCACCGACGGCCAGGGCGGCACCGACACCGCCACGGTCACCGTGACGGTGGCCCCCCGCGCCTCCGACGACTCGGTCGACGCCGTCGCGGGTGCACCCCTCGACGTGCCGGCCGGCCGCGGCCTGCTCGCGAACGACGGCGGCACCGGCCCCCTGACCGCCGCGGTCGCCACCGCCCCCACCCACGGCACCGTGGTGGTCTCGCCGGACGGCTCGTTCGTCTACACGCCGGAGAAGGGCTTCTCGGGCACCGACTCCTTCACGTACACGCTGACCGACGGCAACGGGGCCACGAGCACCGCGACGGCCACCGTGGGCGTCGCGCCGAAGGCCGTCGACGACGCCGTCACCGTGCTCGCGGGTCGCAACGCGCACGTCGACGGACCGGGCGTGCTCGGCAACGACCTCGGCACCGGCCTCACCGCCGCGATCGTGACCGGGCCGCAGCACGGCACGGCGACCATCGCCCCGAACGGCGAGTTCGACTACACGCCGGCCCCCGGGTTCTCGGGCACCGACACCGTGACCTACCAGGTCACCGACGCCGCGGGCCGCACCTCGACCGCGACCGTGACGATCACGGTGAAGCCGGTGGCCGTCGACGACCAGGCCACGACCCCGAACGGCACGGCGGTCACGATCGCGGCGCCCGGCCTGCTCGGCAACGACCTCGGCACCGACCTCCGCGTCACCGACCACGGCTCGCCGGCCCACGGCACCGTGACCGTCGACGCGGACGGCACCTGGAGCTACACGCCGGGCGCCGGCACCTCGGGCACCGACTCGTTCGAGTACCAGGTCACCGACGCGTCGGGTCAGACCGCCACGGGCCGCGCCTGGGTGATCGTCGGCGACCTCGCCGTCGCCGACCAGGGCACCGCGACGGCGGGCCGGCCCCTGTCGGTCGACGCCGCGAACGGCCTGCTGTCGAACGACAGCGGCACCGGCCTCACCGCCGTGCTCGACGGCACCCCCCGCCACGGTGACGTGACCGTCGCGAAGGACGGGTCGTACGTCTACACCCCCGCGACGGGCTTCTCGGGCACCGACTCCTTCACCTACACGGCGACCGACGCCGAGGGGCAGAAGAGCACGGGCATCGTGACGATCGTCGTCGTGCCCGACGCGGTCGACGACACGACCTCGACGACGGCCGGCACCCCGGTCACCGTCGCCGCGCCCGGCGTGCTCGGCAACGACCTCGGCACCGACCTGCGCGCCGAGATCGTCGACGCCCCGGCCCACGGCACCGCGACGATCGCGGCCGGCGGCACCATCACCTACACGCCCGCCGACGGCTTCTCGGGCACCGACCAGCTGACCTACCGCGCCACCGACCCCTCGGGCGGCTCGGACGTCGCGACCGTCACCGTCCACGTCGGTCCGATCGTCGTCGACGACTCACCCGTCGGCGGCACGGTCGCCGACCAGCCCCTCGTCGTGGACGCCGCTCACGGCGTGCTCTCGAACGACACGGGCACCGACCTCACGGCGAAGGTCACCGACCAGCCGAAGGCCGGCACCGTGACGATGGGCCCCGACGGTTCGTACACCTACACGCCGGAGCCCGGCACCTCGGGCAAGGACACCTTCGGCTACGAGGTCACCGACGGCAACGGCCAGAAAGGCACGGGCACCGTGACGATCGTGGTCGCACCGAAGGCCGTCGACGACGTCGCCACCGTCGTGGCCGGCGGTCACGTGACGGTCGCCGCCCCGGGCGTGCTCGGCAACGACGTGGGCACCGGCCTGACCGTCACCGCGGCCACCCCGGCGTCGCACGGCACCGTGACGATCGCACCGGACGGCACGTTCGACTACACCCCGGCACCCGGGTTCTCGGGTGACGACATCGTGGTCTACACGGTCACCGACCGCGACGGCGGCACGGGCACCGCGACGGTCACCGTGACCGTCACGCCCCGCGCGATCGACGACCGCTACACGACGCCCGCCGCGACCACCCTCACCGTGCCGGCCCCCGGCCTGCTCGGCAACGACCTCGGCACCGGCCTGACCGTGACGAGCGTCGGCACCCCGGCGCACGGCACGATCGCGACCCGGCCGGACGGTTCGGCGACCTACACGCCGCAGCCCGGCTTCTCGGGCACCGACCGCGTCGAGTACACCGCGACCGACGCGTCGGGCCGCAGCACGACGGCCGTCGTCACGATCGTCGTCGGCGCCCTCGCCGTGGACGACGCCGGCACCACCCGCGCCGGCACCCCGCTGACCGTCGACGCCGCGCGCGGCGTGCTCTCGAACGACTCGGGCAGCTCGCTGACCGCCACGCTCGACGCTCGCCCCGCCCACGGCACGGTCGACCTGGCGAAGGACGGTTCGTACGTCTACACGCCGTCGGCCGGGTTCTCGGGTGTCGACACCTTCACCTACACGGCCACCGACGGCGAGGGCCAGACCCGCACGGGCACCGTCACGGTCACGGTGCTGCCGTCGGCGGTCGACGACAGGGCCGCGAGCCCGGCCGACACGACGCTGACCGTGGCCGCCCCCGGCGTGCTGGGCAACGACCTGGGCACGGGGCTGCGCGTCACCGCGACCGGCACCGCCACCCACGGCACGGTCACGATCGACGCCGGTGGTCGCCTGGTCTACGCGCCGACGGCCGGGTACTCCGGCCCGGACGCCGTGACCTACACGGTCACCGACCGTGACGGCGGCACCGCCACCGCCACGGTCCGCATCACCGTGGGCGTCAAGGCCGTCGACGACAAGGGCACGACGATCGCCGGACAGCGCCTGGTGACCGGCAAGGTCGGCGGCGTGCTGGGCAACGACGACGGGTCGGCCCTGTGGGTCGTCCTGGCCTCGAAGCCCGCGCACGGCACCGTGACGATGCAGCGCGACGGCTCGTACGAGTACCTGCCGGACGCCGGCTTCGTCGGGGTCGACTCGTTCGACTACACGGCGACCGACGCCTCGGGGCAGACGTCCCGCGCGACGGTGACCATCACCGTGCTCGGCGCGGCGGTCGCGGTCGACGACGAGCAGCGCGGCACGACCGACCACGCCGTCACCGTCGACGTCACGGCGAACGACACCCCGACCCAGGGCGCCACGTTCGACCGCGGCACGGTCGTGATCGTGGACCCGGCGACCGGTGACGGGGTCAGCACGCTGGCCGTGCCCGGCACGGGCACCTGGACGGTCGTCGACGGCAGCGTCGTCTTCACCCCCGAGGCCGGCTTCGACTCGAAGGCCTCGGTCCAGTACCGCGTGACCGACTCGGCCGGCGTGACCGTCGAGGCCGTCGTCACCGTGACGTTCCCGATGATCCTGACGGCGACGCAGCTCGCCTTCACGGGCAGCGCCTCCGTCCTCGGCATCGCCGCGATGGCCATGCTCGGGGTCGCCGTCGGCCTGGCGCTGTCGCGTCGCGGTCGCCGCGTCACCGGCCCGATCCGGGGTCGCCGCACCGAGTAGCGCCCGACGCCACGACGTCCCCGTCCGCCGGCCCCCTCGCAAGGAGCCGTGCGGGCGGGGACGTCGGCCGTTCAGGAGGCGCGGTGCCGGGAGGCGCGGAGGGCGCCCGACCCGGCGGGTCGGCTAGCGCTGCTGCCGCTCCTGCTGCCAGGGGAAGCCGCGCACGAGACGCTGCCACGGCGACGGGTGACGGACGGGGGCCTTCTCCTCGCCGGGTCGGTCGCCCCGGTGGTCGCCGCCGTTGACCGAGTCGGCCGGGTCGATCGCCCGCGCGTCGGCCTGGGCCAGCCACATGTGGTCTTGGAACATCCGGTGCCTCCTGGAGACGAGCGGGCGGATCGACGAGTCCTCGAACACTAGACCCCTCCGATGCGCGGGGTGGCGACTCCTCGCGACGTCGTCGGCCCGGTCGTCCCGGGTGTGGCGTAGGAGTGCCGTCAGGATGGCGGTCGAGGGCGCACGGATGTCGTCAGGCCCGCCTCGGGCGACGAGCGGGTCTCATAGGACTGTCTCATGCACCCTCACCCTGCTCGGTCCGTGACGGACCGCCTCCGGTCCCGTCCCGTCGTCGCGGCGGATCACTCGTGACCCTCACCGACATCCTGCCGTCGATGCGGCGCGTCATCGCCGAGCCGTTCACCGTCGATTCGTGGCCCGCGAGGACCCGCGCGACGGTGGACGACATCGTCATCGGCGGCGTCTCCCTCGTCCGCCTCGCCGGCATCTGCGAGACCCCGTGCGTCCACACGGGTGCGGCCCTGATCCCCCGCTCGGGCGGACGCGTGTCCCCGGTGGACGACGCGACCGCGATCGTGGTCAGCGTCCGGACGGTGAGCCGTCACGCGTCCGGCGCGACCGTGGTCCAGGTCGACGGCCGGCTCGGCTCGGCACCCGTCGTCATCGGCGAGCTCCGGCTCATCGGGAGGATCTCGACCGTGCACGACACGGCCGTGGTGGTGGGGCTCGACGACGAGGGGCCGTCCGTCGCGGTCGTCGAACTCCCCGCGGACCTCCGGGTCGGAGACCTCCTCGCCGTCCCCTGCCCTGGAGACGTCACGGTGGGGCGCGTTCGACGCCACCAGGCCCGATGAGTGCGTCCTCGGCGTCCCGTTCCGTGCGCCACGCCGTCCACGACCTGGTCGACGGTGCCCATTCCTGGGGCAGCCTGGACCAGGCGCCGGCTCGGTCGACGGTCGTCCAGCAGATCACCCTGACGGTGTACCGACCGGGCACGACCCTGCACGATCGTCGCCTCCTGCACGCCCGGCAGACCTGGCCCCTGGCAGGAGCCGTCCTCGCCGTGTCGGTCGTGATCGTCATGGCGTCGTGGGCACCACCGCACGTCACCGGACTCGTGGCCCTGGTCGCCTGGGTGCTCGGGTTCGCCATTCTCGAGCTGACGACGCGTGGGCTGCGCGAGTCGGTCCGAGAGCTGTCGGCGTCGTCGACCTGCACGCCGGACGGACTCGTCGTCGTGGGCGACGCGGCGTGCGTGCGTGCGACCGCGGCGCGACTGTCCGCCCTGGAACGAGAACTCGACGCGGGGCGCATCTCCACCGACCGTTACCTCGCCCGGTGGGAGGAGGTCTGGCTGGCACTACCCAGCGCGCAGACGAGGCCGAGGACGTAGCCGGTCACGCCGTCTGACGCGCGAGCTGGTCCTGGCGATCCAGGAACAGCGTCACTCCTGGGTCAGAAGGAAGCCCAGCGAAGCGCCCAGATCGACCATGGGCGCAGGGGCCGGCCGACGACACGCGCAGGTCCGCATCCGCTGGTGAGGAAAGCGAGAGGGGATCTCGTACGGGACAATCGTTGCGTGCTCAAGCTCCCGGTACCTGGCGCCGTCCTGCTCTCAGTACTGCTTCTTGCGGGATGTTCCACACCGGAGCCATCCCTCCAGGACGACGAGTGGGCCGCCCGCATGACGCAGCTGCTCAGCGACCCCGCCGGAGAAGGTGGAGCCGGTGGGCAGATCACGACGGACGACTCCGCTCAAGGCACGCCGCCAGCGCAGGTCACACTCGGGAGCGTGCCCGCCGGCGACTACGACGTACTCGCCGTGTGTCGTGACGCCGACCTCGTCCACCTGAGAATCGTCCGGTTCGCGGAGGCGCACGAGCCCGCGACGACCTACGCCGAGGCCGACATCCCCTGCGGCGCCACGCTTCGCCTGCCCGTCGTGACCGACACCACCGGTGTCACGATCGAAGCATCCGGTCCGGTCGACTCACAGTGGGAGGCCACGATCGTCACTCCGAACTGGCAGCCCCCGGTCACGACGTCGGACTGACGTGGCAACCCCCGGTGCCCGGCCGCAGGCGCACGAGTAGCCGCCTGCCTCCGTGGCGTCTCATTCGACGACCGTCTGTCGGGCGGGTGGCCTGTGGATCGAGGCGTCCCCGCGGACGAGACCGGCGTCGTTCGAAAGCCGTTGGCCCCGCCGTGACCGACGGAGCCAACTCCCTCGGGATCAAGCCCCTGCTTCCAGCAACTGATGACCTGTCGAAGCGAGGTCCTCCGACGGTACAGGCTCGACTCCACGCGAACCATTCGTCACGTGGGGCATCGAGTAGCAAGCCGAAGTCCAGGCGCATGATGCAGCGCGGAACCGAACCTAGGACATGCCGGGGCCCGCGGAGAGAGTTCCTATCGGGAAGCGCAGAACGGGACGATGGTGAGAGCTCAGTTCAGCTCGGCATTCCTGAGGGCGGCTTGCAACGCGTGGATCGTTTGTCCCAGCGCACCAGAAGCCAGGAGCCCCGAACCGAGAGGACCCGACGAGTTCTCTCCGAGAAGCGGCAGGGTTCGGAGCGCGGCCCGTACTGAGCGGCTCATGTGCTGCACCTGCCATCGGACCTCAGCCTCCCCGCCACCCGGTGCCGCCAGCTCGGCCGCTTTCGCCGCATAGGCGGCTGCGCCAAGAGCGTGAGCGCCCATGTGCGCTACGCCAGCAGCTTGCGCCGCGGACCACGCCGCTGCTTTGCCCGCCGGGGAGGCCGTCGATTGCGCGGCCCGACCCGCGACGAAACGACGCCGAATCTCTCCTGCTGCACTTAGCTCACCGCGAGAGAACGCTCGCGCTCGAGCAATCCCGTCCCGTGGTCTGTCGTCCTCGGGCACCTCGGCCTCAAAGAGAGGCAAGACCCTCTCTGCGCAATCCGCAGCCCACGCTGCGACAAGACGGCGATCATTCTCGGACAGTGACTGCGGAGAGAGCATGCCAGCACTCTCGCAGACGGTCCGGTCGACGATCGTCTATCGGGCGCTGGTGAAGGCGCCCGTCTCAGACGACACTCTAGAGATGCGCCACGAAACAGCACCGGTCGTGTTCCATCTCATGGCGCCATCGACGACGGCACTCTTGGTCGCGGTAGGGATGACAGCGTGCGCCAGCCCCCCTCCAGTTGCGTGCGCGTCTTGGCCGGACTACACGACGAGCGCCGAGATGCAGGAAGCTGCCACCGACGTGGTCGTGAGCAGCTCCGTGCGGTCCAGTGGCACCGAGGTGATGCTCGGAGTCGACGCCACTGTCTACGACATCAGGGTCGCCGAGGTGGAGAAGGGTTCGGTCGCGCCGGGTACGACGATCCGAGTCATCTCCACGCCAGACTCCTGCGGAGCGACCTTCTACCCAGAAGGTGACCAAATCGATAGGCAGGGGCCCCTCCGCATGTACCTGATCGAGGACGACGATGGGACGTTCCAAACGCTCTCGCCCTTCGACGGCGTTGAGCCTGCCCCATAGGCGAAGCTCCGCGTGTGGGATGCAGCTGCTCCGCTGACCGATCGGCTACCGGGACGGACCTTCCGTTCCTCGCCCGTGCACGTGTTGCGGCCCGCGGAGCGTTCTGCGAACCTGGTCGGCTTTGCTCATTCACTAGGGGGTTGCCGTGTCCACTCATGACCAGATCGAGACCAACCGGGCTAACTGGGACGAACGAGTTTCAGATCACCTCATCGCCTACAAGGCGGTTGAGTTCGCCGACGACCCCTCCGCCAACCGCGTCATGTTCGAAGCCAAGGTCATGGCCCCCCACCTCCCGGACGGGTCGCTCACCGGGCTCGACGTCGTGCACCTTCAATGCCACATCGGGGTTGACTCGATCAGTCTCGCCAGGCTCGGGGCACGAGTCGTCGGCACCGACTTCTCCGGTGACGCGATCGCAGCAGCCACCTCGCTTGCTGCTCGGGCCGGCGTCGATGCGTCCTTCGTCCAAACATCCAACGAAGACGCCCCCGATCAGCTCGGCCGGCAATTCGACGTTGTCTACACGACCGTCGGGGTCCTCGCGTGGCTTCCGGACCTCGCAACGTGGGCGCGCGCGGTCGAACGGCTCCTTAAACCGGGCGGGCTGTTCTTCCTCTATGAGGCACACCCCATGGTCATGACCCTGCAATACGACCGAGAAGACAACGCCCTCGTCGTCACCGAGCCATACTTTGGAGCGGGCGAAGCCCAACGATTCGACTCCGGGACCACGTACGCGAGCGACACCCTTCTCACGAACCGAACCACGTACGAGTGGCCACACTCCCTGGACGACATCTTCACCTCAATTTTGGCTGCGGGGCTTCAAATCGAGGCTTTCCACGAATACACCGCCATGCCATGGGAGCCCATCCCCAACCTCATCAAGACGCCAGCTGGTTACGCGCTTGCCGACGGCAACGAACGCGTACCGATGATGTTCTCCCTCGCTGCGCGAAAGCAGCACAACTCGTCTCGTTAGCCGATCGTCCATCGAGACGACCAGAGAGCGGGAAGCTGCTCTCAACGGATGAGCGCGAGGGGAAAGGTCACTGCTATCAGGACAAGTGTCATCGGCCAGAACCAGTACCTGAACGGACGACTTCGCCGCCATGCACGAGCGCCCAGCGCCACCAAAAAAATGAGCACGAGCAGGACAGCCGAACCGCCGAGCATCATCGCTCCGCCAAGCGCTTCGTCCCTGTTCATTCGCGCGACATCGAGGTCGCTGTCGATTAGTCCGGGCCAACCGAAGCTACGTGCTTCGTCGAGACCCATAGCGACTAACGACGCCATGCCGCACAGCACGACGGCGAAGGAAACAGTTAGCGCCCACACGAGCCAGGGCCGTCCTGTTGGCGCGTCGGCCCTGCTGAAGTGGTTGCGCACAGCACGCACCGTACGCGATTGCTCCAAAGAGCACGCGTCTCGATGAACGATCGGTCACCGACCCACGTCGGAGGCTAGCCACTCCCCCGCAGCTATGGGGCGCCGACTGTCTCACGTTCAGAGAAGTAGGGTCGCGGCCCGCCAACACCTAGTCACCGAAGAACGATCGCCTATCGGGCACGTCTCGGAGAGATCTAGCTCGTGCTGGGGATGCGCCAACGTGCGGCGCTTCCTAGTCTGATGACATGCAAGGGGCCGCGATCACGGGTAGTCGCGCCGCCAGGTGCGGACTCATCCTGATGGCCCTGACCGCGGCCTCCGTTATCGCAACGAGATCGACGGGGCACAGCGAGGCCAGTTTCGTGCTGCTCCTGCTCGAGCTCGATCTGCTGTGGATGACGTTGCTCGTCACCGGGGTCATCCTCCGCCGCCGGGGTGAGCCCCTCCGGGCTGGCTGGCTGCGCATCGCCCAAGCGCTCCCACCTGCTCCCATCGCGCGTGCCATCGGGCACGAGGTCGCGGCCCTTCGAGCCCTCGCATGGGTGGTGCGGCGACGACCTCCGACGGTTCCGATCGGCGCGCTGCCTGTGCCTGCAAAGAACGGGACGGCGGTTCTCCCGGCAGCCTTCATCGCGGCAAGCGGCGTCGAGATCGCGGTGCTCCACCTCGTTCTCCCGTACCCGGCACTCACCACAGCTCTGACGGCGCTGAGTGTCTACGGTGTCGTGTTGTTGCTCGGTTTCATTGCTGTCAGGTGGCAGCACCCGCATTACCTGACCGAAACCGACCTCGTCATCCGCACTGGCCGCCACGTCGTCGCGACGGTGCCCCGCAAGGACATCGCCTCGGCCCGCGTGCAGCACGACGGGTCGACGACGTCCCCGACAGTCGAAGGAACGACCGCGCGCATAGCGACCCTCGCCGGGTGCACCATCTCGGTCACCCTCAGCGCACCGGTCTCCCTTCGCCTGAACGCCTCGCCCCGTTCGACGGCCCACCGTGTCACGGAACTGCGCTTCGCAGCCGACCACACGGCAACCGTGATCGACAGCCTGCGACGAGATTACGACCGCTGGCCAGTCACCGATTCTCTATCGGACACCGGTGAAAGACACTTGCGGTAGGAGCAAGTCACTTAGTACGGTTGCGATCATGGAAAGCGACTTCAGAGAGCCTGATGAGCCTCGTCTGCCGCCGACACCATCAGCAGAACACGCTCGAACAGCCCTCGTGCACCTCGACGAGGACCGCGCGGTCCTAGCCCAGCGAATCGTCACCCCCTGGTGGTACCACCCAACATTGGGTGTGATCACGACTACTTTCGCCGGTGCTCACGTGCTTCCCGGAGCCGGCGCTCTCATGGCCATCGCGCTTGGGGTCGTAGCCATACCCGCCTTGATGTCCCTCTACGCCCGGCAGACCGGCGTCGTCGTCACGAAGCCGGCTGGCCCCCGCAGCAGACGGTTGCTCGGAACGATGCTCATCCTGCTCGTGGCCGGCATGGTGTGCGCCTTGCTCTTCAAACTGACCGGAGTCGATCCTCTCTGGGGTCTGGTCCCGGCAATGGTGACTTTCGTCGCAACTGTGATCCTCGGGCGCCGCTATGACGACGCTCTCCGACGGGAGACGCGCGAGGCCGGTACCAGCTCGTGACCGGGCGGCTCGAGCCGGTCTTCAACGAACTCGTCCATGCACCGTTGCGATTGCGGATCTGTGGCCTGCTCAAGAGCGCCGACGAGCTCGACTTCTCGGTACTGCGCGACGCCCTCGGCATCGACGACGCCAAGTTGTCCAAGAACCTGAAGGTCCTCACTGAGGCCGATTTGATCACCGTCCGCAAGGAGCGCTCGGCGGCCAGAAACGATGCTCGCCGCATTACGTGGATCACCCTCTCAGCTAAAGGGAGGATGACCTTCGACGCGCATGTAGCAGCACTGACCCTGATTGCTACGGGTACCAGCGCCCGCTGATCCGGAGCATCGAGACACCGTCAATCTGTCCTTCTCGGATACGGATCCTCTATCGGGACACCGCGTCTCCGTGAAGTTGCGACCGTAAAGTGGAGCTGTGTCTGATCGCGGTTTCGTCGTCGACCCTGTCACGCAAACCGAGGTGAGTGTCCCCTTGGGGATATGGCCGAAACAAGCCATAGAGCACGCTCGGCGGAGTCGCGATGGGGAGCTCCGACGCATCCGCTTCTTCCTCGATTGGGGTCACAGTTACCCCCTTTGGGAAGACGGCTCAGACGGCTACACGAAGGAACCCGGCGACTACGGCCTGTCCGGAGATCTCGGGGAGCGTCTCCACGCCTGGTATGAGACGTGGGCGCAGCATTGCAGTCCCGAACACGGTTGGTCTGACGAACAACGCCACCAGGCTTGGCTCGTTGCCGGCCACCGTCTCGCCGACGAGGTCGAGCTAGAGGTCTACGACTTCGCGGAAGTGATCCGAGAGTTCGATCGCTGACCGGCCGCCGATCCCCCATCGAACATGCGCGCAAGAGCGCTTCGCGGCCTCGCGGACGCTCACGGCAAGACGCGTCGATGCGGTGCGTGGCGTTTCCCCCCTTTGACTGCACGTGAGTACTCTCACGGAAGGGAGCGTCTAATGGACATGATTGACCTGCTGCACGCGGGCGAGGACAACGTCCGCGAGCACGATGGAGCGGCCAAACTCGGCGAGTCCGCGCGGGTGTTTCTCGACTGTGTCTCTGGATGGGAAAGCTTCACCGTAGAAGCAGCCAGTCCTGCGGCGGAACGGGTACTGGGCGCCGCCATGATGATCAACCCACAACTCCGAGGCGGTCGCTCGAAACGCACTGTGATTCTCGACGTGAACATCGCCAGCGGAACCCTCGTCGCGAATGCAGCGCGACGTGTCAGGGAGTCCGTTGAGCCAGAGTGGCTCCTGGCCGTGGTCATCAACTCGCTCACAGACGTTGACATGCGGTGGGGCATCGACGGCGTCGACACACTCGTGGTGTGCGACAGCGAGTCACTTCGGCAACATGGTCAGCCCCGCGCGGACGGCGTCGGCGTTCGCCTTCCCTGAAGCCAACTGCACAACAAGAGCCTCGAAAGCGTCATTTGTCAGCCCAAGGGACTTCGCCAGACCCGCCGGGACAATTGTTCTGACCTCTTGCTGGGTGTGACGACGGAGAACGAAGAGTAGGGCGCCCTCACAATGGGCCCGTGAAAATTGCGCCTTGTAGCGTGTAGCGATCGGCGAATTTCCCGCGACGCGGATGGCCGCCGCCGACATGCTCGAAGTCAGCTTGGCACTGAGTAGATCCGCTAGCTCGACAGCCTGCTCCGACGGCTCCACCGCGGTCGGGGTCAGCTGGAACGCATCTTCCAGGGTGGGCGCGGACAGTGTCCCCGCGAGCACCGTGGCGTAAACCTTGGGATGCTTCCCATTCGGGACAACGACAACACCGAGAACTGACATGGAGCCAAGTATCCTTCATGTTCATGGCGGCCACGGTTTATCCAAAAGGAACGACGATCAACGACCGTTACGAACTTCTCGGCAAACTAGGCAGCGACGGCCAGGTCTATGAGGCCTACGACCGGCACCTAGCCACGACCGTTGCGCTGAAGCTCCTCGACCCCAGGGATCACGCCCCTCAGCCCTGGGACGAAGCAAGGCGACTGGAGCAGCTCCGGAGCCACTTCATCGTGCCAGTACTGAATGCCGATGTCGTGATGGCGAGCGACATTCGATTCATCACCACTCCCCTCCTGCCGGACGGGGACCTTGAGTATGACGCTCGACCGATTGGACTGGCTGTCGCGACCGTGTCCCGCTATGCGCGGCACATCGCCGCCGGAATCGACACGATCCACTCCGCGGGCATGATTCATCGCGACATCAAACCCGCCAACGCGTTGCGCAGCGGCGACCGCGTGATTGTGTCCGATGTAGCCATGTGCGTCATTCTCGACGACGAAGGAACTGCCAGCCCGGATGGCAGCTACTGCACCGTCGCCCCGGAGGTTCTGAAGCAAGACGGCCGGTGCAGCGTGTTGTCCGACGTCTACTCACTCGCCGCAACGACGTTCTACCTCCTGAGCGGCGAGTACCCGATCGACCATCGAATCCCGAAGGAAGAACAACGTGAACGGCTTCTCGCCGGCAACATTCGTGACCTTTCGAACGTTGCCCCTCATGTGCCGCGAGCGATCGTCTCTGTCGTTCGACGAAGCTTGAGTGTCGCCCTTGCGGCGCGGCACGCTTCCGTCGAGAATTTTGGGAATGCCCTTGCGACGGCAGCACACGGCCGTCGCGACTGGCGACGGGTCGAACACTCCGGGCACGTCTACTGCGCGGAAGGTACTGCGCAGGACCGGCCGCACGCCGTCGGCATCTGCTCGCAATCCGCTAGTCGGAACGACATTGTCGTTCGCGCATTCCACCTCGACACCCACCGCGCCGTGTCGGGGGTCCCCGAACAAAGCACGACGGAACAGGCTCTGCACCAGGATTTGCATCGCCTGATCGCTCGAATCCGCTGACGTCGGATTCACGACTGCGGCTAGACCTCAGGGGCTGGCCGAGAAGCCAGGCAGATTGGCCTCGCGGACTCCATCCCTCAAAGCTGTCAAGCGTTCTGCGCTCAAAATACCCAGAAGTCGGCGTTCCAGAAGCGCAAGCGCAACTGCCCGGGCGACTTCCAACTGCTCTGCCGAAACTGACCGGGCTTTCCCATGTAGGAGGCGGCTTCGAAGCCCGTACAGTCGTCCAACGGCGACGGAAATTGTGTCTTGGTGACTTCCCAGTAGTTGATGCACAACGCTCTTTACCGGCGCAATGTTGGCGTTTGTCATCTCCAGCGCTTCAATGGTGAGCCAGTGAGCGATAAAAGCTTGAACAGGGTCCGTCTCAGCGTCAGCTCGCCAATACCATTGAGCGGCAATTCGAAGCCTGGCCCGGTCTTCCTCAGAACGCGCACTGTTGGCATCGAAGATGGCTGCAATCTGTGCGGCCGCGCCCTCACCGTCGACGTACCGAAGCTCTGCCTGCGCTTCCAGCGCCACTGTCGGACCATCGAGCCGACGATTCCAGTGCCAATCGTCGAAGACCTCCCCAATCTCCTCAGTGATGCGCACTCCTAGTAGCCGCGGCCCAAAGGAAAGATCTAAAGAGGCCAGAAGGGAAGCCACGGCTGCACGCGCAGCACCAAGCCTGCTCTGATGGTCGCCACCAGCCGCGTCTTCGTTGAGTGCGTAGAGCACCTCGACATAGTTCATTGGCGGGCTTGTCTCTTGGTGAGCCTCGATCGGCACCGTGTTGTCCGCTTCGCGCACATACCGAAGCGGGTCATAAAAGAGCCTTCCCCAGTCGGGAAGCAAGAATCGATCAGGCCTCCGCCAAGGAAGAGCGCGGCCGAAGCGAGGCTCGCCCCAGGTGACGCGACCATTGGCAAACATCACGCGGCAGTTGGGCGAGACCACGCCTGCGGGATTCGTCGGCACAGTTCGGAGCGTCTTGTACACGACACGGTAAGCGGGTCGCCCCCCGTCCGCCGGGTGTTCCTCATCGCTTTCCTGCCAAGCCTGAAACCGCGTTTCGGGAGGCATTTCAGTGTTTACCTCCACGGCGTTCAAAAACTCGTCGACGCCCGTCAACTCACCACGCCGGACGGGAGTGCGTTCACCCGTCAGTTCGTTTGTGATGTAAACGCGGGGGTCAAACTCGTCTTCCGCCATGTCGGTTCTCCTGATCGCGATTGTCTAACTTGAGCCTGAGGCACGTACCCTGACACAGGCGACAGGCGCTGCCAGTAACACCTCCGGAAGTCGTACTACTACCTAGGAGGCGGGCTGGATGGCGCGGTACACCGTTGACCGGGCGACACCGAAAAGTTCCGCGATCTCGCTCGTCGTGTGGGCGCCGGTGTGGTGCAGCTGCACGAGGTGCTTCTCCTGCGAGGGCGTGAGCTTGGGCTTGCGGCCGCGGAGCTTGCCGGCGGCCTTGGCGATCGCCGCGCCCTCCCGGGTGCGGGCACGGATCAGGTCGGCCTCGAACTCGGCCACCATGCCGAGGACGTTGAACAGGAGACGGCTTACTGGGTCGGTAGGGTCGCAGACCGCTCCCCCCGAGGTTCAGCGCTACGCCCTTCTTCGTCAGCTCGTCCGCGATGTCCGTCGCGTCGCGCAGGGACCGGGCAAGGCGGTCGAGCTTGTCACCACCAGGACGTCGCCGGCACGGCACACAGCCAACGCTTTGCGAAGACCCGGCCGGGCTCGAATCTTGCCCGAGAGTCCGTGGTCAACATGCACGTGTTGATCGTCAACACCCAGTGCTGCAAGACCGTCCCGCCGTGCTGCGAGATTCTGTCCCGAGGTCGAGACGCGCGCGCATGCGAGGAGCCCGAACGGCTGTAGCGTTCAAGCCCCCATCACCGGGCATTTTTGCGGGACAGGCATACGCGAATCTGCAGGCCGGATGCCGCTGGCCTCAGCCGGCCGAGACGGGCTCGAGAAGGTGTCCCGATGAACGACCCTCTTACGAACGCAACCACAGCCCGACCATCTCGCGAGGGTTCACCGCAGCTCGTGAGCCCACCAGCGAGATCGGGTCTGACGACCTGGCGGTGCCGCCAGGGGCTGGCGGTGCGGGGCGTTCCGTCGCACACTGGTGCCCAGCGAACGAGAGGACTCGTCATGAGCGACAGCGTGGTCGATCAGTACATCGCGGGGTTCCCGCCCGAGAAGCGCGAAGCACTCGAACGGGTGAGACGGGCGATCCACGCCGGGTGCTCCGGCGGAATCGAGAGCCTCAAGTACGGCATGCCCGCCGTCCGCTTCGACGACGGCCGCACGCTCTATTTCGCGGCCTGGACCCGTCACCTCGGCATCTACCCGGTCCCCCGCTTCGACGGCGCCCTCGAAGGCGACGTCTCGCCGCACCGCCGCACCAAGGACACGGTCGCCTTCGGCTGGGGCCGACCGGTGCCGGACGAGCTGGTCGAACGCATCGCCCGCGCCGTGGCATGCGGAACGGGGGCGACGTCGGACGCGCCTCCCCCGGCCTTCGCCGTCACCCGCTGACGCGACCCCTTATCCGACGTCCCCGGGGCCGGTCGAGTGGTCACGAATCGTCCCTCGCGCTCGGCCGAAGGACACTTTCGGACCACTCGACGCCCGATGCGACGAACGCGGGCGGGCGGGCGGGCGGACGGACGAGCCGCCCCGAGCGTCAGGCGAGACCGAGCTGCTGCAGGATGCCGAGCACGTCCGTCGAACCCCAACGATCGCACGCCTTGCCGTCGCGGTAGCCGATCACCTGCACGTTGCGCACCGTGAACCGCTTCCCGGTCGGCGCGTGACCCATGAACTCACCCGTGTGCGTGCCCGAGATGTCGTTGATCGTGACGAACTTCGTCGGCGTCACGATCGTCTCGAGCACCGTCCGGTCCACGTCGCTGAAGGACTCCCCGAACTGCTCCCAGAACCAGGCGATGCCGCCGCCGCCCTCGGGCTGCCCGTCGGCCGGGTCGTGGTCGGTGAAGTCGTCGGTGAAGCGTTCGTCGAGCGGGCGCTCCTGGTCGCGCATGCGCTCGACGGCCTCCATCGTCGCCTGCCCGCCCTCGGTGATCTCGGTCGCCATGGTGCCCACTCCGTCCCGGCCGCGCTCGTCGCGGCACCCGACCTGCCTACGCCCGCCGGTCGCGCCCGCCGTGTGAGCCCGTACCCCGGGGCGGGCGGGTCCGTCGGAAGCGGGCGTGCACAGACGACCGCCCACGCCGAACCCGCCCGCCCACCGGCCCCGGCCCGCCGGCCCCAGCCACCGCCCACCGGCCCCCGGGGCAGCAACCCGCCCGTGGGGTACGACCCGCAGTCCGCCCGGCGTACCGTCCAGGGCACCGCGACCACGAGAGGACCCCGCATGACCCGCGACCAGTACACCTTCGCCGACCCGCGCTCGCTCTACCCGACGATCAGCCCCGAGGTGCAGCACCAGGACGAACCCGGCCTGCAGTCGAAGATGACGCCCGTGCCCGACCTCGGCGAGGAGACCTACCGCGGCACCGGCCGCCTGACCGGCCGCAAGGCGCTCATCACGGGTGCCGACTCCGGCATCGGGGCCGCCGTCGCCATCGCCTACGCCCGCGAGGGTGCCGACGTCGCCCTGAACTACCTCCCGAGCGAGCAGTCGGACGCCGACCACGTCATCGCCATGATCGAGTCCGCGGGGCAGAAGGCCGTGGCCCTGCCCGGCGACCTGACCAGCGCCTCCTTCTGTCGTGAGCTGGTCGAGAAGGCCGTCGAGGGGCTCGGCGGCCTGGACGCCGTCGTCAACGTCGCCGGCAAGCAGGTCTGGCACGAGGACATCGCCGACATCACGGACGAGCAGTTCGACCTGACCTTCCGCACCAACGTCTACGCGCCGTTCTGGATCGTCAAGGCGGCCGTCCCGCACCTGGCACCCGGCTCGACCATCATCAACACGGCGTCGGCCGAGGCGCACACGCCGGCCCCCGACCGCCTCGACTACGCCGCCACCAAGGGCGCGATCAACAACCTGTCGAAGGGCATGGCGCAGCAGCTCATCAAGAAGGGCATCCGCGTCAACGTCGTCGCCCCGGGCCCGACCTGGACGGTGCTGCAGGTCACCGACGGCGTCGACCCCGAGTCGCTGCCCGAGTTCGGCTCGAGCGAGGCGCCGCTCGGCCGCGCCGGACAGCCCGCCGAGCAGGCTCCGGCCTACGTGTTCCTCGCGTCGGCCGAGTCGAGCTTCGTCTCGGGCGAGACGCTCAACGTGAACGGTGGCATGGTCTCGCCGTAGACCCCACCCGCTCCGACACGACGTGCCGCCCCCTCGACCGGTGGGCGGCACGTCGTGTCTCGTCGGGGCGTCGCGAGAGGCGCAGGTCGCGAGGGCCGGGAGGCGCAGGTCGAGAAGGCAGGAGTCGCGGGTCGGGAAGGCAGGAGGCGCGGCTCGGCTGCACCGCGCCTCGGCTCTCGGCGGGTCAGCCCGGCAACGCCGCCGCGAGGTACGGCGCGGTCCGGCTGCCCGCGGCCCCGGCGACCTGCTCGGGCGTGCCGACGGCGAGCACGCGACCGCCGGCGTCGCCTCCCCCGGGGCCGAGGTCGATCACGTGGTCGGACGCGGCGACGACGCCCATGTGGTGCTCGACCACCACGACCGAGTTGCCCGCGTCGACGAGCAGCTGCAGTTGGGCGACGAGCAACTCGACGTCGGCCGGGTGGAGCCCCGTCGTCGGCTCGTCGAGCAGGTAGAGCGTGTGACCGGTGCGCGCCCGCTGCAGCTCGGTCGCCAGCTTGATGCGCTGCGCCTCACCGCCCGACAGCTCGGTCGCCGGCTGCCCGAGCCGGAGGTAGCCGAGCCCCACCTGCCGCAGGGTCTCGAGTGCCCGGGAGGCGCTGGTCACCTCGGTCAAGAACGTCGCGGCCTCGTCCACCGTCATCGCGAGCACGTCCGCGACCGTCGCCCCGTGCCAGGTCACCTCGAGGGTCTCGGGGTTGAACCGGGCGCCGTGGCACTCGGGGCAGGGCGAGTAGCTGCCCGGCAGGAAGAGGAGCTCGACCGAGACGAACCCCTCGCCCTGGCAGACCTCGCAGCGGCCGCCGACGACGTTGAACGAGAAGCGTCCGGCACCGTAGCCGCGCTCTCGTGCCAGGTCGGTCGCCGCGAACGCCTGCCGCACGGCGTCGAACAGGCCCGTGTAGGTCGCGAGGTTCGACCGCGGCGTCCGGCCGATCGGCTTCTGGTCGACCTGCACGACGCGGTCGACCCGCTCGTGCCCGGTCGCGGTCTCGGCCAGCACCCCACCCACCAGCGTCGACTTGCCCGAACCCGACACCCCCGTCACCGCGGTCAGCACGCCGAGCGGCAGGTCGACGTCGACGCCGTCGAGGTTGTGGCGGGTGACGCCCCGCAGCTCGAGGGTGTCGACCGGTTCGCGGCGGACGGGCGGCTCGCCCTGGGCGCGACCGGCGACGGGCGGCTCGAGGAAGCGTCGCGTGACCGAGTCGGCGACCCCGGCGAGCCCGGCGACGGGACCGCTGTAGAGCACCGCGCCTCCTTGGCTGCCAGCCCCCGGGCCGACGTCGACGACCCAGTCGGCGCGGCGCACGATGCTCATGTCGTGCTCGACGACGAACACGGAGTTGCCGCTCGCCCGCAGGCGTTCGAGCACCTCGACGAGGGACTCGGCGTCGGCCGGGTGCAGGCCGGCGCTCGGCTCGTCGAGCACGTAGACGACGCCGAACAGGCCGGACCGCAGCTGCGTCGCGATGCGCAGCCGCTGCATCTCGCCCGGCGACAGCGTGGGCGTCGCCCGGCCGAGGCTGAGGTAGCCGAGCCCGAGGTCGTCGAGCACGGTCGTGCGGGCCAGCAGGTCGGCGGCGAGGCGGACGGCGACCTCGGTGACCTCACCCGACGACGCGTTCGACACCGCGGCGGACGCGCTCGTCAGGGTGGCGGTCGGCCGCAGCACGTCGCCCAGCTCGGCGATCGGCAGGGCGTTCAGCTCGGCGATCGTCCGGCCCGCGAAGGTCACCGCGAGCGCCGCCCGGGTCAGTCCGCTGCCGCCGCAGAGCGAGCACGGGCCGCTCTCGACGTACCGCAGCACCTTGGTGCGCTGCGTCTCGCTCTGCGAGTCGGCGAGGGTGTGCATGACGAAGGCGCGGGCGCTCCAGAAGCGGCCCTTGTACGGCTTCGCGACCCGGTCGCGCTGGGGGTTCACCTCGACGACGGGCTGCTCGTCGGTGTACAGCAGCCAGTCGCGGTCGGCCTGGGGCAGGTCGCGCCAGGGGCGGTCGATGTCGTAGCCGAGGACGCTCGTGACGTCGCGGAGGTTCTTGCCCTGCCAGGCTCCCGGCCAGGCGGTGATGGCGCCGTCGCGGATGCTCAGGGAGGGGTCGTGGACGGCCGACGACTCGGTCACCTCGTGCGCGACGCCGAGGCCGTGGCAGCGCGGGCAGGCCCCGGCGACGGTGTTGGGCGAGAACGAGTCGGACTCGAGGCGGTCGGCCCCGGCGGGGTAGCTGCCGGCCCGCGAGTAGAGCATTCGCATCGAGTTCGACAGGGTGGTCAGGGTGCCGACGGTCGACCGCGAGCTCGGCGCTCCACGACGCTGCTGCAGGGCGACGGCCGGGGGCAGGCCCGTGATCTCGTCGACGTGCGGGGTGCCGCCCTGCGCGATCAACCTGCGTGCGTAGGGAGCCACCGACTCGAAGAACCGGCGCTGCGCCTCGGCGAAGATCGTGCCGAACGCCAGTGACGACTTGCCCGAGCCCGAGACGCCCGTGAACGCGACGATGCTGTCGCGCGGCACGTCGACGTCGACCGCGCGCAGGTTGTTCTCGCGGGCACCGCGGACGCGGACGAAGCCGCGGGCGTGGACGTCGGCCGGGGCTGATGCGGTCGCGGGGTCGGCGGGGGTCGCGGGGTCGGCGGGGGCAGCGGCGGTCGGGGCGTCGCCCGAGGCCGCGGCGGTCGCGTCGCTGGGGGCTGCTGCCGCGGCGGCGGTCGCGGGGGTGGGCACGTCGGGAGGCGCGGTGTCGGGCATCCGGTCGATGCTACGGGGGTCGGGGGCGGCCGGGCCGGGCCGCGTCTCGCCGAACCCCGTTCACGAAGCCGAACCCCGTTTCTTCGTGGTTCGTCTTCGTGAACGGGGTTCGTGCGCCGAGCGGCGGATGCGATGTCGGTGGCCCGTCGTACCGTGTGCGCGTGCCCGAGCCGATCGCCGCCTGGTGGGCGCGACGCCAGACGTCGCGCGGGCTCGCCGTGCCCTACGCGGTGGGCAGCTACCGCGAGGCGTGGGCGTCGTACCCGGTGCTGGTGCGCCAGTACCGCCCCGAGCACAACGCCGGCATCGTCCTGAGCCAGATCCCACCCGCGGCCGACGTGTGGCTGTGCTGGCTCTGCGACGCCGGCCACGTGTTCGTCGCCACTCCCGACGAGCAGCGACACCGGCCGGGGCGCGAGCGACGCCGGTCGTCGTGGTGCCCCACCTGCAGCGAACTGGCCGCGCCGCGCGCGCTGCCGATGCGCCCGCCCATGGCTCCTGCGGCGGTCGTGCGGGCGCAGGCCGAGGTCGCCCGGCGGCAGGCCGCGGTCACGGACGAGCCGGCCGCGCTCGTCCGCGGACCAGCCCTGGCCACCGGCGAGACGGGTGCGGGCCTGCCGGCGCCCGCACCGACGACCGCGACGTCGTCGGTGCCGGGCTCGACGGTGCGGGCTCAGAAGCCAGGAGGCGCGGCGCCCGGTACCCCGCCACCCCCGCCCCGGCGTGGTCGCTCCGTGAGCACCGGCCTGCCGTCGACGACACCACGGGCGGACGCGACCGGCAGTCCGGGCTCCCGCGCCGCCCAGCCGAGCCGCGCCTCCGAGCCCGCCGACGCTTCCCAGCCGGCCCGCGCCGCCGAGCCGGCCCGTGCCGCCCAGCCGGCCCGCGCCTCCCGGGGCGGTCGGGCCTCGCGGCCGACCCCTGCCTCGCGGCCGGTCTGCGACAAGACGCCGGCGCTGCCGACGGGCACCCCGTTCACCAGCGCGTGTGCGCCCAAGCCCGCGTCGGCGGTCGAGGCCGAGCTGCGGGCCGAGCTGACGGCCCGGCTCGAGTTCGAGCCCGGGCTGACGGCCGTGCGCGTCGGGCGTCCGTTCTTCGACCACGTCGAGGTGTGGCCCGACATCGTGCTGGGCGAGCTCCGGGTCGCGATCGAGTACGACTCGACCGGGCGACACGGGCTCGAACACGTCGGGCACCGCGAGACAGCCGACCGGCGCAAGGACGCGGCCCTCCGAGCGGCCGGCTGGCAGGTCGTGCGGCTGCGCACCGGCAAGCTGCCGCCCCTCGGGCCGCACGACCTGCAGCTCTCGGGGCTGACCCGGCAGACGGTGCCGCTGCTGCTCGACGAACTGCGGGCCATCCGCGGCCCCCTGCTCGTCGACGCCTATCTGCGCCCCTGACCCCGGCGCGCACCCGGTCGACCGGGTACAGCCACGACACCGCACCGCGTTTCGTGCACGGCACCCGATCTAGTCGCGGCGCGAAGCACGAAACCCGGTGCGACGAGGCTCAGGGCCCGGCGCGGACCAGGGTCAGCCGCGCAGGGCCAGGGTCAGCCGCGCAGGGCCAGGGCCTCGCTGCGCCAACGGGCGTACCGCTGCCAGGGGTCGTCGACGCCCGCGGCGAGCGCCGTCACGTGCGCGTCGAGTTCGGCGCTCGGTGCGAACCACTCGGTGCGGCCGAAGCGGGTCGCGGCGAACTGCCCGTGCCTCCGGCGTTCGACCACACGGTCGCCCCGCTCGAAGGCCAGAAGTTCGTCGTGCCAGAGGGTGCCCAGGCGCTGCCGCGGGTTCGACGAGGTGCCGATCTTGATGCGGTCGTCGAAGCGGATGTAGTAGACGACGTCGACCCGCACGACCCCGAGCTCGGCGTCGGGAACGTCGCCCTGGCGCCACTCGCAGACGGCGCAGAGCCAGCCCGACGGCCAGTGCACGCCGAGCCGCGAGCCGCAGGCGAGGCACGGCGACGGCAGCAGGTCGGTCACCCCGTCGCCCGAGCCCTCGCGTGCCGCCACCCAGTCGGCGGCGACCGCCAGGTGCCGGTCGCACAGCGGCACGGGCGACGACGCGTCGACCGGGCGACCGCAGGCGGTCTCAAGGGGCCCAGCCGCGCCTCCTCGGCAGGCGTCGGGTTCGGAAGTGGGGCTGGTCACCTCCGCAGGCTAGACGCGACCGCCGACAGGCTCGACCCCGGAGGCGGGACCGTGCCCGACCGGAGGTGGGCCGTGCCGCTCGGGGGCGGGGCCGCACCCGGCCGGAGGCGGGACCGTGCCCGCCCGGAGGTGGGCCGTGCCGCTCGGGGGCGGGGCCGCACCCGGCCGGAGGCGGGACCGTGCCCGCCCCGGGGCTACTCGTGCTCGCGGTCGATGCGCAGGCCGAGCGGGTGCGGCCCGAGCAGCAGCCACACGGCCCCGGCGCCGATCGGGAAGAGGACGGCCGCGACCGTCCAGACGGTGCGCTCGAGCTGGGTCGTGTCGGCTCGACGGCGCACGGCTCGCACGATGCTCACGACGATCACGAGGTAGACGACGGCGACGACGATCGCCACCACGGCCGGACCCCAGTCACCCCACGCACTCATGCGTCCAGCCTAGGGCGCGGTGCCCGACACGAGCCGGCGTCCGTCGACCCGGCGCCCGCCGATCCATCAACCCGCCGACCCGGCCCACGCACACGACCCGCCGACCCGCCGACCCACCACCCCCTGCTCAGTGCCCGCTGAGTCGCGCCAGCACCGCGTCGTACCGCCCCTCGGCCTCGGCGTCACGCAAGAACTTGACGCGCTCGACCAGGATCTCGTGGGCGTCGGGCTGGGCCTCGAGCAGGGCCATCGTCTCGTCGAGGTACTCGTCGAGCGGCATGGCCGAGGGGTCGTCCTGTTGCCCGAGCAGGGTGGTCTGCACGGCCGGCGGCACGAGTTCGACGACCTGCACGCTGGTGCCCGCGAGCTGCACGCGGACGGCCTCGCTGAACGAGTGGATCGCGGCCTTGGTCGCCGAGTAGGTCGGCGTGATCGGCAGCGGCACGCTCGCGAGCCCCGACGAGACGGTCACGAACGACGCGGCCGGCTGCGTCTGCAGGAACGACGTCCACGCGGCCAGCAGCCGGATCGGCCCGAGCAGGTTCGTCGTGACCGTCGCCTCGGCCGTCGCGAGGAAGTCGCCGCTCGTGACGTCCTCGGTCTGCATGATGCCGGCCATCGCGACGACGACGTCGGTCTCGGGCCAGCGGCGCTGGACCTCGGCCGAGACCTCGACGACGGCCTGCGGGTCGGTGGTGTCTAGTTCGACGGCCTCGATGCCCGGGTGGTCCCGGACGATCTCGTCGAGCAGGGCCCGGCGGCGGCCCGCCACGATGACGGTGTTGCCCGCGGCCTGCAGGCGCAGGGCGAGGCCCAGGCCGATGCCGGACGTGGCTCCGGGGATGAACACGGTGTTGCCGCTGATCTTCACGGTCGCTCCTTCGTGGGGTGCCGCGCGCGGCGCGGCGTGGGTGCCGCGCGCGGCGCGGCGTGGGTGCCGCGCGCGGCGCGGCGTGGGTGCCGTGCACCGCGCGGCGGGTGACGCTCGCCGGGAAGACGACCGTCGGTGCTGACCCCACCCTGCCCCGAGGAGGCGCGGGTCGGCAGAGAGCGCTCGTCCAGGGATCGACGGTCCCTGGCTGGGCGACGGCCCGGCTGACAGCATGGGGCGATGGACCGTGCCGAGCTCGCCGACTTCCTCCGTCACCGCCGAGAGGCGCTGCGCCCGTCCGACGTCGGCCTGCCCGAGGGCGTCCGCCGGCGCACCGCGGGCCTCCGCCGAGAAGAGGTCGCGTCGCTGGTCGGCATGTCGACCGACTACTACGCGCGCCTCGAGCAGCAGCGCGGCCCCCAGCCGTCCGAGCAGATGGTCGTCGCCCTGACGCGTGCCCTCCGCCTCAGCCTGGACGAGCGCGACCACCTCTACCGCCTGACGGGGCACCACCCGCCGCGTCGGACGCGGGGCGGCGACCACGTCAGCCCGGCCCTGCTGCGGGTGCTCGACCGGCTCGTCGACACGCCGGCGCTGGTCCTCAGCGACCTGGCCGAGACGCTCGCGCAGAACCACCTCGCGGTGGCCCTGCTCGGCGACCAGATGCGCTTCGAGGGCCTGGCCCGCAGCGCGTTCCACCGGTGGTTCACCGACCCGGCCGAGCGCGCCTCCTACCCGGTCGAGGACCATGCGCACCAGCTCGAGCTGCAGGCCTCGGGGCTGCGGGCGGCCCTGAGCATGGCGGGCGGCGGCGGCCGACCGCGAGAGCTCGTGGAGGCGCTGCTCGCGTCGAGCGACGAGTTCGCCACGCTCTGGAGCCGGCACGCGGTGCACCAGCGCTTCGACGACCGCAAGACGCTGCTGCACCCCGAGCTCGGCCGGATCGAGGTCGACTGCCAGGCGCTGTTCACCGAGGACCAGTCGCAGACCCTGCTCGTGCTGACGGCGACGCCCGGGTCCGACGACGACGCCAAGCTGCGCTTGCTCGACGTGATCGGCACGGGGCGGTTCGCCGAGCAGGGCTGAGGGCTGAGGGCCGAGGCTGGCGGCCGCTGGCCGAGGGCCGAGGGCCGCCGGCTGACGCCGCTCGCCGCGGGTTGCTCGGGCCGGAGACCGGGGGCACCGGCGAAGATGGACGCACGCACGACGACGTGACCCCGAGGAGACCGCATGTCCACGCAGACCCCGAGCACCCCGAGCTTCCCCGCCGCGACGGCCGTCCCGCTGCGCGGCGGGCCGAGCCTGCGCTGGGGCGTGATCGGCCCGGGCGAGATCGCGGGCGACTTCACCGACGCGCTGCACGCGCACACCGACCAGCGCGTGGTCGCCGTGGCGTCGCGCAGCCTCGACCGGGCCCAGGCCTTCGCCCGCGCCCACGGCGTCGACGCGGCGTACGGGGACCAGGAGGCGCTGGTCGGCTCCTCGGACGTCGACGTCGTCTACGTGGCCACGCCCCACACCCGTCACCTTCCGGACGCGCTGACGGCGATCCGGGCCGGCAAGCACGTCCTGATCGAGAAGCCGATGGCGACCAGCACGGCCGAGGCCGACGAGATCGCGGCCGCGGCGAGCGCCGCCGGCGTCCTCGCCATGGAGGCGCTCTGGACCCGCTACCTGCCGCACACCACCGTCATCGCCTCGCTGCTCGCCGACGGCGCGATCGGCGACGTGAGACTCGCGACCGCGGACGTCGCCTGGGCGAACGACCTCTCGGCCGGCGGGCGCATGGCCGACCCGGCGCTCGGCGGCGGCGCCCTGCTCGACATCGGCGTGTACGCCTTCTGGTTCACCCAGTTCGCGACCGGCCACCCCGTCGAGTGGCACGCGACCGGCTCGACCCGGGCGGACGGGGTCGACCTCGACGCGGCCGTCGTCACCCGCACGGCCGACGGGGTGCTCGCGACCGCCGCCACCAGCCTGCTCACCACCTCGCCCGGGCTCGGCACGATCGCGGGCACGACCGGGTCGATCCGCACCCTGCAGAACCTGGTCTTCCCCGCGACGTTCGAGCTCACCACGGGTGCCGGGTCGGCCGTCTGGAGCGACCCGTCCGTGCCGACCGGCCGACAGGGGCTCGCCTACCAGGCCACGGCGCTGGCGTCCTACGTGGACGCCGGGCTGCGCGACTCGCCCCTGCACTCGCTGGCCGACTCGAGGTCGCTGCTCGCGACGATCGAGGCGACCCGCGCCTCCTTGACGGTCGTCTGACCCGCGGGCACGCGGGTCGGTTCCGAGCCCGGGAGGCGCGGGTCGATTCGCGAACGGGAGGCGCGGGCCGGCCGGCAGGGGTGGGCGCGCCGGCTCAGCTGGCGACGGGCGGCACGGACGCGACGGCGATGTCGTGCCCGTCGGCCGCGCGGATCTCGACCGAGGCCACGTCGGGCCGCAGCACGGCGGCGTTCAGCCGGCAGTCGACGCGGACGTCCGAGCCGAGGAAGGCCCCGGACTCGTACTCGCGCCCGTCGTCCCCGACGACGACGACGGTGAACGCCGAGCCCGTCGGCAGGCCGTCGACGCTGAGCACGGTCTCGGTGCCCCAGGTGTGGGCGACGAGGTCGCCGTCGAGGTCGACGCCGGCCGGTTGACCGGTGAAGTCGACGTGCTCGGTGGCTCCCAGGGTGCCGGCCGGGCCGGTGACGACGGTGTCGCGGGGCGACGCGAGCAGGGCGCCTCCCCCGGCGCCGATCGCGAGGCACGCGGCGGCCGCGACGGCGATCAGCAGGGGGCGTCGACCCCGACCCGAGCGGGCGGCGGCGACGTGCGGGCCGATCCGCGTGACGGCCGCGTCGGCCTCACGATCGCCGTCCGCGCCCGCAGCACCGGCAGCACCGGCGGCACCGACTCCGCCGGCAGCACCGGCGGCACCGGCGGCGTGGGCGTCCCCTCCGGTGCCGATCGCGTCGATCCGGTCGCGCAGCCGGTCGCTCGGGGCGACGTCGTCCCAGCGCCCGAAGCCCGAGAGCCCCTCGACGACCACTCCCAGCGAGGCGAGCTCGGCGTCGACGCCCGGGTCGGCGGCCCGCAGCCCGTCGAACTCGGCGCGTTCGGCCGGCGAGAGGTCGTCCGCGAGCGCCGCGGCGATCAGTTCGTCGCGACGGGAGCCCTCGGCACCGGCGCTGCCGGCAGCACCGGGACCGGTGGTCCCTCCGGTGCCGCCACCGGCAGCTGGCGTTCGGTCAGTCATCGGTCGTCTCGCCTTCGTCGAGGTGGGTGCGGAGGGCGCGCAGGGCGTGGAACACGCGGGTGCGCAGGGTCGCGACGGGCACGCCCGTGCGGTCGGACACCTCGCGGTAGCTGAGGCCCTCGAGGTGGACGGCCACGACGGCCGCCCGGTGGTCGTCGCTGAGGCGGGCGAGCCCTTCGGCCATGCCCAGCCGTTCGAGCGGGTCGGCCACGGTCGCCACCGGTTCGGGCGCGTGGTCGAACGGCACGAGCGACGGGGTGCGTCCCCGCGCACGGTGCACGTCGAGCACCACGCGCCGCTCGATGGCGAAGAGCCAGGTGCGCACGCTGCCGCGGTCGGCGTCGAACGACTCGCGGGCCCGCCAGGCGCGGACGAACGTCTCTTGCACGCAGTCCTCGGCCAGGGCCCGGTCGCGCAGGGCGTTGACGGCGAAGCCGAGCAGCGCCGAGCCGTGCTCGACGAACGCGGCCCGGACGTCGAGCCCGGGCGACCCCTTGCTCATCGGGCTCCGATCTGTCGTGCGGCCCGAGACGGGAGCGGCGCGACCCATGACGGCGATCATCCGCCTGACCTCCAGCCTATCCACGCCGGTCGCGGATGCCGACGGGGTGTACGTCCGCCGCGCCTCCCCCGTTCATCGGGACGCGCACGAAGTTCATCGAGACGGCCACGAAGTCTGCGGGGACGCGCTACGAACTTTCTCGGCCCCCGGGTGAACGCATCGGCCGACCTCGACGTAGGCCCTGTCGAGCGGCACCCGCCCGGGAGCCGCCCGTCGAGAGGACCCGGAGCATGCCGAAGATGACGCGCACGACCAAGAAGACCGCGATCCGCACCCTGACCGTGGGCGGCGCCGCCGCCGCGGCCGTCACCCTGTTCGCCGCGACCCCCGCGTTCGCCGAGACCGAGGTGCCCGAGCCGTCCCGCTTCACCAGCGCCTACACGGTGATGGCGACGCCCGACCAGGTCATCAACAACGACGGGGTCGCCACCCCGGGCGAGTCCGGCGCGACCGGCACGTTCGACTTCCGGGTCAACAGCGACACCGAGGTCATCTGCTACGACATCACGCTGCGCGGCGTGACCGGCGACTACCAGAGCCCGGCCAAGACCGCGACGCACATCCACGAGGCGGCGCAGGGTCAGGCCGGCCCGCCGCGCATCGCGTTCCCGAACCCGGTCGACCGCGGTGACGGCACGCGCACGAGTAGCGGCTGCCTGCAGGGACCGTTCACCACGGGCGTGACGAGCGACGCCGGGTCCGACACGGGCACCGGCTTCAGCCTGAAGCAGCTCGAGGCGAACCCGGCCGGCTTCACGGGCGACTCGCACACCGCGTCGTTCGCGGCCGGCGTGGTCCGCGGCCAGCTGACGCAGGTGCCCGTGGGCGGCGTCGACACCGGACTCGGAGGCGCGGCCACCGAGGGCGGGACGGCCGGCCTCGGCCTCGCCGCCGGTGGTGCCGGCGCGCTCGCCCTGCTCGGCGCGGGCGCGTACGTCCTGACCCGTCGCCACCGCCAGGCTCGGGCCTGACCTGCGCCGCCCCCTGCTGCCGGCGGTCGTCGCCGTCGTCGTGCTGGCCCTGACCGGGTGCGCGTCGCCCGGGGTGGTCGGGCCGACGGCGGCGCCGACCCCGGGGGCGGGGGCGGGCGCCTCGCCGACCGCGGCTCCGTCGGCGACCGGCACCGCGCCTCCTGCGGTCGACGCGCTCGCCACGGTCGGCGCAGGCGTGGCCCCGGCGGCCGTCTCGGTGCCGGCGATCGGACTCGACGCCCCGCTGATCGACCTCGGGATCGCCGACGACGGCGCCATGGAGGTGCCCGTCGACGCGGACGACGTCGGGTGGTTCACCGGCGGAGGCAAACCCGGCGGGCGCGGGCCCACGGTGATCGCCGCCCACGTCGACTCGGCCTCCGGGCCCGCGGTCTTCGCGCGACTCGACGAGCTCGTCGCGGGAGACCGCGTCGACGTGACGACGGTCGAGGGCGGCGTCGTCGGCTACGTCGTGACCGAGGTGCTCGACGTGCCGAAGGCGGAGTTCCCGACCGGGCGGGTCTTCGGCGCCCAGCCGACCGACCAACTGCGGCTCATCACCTGCGGCGGCGTGTTCGACCGCTCGTCGGGGCACTACGACCAGAACCGGATCGTCTTCGCCGAACCGATGGGCTGAGCCGCCGGGCGCCCGGGCGAACGGGCGACCGGGCGGGCCGGACGAGCAGGCGGCCGGGTGGGCCGTCGACTCGACCGACCCGGCCTACAGCACCCCGGGAGGCGCGGCGCGGGTCGGCCGCGCCAGGGTCGCCACGAGGTGCTCGACGAGCGGCACGGTCCAGGCCACGTTCGCCGCGATGCCCCGGTTCGGCTCGTCGTCGGGCTGGTGCAACCGGTGCAGGTCGTTGAAGGTCAGGAACGCGCTCGGCACCCCGGCGCGGTAGAACGACGCGTCGTCGGTGCCGGTCGTCGGCGGGAACCGGGTCACGAGTTCGAGGTCGGGCCGGGTCGCCGACGCGTGCTGCAGCAGGGCCGAGCGGAACGCCGTCGAGAACGCCTCGGGCGCACCGAACGCCTCGACGAACGAGCCGCGGCCGAGCCCGTCGACGTTCAGCACGTAGTCGATCGCGTCGAGGTCGGCGGTCGACGCCGTGTCGACGAAGTGTCGCGACCCGCCCAGGTGCCACTCCTCGGCGGTGAAGAAGACGAGGCGCACCGACGGCACCGGCGGCTCGGCCGCCCACTTCTCGGCGAGGTGCAGCAGGGCGATCGTCCCGCTGCCGTTGTCGTAGGCGCCGACGGTGTTGAAGAAGCTGTCGTAGTGGGCGCAGAGCAGCACCGAGCCCTCGCCCGTGCCCGGCACGTCGACGATCAGGTTGTCGCTCGTGGCCGCCGCGACGGCACCGCTGTCGGCCTCGACCTCGACGACGAGCGCCTTGCCGTCACCCAGCCACTCGGTCAGCTGCAGGCCGTCGAGCCGGCCGATCGCCAGGTGGGCGACCTCGAGGTCGGACCCCGACGGCAGGGGCTGGGGCGCGGCGGGTCCGTCGTCGCGGGCGTGGAGGTACGCGAGCACGCGCCCGTCGTCGTCGGTCACGACGAACTTGCGCCAGGTCATCGAGTCGCCCCAGAGCCCCTGGGGGCCGACGGCCTCCACCGTGCCGCGACGCGGGCCGTCCGTCGAGCCGCTCCAGAGCATCGGCCAGGCGGGCAGCTCGCGGACGATCGGGTCGTGGACGACCACGCGGTGCACGGAGCCCGGCTGCCAGCCGGGCAGCGTCACGGCCTGTCGTTCCACCGGCCAGCCGACCGCACCGAGGTGCTGCTCGAGCCAGTCGGCCGCGGCCGCGATGCCCGGCGTGCCGTGGAAGCGCGGCCCGTGCTCGACGAGCGCGACGAGGTCGTCGTAGGCCCGGTCGACGGCCTCGGGGTCGGTGTCGGTGGTCATGTCGTTCCTCTCGGGGGCGTGGTGTCGCGCCAGGGCGCGGTGTCGCTCGGCGACGGAGGGCTGCTCGCCGGCGGGGGGGGCTGCTCGGGGTCGGCGACGACCCGAGGAGGCGCGGCTCGACCCCCCGGGCGGCTCGCGCCACCGTCGCGGCCGGCACCCCGAGCAGGTGCTGGGCCACGCGGGCGACGTCGTCGGTCCGCCCCCGGAACCACCAGCTCGAGAACCGGTCGGTGACGGCGTCGGGTCGCGGGCCGAGCACGGGGGTGCCCCGCGCCTCGATCTCGGCGAACCCGCCGAGCCCGCCGTCGTCGTCGTAGAGGTGCAGGGAGTCGCCCCGGACGCCGGGCGACGGGTCGGGCTCCTCGGAGTACTCGGCGGACGGGTCGCTGTGACTGCCGCGCACGAACAGCACGGCGCGGTCGTCGGCGGGCGCGCCCACGGCCCGCACGTGGCCGATGCGTCCGGTGACCTGCGGCGCCGCGAAGCCGATCTTGAAGCGGTCCGCCCCCGTCAGCGACACGGCGACGCCCCCCGGCACCTCGGCGAGCAGGTCGCCGACCGGCTCGTAGTAGTCGGTCACCTGGGCCCCGGGGACGGCCGCGACGAACGCGGTCCCGCCGGGGCGGACCTGGTCGAGCACCCACGACTCGGCCTCGTGGGCACCGTCCGACGTGATGCCGAGGCGGACCTCGGTCACGTAGCCGCCGTACTCGACCCCGTCGACCACGGACGCCCCGCCGGGGCTCGCGACCGACGCCCCGCGCAGGTGGCGCAACGGGTGCGCGGCGGGCCGGACGACCAGCCGCAGCTCGGCCCGGACCGCCCCCGTGGGCTCGGTGAAGGCCTCGAGCTCGGCGACCCGCGTCATGGTGACGTGCTCGCCCGTGCGCTCGAGGTCGTGCCGGCCGGGGTCGAGCGAGGGCGGCATCTCGTAGCTGCCCCAGTAGTCGCTGCGGTCGCGGATCATGTAGGCGATCTCGGGCCCGATCCAGACCCGGTCGCCGCCGACGTTCCAGTCGCCGCCGGCCACCAGCGCCCCGAACGACGCGTCGTCGCCGAAGGCGTCCGGCAGCCAGTTCTCTGGCAGGCCTCCGGAGAAGAACGGCCCGTAGACCCGACCCCCGTACGACGAGACGACCACGACGGCGTCCGGGCCGACGGCCAGGCGTTCGAAGGGGATGCCCGCGGCCGAGAGGCGGGCTTCGACGGCCCGCAGGTCGACGACCGGGCCGGTCACGCGGCCACCTCGACGAGCGCGCTCGCGTGGAACGCGTCCTCGGCCCGCAGCATGCCGGCGAACCAGCGGTCCAGCTGTGCGTCGGTCACGTCGTCGGGCAGCTCGTCGACCAGCTGGTGCAGGAACGCCACCTGCGAGCGGAAGCCGTCGGTGACGTGCAGGTCGATCCACCGCTGCACGTCGCCCGGTCGGGGCACCTCGCGCTCGGCCGCTCGCGTGCACCAGCGCAGGTAGAGGGTCTCGGCCGCGGCGAGGCTCGTGACCACCCCGGCGTAGCCGCCCTCGTCGAGAGCGGCCGTCACGGCCCCCTCGAGGACGGAGGCGCGGCGCAGCAGGTCGGTCGAGGTCGCGTCGTCGACCGGTCGCGTCGCCAGCAGCCGCTCGAAGTACCGGCTCTGCGGACCGACGAGGTCGGCGACGGCGTCGGCGTGACGCTCGGCCCGCGACCACTCGGACTGCTGCCAGAGGCAGTACCCGGCCAGCCGGGCGGCGGTCCGGACGAACGCCTGCTCGATGGCGAGGTAGCGTCCGAAGTCGGCGTCGTCGATCGTGCCGTCGGCCATCCGGGCGAGCAGCGGCACGGACGCCGACGCGTCGAGCCCGTCCGAGCACCGCGCGACGAGCGCGGCCGCCCGCCCCCCGGGGCCCCGCGAGCCCGCCGCGGGGCCGGTCGGCGTCAGCGGCTGGTCAGCCACGAGACGATGCCCTGGAACACCTTGGCGTAGCCGCTCCACTCGTCGCAGAACGCCGGCGGCGCCCAGTGCGGGGAGCAGTCGCTCGTGAAGACCGCGGTGCGTCCGGCGCCGGCCTCGCCGACGACGACGAGCGGGTCGCCGTCCAGCCGGGCCAGTTCGACGGCTCCCGGCTTGACGACCGTGCGGTTGTAGCCGAGCAGCAGGGGCCACTCGGTGCCGGCACCGCCGAGGGCGGGGTGGTCGGCGTCGAGCACGGTCGCGACCACCCCGGCCGGGCGCTCGACGCGGTCGTCGCCGATCAGCAGCTCGACCGGCAGCACGTCGGCGATCTCGGTCCGGGCGTAGCCCGCGCGACCCTGCCAGCCCGAGAACGACAGGTAGCCGCCGATCATCAGCAGCGCGCCTCCCGCCTCGACCCAGCGGGCGAGCTCCTGGACGCGGTCGCGACCGGGGATGCTCTTCTCGAAGACGGCGGGCGCGAGCTGCAGCGAGTTGACCCCGATGTCGGACAGCACCACGACGTCGTAGGCGTCCAGCGCCTCCCGGGTCTCGGGGAACTCGGTCGGCACGAGGTGCGCGGGCAGGTGGACGACCTCGTGGCCACCGGCCTGCAGGGCGGCCCGCAGCTGCGCGACGCCCTCGGTGTACGAGTGGGCGGTGAACTCGTCGACGCCCTTGGTGTGGGTGGTCGCGGTGATCCAGCTCTCGCCGGCGATGAGGATGCGGGACATGGTGGTGCCTTCCGGTGGTGACGGGACGGGACGGGACGGGACGAGGAGGCGCGCGCGGCTCGGTGCCGCACGGTCGCCCCTCAGCGGGTCAGGGCCGCGCCCTCGAAGAGGTCGCGGACGTTGCGGGTGCCGACGCCGTGCACGACGCCGGCGTCGACGCCGAGGTCGACGAGGCGGTCGAGGAACACCGCGGGGATGTACGAGAGGCCGTTGCCGCCGTGCCGACGCAGCATGCTCTTGAGGAACAGGTCGTGGCTGAAGAGCAGGCGACGACCGAACCCGGCGGACACGAGGCGGGCGATCGCCGCGGCCGTCTCGACGGGCGACGGCGACTGGCCCTCACCCGGCAGCGAGAAGCGGTAGGGCATGCCGATCATGTCGAACTCGAGCCAGACGCCGCGCTCGGCGAGACTGCGCTGGTAGTCGGGGTCGGAGCCCGAGGGGTCCATGTGGCAGAGGACGACCGCGGTCGGGTCGACGCCCTCGTCGCGCAGCACGACGTCGAGCACGCGACCGCCGTGACGGACGAAGCCGGGCAGGTGCACGAACATCGGCAGGCCGGTCTCGCGCTGCAGGCGGCAGGCCGCCCGCAGCGAGCGCTCCTCGCGTTCGGTGAAGCCGGGCGAGACGCCGATCTCGCCGATCACGCCCGAGCGGGGCAGGCCGGTCTCGGCCGGGTCGGCCCGGTACTGCGCGACCAGGCGGGCGGCCAGGTCGTCGACGGCGTCACGACCCGTGGCCTCGGGGTGGAACCGTTCGAGGTACCAGCCGCCGCCGGTGACGACGTTCACCCCGCTGCGACGCGAGATCTCGGCGAGCCGGCGGGGGTCGCGACCCTGGCCGTCCGAGGTCAGCTCGATCACCGTGCTGCCCCCGAGGTCGCGGAACGCCACGAGTTCGTCGACCGCGTCGTCGTCGCCGTCGAGCACGCAGTTGTCGCGGCAGGCGAGCGGCCGGTCGCGCAGCAGCCAGGCGATGTCGGGGGTGACCGGGGCGTCGAACAGCTCGGGGAACTCGGGGTCGGGTTCGAGGCCGCCCTCCTCGATGCTGTTGATCAGGTGCTCGTGCGGCAGCGTGTAGCCGAGGCGGTCGCTCGGCACCGGGCCGGTCACCGTCTGCACGTCGACGACGGCGGTCGTCTCGACGCCGAACCCCCCGACGCGGCTCATCGGGTCACCACCTTGCGCACGAGGTCGGTGAACGAGCCGCCGCGCAGGTTGATCCAGATGACGACGATCAACAGGCTGCCGGTGACGATCGGCACGATGTAGGGGCTGAGGCCGAGCAGCGTGAGGCCGTTCGTGATGACACCGGTCAAGATGGCGCCGATCGCGGTGCCGATGACGCTGCCCTTGCCGCCGAGCAGGTTCGTGCCGCCGATCACGACGGCCGTGATGACCGTCATGGCGAAGTCGACGCCCGAGTTCGCGTCACCCGACCCGAGGCGGGCCGCCGTGATGATGCCCGCGGCACCGGCCGCCGTGCCGCTCAGCACGAGGGCCGTCATCTTGACGAAGCGGGTGTCGACGCCGGCGCGACGGACCGACTCCTCGTTCGAGCCGATGCCGGTGATGTACTGACCGAACCGCATGCGCTGCAGGCCGACGATGCCGACGCCGACGATGATCAGGGCGAGCCAGGCGGGGTAGCCGAGGCCGAACAGGCGCCCCTGGCCGACCTGCGCGAAGATCAGGCCCGACCCGATCGCGATCGAGTAGCCCTTCGTGATCAGCAGCGCGACGCCCCGCACGATCGACATGGTGGCCAGCGTGACGATGAACGACGGGATGCCCTGGTAGCTCGAGAACCAGCCGTTGACCAGCCCGCAGAGGGCGCCGACGGCGAGGCAGATCACCATGACGAGCACCGACTCGAGCCCGGCCCTCAGCAGCACCGCGCCGATCACCGAGACGAGGGCGAGCGTCGACCCGACCGAGAGGTCGATCATGCCCGCCGTGATGACGAAGGTCATCGCCACGGCCACGATGGCGGCCGGGGCGACCTGCACGGCGACGTTGCGCAGGTTCGTCCCGGTGAGGAAGGTCGGGGTCGCCACCGAGAAGACGACGATGACGACGAGCGTCACGACGAGCATGAGCAGCGTCGACTTGTTGACGCGTTGCAGGGCCTCCCAGCGTCGCTCGCGGGCCGCGGCGGCGCCGTGGCCGTGGCCCCGGCCCGGCTCGGGGCCGTCGGTGCGGGTGGGGTCAGAGGTCGTCGCGGTCATGCGGCGGCGCTCCCTTCTCGGGTGATCATGTCGACGAGCGACTCGATGGTCAGGTCGTCGATGCGCGCGTCGTCGACGCTGCGGCCCTCGTACATGACGGTGATGCGGTCGCAGACCCGGAAGAGGTCCTGCAGCCGGTGGGTGATCAGGATGACGCCGACCCCGCGGGCCGCGACCTCCTTGATCAGGCGGAGGACCGACTCGACCTCGGTGACCGCGAGCGCCGCGGTCGGTTCGTCGAGGATCAGCACGTCGGGGTCGACCGAGGCGGCGCGGGCGATGGCGACCGACTGGCGCTGCCCGCCCGAGAGCTGCGAGATGAGCTGGTGGGTCGAGGTGACCCGGACGCCGAACTCCTTCAGCACGGCCGTGGCCTCGGCGTGCATCTCGCCGACCTTGAGGAACGGCCCGATCCGCGGCTCGCGGCCGAGGAAGAGGTTCGCGGCGACGTTCAGGCTGTCGCACAGGGCGAGGTCCTGGTAGACGATGCCGATGTCCTCGGCCTGGGCGTCGCTCGGGGACTGGAACCGCACCTCCTTGCCCTTGATGCTGATCCGTCCGCCGTCGTGCTGGACCGACCCGGCGAGCACCTTCATCAGGGTGGACTTGCCGGCACCGTTGTCGCCGACGAGGCCGAGCACCTCGCCCCGGGCGAGACGCAGGTCGACGCCGCGCAGGACGTCGACGGCGCCGTACGACTTGCGGATGCCCTCGAGCTCGACGAGCAGGTCGTCCGTCGTGACGTCGGTCATCAGCCCTCCAGGTAGTACGAGAAGTCGGCCAGGTTGTCGGGGGTGACGATCGTGATCGGCACGTCGACGGTCGCCGGCACGTCGCCGGTGCCGCAGGCCAGGTTGATGGCGGCCTTCGCGGCCTCGTAGCCGAACCCGAAGGTGTCCTGCTGGATGACCGCCTTGACGTAGCCGTCCTGCAGCCCCTCGACGGCCGAGGCCGAGAGGTCCCAGCCGACGATGCTGACCCGGTCCTGGGCGCCCTGGCTCTTGACGGCGGCGATGGCGCCGTTCAGGGCGGGCTCGCCCGTGGCGTAGATGTACTCGAGGTCGGGGTTGCCCGTGAGCAGGTTCTCGGCCGCCGCCTGGGCGTCCTCGTTGACGTTCTGGCCGTCCACGATCGTGCCGATGGTCATGCCGCCGGCCTCGACCGCGTCGGTGAAGCCGTTCTGGCGCTGGATCTGGATCGCGCTGTTCAGCGCGCCGACCACGCCGACCTCGCCTTCGCCACCGGTCAGCTCGAGGAAGGCCTCGCCGAGCTGGGCACCGCCGTCCTCGTTCGCCGTGCCGACGTACGAGTCGATGGCCGAGGCGTCCTCGACCGAGCCGTCGGCCGCGACGACGGGGATGCCGGCCGCCTTCGCCGCCGTGAGGGCGGGGATCAACGCGGTCGCGTCGACCGGGTCGACGATGAGCGCGTCGACGCCGGACGCCACGAGGTTCTCGACGCCCGAGACCTGCGTGGCGCTGTCGTTGTCGCCGCTGACGATCTGCAGGTCGGCGCCGGCCTCGTCGGCGACGTCCTGCACGCCCTCGTTCATCTGGGTGAAGAAGGCGGTCTGCTCGTTGATGTCCACCATGCCGAGCTGCAGCGTCCCGCCGCCGTCGGGCGCACAGGCCTGCGGGACGCCGGTCGGTGCGGGGCGCGTCGCGGTGGTGGCCCCGGGCGAGGCGCCGGAGGTGGTGCTCGCGGTGGAGTCGCAGCCGGCGAGGGTGCCGACCGCGAGGGCGCCCACGGCGAGGGCGGTGAGGACGGTGCGGGTCGAGGGCATGAGGGGCCTTCCTGGGGAGGACGAGGTGGAGCATGCGGGGACTGACGGGGGCGGTCTCGTCGGGGCGAGAACGGTGGGCAATCGATTGCCCACTGGAACTGCGTCAAGAGTGACGCCTCCGTGTTTCGAGTGTCAACACCTTTGTGTTTCCGACGTGTAAAAGAGATCGGCGGTCGGCAATCGGTTTCCCTCGGGCACCCGCTACGATGGTGTCCTCCCCCGTCGTCCCCGTGACCGCAGCCCCCGAGGAGCCCATGAACGCCGTCACCATCTCGGACGTCGCGCGTCGCGCGGGCGTCTCGCCGGCGACGGTCTCGCGCGTGATGTCCGCCTCGCGTCCCGTCGGGCCCGAGGTCGAGGCGCGGGTCCGGCTCGCGGCCGACGAGCTCGGCTACTCGGGCAACGGCATCGCCCGCGCCCTGCGCACCCGCCGCACCGACACGGTCGGCATGGTGGTGCCGAGCATCCTCAACCCGTTCTTCACGACGCTGGTCGACAGCCTCGAGAGCGCGTTGCACGGCGAGGGCAAGCAGCTGTTCCTCTGCGACTCGCGACAGGACCCCGCCGTCGAGGCCGACCACCTGCGCTCCCTCATCGAGCGTCACGTCGACGGCATCGTGGTCAGCCCGGTGCACGACACCGAGAGCGCCGCCGCCGTCGCCGCGTCGGCCCGTGCCGTGCCGCTGGTCCAGCTCGACCGCCGGGTCGACGTGCCCGACACCGACTGGATCGGACTCGACGACGCCGAGGCCATGAAGCTCGTGTTGACGCACCTGGCCGACACCGGCGCCCGGTCGGCGGCGTTCGTCACGTCCGAGCTGACGAACTCGTCGACGACCCTGCGCCTCCGGGGATTCCGGCACTGGTCGGCCGAGCTCGGCATCCGCGAGGTCCGCGACGGCGTCGTCCTCGGCGACTACACGGTCGACAGCGGCGACGCGGCCGCCCGGAGGCTGCTCGCCTCGGACGACCGACCCGACGCCATCGTCTGCGCCGACGACCTCATCGCCATGGGCGTGCTGCGCGCCGCCCGCGAACTCGGCGTCCGGGTGCCCGACGAGCTGCAGGTCACGGGCTTCGACGACATCGTGTTCGCCTCGTACGTGACCCCGGCGCTGACGACCCTGGCGCAACCGACCGACCGCATGGCCGACGAGGCCCTGCGGTTGTTGTCGCTGCGCGGCACCCCGGGAGGCGCGGGTGGCGGAGCCCGCATCTCGTTCGCCCCGAGGCTGGTCCGGCGGCAGAGCACGCGCTGAGCACGCGCCCGGCCGGCGTGGCCGTCAGCGGTCGCCGGCCCGGCGGTCGGCCGCCCTGCGGTCGGCGGCCCAGCGGTCTCCGGCACGGCGGAACTGATCGACCGCCCGGACGACCGCGGCGACCGACACCGACTCGTCCACCGTGTGCACGACGGTCGGGTCGCCCGGGCCCCAGACGACGACGGGCACCTCGGCGTCGAGCGAGCGGACGAGCACCGAGGCGTCCGTGAAGTACGACGCGGGCGACGCCGAGACCGGGGCGCCGAGCCCGCCGAGCCACGGGTGGTCGCGCGGGGTCCACACGGCGGACAGGTCGAGGTCGACGCGGACCTCGGTCACCTCGGGCTGGGCGCGCCACCAGGCCACGAGCTCGTCGACGTCGTCCCGGACCACCCGCAGGTCGACGCGCGCCTCACAGGCGTCGGGCACGATGTTGGGCACGCTGCCGCCCGATACGACGCCCACGTTGACGGTCTCGCGGCCGAGGTCGGCGTGGTCCGAGAGCGGGAGGTCGCCCAGGCGCCCCAGCACGGCCACCAGGTCGAGGATCGCGTTGTGGCCCCGCTCGGGCGTGCTGCCGTGGGCGGCGAGACCCGAGGTGCGCACCGTCAGCCAGAGGGCGCCGCGGTGACCGAGGACGACCTGCCCGTCGGTGGACTCGGGGATGACGACGGCCCCGACCCGGTGGCCCGAGAGCAGGTCGACCACGGCCGGGGCACCGAGGCACCCGACCTCCTCGCCGGTCGAGACGGCGAGCGCCACGGGTGCGCCCCGCGTCAGGAGGTCACGCACGGCGACCACCGACGCCGCCAGGCCGGACTTCATGTCGGACGACCCCCGCCCGTGGAGCCGGTCGCCCACGACGACCGGGCCGAACGGGTCGTGGCTCCAGGCCGAGGCGTCGGTCACGGGCACGACGTCGGCATGCGACGCGAAGACGAGCAGCGGCTCGTCGACGGCGACGGTCGCCGGTGAGACGAGGAGCGCCGTGGGCTCGCCGTCGGCCCCGCGGGCGAAGGTGACCCGCGCCTCCCCGACGGCCTCGAACTCGCGGGCGACGCGGCGCAGGACGGCGGCCTCACCGGGCGTGCCGCTCGTCGAGTCGATCGCGACGAGGTCGCGCAGCAGGGCGACGACGGGGGCGTGGTCCGGGGTCGAGGGCGTCATGCGGACACGCTAGCGGCCGGTGCCCGGGGGCTCGGTCGTCGCATGCCCCTGGACGCGGTCCCAGGGCACCGTGCCAGCGTGGAGGCACACGCATGACACGCCCGACACGCCCGACCGGAGGGGACCGCCGACCATGGCCGACCAGAAGAAGCTCAAGAAGAAGGCCCTCAAGGCCTACGACAAGGCCGAGGACGCCGTCGCCGACGCCCGCAAGGCGGTCGACGAGGCCCGACGCCGCGCGAAGGAGCTGACGAAGAAGTCCCGCCCGAAGGTCTCGCCGCTCGAGGACGCGCTCGACACCGCGGCCGCCGGGCTCGGGGGCGCGAAGAAGGAGCTCAAGAAGGCGAAGCAGGCGTCCGAGGCGCCGTCGACGTCGGGAAAGGGCTCGTCGGCCTCCGCGAACGACTCGGCCTCCGCGGGCGACTCGTCGTCGACCTCCTCCGCCACCCCGGCCGAGCAGCGCTCGATCTACACCCCGCCGCTGCCCGAGGTCGACGAGACCACCGTGCAGACGGCCGACGGGCACGACGCCCACGTCGACCTCCACGCCCAGACCCTCGTCGCCCTGCGTGCCCTGGCCCGCACCAAGGGCGTCACGAACGTGTCGCGGTACACCAAGGCCGCCCTGATCGAGAAGATCGAACAGGCCTGACCGGACGCACCACCGCAGCCCGCGGGCGTGTTCGTGCGTGACGGGCGTCCGTCGGCGCCCGTCATGCACGAACACGCCCGCATCGCACGCGGCGACCCGGCCGCCGTGCCTCACTAGGGTGAGGACATGACGCGTGCTCAGCTGATGGTCCCGTACCGGTTCGTCTTCGCGGCGGCCTCCCTGGTCGCCGTCGGCGGGCAGTTCGCCGTGCACCTCGAGAACCACTTCAGCGTCGCGAACTTCTTCTCGTACTTCACGAACCTCAGCAACCTGTTCGCCGTCGTCGTGTTCGTCGTCGGGGGCGTCCGGACCCTGCGCCGTCGCCCCGGCAGTCGCGCCTGGGACGTCGTGCGGCTGATCTCGGTCGTGAACATGGTGTTCGTCGGCCTGGTCTTCAACGTGCTGTTGACCGAGGTGAGCGGCGGCGTGCTGCCCTGGGTGAACGTCATCGTGCACGTCGTGATGCCGCTGGCCGTGCTGGTCGACTGGCTCGTGCTGCCCGCCGGCCGCCGCCTGCCCTGGGCGGCCGCGGCGATCGGGCTCGTGGTGCCCGTGCTGTACAGCGTCTACTCCCTGGTGCGCGGCGCGATCACGTCGTTCTACCCGTACCCCTTCTACGACCCGGAGGCGCTGGGCGGCTACGGCCCCGTGGCCGTCTACATGGTGGTGCTGCTCGTCGCGCTCGCCGTGCTCTCCGTCGCCCTGGTGGGCCTCGCGCGCCTGGCCGGCCGCTTCTGGAAGCAGCGCACGCGCCGCTGACGCGACCCGCGCCTCCTGCGCTCGACGCGCGTCGCCGGCCCCCGGGCCCCGACCCCGCCACCCGCCAACCCGCCACGAAGTGGACACGACGCCACGCAAAAAGGTGGCGCGGTGTCCACTTCGTGGCGGCGTCGAGCCCCACGGCGGATGGCCCGGCAGCGCGGCCTGACAGCGCGCAGCCCGGGGCGGCTCAGCGGTAGTGCTGCTCGCCCCGGGCCGCCGCGGCCACCACGTCGCGGATGCGCGCCGCCCGGGTCTCGGGACGTTTGAGCGCGGCCAGCCGGAAGTACACGCGGAAGCGCTCGGTCTTCGTGAGCGACGCGAAGTGCGCGGCCGCGGCCGGGTCGGCGTCGAGCGCGGCCTGGAGGTCGTCGGCAGGCACGGCGTCCTTCTGCCGGTAGGCGGCGTCCCAGCGACCGTCGGCCTTCGCCCGGTCGACCTCGGCCTGCCCCGCCGGCGTCATGCGCCCCTCGGCGGTCAGGCGGGCGACGTGCTCACGGTTCACCTGCGACCACGGGCTGTCCCGGCGGCGGGGCTGGAACGCGGTGAGGGTGAAGTCGTCGTCGAGGCGGCTCGTCTGCCCGTCGATCCAGCCGTGGCAGAGGGCCACGTCGAGCGCTTCGGACCAGGTCATGCCCGTCGCCGTCGACCGCACCTTGCGCAGCGTCAGCCGCACCCCGCGCACGTCGGGGTCGCCCTCGAGGTACTCCTGCCACTGCTCGACCGTCACGTCGAGCACGGGTTTGTCGGCGAAGCTGACCATGCCGCCAACCTACCTAGCCGCGACCGACCCGCCCCCGTCCCCCGGACGACGCCCCCCTCAGCACGCCTCCCCTAGCCTGGCGGGATGGACCTCATCGGCTGGATCACCGACATCGGATCGTCGCTGCCGAACCCGCTCGTCTGGGCGCTGGGTGCCCTGTTCTCGTTCACCGAGTCCGGCCTCGGCCTCGGTGTCTTCGTGCCGGGCGAGACGATCGTGCTGCTGCTCGCGGCGACCTTCGACAGCCCCTGGCCCGCGGTCGCCTTCTTCGTCGCCGTGGCGGTGGGCGGCTCGCTCGGAGACCACGTCGGCTACCTGCTCGGCCGCCGGTTCGGCACCGGGTTCCGCGACACCCGCATCATCCGCAAGATCGGCGTCGACAGTTGGGACCGCGCCGTCGCCGTGCTCGAGCGCCGCGGAGCCGCCGCGGTGTTCCTCACCCGCCTCGTCCCCGTCGTGCGCACCCTCACCCCCGCGGCGGCCGGGGTCGCGAAGGTGCCCTACCGGTCGTTCCTGCCCGCGTCGTTCGGCGGGGCGCTGACCTGGGCCGCGGTCTACGTCGGCATCGGGTTCCTGCTGCGCTCGTCGCTCGAGGCGGCGCAGCGGTACCTCGGGCAGTTCTCGTCCTGGGCGCTGGTCGGGGCGGCCGTCGTCGTGGCGATCGTGTTCGTCGTGCGGCTCGTGCGCCGACGCCGGGCCGCCGCCGCCGAGGCCGCCGCGTCGCCGGGTGCCTCGACCGGCACCGTCGACGAGACCGTCGCGGCCGACGACGCGGACGAGGAGGCGCGGGCCGACGACCGGGGGCCCGTCTCGTCGGTCGTCCACGCGGCCGGGCACGCCGTGGCCGATCCCGTGGTCGCGGGCGCGACCGCCTCGGGCGAGTTCGTGGCGGAGCACCTCTCCTCCCGTCGGCTCGCGGCCCTGAGGCACCGCCTCTTCGAGGTGGACGAGTGGCGGACCGTGCCCAACGCGATCACGGCCGCGCGCCTCCTGCTGTTGCCGGTGTTCGCCGGCCTGCTGGTCGCCGAGCTGTGGTGGGCGGCCCTCGCCGTCGTCGCGGTCGTGTTCGTGACGGACTGGCTCGACGGCTTCGTCGCGCGACGGACCGACTCGGTCTCGGTGCTCGGGTCGTGGCTCGACCCGGTGGCCGACCGGCTGACCGTCGTCGTCGTGGCCGTGGCCTTCGCGGCGGCGGACGTCTTCGGGTGGCAGGAGGCCGTGCTGCTGATGGTGCCCGACGTGCTGCTCGCCGTCGGCGCCGTGCTGGCGTTCCGGGGCGACCCGGCCGTGCCGGTGTGGTGGGCGGGCCGACTGCGGACCGGGCTCTGCTTCGTCGGGCTCGCCGTGCTGCTGCTCGGCGTCGCCCTCGACGGCCCCGAGTGGACGAGCGTGATCGGGGTCGGCTACCTGGTGTTCCTGGCCGGGCTCGTCTTCCACTACGTGACGGCCGTGCACTACGCACGGGTGATGCTCGTCCGCTGGCAGCGCGCGATCGCCGAGCGCCCGGCCTGAGGGCGGCCCGCGGGCCCGGTCACAGGCCGAACAGCAACCTCAGCCCCAGGGCGACCATGACCACCGCGATGACGGCGTCGAGCACCCGCCAGGCGGCGGGCTTCGCGAACAGAGGACGCAGGAGGCGCGCTCCGAACCCCAGCGCCGAGAACCACACGAGGCTGCCCGCGATCGCGCCGCCCGCGAACCACCAGCGCAGCTCGGGCGGCTGGTGGTTCGCGACCGACCCGAGGAAGACGATCGTGTCGAGGTACGTGTGCGGGTTGAGCCAGGTGAAGGCCAGGGCCGCGAGGACGGCGGGCACGACCCGGGTCGGGGCGACGGGTGCGGCGGCAGCCGGCGCGGCTGTGCTCGCTGCGGCAGCGGCCGGTGCCGGGGAGCCGGGCATCTGCAGGGCGGACGTGTCGCCGCCCGCCGACACCGCGCCTCCTTCGCTCGCGTCGACGACGGCGGGCGCCGGCGTGACGTCGACGGTCAGGGCCCCCACCGGTCGGATCGCGCGCTTCGCGGCGAACGCGCCGTAGACGATCAAGAACCCTGCGCCGACGAGCTGCACGACGACGACCGCCTGGGGCGCCGCCTCGACGAGGGCCCCGACGCCGGCCACCCCCGCGCTGATCAGCACCGCGTCGCTCACGGCGCAGACCACGACGACCGGCGCGACGACACGGGTGACCGCCCGCAGTCCGATGCGCAGCACGTAGGCGTTCTGGGCACCGATCGCGACGATCAGGGCCAGGCTCGTGCCGAAGCCGAACAGGACGGCGGGCAGCACGGTCGCGAAGGTCATGAGGTCACGCTAGGGCGATGGCGATGCATCGGTCCAACTCATGTTCGCGATGCTGCATAAGCTCTGCTCATGACTCGGTTCCCCCTCGACCAGCTCGACACGCTCCGGACGATCGTCGACGAAGGCACCTTCGAGGCGGCCGCGCGACGCCTGCACGTGACGCAGTCGGCGGTGTCGCAACGCGTCAAGCAGCTCGAACGCTCGGCGGGGCGGGTGCTGCTGCGCCGGACGACACCCGTCACCACGACCGAGGCCGGCGACGTGCTGCTGCGTCACGCGCGGCAGGTCGACCTGCTCGCCTCGGACGTTCTCGCCCGGCTGGGCGGCGACCCCGCGCACCGTGCCGAGGCCGGCTCGGACGAACACGTGCCGACGACGCTGCCGATCGCGGTCAATGCCGACTCGACGGCGACCTGGTTCCTCGACGCGCTGGCCGCCGTGCCGCCCACCGCGCCCGTCGTCTTCGACCTGCGCCGGGCCGACCAGCAGCACACGGCCGAACTGCTGCGGTCGGGCGACGTACTCGCCGCCGTCACCGCCACCCGTGAGCCCGTCCAGGGGTGCAGCTCGGAGCCGCTCGGCGTCATGCGGTACCGCGCCGTCGCCAGCCCGGGGTTCGTGGAGCGGTGGCTGAGCAGCGACCCCGCCGGCCGCGGCGACGGGGCAGGAGCGACGAGGGCTCGTCCGTCCAACGGCCCCGACCTCGCGCGGCTCGGCCGGGCTCCGATGGTGGTCTTCGACCGCGCCGACGACCTGCAGCACGACTTCGCGCGTCGCCTCACCGGCCACGAGCCGCTCTCGCCCCGGCACCACGTGCCCGCGTCGGCCGACTTCGCCCGGGCCATCGTGCTCGGCCTCGGCTGGGGCATGCTGCCCGAGGCACAGGCGCACCCTGAACTCGACGCCGGGCGCCTCGTCGAGCTGGCCCCCGCCGACCCCGTCGACGTGCCGCTCTTCTGGCAACGCTGGACGCTGGCCTCCCCCCTGCTCGACGCCGTCACCGACGCCGTCCGCGCCACCGCCCGCCACGCCCTGCACCCCTGACGCCCGTTCCGGCTGGTCGAGTGGTCCCGAATCGTCCTTCCCGCGCCCCGCGAGGACGATTCGGGACCACTCGACACCGACGGGCCGACGGGCCGACGGCCCGGCCGACGGACGACGGGAGGCGCGGTGCCGACCGGCACCGCGCCTCCCGTTCTCGGCCGCCTCGCGACCTACAGCGTCGCGAGCGCCTCGTTCAGCGTTTGCGACGGTCGCATGACGGCCTCGGTCTTGGCGGCGTCGGGGTGGTAGTAGCCCCCGATGTCGACCGCCGTGCCCTGGGGCTCGATCAGCTCGGCGACGATGGCCTCTTCGGACCCGCCGAGCGTCGTCGCCAGACCCGAGAACGCGGCGGCCAGCTCGGCGTCGTCGGTCTGCCCGGCGAGCTCGTCGGCCCAGTACTTGGCCAGGTAGAAGTGGCTGCCGCGGTTGTCGATCGAGCCGAGCTTGCGTCCGGGCGACTTGTTCTCGTCGAGGAAGGTGCCGGTGGCACGATCGAGCGTGTCGGCGAGGATCTGCGCCCGGGCGTTGCCGGTCGAGGTCGCGAGGTGCTCGAAGCTGACCGCCAGGGCGAGGAACTCACCCAGGCTGTCCCACCGCAGGTAGTCCTGCTCGACGAGCTGCGACACGTGCTTCGGGGCCGAGCCGCCGGCGCCGGTCTCGAACAGGCCACCGCCGTTGATGAGCGGCACGACCGAGAGCATCTTGGCCGAGGTGCCGAGCTCCATGATCGGGAACAGGTCGGTCAGGTAGTCGCGCAGCACGTTGCCGGTCACCGAGATCGTGTCGTCGCCACGGCGGATGCGCTCGAGCGAGAACGCCATCGCGTCGACCGGCGACATGATCTCGATCTGCAGGCCCTCGGTGTCGTGCTCGGCGAGGTAGGTGCGGACGAGCCCGATCAGGGTCGCGTCGTGGGCACGGGTCTCGTCGAGCCAGAACACGGCCGGCGTCCCGGTGGCGCGGGCCCGCGTGACGGCGAGCTTGACCCAGTCGCGGATGGGGACGTCCTTCGTCTGGCAGGCGCGCCAGATGTCGCCCGTGGCGACCTCGTGCTCGATGAGCGTCTCGCCCGCCTGGTCCACGATGCGGACCGTGCCGTCGCCCGGCACCTCGAAGGTCTTGTCGTGCGAGCCGTACTCTTCGGCGGCCTGGGCCATGAGGCCGACGTTCGGCACCGAGCCCATGGTGGCGGGGTCGAACGCGCCGTTCGCGCGGCAGTCGTCGAGCACGGCCTGGTAGATGCCGGCGTAGCTCGAGTCGGGGATCACCGCGAGGGTGTCGTGCTCGTCGCCGTCGGGGCCCCACATGTGACCCGAGGTGCGGATCATCGCGGGCATCGAGGCGTCGACGATGACGTCGCTCGGCACGTGCAGGTTGGTGACGCCCTTGTCGGAGTCGACCATGGCCAGGTCGGGCCCGTCGGCGATCCCCTGGTCGAAGGCGGCCTTGATCTCGTCGCCGTTCGGCAGCGCCGCGAGACCCCGCAGGATGCCGTTGAGGCCGTTGGCCGGGTCGAGCCCGGCGGCCTGCAGGTCGGCCCCGTACCGCTCGAACACCCGCGGGAAGAACGCGCGGATGACGTGGCCGAACAGGATGGGGTCGCTGATCTTCATCATCGTCGCCTTGAGGTGCACCGAGAACAGCACGCCCTCGGCCTCGGCGCGCTCGATCTGTGCGGCCAGGAACTCGTGCAGCGCGGCGACGTGCAGCACGGTGCCGTCGACGACCTCGCCGGCCAGGACGGGGATCGACTCGCGCAGCACCTTCGTCGTGCCGTCGGTGCCGACGAACTCGATGCGCAGGGTGTCGTCGGCCGGGATGACCACGGTCTTCTCGTTCGAGCGGAAGTCGTCGACGCCCATGGTCGCGACGTTCGTCTTCGACTCGGCCGTCCAGGCGCCCATGCGGTGCGGGTGCTTGCGCGCGTAGTTCTTGACCGAGAGCGGTGCGCGGCGGTCGCTGTTGCCCTCGCGCAGCACCGGGTTGACCGCGCTGCCCTTGACCTTGTCGTAGCGGGCCTTGACGTCGCGCTCGGCGTCGGTCGAGGGCGAGTCGGGGTAGTCGGGCAGGTCGTAGCCCTGCGACTGGAGTTCGGCGACCGCGGCCTTGAGCTGCGGCATGGACGCCGAGATGTTCGGCAGCTTGATGATGTTGGCCTCGGGCGTCTTCGCCAGGGCCCCCAGCTCGGCCAGCGCGTCGCCCTGGCGCTGCTCGTCGGTGAGGCGCTCGGGGAACTGGCTCACGATGCGGCCGGCCAGCGAGATGTCGCGGGTCTCGACGTCGACCCCCGCGGTCTTGGCGTAGGCCTGGATGATGGGCAGGAACGAGTAGGTCGCCAGCATCGGCGCCTCGTCCGTGAGCGTGTAGATGATCTTCGCCATGCGGCAGGTGCTCCCTCGTTGTCGGGCATGCGTGTGCTCGGTCGTGCCCCTACGCTACTCGCGCAGAGATCTCTCGACATGAAGATACATGCCCCGTCTGGACGACCCCGCCGCGCCCGGCCCTGGGGACGAGTCGACCGCAGGAGGCGCGGGTCGAGGACGCAGGAGGCGCGGGCCGGCCCGGTAACCGGGCGTCACGGTCCTTGGTCCCCCCGCGAGGTCGGTGCCAGGCTGCACGGCACCGCAGCACCCACCCGCGACGAGGAGGCCCCCGTGACCCACACCGCACCGCACGGCACCGCGCAGCGCGAGCCCGCCGGCTTCACCACGCGTCAGGTGCACGCCGGCGCCTCGCCCGAGGCCCCGCACGGCGCCCGGGTCACGCCGGTCCACTTCAGCGCCGGCTTCGTGTTCGACAGCTTCGAGCACGCCCGCGAGCGCTTCGCGGGCGACGACGAGGGCTACCTCTACACGCGCAACGGCAACCCGACCACCGACGAGGTCGAACGTCGGCTCGCCGACCTCGAGGGCGGGGCCGAGGCGATCCTCGTCGCGAGCGGTCAGGCGGCCACGACGTCGGCCCTGCTCGGCATCGTGCAGGCCGGCGACCGGGTGCTGTCGTCGCGCAGCATCTACGAGGGCAACCGCGGCCTGCTGCTGCAAAACTTCGGCCGCCTGGGCATCGGCGTGGACTTCGTGGACGACGCCACCGACCTCGCCGAGTGGGAGCGCCGCATCGGCCCCGACACCCGCGTGCTCTTCGGCGAACCGATCCCCAACCCCAAGAACGACCTGCTCGACGTCGCCGGCCTGGCCGACGTGGCCCACCGCCACGGCCTGCCGCTCGTCGTCGACAACACGCTCGCGACGCCCTACCTGTTGCGACCCATCGAGTTCGGGGCCGACGTCGTCGTGCACTCGACGAGCAAGTTCCTGGCCGGCCACGGCACGGCGCTCGGCGGGGTCGTCGTCGACGCGGGCACCTTCGACTGGTCGGCCCGGCCCGAGCTCTTCCCGCACCTGAACCAGCCCGAGCGCTCGTTCGGCGGCCGCAGCTGGGCGGAGCGGCACGGCCGCCGGGCGTTCGCCTCGTACACCCGTGAGATCGTGATCTCGCGGTTCGGCCCCACGCCGTCGCCGCTCAACGCCTTCCTGCTGCGCCAGGGCATCGAGACGTTGTCGCTGCGCGTCGAGCGCCATTCGAGCAACGCGCTCGCGATCGCCCGCTGGCTCGAGGCGCGCCCCGAGGTGTCGAGCGTCGACTACTCCGGGCTCGAGTCGAGCCCCTCGTACGCCCTCGCCCGGCGTCAGCTGCCGCGCGGACAGGGCTCCGTCTTCTCGTTCACCCTCGCGGGCGGCGAGGCCGACGCCGCGGCCTTCGTCGACGCCGTCGAGCTGTTCAGCCACATGACGCACCTCGGCGACGTCCGCTCGCTCGTGCTGCACCCGGCCTCCACGACGCACGCGGGTCGCACCCCGGCCGAGCGCGACGCGGCCGGCATCTGGCCCGGCCTGCTGCGCCTCTCGATCGGCATCGAAGACCTGGGCGACCTGCTGCGCGACCTCGAGCGCGGGCTCGCCGCGGTCCGCGAGCAGGCCGCGGCACGGACGACGGACGCAGGAGGCGCGGGTCGCCGAGCGCGCCTCCTCGGTCCCGACCTCGGGGCCGCCGCCGAGGCGGACGCCGACCGACCCGACGCCGTCGCGGTCGACACCGGCCGCCGCACGTCCCGCCAGCCCGTGGAGGCCTGACGTGGCGCGCCGTCAGCACCTCGGCTGGTTCTTCTCGCGCGGCTTCGGGCCGCAGGGCTGGGGCCACCCGTACCGCGAGTGGAACCACGACTGGACGCGGCCAGAGCTCTACCAGCAGTCCGCCCGAGAACTCGAGCAGGCCGGCTTCGAGCTGATCGTGATGGAGGACGCCGTCTCGCTCGGCTCGCCCGACACCCTCGACCTGCGCGTGCGCGGCGCCTACGGCGGGCCGAAGCACGACCCGCTGCTGCTCGCTCCGTACCTGTTCGCGGCGACCTCACGCATCGGGCTGGCGCCGACGGTCAACGCGGGCATCACTCCCCCGTACCTCGCGGCGCGGCAGGCGGCGACGCTCGCGCACCTCAGCTCGGACCGGTTCGGCATCAACCTCGTGACCGACGGCGGCAGCGCCCGGCACGTCGGCCTCGAGCCGCTCGGCCACGACGCCGCCTACGACCGGGCGGACGAGTGGATGGCCGTCGTCCGGCGCCTCTGGCACAGCTGGGGCGAGGGGGCCCTGGTCGCCGACCCGGCCACGGGGCGGTACGCGGACGGCACGAAGATCGACGCGTTCCGGCACCGGGGCGAGCACTTCACCGTCGACGGGCCGCTCAACGCGATCCCGTTCGAGCACGGCGACCCGCTCGTGGTCTCGCCCGGTGGTTCGGCTCGGGGGCTGGCGTTCGCGGGCACGCAGTCCGACGTGCAGCTCGCGCTCGCGCCGCTGCAGGCCCAGGCCGTGCTCGACTACCGGGCGAAGGTGCTGGCCGCCGCGACCGAGCACGGTCGGGGCCCCGACGACCTGCGCGTGCTGTTCGTCGTCAAGCCCGAGATCGTGTCGAGTCACGATGAAGCGTCACGCGTCGTCGAGGCGTCGCGCCACCCGGCCGACGAGGTGCTCGCGCAGGTCGCCCTCGGCTGGTCGAGCGACCTCGAGACCGACCTGACGGGGCTCGACCTCGACCGCCCGGTCGACCGCGGGGTGTTCGGCGAGCACGTGTCGCACGGCAGCATCGCGGGCTTCTACGGCGGCACCGACGACGCCCCGCTGCGCGAGCTGCTCACCCGCAAGGCGCGCAAGGGCCTCGTGGCCGACCGGGCGGGGTTCGTGGGCACCGCCGACGAGTTCGCCGACTTCGTCGAGGAGCTGGGCGACGACGGCGACAACGACGGGCTACTTTTCTCGGGCGACCTGCACCCCGTGACGCTGCACCGCATGCTCGACGACCTCGTCCCCGTGCTGCGACGCCGCGGCGTCCTGCGCGACGAACTGGCCCCGGGCGGGACGCGCGCCAACCTGTTCGGCTGACCCGCGCCTCCTCGGGGTCGGCACTCCGAAGAGCAGGAGGCACGGCGGACACCCGGCGTCACCGGACGAAACAGGGCGTCACAGGCCTCGACGCGTGACCTGGCCACTCGTAATGTCACTGCCACCCCGCACGACCCACCCCGCGACGCGACCGACCAAGGCAGGAGCAGACGTGCCGACCTTCTCGTTCGAGATGTACCCGCCCCGCACCCCGGCGAGCGCCGACGCCCTGCACGCGTCGCTGCGGCAGCTGGCCGCGACCGGGCCCGAGTTCATCTCCGTGACCTACGGCGCGTCGGGGTCGTCGCGGGCCGAGTCGCTGGCCGTGCTGACCGAGGTGCTGCGCGACACCGACGTGCAGGCGATGGCACACCTGACCTGCGTGGGTTCGTCGTACGCCGAGGCGTCGCGGCTGATCCGGGAGTTCCTCGACGCGGGGGTCACGGCGTTCCTCGCTCTCCGTGGCGACCCGCCGGCCGGCCTGACCGAGGACGACGTGTTCCTCGGCGACCTCGGCAGCGCCGGCGAGCTCGTCCAGCTCATCCACCGGGTGCAGGCCGAGCGCGTGCCGTTCGTCGAGAACGCCGTGCCCGGCAACCCGTTCGCCTCGCGCCTCAGCAGCGGGCCGAAGACGACCGTCGCGGTGGCGGCGTTCCCGAACGGGCACCCCCGGTCGCGGTCGAGCCGACAGGACATCGACACGCTGCTCGCCAAGCAGGCGGCCGGCGCGACGCTCGCCATCACGCAGCTCTTCTTCGAGGCCGACGACTACCTCGGCTTCGTCGACCGGGCGCGCGAGGCCGGCGTCACGATGCGCATCCTGCCGGGGCTCATGCCGATCCTCGGGGCGAACCAGCTGCGACGCATCGTCGAACTGACCGGGGAGACGCTGCCCGCCGACCTGCTGCGCCGGCTGGAGACCGCCGACCAGCCGACCGTCGTCGGCGTCGACCACGCCGTCCACCTCGGTCGCCGCCTGCTCGCCGGCGGCGCCCCCGGCCTGCACCTCTACACGTTCAACCGCCACGAGGCACCGCTCGCCGTGCTCCGCGGTTGCGGGCTGCTCGACCACTGTGTGCCGTCGACCCCCGTGGCCCCAGCCCCGGCGCCCACGGCCCCGACCGTCCTCCCCCAGGCGACGCCCGTCCTCGAGACGGCGTCGCCTCCGTCGTCCTGAGCCGCGCCGCGCCTCCCGACCCCCGATCGACCCACCCATCCGCACCCCGCACAGAGAGAACCGTCCGCATGACCACTCCCTCCTTCCCCGCCGGCACCGTCCTGGGCTACCCGCGCATCGGCGCGGACCGCGAGCTGAAGCGCGCCGTCGAGTCGCACTGGCGCGGCGACACGACCGTCGACGAACTCGAGGCCACCGCGGCGGACCTCCGTGCGACGACGCGCGCCCGCCTGGTCGAGCTGGGTCTCGGCCGCGACGACTCGTCGGTTCCCGAGTCGTTCTCGTACTACGACCAGGTGCTCGACGCGGCCGTGACCGTCGGCGCCGTGCCCGCCCGCTTCGCCGACCTCGTCGACGCCGACGGGCACCTCGACCTCGACGGCTACTTCACGCTCGCCCGCGGCGACGCCGAGCGCGCCCCGCTCGAGATGACGAAGTGGTTCGACACGAACTACCACTACCTGGTGCCCGAGATCGGCCCGTCGACGGCCTTCCGCCTCGCCGGCGACCGCCTGGTCCGCGAGGTCGAGGAGGCGCGCGCGGCCGGGTACCGCACCCGCCCGGTGGTCGTCGGCCCGGTCACGCTGCTCGCCCTCGCCAAGGCCGACGGGGACGCGCCCGAGGGCTTCGTGCCGCTCGACCGCCTGGCCGACCTCGTGCCCGTCTACCGCGAACTGCTCGCCCGCCTGGCCGCGGCCGGAGCCGAATGGGTGCAGCTCGACGAGCCCGCCCTGGTCAGCGAGTCGCTCGACGTCGACGCCGCGACCGTGCGGGCCGCGGCGGCGTCGGCCTACGCGTCGCTCGGCAGCGACCGTCCGCTGGCGATCCTCGTCGCGGCACCCTACGGCGACCTCGGCGAGGCCCTGCCCGTGCTGCTCGACGCGCCCGTCGACGGCGTCGCGCTCGACCTCGTCAAGGGCTCGGTGCCGACCGGCGTGACGACCGACAAGGTGCTGGTCGGCGGGGTCGTCGACGGCCACAACGTCTGGCGTGGAGACCTGGCCGCCGCGCTCGAGGCGCTCGAGTCGCTGCGCGCGGTGTCGCCGGTCGTGTCGGCGGGCACCTCGACCAACCTCTTCCACGTGCCCCACGACGTCGAGGTCGAACGGCAGCTCGACGCCCGGCTGCGCAGCTGGCTCGCCTTCGCCGACCAGAAGGTCGGGCAGGTGGCCGTGCTCGCACGCGGGCTGACCGCGGGACGTGAGGCCGTCCTCGACGAGCTGACCCGCGCCTCCTCGGCCCTCGCCGACCGGCTCGCGGCGCCCGGCGTCCGCGACGGGGCCGTGCGCGCCCGGGCCGCCGCCCTGACGCCGGCGGACTACGTCCGCGGGGACGAGGAGGCGCGGGTCGCCGAGCAGGAGGCCGCCCTCTCGCTGCCCGCCCTCCCGACCACGACGATCGGGTCGTTCCCCCAGACCGGCGACATCCGCGTCGCCCGGGCCCGTCATGCCCGCGGCGAGATCGACGACGACGCCTACCGCGGCTTCTTGCAGGACGAAATCCGCCGCGTGGTGGCGCTGCAGGAGGAGATCGGCCTCGACGTGCTGGTGCACGGCGAGCCCGAACGGAACGACATGGTGCAGTACTTCGCCGAGAACCTCGACGGGTTCGCCGTGACGCAGCACGGCTGGGTGCAGTCGTACGGCTCTCGGGCGACGCGGCCGTCGATCCTCTGGGGCGACGTGTCACGTCCGGCGCCGATCACTGTCAGGTGGTCGACCTTCACGCAGTCGCTGACGACCAAGCCGGTCAAGGGCATGCTGACCGGGCCGGTGACGATCCTCGCGTGGTCGTTCGTGCGAGACGACCAGCCGCTCGGCGAGACGGCCGACCAGGTGGCGTTGGCGCTGCGGGACGAGATCGCCGACCTCGAGGCGGCGGGCATCCCCATCGTGCAGGTCGACGAACCGGCCCTGCGCGAGCTACTGCCGCTGAAGGTCGCGGACCAGGCGGCCTACCTGGACTGGTCGGTGGGGTCGTTCCGGCTCGCGACGGCCGGCGTGGCAGCACGGACGCAGATCCACACGCACCTCTGTTACTCCGAGTTCGGCGTGGTCATCGAGGCGATCGACGCTCTCGACGCCGACGTGACGTCGATCGAGGCCGCGCGCTCGCGCATGGAGGTCGTGGCCGAGGTGCGCGACGGGGGCTTCTCGCGCGGCGTCGGACCGGGCGTGTACGACATCCACTCGCCGCGGGTGCCGAGCGTGGACGAGGTGTCCGAGCTGCTGCGCACGGCGCTCGACGCCCTGCCGGTGCGCCAGCTCTGGGTGAACCCGGACTGCGGCCTGAAGACGCGGGGCTACGCCGAGACCGTCGCGGCGCTCGAGAACCTCGTGTCCGCGACCCGGGCCGCGCGCGAGCGCGTCGCCGCGGTGCCCGCCGGCGTGTAGCCGGGCGCGGGTCCTGGCCCGCCCCCGGCCCATCCCGCCACGAGATGAACACCCCGCCACGTCCTCTCGTGGCGGGGTGTTCATGTCGTGGCGGGATGTCACAAGGGGGCACGGTCACCACCCTTCCGCCCTTCGATCAGCAGAATGTCACCCTTGATAGGTGACCTTTTTAACGTTAGCTTCGACGCCTGACGGAACGGATTCGTCAGAGGGAGGAAGCACACGTGCTCATCGAGAAGTACGGCTCGTGGGTCGGCCGGGGTGGATGGTCGAGCCAGTCGCAGTGCTGGGCCAACGTGGTGTCGTACGGGATGACCGCGAAGTGAGGACGACGGTCACGGCGGCGGCTGTCACGGCCGCCGCCGTGCTCGTCGCCCTGGTGGGCTGCGCCGACCCTCAGCCGGCCGGCACCTCTCGACCCGATGCCGCCGACCTCGAGCTGTCCGGGCCGTGGGCCGACGTCTTCGCCGAGGCGCTCGACGAGAGCGAGAGCGCCGTCGAGAGAGAGATCCTGGCCGACGGCGTCGTCACCTCGACAGAACTCGAGCAGGCGCACGACGGCGTCCGCCGCTGCCTCGCCGACTCGGGCCTGGCCGTCGACTACTCACCCGACGGCGGGTTCGAGCTCACCGACCTCGACGGCGATGCCCCCGACATGCCCTTCGAGCGGTCGGATGCAGCACTGCAGGCCTGCGAGACCAGGTTCGACAGCTGGGTGACCTTCCTCTACGAGCAAGTTCGCCGCAACCCCGAGCGTCTCGACGAAGGGACCATCCAGGTCAGGTGCCTGGCCGATGCCGGCCTGGTCGACCCGTCCTACGGTCGGGACGACTGGGAGGCCGACGACGGCTCGGGCACCTTCCCGTTCGACACCCAGTCCGAGGCCGCCCAGTCCTGTCTCCGCGACCCCCTCGGCCTGTGGTCCGGGCGATGAAGCCGACGAGACTCCCGAGCGCGTCGGTGGTCGGTCTCGTGGCGCTCACCGCACTCGCCGTCGGTGCCGGCGCGGTGCTCCTGTCCATCCCACCCGACCAGCCCGCGGCCCTGCGCTCACCGGCCCCCGCCGAGGCGGTTCCCGTCGACACGCGTGAGGACGTCGACGAACGACAGGTCCAGCTGGTGCTGCAGACGGGGTCGCCGCGACGGATCGTCTCGCCTCGACCGGGCGTCCTCACCGGACTGTCGTGCTCCACGGGCGGTGAGATCGCGAGCGGCGACGTCGTCGCGACCGTGGACGGCCGTCCTGTCGTCGCACTCGCGACCGCCGTGCCCCTCTGGCGAGGGCTCGACCTGGGCGATCGCGGCGACGACGTCCGTGGCCTCCAGGCCGAGTTGGCTCGGTTGGGGGCCCCCGTCGCCGCGGACGGCACGTTCGGCCGCGGGCGCGGCCCTGGCGTTCGTCGTGCTGCACCCCGACCTCCTCGCGGCGACCGACTGGTCCGCCGTGACGACCGCCGCGGGTGGGGTCGTGGCCCTGGCCGTCGCAGCCGCCTTGACCGGCACAGCCGTCGGCTCACTGCTGCTGAACACGCCCCTGGCCATCGTCGTCACCATGCTGCTGCCCATCACGTACGACGTAGCCGCCGCTCTGCTCGTCCCGTCCGTCGCCCCCTGGATCTCGACGCTCGCGTTCTCGGCCTGGCTCGCGCATCCGCACGTGACCTGGGCGGACGGCCCTGCGGACGTGCCGGGTGCTGGGCAGGCGTTGACGTCGCTGCTGATCTGGGTCGCGTTGCCGCTCGGGCTCGGGTGGTGGCGGCAGCTGCGGCGCGACGTCGCCTGACGTGACGAGCGGGCCGAGTCCCGGGCAGGCACAGCGGCGGCCGGGGCGGCGGCCGGGGCGGCGAACGGCGCGGCGGGCCGCTCAGGTGCGGGAGGCCACGAAGGCGGCGATGCGTCGCACGGCCTCGACCAGGACCCCGGGGTCGCACGCGAGGTTGAGGCGGGCGTGACCGGCGCCTCCCGGTCCGTAGGTGTGGCCGGCGTTGAGGGCGACGCGGGCACCCGCGAGCAGGACGGCGGCGGGGTCGTCGCCGAGCCCGAGCGGGCGGAGGTCGAGCCAGGCGAGATAGCCGGCCGCCGGGCGGTGGTACGTGACGCCGGGCAGGTGCTCGGCGAGCAGGGACGCCAACAGGGCGTCGTTCGCGACGATCTTGGTGACGGCGTCGTCGAGCCAGTCGGTACAGCCGAAGGCGACGACGTTGGCGTGCAGGCCGAGGATGCTCGTGCGACAGGCGACCTCTTCCACGAGGCCGTCGAGCAGCACGGCCGTCCCGTCGTCGCCCGCGACCACCAGCGAGCACTTGGCCCCCGCGAGGTTCCAGCCCTTGCTCGCCGAGGTGACCGTGACCGACCGCGCGCCCTGCGCCTCCGCGACCGGTGAGAACGGAGTGAAGACGACGCCGGGGTGGGTCAGCGGGCCGTGCACCTCGTCGCTCACGACGAGCACGTCGTACCGCGCGGCGAGCCGGGCCACCTCGGCGAGCACGGCCGCGTCGTGGACGATGCCGAGCGGGTTGTGCGGGTTGCACAGCACGAACGCGTCGACGCCCGAGGCGAACGCCCGCTCGAGGCCGGCAAGGTCGAGGCCGGCGCGGTCGAGGCCGGCGCGTCCGGCGCGGGCCCGCCCGTCACCGGCGAGCGCCGGCGACCCCGAGGAGGCGCGGGTCGCGTCGCCGACGGACTCCCCCGCCACCAGCAGCGGCACGCACACGACCTCGGCCCCGGCCTCCTCGACGAGCTCGAAGAACGGCGGGTAGACCGGCGGCGTCACGACGACGCGGCCACCCCGGGGCACGGCGAGGCGGAGGGTCTCGACGATCCCGACGCTGACGTCGGTCGCGATGTGCACGCGGGACTCGTCGACGCGCCAGCTCCACCGGTCGAGCGCGAAGCGGGCGAAGGCGGGCGCGAGGGGCCCGGGGCCGTCGAGGTAGCCGACGTCCGAGGCGCGCACGCGGCGGACCAGCTCGTCGACGACCGGCTCGGCGAGGTCGTAGTCCATCTCGGCGACGAAGAGCGGCAGCACGTCGTCGGCGAAACGCGTCCACTTGATGCTCGAACGCTCGCGGCGCAGGCGGGCGAGGTGCTGCTCGGCGGGTGCCGAGGGCAGGGCCGGAGCCGGAGGCAGGGCAGGTGCCGACGGCAGGGCGGCTGCCGGGGCCGGTGCGGTCGTCGCGTTCACCATGCCGACACGATCCTCCCGGCGCGGCCGATGCACCAGCAGCCTCGTCACACGGCGACTCACGGCGACTCACGGACGCGGCGGTCGCATGTCCGCCGGCCCCGCCGAGGTCGCACCACCGTCGCGGTGTCGAACCACGCTCGAGGGCGGTTCGACGCCACAACGGTGGTGCGACCCCCGACGGCCCGGGTGCCGGGACTCACGCCGACCCGGCCGCCGTCCGAGCCGGACGCCACATCGCGGCGGGCGTCGCCCCCGGCAGCCCACGGATCGGCCCCAGCTCGACGAAGCCCATCCGACGGTAGAGCGCCCGGTTCCGCTCGGTCGACGACTCGAGGTAGGCGGCGTCGCCCGCCTCGTCGACGGCGGCGAGGCGGTGCTCGATCAATGAGGTGCCGACGCCGAGCCCGCGGGCCGCGTCGCCGACGGCGATCTCGCCGAGGTACCAGTGCGGCAGGCGGGGGCGCGGTGCCGCGAGGGTCGCCTGGTGCCGGGCAGCCGGCACGAGCCCGACGAGGCCCAGGGCGCGCAGGTAGCGGGGCAGCTGCCCGAGTTCCTCCCACGAGACCGGGAGGCTCAGCGGCGACGACGCCCGGGTGCGCGGGGCCTCCCAGACCGCCGCCCCCACGACGTCACCGTCGACGACGGCCACGTCGACCGTGCGACGGGCCCGGGGGATGGACCGCATCATCGCCGCGAAGAGGTCGACCAGGCGGGCGTGCCGTCGCGGCCCCCGCGGGACGAACCCCTGCATGACGGGGTCGTCGCGGAACCCTTCCGCGAGCACGGCGGCGGCCGCGTCGAGCTGGTCCGGGCGGGCGGCGGTGATCGACACGTCGGGCATGATGCCTCCTGATGGACTCGTCAGAGCTGACGATTTCGTCAGTCATGACAGAATGTAGCCAGACAACCCGCCGGACACGTGAGAGGCCGCTGTGAGAACGGACGACGAGGAGGTGCGGGTCGACCCCTCGAGGACGTCCCGCCGCACCCGCGACACGCGTCGCAAGCTGATCGAGGCCGGTGTCGTCCTGCTGCGGCGGGCCGACTACGCCGCCGTCCCCGTCGCCGAGATCACGCAGCTGGCGGACGTCGGCCTCGGCACGTTCTACAACCACTTCGCCGGAAAGGACGAGCTGTTCGACCAAGCCGTCCAGAGCGTGCTCGAGGCGCAGACCGACCGGATGACGGCGCTCGGTCGGGCGGGCGACTCCCCGACGACGGCGGCGGCGATCGCGATGCACGTGGTGCTCGGCCTCACCGAGAGCGACCCTGCGGTGGCCGTCGTCGTCGCGCGCAACGGGCTGCGCCTGCTCGACGCCGAGGCGGCGCTGGTCCCGCAGGCACGGGCCCTGGTCGAGGCCGGACAGGCCGCGGGGTCGTTCGCCGAGCTGGACGTCGACCTGGCACTGTCCCTGGTCGGCGGCAGTCTCCTCGGCGGGCTGCACACCTGGTGGTCGAGCCCCGAGCTCGTGACCCCCGAGTGGTCGGTCGAGCTGGTGGCCCGCGTGCTGGTGGCCCTCGGATGCGACCTGGGGGACGCGCGCCGCGCCTCCTCGTCCGGACTCGACCGGGTGACCGGGCGCGACGCGGCCTGACGTCGGGGCGGGAGCCACCCCGGTCGCGCGGCGATCGACCAAGATGGTGGGGTGACGACACCGGCGCCCGCGACGAGCATCGAGCCCCGCCCCTACGACCACCCCGACGTGCACCTGCTCGTCGAGGGGCTGCAACAGCTCTACGTCGAGATCTACGGCGGACGCGACGACAGCCCGATCGACCGCTCCGAGTTCGAGCTGCCGAGGGGCACGTTCGCGGTGGCGTACGAGTCGGGCGAGCCCGTCGCCCTCGGCGCGTGGCGGCTGCTGCCGGACGGCCGCGCCGAGCTCAAGCGGATGTACGTGCGGCCCGACCGACGCGGGCGCGGGCTGTCCCGAGCGGTGCTGACCTGGCTCGAACGGTCGGCGTCGGACGCGGGCGTCACCGAGATGGTGATCGAGACCAACGTGGCCCACGACACCGCGATCCGCCTCTACGAGTCGGCGGGGTACCGACCCATCGCGGCCTACGGCCACTACGCCGACGACGCGGGAACGGTGTCGCTAGGTCGCACGCTCACCAGCTGAGTCAGCGCAGGGCGGTCACGCACCCGCGCAGCGCCTCGGCCAGCTGCCGCCGCGCGGCCGGCGTCAACCCCGCCGTCATCCTGTCCTCGACCGCCCGCACGGCGGCGCTCGCCACGGCCAGTTGACGCCGCCCGGCCGCCGTCAGCTCGGTCGGCAGGGCCCGCCCCGTCGGCGCTCGGTCGGCCCGTCGCACGAGACCGTCGCGCTCGAGCGACTGCAGCAGCACGTTCATCGACTGACGCGTGACGAACGCGCCGCGGGCGAGCTCGGAGTTCGACAGCCCGGGCCGCTGCGCGAGCAGCTCGAGGCACGAGTAGTGCGTGATGGTCATGTCGAGCGGGCGGAGTTCAGCCTCCATGGAGGCGCGGAGCGCACTCGACGCCTCCTTCAGCAGGTAACCCACCGAGGTCTCGAGGTCGATCGCCGACGCGCCTTGACTCATGTCAGTAGTCTGACATAGGTTGATCCATGTCAGCTAACTGACACACATCTTCGACACGAGAGCAGGCACCCCATGACCGCCATCGGCCCCGACTTCATCTCGCTCCAGGTCCGCGACGTCGAGCGCTCCGCCGCGTTCTACGAGCAGCACCTCGGCCTCACCCGGCAGGACGGCCCGCCGCACGCCGTCGTCTTCGCCACGAAGCCGATCGCGTTCGCCGTGCGGGGCGCCCTGCCCGGCGTCGACCTCGACGCGGCCCCGCTCGGTCACGGCGTCGGCCTCTGGCTGCTCGATCCCGAGGCCCGCTCCACCCACGACGCCCTGGTCGCCGCCGGCGTCGAGATCGCGACGGCACCGGTCGAGGGCCCCTTCGGCCACACCTTCACCTTCGTCGACCCCGACGGCTACCAGGTCACGCTGCACGACCGGGCGTGACGCGCGGCTCCTCCGACCCGGACCGGGGACGAGGAGGCGCGGCGCACGATCCCCACGGAGGTCACGCCGGCCCGACGCGCCGTCACTCGTGGACGTCGTCGTCGTCCTGGGTGCTCAGGTAGAGGCGGTGGCTGGTGACGATCAGCGAGAGCCACCCGATGCCGGTGACCCACCCGACGGCGACGTCGGTGAACCAGTGCGCCCCGAGCAGCACGCGCGACAGCCCCACGACGCCGGCCGCCCCGGCGGCGGCTCCGACGATCGCGACCTGCGGCGCCTGGTCGCGCTGCCGGAGCGCCAGCAGGTAGGCGAGCACGCCGAGGATGGTGGTCGTGTTCAGCGTGTGCCCGGACGGGAACGACGGCGACTCCTCGTAGGGCGGGATGGCCTCGTGGCGGTCGGGTCGGTTGCGCTTGATGAGCTTCTTGCCCACGACCGTCATCGCGAGCGAGCCCGCTCCGGCCGCCACGACGAGGGTGACGGGGCTGGGGTGACGGTCACGGATGCCGAAGGCCGCGGCGGCGCCGACGGTGACGGCGGGTAAGACGACGGGCCCGAAGACGTGGGCGATGGTCGCCGCCGCGCCGTTGGTGAACGGCGAGCGGAGCCGCTTCGCTCGCTCGAGCGCCGGCCGGTCGAGGCTCTGGATGCCGTCGCGACCCGTCACCCCGTCGTAGATGTACGCGGCCCCGGCGGTCGCGGCGACCGCGATGCCGCCCCCGACGGCGAGGGTCGCGACCAGCGCCCGCCGGGCGCCGACCTTCTGCGCGACGGTCTTGTGGCGCGAGGCGAGCCGCCGGCCCGCGGCCGACCGCCACTCGGTCAGGTCACGGCGACCGATCTGCCGGTCGTGGCGGGTCGTACGGGCGGTCTCTGCGGAGGTCGGCATGAGACCACCCTGGCCCCTGGCCGGTCAGGACCTCCAGGTTCGGCCGCGCCGGCGCACGCTCACGAGACCCGCGGCACCTCCTGCGCGACGAACCACGCGACGGCTCCGGCCTCGTCGTCGAACTCGCCGTCGTCCTGCGCGGCGAGGGCCGCCCGGATGATGTCCGTGAACGCGGGGCCGGGCTCGTAGCCGAGGCTCATCAGGTGGCGTCCGGTCAGGAGGCTCTTCCGCGGCTTCGCGCCGACGTCGCCGGCCAGCGCCACCCAGGGGCCTGAGACGGGGGCGCCGGCGGACGGGCCTCGGCCGGCGACGTCGGCGTCGACGACGCGGGCCCAGTCGTGGATGGTGAGCCCGGACCGTCCGTCGAGGCGGCGGACGAGACGGCGCACGGCGGACGGCGTCGGCTCGCCGCCGACGCCGACGTGGCACATGTGCTCGGCGACCAGCCCGCCGATGCGGTCGCGGACGACGTGCGGTGAACCGATGCCGGCCAGGAAGTCCTGCGCCACCGGGTCGCCGACCGACTCGTGGCCGTGGCTGGTGATGCGGCCGTCGTCGTGGACGGTGGTGACGTAGGGCTTGCCGACGTCGTGGACGAGAGCGCCGAGGACGGCGAGGAGGCGCTGCTCCGCGGGCAGCCGCTCGGCTTCGGCCGCCGCCGCGGCGACGTCGGCGGAGAGGCCCAGGTGCGTGAGGACGTCACCCTCCTGGTGCCAGGCGGGGTCTTGCTCGATCCCGCGCGTGGCGGCCAAGGCGGGGAAGTTGTCGAGCCACCCCGTCCGCTCGAGCACCGTGAGCGCACGGGAGATGTGGAGGCCGCGGGTGGCCAGCTTCTTCCACTCGCCCCAGACCCGGCTGCTCGGCAGCGTGTCGTGGAGGTGCGCGAGCTCCCGGCAGGCGAGGACCGTGTCGTCGGCGAGCGTCCACCCGAAGCGGGCGACGAACTGTGCCGCCCGGAGGGGACGCAGGGCGTCGTCGGAGAACGACGGCCCGACGTGTCGCAGGACGCCGTGGGCGACGTCGGCCGCTCCGCCCCACACGTCGACCAGCTCTCCGCTGCCCGGGTCCCAGCCCAGCGCGTTGACGGTGAGGTCGCGGCGCGCGAACGCCGCCGCCTCGCCGGCCGGGGTCGGCGGCTCACCGGCGACGGAGACGTCGACGTCGAGACCGCCCACGGTGGCGACGAGGACTCCGAACGAGGCACCGACGTCGTCGACGCGGGCGACGGCGGCGAGGTGCGGGCGGAGTCGGTCGAGCGTCTCGACGCCGAACACCTCGATGTCGAGGTCCTTCGGGGCGACCGCGGCAGGAGGTGCGACGCGGGCGTCCAGGGGGCCCGGGGCGGACCGGGCGGCGAGGGCGTCTCGGACGGCGCCGCCGACGACGAGCGGGTGCCCGCCGGCGGCACGGACGGCCGCGAGCAGCTCGACCGCGGCAGCCGGGAGCGTGACGAGCTCGGGCGCCGCACAGCGGTGCGCGTGCCCGCGACGGCGGTCGGTCGCGCAGTTCGGACACGTGACGGACCCGACGAGGACGCCGGACGGCGACCGGGTGGAGCCGACGGACGGGGCGGGGTGCTCGTCCGAGTGGGTGGCCATGACTCCCCTTTTACGCTACGTCACGTGGCGGGCGACGACTGGGTGCCCCTGGACGGGCGCGCGCAGCGCGGGGCCGCGGGGTTCGAGTCCCTCCGGGGGCAACGCCGCGAAGCGGCGTCAGGTGCCCCTGGACGGGCGCGCGCAGCGCGGGGCCGCGGGGTTCGAGTCCCTCCGGGGGCAACGCCGCGAAGCGGCGTCAGGTGCCCCTGGAGGGACTCGAACCCCCAACCCTTTCCTTAGGACGGAACTGCTCTTCCATTGAGCTACAGAGGCTGACCGTCCGAGTCTACCGAACCCGCGCCTCCTGCCGTCCGGCCCGCGAGACCACTGCACCGCCCTTCGTGCAGTGCACCCCGACTAGTCACGGTGCGATGCACGAAACGCGGTGCGGAGCAGCCCGCCCGGCCGCCCGCCCGCCGGGCCGGCTCCGCGCCGAGCAGGCCGCGCTCACGCGGCGGCGAGGTACTCGTCCCAGTCCGCCTGCGTGCGCTCCATGCCGCGCACGACCCAGCCGACCCCGTGCGGCGGCTTGGGCGTGAAGCGGAGCTCCCAGCCCATCTCGTGCGGCGTCCGGTCGCTCTTGAGGTTGTTGCACTTGAGGCAGCACGCGACGAGGTTCTCCCAGCTGTCCGCCCCGCCACGCGACCGCGGCTGCACGTGGTCGATGGTGGTCGCCGACCGGCCGCAGTAGGCGCAGCGGTGCGCGTCGCGCCGCATGACCCCGCGGCGCGAGACCGGGATCTGCCGCGTGTGCGGGATGCGCACGTACCGCGTCAGCACGATGACCGACGGACGATCCCACGACATCACCGCCCCGAGCACGGGGTGCTCCGCGTCGGCGGCGACGACGGTCGCCTTCTGGCTCATGACGAGGACGAGGGCCCGCCGGTCGGACACCACGGCGAGGGGCTCGAAACCGGCGTTCAGGACGAGAGTGCGCATGCTTTCCCTTTCGAAGCACCCTGGACGGCTTCCAGGGATTCGACCTCTCGGGGCGTCGCCGGCCCAGCAGGCCCGCCGACACGAAAAAAGCACCGTCACGGGGACGGTGCTCTGTCACATGGCGGGGTGTCGTATGTGCTCGTGCGACAGCGCACCCATGGTGCGGGTGGCGGTCGTACGAGGCATGTGACGCTCCTGGTCTCAGCGGAACTCCGAGGGCGCCAGGTTAAGCCCGGAAGGGCCGTCTTGCCTATAGGCACGACGACCCTTCACAGGTTGTTCACGCGGAGCCCGTCGCGAGACGGGCCGAGCGAAGGAGGCGCGGGTCGCCTAGGCCCCGAAGCGCACGTAGTGCACGGCGCTCGTCCAGAGCGGCCGCACGCTGACGAACCCGCCGGGCTTCGGCGCGTCGAGGATCATGCCGTTGCCGGCGTAGAAGCCGTCGTGCGACCCGTCGTTGAAGATCACCACGTCGCCGGGCTGGGCCTCGGCCGCCGAGATCGGCGTGCCCATGGCCCCCTGGCGGGTGACCGAGTGCGGCAGCGCGATGCCGTACTGCGAGTAGACGTACATCACGAAGCCCGAGCAGTCGAAGCCGGCGGGGGTGGCGCCGCCGAAGACGTACGGGGTGCCGACGTACTGCAGGGCCGTGTCGTAGACGGCACTGAGGCTGAACGCGCCGGGCGTCGCGACGGTGCCCGTCGCCGAGGCGGAGGCCGAACCCGACGACGACGCCGCGGCCACGTTCTCGGCCGCCGTCGGGCCGGTGTAGCTGGCGTAGCTCGCGGCCAGGGCTGCTCGCTCGGCCTCGCGCTGGCTGGCGAGGGCCGCCGCGTTCAGGTCTTCTTGCGAGGTCGCCGTGTAGCCGTCACGCGTGGCGTCGGCCAGGGCGACGTCGTCGCCCACCGCGACGCTCTGCGCGTGGCTGGTCGAGGCGGCCGTCGACGAGGCTCCGACGCTCGGGCCGGCCGCCGCGCCGGGGTTCGAGGCGAAGGCGGGCAGGGCCATGGTGCCGATGAGGCCGGCGGTGAGCGTCATGACGGTCACCGAGACCACGCTGCGCTTGACCGACGGGCGGCCCGACCGGGCGGCGGGTGCGGCCGCGGCGGCCTGGGCGCGTCGCAGGGACGAGCGGGTCGGCAGGTCGGCGGGGGTGCGGGTGGCGACGGTGCGGTTCGGGCGCACGTCAGGGGTGGTGTCTGAGCCGGGAAGCGTCACGGGGGGTGGGTCTCCTACGTCTCGGCAGCTCTAGGGAAGCTGCCCCGTCCGTTCGTCTCGATCGCAACGACACACGGCAGGAGACGGGCGTGAGAGACGTCCTGCCACGGGTCCGACGGCCGGTTCAGCGGCCTGGGGACTCAGCGACTGTACCTGAGGGGCGCGGTGAAATCATCCTTGAGAGGGAGATTTGTAACGAATCGGTAAAGCCCTGCGTGATCCGCAGCAGAACGCAGGAGGCGCGGCGCACGCACGCAAGAAACCCGCGTCACCCCACCCCGCCGGCCGGACGGGCGGTCAGAGCCCGACGTAGATGTGCTGGGCGACCTCGGTCGGCAGCTCGAGGCCCTCGTCGTGACCGTCGACCTGGACGAACACGTACGACCCCGCCGAGCGGACGGTCGCGACCCCGCCGGGCAGGACGCCCGCACCCTGCAACTGCTGCAGCAGCTCGGGCTCGAACTGCACCGGCTCGGCCAGGCGCCGGATCGGACGCGTGACGCCCTCGGGGTTCTCGGCCAGGACGGCGACCAGGTTGACGACGCCGTCGAGGAACCGCCCCGCGGGCGAGTCGCCGAGTTCGTCGAGACCGGGGATCGGGTTGCCGTAGGGCGACTCGGTCGGGTGGTCGAGCATGTCGAGCAGTCGACGTTCGACCTGCTCGCTCATGACGTGCTCCCACCGGCAGGCCTCGTCGTGCACGTACGCCCAGTCGAGGCCGATGACGTCGGCCAGGAGACGTTCGGCGAGCCGGTGCTTGCGCATGACGTGGGTGGCCTTGGTGCGCCCGTCGTGCGTCAGCTCGAGGTGGCGGTCACCCGACACGACGACGAGGCCGTCGCGTTCCATGCGGGCGATGGTCTGCGACACGGTCGGACCGGAGTGGCCGAGACGCTCGGAGATGCGCGCACGCAGCGGCACGATGTTCTCTTCTTCGAGGTCGAGGATCGTGCGCAGGTACATCTCTGTGGTGTCGACGAGATCGGTCAACAGGGGCCTCCCGGTGGAACACGTGGACTACCCCGCAAGCCTACCGGCTGCACGCTGGGCCCCGCGCCGCGTCAGTAGGATCGACCGCATGGCGGACATCCGGATTCCCACTGACCTCTTGCCCACCGACGGCCGTTTCGGCTGCGGCCCCTCGAAGGTCCGGGCGGCCCAGCTCGAGCACCTCGTGACCGCCGGTGCGTCGATCCTCGGCACCTCGCACCGCCAGGCACCGGTCAAGGGCCTCGTCGGCCGCGTCCGGGCCGAGCTCGGCGAGCTGTTCCGCCTGCCCGAGGGCTACGAGGTCGTGCTCGGCAACGGCGGCTCGACCGCCTTCTGGGACGCCGCGGCCTTCGGCCTCGTCGAGAAGCGCGCCGAGAACCTGTCGTTCGGCGAGTTCGGCTCGAAGTTCGCCAGGGCGAACGCGGCGCCGTGGCTCGAGGCTCCCCACGTCGTCACGGCCGAGGGCGGATCGCTCGCCGAGGTCGAGGTCGTCGAGGGCGTCGACGTGTACGCCTGGCCGCACAACGAGACCTCGACGGGCGTCATGGCCCCGGTCACCCGGGTCGCCGGAGACCCCGGCGCCCTGACGGTCGTCGACGCGACGAGCGCCGCGGGCGGCATCGACTTCGACGCCTCGCAGGCCGACGTCTACTACTTCGCACCGCAGAAGAACTTCGCGAGCGACGGCGGCCTGTGGTTCGCGCTCTTCTCCCCCGCCGCCGTCGAGCGCGTCGAGCGCATCGCCGCCAGCGGCCGGTACGTCCCCGAGTTCCTCAGCCTGAAGAACGCCGTCGACAACTCGCGGCTCGACCAGACGCTGAACACCCCCGCGCTCACCACCCTGCTGCTGCTCGAAGACCAGACCCGCTGGATGCTCGACTCCGGCGGTCTCGCCTGGGCCGACGCCCGCACGCGCGAGTCGTCGTCGGCGCTCTACGACTGGGCCACCGCCTCCGAGTACGCCACCCCGTTCGTCGTCGACCCGTCGCACCGCTCGCAGGTCGTCGCGACCATCGACTTCGCCGAGTCGATCGACGCGTCCGAGATCGCGAAGGTGCTGCGCGCCAACGGCATCGTCGACACCGAGCCGTACCGCAAGCTCGGCCGCAACCAGCTGCGCGTCGCGACCTTCACGGCCGTCGAGCCCGACGACGTGCGCCAGCTCATCCGCTCCATCGAGTACGTCGTCGACGCCCTCTGACCCCGCCGGCACCACGACGAAGCCCCCGACACGATCGTGTCGGGGGCTTCGTCGTGACGACCGACCGCAGGAGGCGCGGGTCGGGTCGACGGACTACTTCCGTCGTCTGCTCAGGGGGTCTTCGTCCTCGCCGTCCCAGTCGTCGTCGTGCGACTCGTCGTCGAGGTCGGCCTCGGGGTGCGCGGCCGGGACGACCGGCGTCACGGCGTCGTCGTCGTCCGAGGAGTCGTCGTCCGAGTCGTCGTCGTCGTCGTCCGGAGCGTCGTCGACGAGGTCGTCGATGTCGACCCCGTCCACGTCGCCACCGTGCACGATCGAACCGTGCTCGTCGTCGTCCGAGTCGTCGTCGTCCGAGTCGTCCGAGTCGTCGTCGTCCGAGTCGTCGTCGTCGGACTCGTCGTCGTCGTCGGAGTCGTCGGCGTCCTCGTCGCCGTCGCGCGCCTCCTGGGCCTTCATCTCGGCGAGGCGGTCGGCCCACGGCACCCAGTCCGGCGCGAGCAGGGCACCGTCACCGGGCAGCAGTTCGGCCTCGAGCACCGAGGGGTCCTCACCGTCGAGGTGGGCGACGCTGACCGTCCAGTGCCAGCCCGGGTAGCCGGGGAGCAGCGTGGCGAAGCGCACCGAGGTGACTCCGGCCTCGTCGTCGACGGGGTCGGCCTCGGCCCCGATGGTCTCGTCGGGCGTGATCTCGGTCAGGGCGCGACGGGCGAGCTCGGACCAGGGCGTGCGCGGGGCGGCCTCAGGCATCGAACGAGTCCGCGACGGTGCGCAAAAGCACGGCGATGCGGGCGCCGTTCTGCGGGTACCGGCCGTGACGCAGGTCGCCACCGGCCTTGTCGAGCACCTTGACGAGGTCTTCGACGATGACGGCCATGTCGTCGGCCGAGCGACGGTTCATCTTGGCGAGGCTGGGGGCGGCCTCGAGGACGCGGACCGACAGGGCCTGCGCGCCGCGCTTGCCGTCGGCGATGCCGTACTCGAGGCGGGTGCCCGCCTTGACACCCACGGTGCCGGCGGGCAGGGCCGACGCGTGGAGGAAGACCTCTTGGCCGTCATCGCTGCTGATGAAGCCGAAGCCCTTCTCGTCGTCGTAGAACTTGACCTTGCCGGTGGGCATGACTGGACCTCTCGTGAAGACGGGTGACCCTGGGGGTGGGTCGCCCCAGCTTAGATCGCCGGGTAGGGCCGCACCGCACTATCGTTGACCCGTGGCCAAGAAGATCGAGACGAGTGCGCCCTCTGACGTCAATCGTACAGAGCGCGTCCTCCTCTTCATGATCCTCGCCATCGTCGTCGTCTCGGTCCTCGCGTTCTTCACGAGGCTCGTCGGCACGGCGATGGGGGTCGCCGACTTCACCGTCGGCGTCTGGCCCGCCCTCACGATCCTGCCCCTCATCGGGCTCCCGATCGCCGTCGCGATGCTGCTGGCATTCGTGGTGGCGAGCGCCGTGCGTCGCAGCCGCGACTCGCGGGGCACCAGACGGTAACCGCAGACCCGGGCTGCACGACGGCTGGAGGCCTCGACCATGGCTAGTGCACTCGACCTCGCGGGCGTCCTGCGCGCCGTCGACGACGACGACCTGCTGCGGCGTCTCGCGCGCCGGCAGGTCCGGGCGTCGAGCGTCCACGACGCCTTCGACCTCGCCGACGTGCTGCTCGAGCCGGCCAGCGTCCGCGACGCCCTGGCCCACCTCGACCGGGTGGCACTCGTCGTGCTGCAGGTCGTCCGGGTGCCGGGCGACGTCGACGCCGTGCACGACCGCGTCGACGCCGCCTTCGAGATCGACCGCGAAGCCGTCGACGCCGCCCTCGAGCAGCTCGTCCAGGCGTTCCTCGTGGTGCGGCGGGGCACGTCCGTCGCGACCCTCGACGCCGTCGGCGACCGGCTCGACGACGACCCCGCCCTGGCCCTCGACGTGCTGACCGCCGAGCGACCGCCGGTCGTCCTCGAGACCGTCCTCGACCAGGCGCGCGACGAGGCCGACGCCCGCTCGGCCGAACGCCTGTACGCCGTGGTGATCGAGGTGGCCGAGATCCTGCGTGCCCTCGAGCAGTCGCCGGCGCGTGAGCTCGCCAAGGGCGGGCTCGCCCTGCCCGAGACGAGGCGACTCGCCGAGGCGGCCCGCATCGACGTCGACGACGTCGCGACGGTGCTCGCCATCGCCGTGCGGGCCGGGCTCGCGGCCCCGAGCCCCGACGGCTGGGTGGTGGCCGCCGACGCGACCGACTGGCTCCGCGCCTCCTGGCCCGACCGCTGGCAGACGCTCACGCGGGCGTGGCTCGGCTCGTTGCCGAGCGAGATCCTCACCGTGCTCGAGCAGCGCGTCGACACGTCGTGGGGCTTGCCGCTGCGCGAGTTCTCCGACTGGTCGTACCCCGCCGGCGGCAGCTGGATCACCGAGCGCATCGCCGCCTTCTCGCGGAGCGCCGAGGTGCTCGGGCTGACCTCGGACGACACCCCCACCTCGGCGGCCGTCGCGCTCTTCCGCGAGGGTCCCGCCGCCGCCCGCGCCCGCGTGGCCGCGCTGCTGCCCGACGCGGTCGAGCAGGTCTACCTGCAGCACGACCTCAGCGTCGTCTCGCCCGGTCCGCTCTCGCCGGCCATCGACGCCCGGCTGCGCGTCATCGCGGTCGTCGAGAGCGCGGGCCTCGCGGCCACGTACCGCATCACCGAGGGCGGACTGCAGCGCGCCCTGAGCGAGGGCGAGACGGCCGAGACGCTGCGGGACTTCCTCGGCGGCATCTCGTCGACGGGCATCCCCCAGCCGCTCGACTACCTGATCCAGCAGAGCGCCGAACGGCACGGCCGGTACCGCGTCCGCGCCGTCGCCCCCGGGCGCGCTCCGGCGGGCGCACCGGGCGATTCGCTGTCGCTCGTCGTGGCCGACGACCGCGCGAGCCTCGACACCCTCGAGGTCGACCAGTCGCTGTCACCCCTCGGCCTCACCCGCGTGGACGAGAAGACCGTCGCGAGCCGGTTCGAGCGCGACACGGTCTTCTGGTCGCTGAGCGACGAGCGCTACCCCGTCGTCGTGGTCGACGACGGGGGCGACGAGGTCGCGCCGCCGTCACGCCGCAGGCCGCGCCGCCCCGCCCCGCTCGAGACGCGCGACCCGTTGCGCGAGCTGGTCACGCGGTTGCACACGGACGACGCCGCCGGCGACGAGTCGACCGACCGCGCCTGGATCGCCCGTCAGCTCGACGCCGCCGTCAAGGGACGCCTGACCGTCACCGTCACGGTCGCGATGCCCGACGGCAGCACGACCACCCTCGACATGGAGCCCACCGGCATCGGCGGCGGACGCGTCCGCGGTCGCGACAAGAAGTCCGACGTCGAGCGCACGCTGCCGCTGAAGAACGTGGTGGCGGTCGCGAGTCGCGACTGACGCGGGCGGCCCCGTCGGCCGAGCCGCGCCTCCTCGTCCCGCGGGCGGTGCCCCGCTGTGAGCCCGGGCAGGAGGCGCGCCTAGACTCGTCCCTCATGACCGGACCCCTGATCGTGCAGAGCGATCGCACCGTCCTGCTCGAGGTCGCGCACGAGCAGGCCGAGGACGCGCGGCACGACCTGAGCGTCTTCGCCGAGCTCGAGCGCGCGCCCGAGCACGTGCACACCTACCGCATCACCCGGCTCGGTCTCTGGAACGCCCGAGCCGCCGGGCACACCGCCGACGACATGCTCGCCACGCTCGAGAAGTACAGCAAGTTCCCCGTGCCGCAGAGCGTCAGCGTCGACATCGCCGAGACGGTGGCGCGCTACGGCCGCATCGTCATCGAGCGCGACGGCGACCAGTTGCTGCTGCGCGGCACCGACAGCTCGGTGCTGAGCGAGGTGACCCGGGCCAAGAAGGTCGGCGAGCTGCTCGGCGTGAAGCGGGCCGACGACCTGTGGGAGCTCCTGCCCTGGGCGCGTGGCGAGGTCAAGCAGCAGCTCGTCAAGCTCGGCTGGCCCGCCGAGGACCACGCCGGCTACACGCCGGGCACCCCGCACGCGATCGACCTCGACGAGAGTGACTGGCACCTGCGCGACTACCAGCAGAAGGCCATCGACAACTTCTTCGAGGGCGGTTCGGGCGTCGTCGTCCTACCCTGCGGCGCGGGCAAGACCCTCGTCGGCGCCGGGGCCATGGCGGCGGCCGGCACCACGACGCTGATCCTCGTCACCAACACCGTCTCGGCACGGCAGTGGCGCGACGAGCTGCTCAAGCGCACCTCGTTGACCGAGGACGAGATCGGCGAGTACTCGGGCTCGGTGAAAGAGGTCAAGCCGGTCACCATCGCGACCTACCAGATCCTCACCGCTCGCCGCGGCGGCAAGTACACGCACCTCTCGCTGCTCGACGCGCTCGACTGGGGCCTCGTGGTCTACGACGAGGTGCACCTGCTGCCCGCGCCCGTCTTCAAGCTCACGGCCGAGCTGCAGGCCCGCCGTCGGCTCGGCCTGACCGCGACCCTGGTCCGCGAGGACGGCCGCGAGAGCGACGTCTTCAGCCTGATCGGCCCCAAGCGCTTCGACGCCCCGTGGAAGGAGATCGAGGCCCAGGGCTTCATCTCGCCGGCCTCGTGCTACGAGGTGCGGGTCGACCTGCCGCAGGAGGCGCGGCTCGAGTACGCCGCGTCGCCCGACGACGAGCGCTACCGGCTGGCCGCGACGGCCCCGGCGAAGCTCGACGTGGTCAAGCACCTCGTGGCGCGGCACGACGGCGAGCAGATCCTCGTCATCGGCCAGTACCTCGACCAGCTCGACGAGCTCGCCGAGGTGCTCGACGCCCCGACGCTCACCGGCAGCACGCCCGTCGACGAGCGCGAACGGCTCTACCAGCAGTTCCGCGACGGCGACCTCAAGGTGCTCGTCGTCTCGAAGGTCGCGAACTTCTCGGTCGACCTGCCCGAGGCGACCGTGGCGATCCAGGTCAGCGGCTCGTACGGTTCGCGGCAGGAAGAAGCCCAGCGACTCGGCCGACTGCTGCGGCCGAAGAAGTCCGGGCTGCCCGCGTCGTTCTACACGCTCGTCAGCCGTGACACGGTCGACCAGGACTTCGCCCAGAACCGTCAGCGCTTCCTGGCCGAGCAGGGCTACAGCTACACGATCCTCGACTCGCCGGTGGTCGCGGCGTGAGCGACGGAGGGGCCACCGACCTGCCCCTGGGCGACGACGAGCTCTGGCGTGACAGCCTGCGCCGGGTCTTCGCCGCCGACCAGGCGCCGTTCGCGACGTTCGGCCCCCTCGTGGCCTCGCTCGACCACGACGCCATGGAGTTCCGCGGTCAGGTCGCCCGCTTCGCCGAGTGGGACCCCTCGGTGGTCGTCTCGGTCGCGCGCACGTACGAGGTGCAGGGCGGGCTGCACGCGGGCGCGACCCTCAGCGTCGTGACCTGGAGCCCCGACCCCGAGGTCATCGAGCGCAGCGACCTGCTCGCCGGCTCGCCGGTGAAGGATCACCTGTTCGCCGGCCTGAGCGCGATCGGCGCCACCGACGACGCCTCCGAGGCCCAGGTCGTCGCAGCCTCGGTCGAGGAGTTCCCCGGGTGGCAGATCACCCGTGTCTCGGGCTACACCGCCGTGCTCGAGCGGCGCGAGGGCGTCGACTTCACCTTGGCGGTGCCCGACGAGCTGCTCGAGCTCACGACGCGCGTCGCCCTGGTGCCGAACGTCGAGTGGGCCGGCCCCGACTCCTGACCCCGACGGCCGCCGGGCGTCCCGGCCGGACGAGGTCTCGGCCAGCTGCGGGTCTCGGCCGCCTGAGGGCCGACGCTCCGCCTGCTCGCGGGAGACGTGCCTCCTGCTCACAGGAAACACCGAGGAGGCGCGCAGATGATTGGGCGCATGAGTGACGGCCCCAAGATCCTGATCGTCGACGACGAACCGAACATCCGCGACCTGTTGACCACCAGCCTGCGCTTCGCCGGTTTCGCCGTGCGCGCGGTCGGCAACGGGGCCCAGGCGATCTCGGCGGTCCTCGAAGAAGAACCCGACCTGATCATCCTCGACGTGATGCTCCCCGACATGAACGGGTTCGGCGTGACCAAGCGACTGCGGTCGTCGGGTTACACGTCGCCGATCCTCTTCCTGACGGCGAAGGACGACACGGAGGACAAGATCACCGGCCTGACCGTCGGCGGCGACGACTACGTCACCAAGCCGTTCAGCCTCGACGAGATCGTGGCCCGCATCAAGGCCATCCTCCGTCGCACCATGAACGAGGACGAAGACGCGATCATCCGCGCCGGCGAACTCACCATGGACCAGGACACCCACGAGGTCACCATCGGCGAGACGGCGATCGAGCTCAGCCCCACCGAGTTCAAGCTGCTGCGGTACCTCATGCTGAACCCCAACCGGGTGCTGTCCAAGGCCCAGATCCTCGACCACGTGTGGGAGTACGACTTCAACGGCGACGCCGGCATCGTCGAGAGCTACATCTCGTACCTGCGTCGCAAGCTCGACCAGTTCTCGACCGAGCCGATCATCCAGACCAAGCGCGGCTTCGGCTACATGCTCAAGGCCTCGAAGGCCTGACCGGCCCTCGCCCGACACGCGTCGACCGACGATGCCCGACCGCCCCGTGCGGTCGGGCATCGTCGTGTCGACCCCCAGCCGGCTCCGCTAACGTCTGACCCCATGCACGCACGCCTCTCGCAGTGGTGGAACGAGATCTCCATCCGCACCAAGATCACCGGCATCACGGTGACCCTGGTCACCCTCGGCCTCGTCGTCGCCGGCCTCGGCACGATGACCGTGCTCAGCACCTACCTGATGGGGCAGGTCGACACCTCGCTCGAGAACTCGGCCCGCAACCTGAACGGCGCGTTGATCGACGCGTCCGACTCCCGGTCGTGCACCGTGAACTTCGGCGGCCTGACCAGCAGCTACGTGGCCATCCTGGACGCCGACGGCGACCTGATCTGCGACACCCGCAGCCAGCTCTCGAGCTCGACGGACGCCCCCGTGCTGACGGGACTGGGCGTCTCGGGTGCCCCGATGGACGAGGCGTTCATCCGGTACAGCACCAGTCGCGACAACGAGTGGCGCCTCTACGCCCACCCCACGCAGCTGCAGTCGACCGACGCCCAGGGCACCGTGTCCCTCGTGCCGGCGACGATCGTCGCCGGCACCAACCTGGCCAGCACGAACGCGACGATCGGGCGCTTCGGCGGCATCTTCCTCGGCTTCGGACTCTCGGTGGTCGTCCTGGGGGCCGCCCTCACGCGCCTCCTCGTCACGTCGACCTTCGCCCCGCTGCGCGACGTCGAGGCCACGGCCGCCCGGTTCGCCGACGGCGACTTCACCCAGCGCCTCGACTCGACCACGCCCAACACCGAGGTGGGCCGCCTCAACCGGTCGCTCAACACCATGCTCAGCCGCATCGACAGCGCCTTCGACGACCGGGCCAAGACGATCGACCAGATGCGACGCTTCGTCGGCGACGCGAGCCACGAGCTGCGCACGCCCCTCGTGTCGTTGCGCGGGTACGCCGAGCTCTACCGCATGGGGGCGCTCACCAAGCCCGAGGACGTCGCCCAAGCCATGGACCGCATCGAGAAGGAGGCGATCCGCATGGGCGTGCTGGTGCAAGACCTGCTCGCCCTGGCCCGCCTCGACGAGTCGAAGCCCCTCGAGCTCGGCCCGGTCGACCTCGTGCAGCTCGCCCGCGACTCGGCCCTCGACACGATGGCGTCGAACCCGGACCGCGACATCGACGTGATCGTGCTCGAACCGGTCGTCGCGCCGTTCGAGGCACCGGTCGAGGGTGACGAGGCGACGGCCGACGGGCGCCTCCCCCAGACCGCTCCCCCGGCCGCGGCCACGCCGCCCGCGTCGGGCACGCCACTCGGGGGTGCCGCACCCGGGGCGACGGGGCCGATCTCGTTCGCGGGCGCGACCCTCGCGCGCCTCCGGAGCCTGCGGGCCCGGGCCGTGCGCAACGGCGACACCGCCACCGCCGCCCAGCTGCAGGACGAGGTGCAGAGGTTCGAGGCGCCGGCGATCGTGCTCGGTGAAGAGAACAAGATCCGCCAGGTGATCACCAACCTGATGGGCAACGCGATGCGCTTCACCGAACACGACAGCCCGATCGAACTTGTCGTGCAGTCCGACCCGTCGCGCGGCGTCGCCACCGTCGCCATCGTCGACCACGGCGAGGGCATCCCGCCGCAGATCCGCGAGAAGATCTTCCAGCGCTTCTGGCGCGCCGACTCGTCGCGCACCCGCGACACCGGCGGCAGCGGTCTCGGCCTCGCAATCGTCTCGGGCATCGTCGCAGCCCACGGCGGCTCGGTCGACGTCGGCGACACCCCGGGCGGCGGAGCGACCTTCCGCGTCGCCCTGCCCCTCATGCCCGCCGACGTCTCCACCCCCGCCGAACCGGTCACCGCGAGCGCGACCGCCTGACTGCGAGTCGGCTCGCCGCGCGGCATCTCGCGGCTCGGCATCTCGCAGCTGGCCCGGCTCGCCCCGTCGGCCGACCCCCTCGACCGGCGCAGAACCCCTGCCTAGGCACATCGCTCGCCGCCGAACACGGGGGCGCGACCCCGCACCCACCGACCCACCCCCTCAGTCGGCGCAGAACCCCTGCCTAGGCACATCGCCCACCGCCGGACGCGAGGGTCGGACCGGGAGGGCGGGACGTCGCACCCGGGTCTCCCCGCGGCGTCGCGCATCCGGGCCACCCCACGGCGTCGCGCATCCGGGCCACCCGCCGACACCGCACACCCGGAACGCCGAAGGGCGGCTCCCCCGAGGGGGAGCCGCCCTTGTGCGTGTGCCCGGCGCGAGCCGGACGGTGCGGACTAGAAGTCCATGCCACCCGAGGGGTCGCCGGCCGGGGCCGGGTTCTTCTCGGGCTTGTCGGCGACGACGGCCTCGGTCGTGAGGAACAGACCGGCGATCGACGCGGCGTTCTGCAGAGCCGAACGCGTGACCTTGGCGGGGTCGATGATGCCGGCGGCCAGCATGTCGACGTACTCGCCGGTCGCGGCGTTGAGGCCCCAGCCGATGTCGAGCCCGCGGACCTTGTCGGCGACGACGCCGGGCTCCATGCCCGCGTTGAAGGCGATCTGCTTCAGCGGAGCGTCGATCGCGACGCGGACGATGTTCGCACCCGTCGCCTCGTCGCCCTCGAGCTGCAGGTTCGCCAGGGCGGTCTTGCCGGCCTGGATGAGGGCGACGCCACCACCGGCGACGATGCCCTCTTCGACGGCAGCCTTCGCGTTGCGGACGGCGTCCTCGATGCGGTGCTTGCGCTCCTTCAGCTCGACCTCGGTCGCGGCACCCGCCTTGATGACGGCCACGCCGCCGGCGAGCTTCGCGAGGCGCTCCTGGAGCTTCTCGCGGTCGTAGTCGCTGTCGGTCGCCTCGATCTCGCTGCGGATCTGACGGACGCGGCCGGCGATCTGCTCGTCGTCGCCGGCACCCTCGACGATGGTCGTCTCGTCCTTGGTGATGATGACCTTGCGGGCACGGCCGAGCAGGTCGAGCGTGGCGTTCTCGAGCTTGAGACCGACCTCTTCGGCGATGACCTGACCACCGGTGAGGATCGCGATGTCCTGCAGCTGGGCCTTGCGACGGTCGCCGAAGCCGGGGGCCTTGACGGCGACCGACTTGAAGATGCCGCGGATCTTGTTGACGACCAGCGTGGCCAGGGCCTCGCCGTCGACGTCTTCCGCGATGATCAGCAGCTGCTTGCCCGACTGGATGACCTTGTCGACGATCGGCAGGAGGTCCTTGATGTTCGAGATCTTCGAGTTGACGATGAGCACGTAGGCGTCCTCGAAGACGGCCTCCTGGCGCTCGGGGTCGGTGACGAAGTACTGCGACAGGTAGCCCTTGTCGAAGCGCATGCCCTCGGTGAGCTCGAGCTCGGTGCCGAAGGTGTTGCTCTCCTCGACGGTGACGACGCCCTCTTTGCCGACCTTGTCGATGGCCTCGGCGATGAGCGCGCCGATGGTGGGGTCGGCGGCCGAGATCGACGCCGTGGCGGCGATCTGCTCCTTGGTCTCGATGTCCTTCGCGTCGGCGAGCAGCTGGTCGGAGACGGCCTGGGCGGCCTTCTCGATGCCGCGCTTCAGCGAGATGGGGTCGGCGCCGGCCGCGACGTTGCGCAGGCCTTCGCGGACGAGGGCCTGGGCCAGCACCGTCGCGGTGGTCGTGCCGTCACCGGCGACGTCGTCGGTCTTCTTCGCGACCTCTTTGACGAGCTCGGCACCGATCTTCTCGAACGGGTCGTCGAGCTCGATCTCCTTCGCGATGGAGACGCCGTCGTTCGTGATGGTGGGGGCGCCCCACTTCTTCTCGAGCACGACGTTGCGACCACGCGGGCCGAGCGTGACCTTCACCGCGTCGGCCAGGATGTTCAGGCCACGCTCGAGGCCGCGCCGGGCCTCTTCGTCAAAAGCAATGATCTTAGCCATGTGTGTTTTTCGTCCCTCCCGGACGTCATGAAGCAGAAGCATTGGCACTCACGTGTCGCGAGTGCCAGCAACGATTCTGGCACTCGCCCGATGAGAGTGCAAGTGACGTTCCGGGGCCCGCGGACGCGAGCACGCCGCCACGACGGACCGTGACGGCGTGCTCGGCGGGTGTCGACGCGTCGGGGCGCGCCGACGGGGTTCAGGCGAGTCGGACGGACTCCGCCTGGGGGCCCTTGTCGCCCGTGCCGACCTCGAAGACGACGGCCTGGCCCTCTTCGAGGACCTTGTACCCGCTCATGTCGATGGCCGAGTAGTGCACGAAGACGTCCTGGCCGCCCTCCTCGACGGTGATGAAGCCGTAGCCCTTCTCCGCGTTGAACCACTTGACGGTCCCGTTTGCCATGGTGTCGCTCCCCTTGCTGTGTACGTACGGCACGTGCGGTGTTGCCGGGCCGGGTCGTCGACGCAGTGACCTGCGCACCCGGACGGGACAGCGTCACTCGTGCAGAACACCAGGTCGGCGAGCCGTGAGGGGCGACCAATCCCAGATGCTAGCGGCGAGAAAAGCCGAGATGAACAGGTGATCCGAGAAACACCCGCAAAAGATGAGGAATCAACCCGTGATTAAACACGGGCGTAACACCGGAGGCGCGGCGAGGGCCCGACGGCACCCGCGCCTCCTCGGGTGGGCCGCCTCGACGGCCCGTCGTCAGGCGCTGTAGTCGGCCCCGAGGACGATCGTGACCGAGGCGCCGGGGAAGGCGTCGGTCAGCTCGACGTCCGCGATGCCGAGCTGCTGGGCCAACCCGAGCGCCACGGCCTCGTCGGCGGCCGACGAGTAGTAGACGGTCGAGGTCGAGACCCGCTCGCTCGCGTTGCCCTGCGTGCCGACGACCCAGCCCTCGGCCTCGAGGCGCTCCGAGGCGGCTCCGGCGAGGCCCGCCGTGGCCGTGCCGTTCAGGACGGTGACGGTGACCGCGGGGTCGACCTGCGACGGGTCGGTGAGCGGTGCGACCGACTCGCTGGCCGACGGGGTGGGCGTCGAGGTGGCCGTGTCGGTCTCGGCAGCCCCGGCCTCGGCCGTGCTCGACGACGAGGGGTTGACGAACTGGAAGCTGTCGTTGGCGACGCCGAGGTAGACGACCCCGGCCCCCACCAGCACGCCGGTCGCCAGGGCGGCCCAGGCGAAGGCGATCCAGCCGCCGCCCGGGCGCTTCACGGCCCGGTGCGCCCCGACGCGGTCGAGGTCGGCGGGGACGTCGTCGAACCGGTCTCGGTCGAATGCAGGCATGCGTGGGTCTCTCGTGGATCAGTGGGTCGGACCGAACGAACGGGTCGCCCGGGCGTCGCGGCGGGCAGCTCGCAGCCGCTGCAGGCGGCCGACGAGCATGGGAGCGTAGGCCAGTGCAGCCGGTCGGTCTATGAGCGAGTTGAGCAACTGCTGGTAGCGGACGGCCCCGAGGCCCAGCTCGCGCCGGATCGCGGCCTCGCGGGCACCGGCCGCCGCCGGAGCGCGCTGTTCGAAGTCGAGGACGGCGCGGTCACGCTCGGACAGCACGCTCGCGCGCACGTCGTCACCCGTCGCGTTCTCGTCCATCGTCGCGGCCCTCCCCTCGGTTCCGGGCCATCCTAGGGGCGGCTCCGTGGCCGATCGCGGAGGCCGGGCGCGTGGTCCGGCAACCCACGGGGCTCACGACACGAGGTGCAGGCGCGTCCCGTGCGCGTCGCCGACGCCGATCGCCCGCCCGTCCAGCGCGAGTGCGGCGAAGGCGTCCTCGGCCGGCACGCCCGGCGGCACCTCGGCGACGACGTCGGCCAGCAGGTCGCGCCGCTCGTACGAGATCCACCGTGCGCCCAGCCGACCGACCTCGTCGACGAAGGCCTGTCGTCTCCGCCCCGGCAGGTAGACGAGCGTGCCCGTCGACACGACGACGAGCGTCGCCCCCTGCGGCGCCTCGGCGGCGAGGGCGACGAGGCCGTCGACGGCGTCCGCCGTGACGAGCCGAGGAGGCGCGGTGCGGGCGAGCGCCACCGCCCGCCCGAGCAGGTCGTGCCGGTCGCCGCGCTCGGGCGGCAGGAGCGTCTCGAGCCACGCGACCTGCTGCGCGTCGTCGACGTCCACGGGGTCGAGGTCGAGCCCCGCCCGCCAGACGACCTCGGGCAGCTGCCCCTCGGGGAGCGGCGGCGCGTCGACCCCGGCGACGACGTCGATCGCGAGCTGCACCGTGCTCGACGGGTCGCCCCAGGCGTGGTCGCCCGAGCGGTAGCCGTACCGGTCGACGCCGAGGCAGAGCCCCGCCGAGGCACCGACCTCGAGCAGCGCGACGGGGCCCGGCACCCGGGCCAGCGCGATCGACAGCGGGGCGCAGCGCCTCACGTCGTTGGTCTGGGTGAGGCGCCGGCCGAGTTCGGCCACGACGTCGTCGGAGCGGGCGAGCAACCAGGGCCGCAGCGTCGACCAGGGCCCGGGCGGCGCGCCCAGCCACCGACAGACCGCGAGGACGAGGACGGGCTGGCGCCGCGCCTCCTCGGCCCGGTCGACGACGGCGAGCGCCACCGGGTCGCCGGCGACGCCCCGGGCCAGGGAGGCCTGCGAGGGCGAGCCCTCGCGCTCGAAGGCGAGGGCAGCGGCCAGGAAGCGCTCGGAGGTGCTCACCCCCGGAGTCTGGCAGCCCGGTGGGCGCCGGGAATCGCGCGACGCCGGATCGTGTTGGATGAGGAGTCCCGACAAGCGAGGAGATCATCGTGGCGTACAAGATCGAGAAGACCGACGAGCAGTGGCGCGAGGAGCTCGACGCCGACCAGTACTCCGTCCTGCGTGAGGCCGCCACCGAGCGTCCCTGGACCGGCGAGCTGCTCGACGAGAGCCGTGCCGGCACCTACGCGTGTGCCGCCTGCGGCGCCGAGCTGTTCAAGAGCGGCACCAAGTTCGACAGCGGGTGCGGGTGGCCCAGCTTCTACGAGTCGGTGAACCCCGAGGCCGTGCAGCTGATCGACGACAACAGCCTCGGCATGACCCGCACCGAGGTGCGTTGCGCGAACTGCGGCTCGCACCTGGGCCACGTGTTCCCCGACGGCTTCGGCACGCCCACCGGCGACCGTTACTGCATGAACAGCATCTCGCTCGACTTCAAGGCCGCCGAGTAGTGAGCACCGTCGCCGACGCCGCCCGGCGTCGTCGGTCGCGGTCGAAGGTCACCGACGTCGCGCCGACGCACGAGCAGCTGCTCGACGCCGTGCGGTCGGCGGCGACGGTGGCCGACCACTCCGAGCTGCGCCCCTGGCGCCTGCTCGAGTTCCGGGGCGACGACCGCATGATCGTCGGTCGGTCCCTCGCCGAGGCGAGCGGGGCCGAGGGGCACGCCCGCGACAAGCTGACCCAGAAGGCGTTGCGGGCCCCGCTGATCGTCGCGGTCGTCGTGTCTCCGCGCGAGAGCCGCAAGGTGCCGTACTGGGAGCAAGAATCCGTGGCCTCGGGCGTCGCCCACCTGCTGTCGCTCGTGCTCGACGACGAGGGCTGGGGCGTCTTCTGGCGCACCGGCGTGTGGACCCGCACGCCCGAGGTGGCCGCGGCGCACGGCCTGCGCGACGGCGAGCAGCTGCTGGGCTGGCTCTACGTGGGCGGTCGCGACGACGACGAGGGCAAGCCGCGCAAGCTGCTCGACCCCGAACGGTTCGTCAGCACGCCGTCGTCGTGAGGTGACCCCGGCGCGTCGGTGCCCCCGTGCGGGACGCCGACCCGGTCACCAGGTCTTGTGGCTGTTGCCGATGACCGTGATGGGCAGCCAGAACGACCCGGTCATCAGCACGATGCCCGCGAAGAAGACGAAGGCGTTGGGCTCGCCGGTGCCGAACGAGTAGGCGAACAGGGCGAAGCTGACGAGGAGCAGGGCGAGCGAACCGAGCGCGGTCAAGATCGTGGACAAGGGGGGCTCCTCAGGTCGGTGCGTCGAACGGGCGCGGTGCGCTCCGTCTACTTCACCACTTCTCGCCCTCGGAGCGCCAATCCTGCACCGGCCGCACCCTTCGCGCCGGGGCGGGAGGCGCGGCCTGGGTAAGATGGGCACGCTCCGCCGGCCTGGCGCAATTGGTAGCGCATCCGACTTGTAATCGGAAGGTTACGGGTTCGAGTCCCGTGGCCGGCTCTCTTCCCCCCACGACGCGGCCCGATCGCACCGGTCCGGCCCCGCTCAGCCCTCGAGGGCGACGAGCAGGTGACGCAGGCCGTCCGCGACGGCCGTGCGCGCCTCCTCGGGCAGGGCGGTGAGCATCGCCCGTTCGTCGGCGAGCTGGACCTCGAGCACCCGGTCGATCAGCCGGCGGCCGGTGGCGGTGGGGGCGACGAAGTAGCCCCGGTGGTCGTCGGGGTTAGCCGACCGGTCGACGAGGCCGGCCGCGAGCAGGCCCTTGACGCGCTTCGTGACGGCCGGCGGCGACAGCAGCGTCTCGTCGGCGAGCTGCGTGGGGGTCGTCGGGGCGTCGCGTCGGGTCAGGGCGGCGAGCAGGTCGAAGTCGGCACGCCCCAGGCCGAACTCGGCGAGCAGGTCGTCGCTGCGGCGCTGCACGATGCGGGCGAGTCGGTTGACCCGACCGACGACGGGGATCGCCGAGACGTCGAGGTCGGGGCGCAGCTCGCGCCACCGGTCGTGGACGTCGTCGATCGCATCGCGCGGGCCGTGGTCGCTCATGCCTTGAGAGTACCGATGCTTCACGGGTAAAGTGGATGCAGATCATTCACCCGTGAAGCAGTTCGACGACGAGCGCCCACGCCCCGTCGACCGGAGGACCCGCCATCACGACCACCGCCCCCGCCCACCGTCTGCTGCCGCATCCGCGAGACCTCGTCCGCCTCGGTCCGCACGACGGAGCCCACCGCCCCGCGGCACGCGTCGCCGTCTCGGTGCTCGTGCCGATGGTCGTGCTCGCCCTGATCGGTCACGTCGAGTGGACGCCCTACGCGGTCTTCGGGGCCTTCGCCTCGGCGTTCGGTCGCGGCCTGCCGAGGTTCCAGCGCCTCGAGATGCAACTCGAGGCGGGGCTCGGCCTGGTCGCGTGCGTCGTGCTGGGCACGGTCCTGGCGGCGTCGGGCGCCCCGGTGGTGGTGGCCGTCATCGCGATCGGCCTCGTGGCCGGCCTGGCTTCCGCCGTGTCGGACCTGCGCCGCTGGAGCCCACCCGGCCCGCTCTTCTTCGTCTTCGGCCTCGGCGTGACGGCGTTCGTCCCCGCGACCGCCTCGACCGTCGGCGTGGCCGCGGTCGTCGCCCCGGCGAGCCTCGCCGTCGCGCTGCTCGCCTCGCTCGCGGGAGCCCTGCTGCCCGCCGGCCGCCGGGCGCTCGCCACCGCCGAGGGTCGTCGCTGGAGGCGCGGGCCGAGACCCCTGGACGGCCGACGGACGCTCGTCCACGCCGCCGTCTGCCTGGTGGCCTCGATCGCGGCCGGGTCGCTCAGCGTGGCGCTCGGCGTGCAGAGCCCGTACTGGGCGATGGTGTCGGCCGTGGTGCCCGTGGTGGGGACCGCGACCGCGGGGCAGCTCGTGCGGGCCGGCCACCGCCTCCTCGGCACCCTCGTCGGGGTGGGCCTCGCCGCCCTGCTGCTCGCCTGGCAGCCGGGCGTCGCCGCCCTGATCGTCGCCTTCGGGGTGCTGCAGTTCGCGACCGAGCTGCTGATCGTCCGCAACTACGGTCTCGCGCTCGTGTTCATCACGCCGATGGCCCTCGGCATGCGCGCCCTCGGCGGCACGCCGGTCGACGTGGGCGCCCTCGTGGCGGCCCGCACGGCCGACACCGCGATCGGGGTGGGCGTGGTCGTCGTCGTGCTGCTCGCGACGCACCGACTGCGTCGGCCCCGGCCGGCGGCGTCCGCCTGACCGCCGCCGTCGAGGCGGCGCGGGCGGGGCGGCACGGGCAGGGTGGGCCGGCGTCGGGTCAGACCTGGCGGGCCCTGGCCCGACGGCCGTCCTTGCTCCACCAGACCAGGTCGGCGACGCCCTGTGCGATCAGCAGCAGGGCCACGACGAGGATGATCACGGTCAGCGCCTGGACCGGCACGCCCGACGCGATGTTGAGCACCTGGACGACGAAGCCGAAGAGGCCGATCAGCACCTCGAACACGGCGGGCACCACGGCGCCCGTCTTCGTCAGGGTGAACCAGGGTCGCCGCAGGTCGCTCATGCACCCGAGGGTACAAGGTGCTCGGGCTACGATCGCCGGGACCCGACCCGCCGAGGAGGCACCGTGCGACGACACGACGTGCACGTCGACCCCGACGTGCCGAACTGGCTGCTGACCAAGCGCGGCGGCATCGCCCTGCCCCTCGTCACGGTGTTCTGCGCGCTCGTCGTGATCGCGAGCATCGTCGCCGCCCTGGCGGTCGGCGGGGGCAGCGTCACGGTCGTCACGGTGGTCGTGGTGCTCGCGGGGCTGGGCGCCGCGACCTGGGCCGTCGCCGACCTCGTCTGGTGGTCGCGGGACGACCGGCGGCGCGTCGTCAGGCTGCCCCGCGGGCCCGAGGCCTGACGACCCACCCGCGCGCCACATGCCGTCCAGGGCATGGACGTGCCCCGTCAACCTGGCAACCACCCAGCGTCCGTCGCCGTAAACTGACGGGTGCACCGGACCGGTGCCCACGACGTTCGGCTCCGCGCGCCACCCCCGCGCGCGCGTGCAGCCCCACCCCGCCACAACTCGACAGGGAGTTCCGTTGAACGGAAACGCTACGACCCGGCACAGCAACGTCGCGTTGCTGTCGGTCACCAGCACGATGGCCGACCGGGTCACCACCTCCGAGAGCATCGACGAGAAGCTCCTGCCCGTCCTCAAGCGCCTGAAGCTGCCCACCGGCCTGCTCCAGCGCGTCGCCGGCGTGTACGAGCGCCGCAACTGGAGCACCGAGCAGAGCTTCGACTCGGCCGCGATCGACGCCGGCAAGCGCGCGATGGCCGAGGCGGGCATCCGCCCCGACCAGGTCGGACTGCTCATCAACACGTCGGTCACGCGCCCGCACCTCGAGCCCTCGGTCGCCGTCCGCCTGCACCACGGCCTCGGCCTGCCCTCGTCGGCCACGAACTTCGACATCGCCAACGCGTGCCTCGGCTTCGTCAACGGCATGACCCTCGCCGCGCAGCTCATCGACGCCGGTCAGATCGACTACGCCGTCATCATCGACGGCGAGGACGCCGACGACGTGCAGGTCAACACGATCGACCGCCTGCTGACCAAGGGCTACGGCCGCGACGACTTCATGAGCGAGTTCGCGAGCCTGACCCTGGGCTCGGGTGCCGCCGCCGCCGTCATCGGCCGTGCCGACCTGCACCCCGAGGGCCACCGCATCGTCGGCGGCGTCACGCGCGCCGCCACCGAGAACTACGACCTCTGCGTCGGCAGCGTCGACGGCATGTTCACCGACGCGAAAGCCCTGCTGAAGCGCGGCATGGAGCTCGTCGTCTCGGCCTGGAAAGAAGCGAAGCGCGACTGGAACTGGCAGCGGATGGACCGCTACATCATGCACCAGGTCAGCGACGTGCACACCGGCGCCTTCGTCAAGGCCGCGGGCATCGACAAGAAGCTCGTCCCGCTCACCTACCCGACCCTGGGCAACGTCGGCCCGGCGTCGATCCCGATCACCCTGGTCGAAGAGAGCAAGACCCTCAGCAAGGGCGACCGCGTGCTGCTGATGGGCGTCGGCTCGGGCATCAACACCGCGATGATGGAGCTCGCCTGGTGAGTCGCCTCCCGCGGTCCGCCTCCGCCACGGCGCCGGCGTCACGTCCCCCCGCGGGTCTCGACGGGCTCGCCCCGTCGTGGTCGCGCCTCGTCGACGTGCCGTACGGGCTCGGCTCGCACCGCGCCTCCCGCACCTGGCACGTGCTCGACAACGGCGACGCCCTCGCCGCCCGCGGCCTCGAGCCGGTCGGCACCATCCTCTGCGTGCACGGCAACCCGACCTGGTCGTACCTCTGGCGCCGACTGGTCGCCCGCACCCTCGAGGCCGCCGAGGCCGGGGGCACGGCGTGGCGGGTCGTCGCCGTCGACCAGCTCGACATGGGCTTCTCGGAGCGCACCGGCTCGCCCCAGACCCTGGCCCGTCGCGTGGCCGACCTGGGCGACCTCACCGACGCGCTCGAGATCACCGGACCGGTCGTCACACTCGGCCACGACTGGGGCGGCGTCGTCTCGTCGGGCTGGGCGGTCGACCACCCCGACCAGCTCGCGGGGCTCATGCTGCTCAACACCGCGGTGCACCAGCCCGAAGGCGAGAAGATCCCGGCTCCGTTGCGCCTCACCCTCGCCCGCGGCGTGCTGGGTCGCGCGACCGTCGGCACGACCGGGTTCCTCGACGTGACCCTCGGCCTCGCGCACCCACCGCTGTCGGCCGAGGTCAAGGCCGGCTTCCGGGCCCCGTACCGGCAGGCCGACCGCCGCGGGGGCATCGGCGGCTTCGTGGCCGACATCCCCGTCGACGACGAACACGTCAGCAGCCCCGAGCTCGACCGCATCGCCGAGGGCCTGCGCGACGTCACCGTGCCGGCCCTGATGCTCTGGGGCCCGCGCGACCCGATCTTCTCCGACCGGTACCTCGACGACCTCGTCGACCGGCTGCCGCACGCCGACGTCCATCGCTTCGAGGGCGCCGGCCACCTCGTCGCCGAGGACGTCGACTACGCCGGGGCCGTGCTGACCTGGCTCGGCGACCGCCTGCCCGACGGCACGCCCGGCACCGGCACCGGCACGTCCCGCACCGGTACGGCTCGCACCGGTGTCGCCGACGCGGGCACCTCCCGACCCGAGGAGGCGCTGGCTGCGTCCCCGCAGGACCGCCCACTCTGGTCGCACCTCGACTCCCTGGCCGACAGCCCGGCCACCGCGCTCGTCGAGATGGCTCCCGCGGGTGCCGACGGCCCGCGGTCGGTGAGCTGGAGCCTGCTCGCCCGCCGGGTCCGCGAGATCGCCCTCGGCCTACGGAAGCACGGCGTGCGACCGGGCGACCGGGTCTCGCTGCTCGTGCAGCCCGGCGCCGACCTCACCGCCGTGCTCTACGCGTGCGTGCGCATCGGCGCGGTCGTCGTCGTCGCCGACGCGGGGCTCGGCATGCGTGGCCTGACGCGGGCGGTCCGCGGAGCCTGGCCCGACCACGTCGTCGGACAACTGCCCGGCCTCACCGCCGCCACGGCCCTCGGCTGGCCCGGCCGCAAGATCTCGACCACGACGCTGTCGCCGGTCGCCGCGCGGGCCCTCGGCGTCGAGGCGTCGCTGCCCGAGATCGCCGCCCTGGGCCGACGGGCCCACGACGCCCTCGCCGAACTGCCCGAGGCACCGACCTCGGACGCCGAGGCCGCGATCCTCTTCACCTCGGGCTCGACCGGCCCCGCCAAGGGCGTCGTCTACCGCCACGGCCAGCTGACCGCCCTGCGCGACGCCCTCGCCGAGCGGTACGACGTCGGGCCGGGCACCGGCCTCGTCGCCGGCTTCGCGCCGTTCGCGTTGCTCGGGCCCGCCCTCGGTGCGACGAGCGTCACGCCCGACATGGACGTCACGAAGCCGCGCACCCTGACGGCCCGCGCGGTGGCGGCCGCGACGGCGGCGGTCGACGCCACCGTCGTCTTCCTCTCCCCCGCCGCGCTCGCCAACGTCGTCGCGACCGCCGGCGACCTCGACGCCGACGACCACCGCGCCCTGGCCGGCGTCCGGACGTTCCTCTCGGCCGGTGCCCCCGTGTCGGAGGCGTTGCTCGCGGCCGCCGGCGACCTCATGCCGGACGCGACGCCCCACACCCCCTACGGCATGACCGAGGGCCTGCTGATGACCGACGTCACGCTCGAGGGCGTGCGCTCCGCGACGGCCGACCGCGAGGCCGCCGTCGCCGCGGGCGCGCCCGACGCGGGCGGGGTCTGCGTCGGGCTGCCCGGCGCGACCACGACGGTGCGGATCGCTCCCCTCGACGAGGCGGGCCGCGCCTCCTCGGCCTTCGTCGACGACGCCGGCGTGACCGGCGAGATCGTCGTCTCGGCCCCGCACGTCGAGGACCACTACGACCGGCTCTGGCTGACGCACCGCGCCAGCCGCCTCGGGTCGACCGCCGAGACCCGGTGGCACCGCACGGGCGACGTCGGGCACCTCGACGCCGCGGGGCGCCTCTGGGTCGAGGGCCGGCTCCCCCACGTGATCACGACCCCCACGGGCGTCCTGACGCCGGTGGCGTCCGAACAGGCCGTGGAGGCGCTGGCCGGCATCGCCCGCGCCGCCGTCGTCGGCGTCGGCCCGGCCGGCACGCAGCAGGTCGTCGTCGTCGCCGAGACCGTCCCCCCGGCCCGTCGTCCCGGGCTGGCCCCCGCGGCCCTGGCGGCCTCGGTCCGCTCGGCCGTCGCCGCGGCGTCGGGACGACCCGTGGCCGCCGTGCTCGTCGTGCCCCGGCTGCCGACGGACGTGCGACACAACAGCAAGATCGACCGCACCGGTCTCGCCGGCTGGGCCACGTCCGTGCTGTCGGGCGGACGGATGCGTCGCCCGTGAGGCTCGGCGACGCTCCGGATCGGGCGCGTTCGGCCGACACGGGCGGGCGCGCAGGACCGTCGACGACGAACACGACCGACGTCGCACCCGGGCTGCAGCCGTGAGGGTGCTGGTCACCGGCGCCAGCGGCCTGCTGGGCGGCGCCGTCGCCCGGGCCGTCGCCGCCGCCGGGCACGAGGTCACGACCCTCCAGCGACGACCGTCGGGCGTGCCCGGGGCCCGCGACGTCCTCGGCTCGGTGACGAACCCGAAGGCGGTCGCCGCGGGCGTCCGCGACCAGGACGCCGTCGTCCACCTCGCGGCCAAGGTGTCGCTCACCGGTGACGCGGCCGAGTTCGAGGCCGTGAACGTCGGGGGCACGCGCTCCCTCGTCGAGGCGATGCGCGCCTCCTCGGCGTCACGCCTGGTCTTCGTGTCGTCACCCTCGGTGGCACACGCCGGCTCGTCGATCGTGGGCGACGACGCCCTGCCCGCCTCGCCCGGTCACGCCCGCGGCGACTACGCCCGCACGAAGGCCGCGGCCGAACGCGTCGCCCTCGGGGCGGCCGACGCCGACCTGCGCGTGGTGGCCGTCCGCCCGCACCTCGTCTGGGGCCCGGGTGACACGCAGCTCGTCGAGCGCATCGTCGACCGCGCCCGCGCGGGCCGCCTGCCCCTGCTCGACCACGGTGCCGCGCTGATCGACTCGACCTACGTCGACAACGCGGCGTCGGGCATCGCCGCCGCGCTCGAGCGCGTCGACGAGGTCAGCGGCGGGGCCTACGTCATCAGCAACGGCGAACCCCGCACGGTCGCCGACCTGATGGCGGGGATCTGCGCGGCGGCCGGGGTGCCCGCCCCGCGCCTCCGGGTGCCCGCCGCGGTCGCCCGCGCCGCGGGATCGCTCGTCGAACGGGTCTGGGCCGTGCGCCCGGGTGCCGACGAACCGCCGATGACGAGGTTCCTCGCCGAACAGCTGTCGACCGCCCACTGGTTCGACCAGCGGCGGACGCAACGGGACCTCCGCTGGACCCCGGCCGTGAGCGTCGACGAGGGACTGCGGCGGCTGGCCGCCTGGTACGCCGCCGGACAGTCCGCCGTCTGAAGCCCGGCGTCCGAGGCCCGCCGTCCGCGGCCCGGCGTCCGCCCCGGCGCCTCCGCGAGGGCAGCGGGGCATCGGGTCAGGGCCGCGTCCCCCGTTCTCTGTGCGAGGGCACACGTCCCGCCGCGCGGCCGGGGCCTACCGTCGCCCGGGTGGCGGCAGCCGTCGGACACGAGCCCGGCCGCAGCCCCCACCTCACTCGACGGAAGGACCACCCCCATGAAGGCAGTCGTCTGGCACGGCATCGGCGACATCCGACTCGACGAGGTCGCCGACCCCACGATCGTCGACCCCACCGATGCGGTCGTCCGCATCACCCGCAGCGCCATCTGCGGCACCGACCTGCACTTCGTGCGCGGCACCATGGCCCCGATGGCCGAGGGCACGATCCTCGGGCACGAGGCGGTCGGCGTCGTCACCGCCGTCGGCGACGACGTGCGCGGCTTCAGCGCCGGCGACCGCGTCGTCATCAACTCGACGGTCTCGTGCGGCACCTGCCGCTACTGCCGTCAGGGCCAGACGGCCCAGTGCGACGTCGCGAACCCGAACGGCCCCGACGCCGGCACCTGCTTCTTCGGCGGCCCGGCCTCGACCGGCCCGGTGAACGGCCTGCAGGCCGAGGCGGTGCGCGTGCCGTTCGCCCAGAACACCATGCACCGCCTGCCCGACACGGTGAGCGACGAGCAGGCGATCCTGCTGAGCGACATCTTCCCCACGGGGTGGTTCGGCGCCCAGCTCGCCGGCGTGACCCGGGGTGACGTGGTGGCCGTGTTCGGCGCCGGCGTCGTCGGCCAGTTCGCGATCGCGTCGGCGTTCAAGCAGGGCGCGAGCCGCGTGATCGTCGTCGACCACGAGGAGACTCGCCTCGCGCAGGCCCTCGCCCAGAACGCCGAGATCGTGAACTTCGACGAGGAGGACCCGGTCGAGACCATCAAGCGCCTCACCGCCGGGGCCGGCGTCGACGCCGTCATCGACGCGGTGGGCGTCGACGCCCAGCACGCGAGCCACGGCCCGGCTGCCCCCGACGCCGACACGGCCGCCGAGTTCGCGGCCGAGGTCGAGCAGGTCGCCCCCGACGCGAACCCGCAGGGCGACCAGTGGGTGCCCGGCAACGCCCCGACGCAGGCCCTGCGCTGGGCCGTCGAGGTCGTCGCGAAGTACGGCCGCATCGGCGTCATCGGCGTGTACTCGCCGACCGTCACGTCGTTCCCGTTCGGCGAGGCGATGCTCAAGAACCTGACCATCCGCATGGGCAACTGCGACCACCACTCGGTGACCCCGCCGCTGATCGACCTGGTCGCGTCCGGCCAGTTCGACCCGACGGCGTTCATCACCGAGCACGAGGGCATCGGCTCGGCCATCGAGGCCTACGAGGCGTTCGACCGCCGCGAGCCCGGCTGGACCAAGGTCGAGGTCGTCGCCGGCTGAGTCCGACCGCGCGACGCCACGGACGAGACACGACGTGCCGCCCACCCGACGGGGTGAGCGGCACGTCGTCTCTCGTCGCCGGATCAGATGACGTCGGCGCTCCACGGGTCGGGGTTGCCGAACCGGTGGGCGGTGATGGCCACGGCCTGCTCGCGCACGAACGGCAGCAGCTCGAGGCGGCCGGTCGGGGTGACGGCCGCGGCGAACACGGCGACCGCCGGGTCGCCGCCGAGGGCGTCGGCCAGGGCCGAGGAGGCGCCGGTCGCGTCACCCGCGCCCGTCACCAACCGCACGCGCTCGGTCGACAGCCGGCCCGCACGCACCCGGAGGTGCCAGGCCGCGTCGTCCTCGTGCACCACGTCGGGGGCCGCGAGGCCGAGTGCCTGGACGAGGGCACCGGGCAGGGCGACCGACGACGACACCGTGAGCGGGGCGCCCGACCGGAGGCCGGCCAGCAGCACGCGGACCACGTCGGCCGGGGCGGCTCCGTCGGCGGCACGGACGGTGACGGGCAGCGGGCGGTAGCGCAGCAGGTCGCGCTCGAGGCCGAGGTCGCTCACGTCGCGGGCGACGCCGAACTCGGTCGCCCAGAAGTGCTCGTCGCTGGCGGCGGCGGCGCGCAGGTCGTCGAGGGCCGACGCACCCGACGCCCCGAGCAGCGGCGACGCGGCCTCGAGGGCGGCCAGGGCCGCCCGACCCGGGCGCGCCTCCTGCGGCTCGGTCAGCGCCGTCGGCTGCCACGAGCCGAGGTGCACGAGGTAGTTGGGGCCACCGGCCTTGGCGCCCGCGCCGACCGACGACTTCTTCCAGCCGCCGAACGGCTGACGCCGCACGATCGCGCCGGTGATGCCGCGGTTCACGTAGAGGTTGCCCGCCTCGACGCGGTCGAGCCAGGTGGCCAGCTCGGCGGGGTCGAGGGTGTGCAGGCCGGCGGTCAGGCCGTAGTCGGTCGCGTTCTGCAACTCGATCGCCTCGTCGAGGGTCGCCGCGGTCATGATGCCGAGGACCGGGCCGAAGTACTCGGTCAGGTGGAACTCGCTGCCCGCCGCGACGCCGGCGCGCACGCCGGGCGACCAGAGACGGCCCGTCTCGTCGAGCAGCTTCGGCTCGACCAACCAGGTCTCGCCTGCTCCGAGGGTCGTCAGGGCCCGCTCGAACTTGCCGTGGGCCGGCTCGACGATGGGGCCCATCTGCGTCGTCGGGTCGGAGGGGAGGCCGACGCGCAGGGTCGACGCGGCGTCGACGAGCTGACGGCGGAAGCGCTCCGAGGTCGCGACCGAGCCGACGAGGATCACGAGGCTCGCCGCCGAGCACTTCTGCCCCGCGTGGCCGAAGGCCGACTTGATGACGTCGGAGGCGGCCAGGTCGAGGTCGGCGCTCGGGGTGACGACGATCGCGTTCTTACCGCTGGTCTCGGCGAGCAGGGGCAGGTCGGTGCGCCAGCTGGTGAAGAGCGCGGCGGTCTCGAAGGCGCCGGTGAGGATCACGCGGTCGACCGAGGGGTGCGACACGAGGTGGCGCCCGAGGTCGCCCTCGTCGACGTCGACCAGCTTGAGCACCTCGCGGGGCACGCCGGCGTCCCAGAGGGCCTGCACCATGACGGCGCCGCTGCGCTTCGCCTGGCCGGCCGGCTTGACCACGACGCTGCTGCCCGCGGCGAGCGCCGCGAGGGTCGAGCCGGCCGGGATCGCCAGGGGGAAGTTCCAGGGCGGGGTGATCAGGGTCAGCCGCTCGGGCACGAACGTCGCGCCGTCGACCCGGTCGAGCTCTTCGGCGAGGTGGGCGTACCAGTTGGCGAAGTCGATCGCCTCGCTGACCTCGACGTCGCCCTCGGCGACCGTCTTGCCGGTCTCGCTCGCCGCGACCTCCATGAGGTCGGCGCGTCGGGCCGACAGCGTGGCCGCGGCCTCGCGCAGGACGACGGCCCGGCCCGCGCCTCCCCTGGCCGCCCAGTTGGCGGACGCCGCCACGGCGTCCGCGACGATCGCGTCGAGGGTGGCGACGTCGGTGACCCTGGCGGACTCGATCAGCTCGACGCCGAGTCGCGAGTCGGCCGAGCGCGCGGCGATCTCGCGACCCCAGGCCCGGTTGTCGGCGAGGGCGGGGTCGGTGTCGGGCTCGTTGTCGAAGCCGCTGCCCGCCGGGCGGGGCTGGAGCGCCTGGGCCGCGTCGAGGCGGCTCTGCACGCGGTGCGGTGCCGGGGCGTCGCCGTCGACGTCGGCGAGCGAGGCCAGGAAGCGACCCTTCTCGCGCTCGAACATGGCCTCGTTCGAGGCGAGCTCGAAGACGGCCGACATGAAGTTCTCGCTCGAGGCGTTCTCTTCGAGGCGGCGGATCAGGTAGCTGATGGCGACGTCGAACTCGCGGGGGTGGACGACGGGCGTGTAGAGGAGCAGCCCGCCGACGTCGGCCTTGACCAACTCGGCCTGCCCCTCGGCCATGCCGAGCAGCATCTCGAACTCGACGCGGTCGCCCACCCCGCGGGCCTCGGCCAGCAGGTGCGCGAACGCGATGTCGAAGAGGTTGTGGCCGGCGACGCCGACGCGCACCGCCCGGGTGCGCTCGGGGGTGAACGCCCAGGCGAGCACCCGCTTGTAGTTCGTGTCGCTGCCCTGCTTGGTGTCGTAGGTCGCGAGGGGCCACTCGTGCACCGTGGAGTCGACGGTCTCCATGGCGAGGTTGGCGCCCTTGACGACGCGGACCTTGATGGCGGCCCCGCCGGCGTCCACCCGCTCGGTCGCCCAGGTGGTGAGGTGCTGCAGGGCGCCCAGGGCGTCGGGCAGGTAGGTCTGCAGGACGATGCCCGCCTCGAGGCCCTTGAGCTGCGGCTGATCGAGGAGGCGCGTGAAGACCGCGATGGTCAGGTCGAGGTCGCGGTACTCCTCCATGTCGAGGTTGATGAACTTCGGCCTCGGCGAGCGGGCGGCGAGCTCGTACAGCGGGGTGAGCTTCTCGACGACGCGCTCGACGGTCTCGTCGAAGGCCCACATCGAGAGCTGGCTGACGATCGACGAGACCTTGATCGACACGTAGTCGACGTCGTCGCGGGCGAGCAGCGCCCGGGTGCCCGCGAGGCGGTGCTCGGCCTCGGCGTCGCCCAGGACGGCCTCGCCGAGCAGGTTGAGGTTGAGCCTGGTCTCGTCCTTCTTGATCTTCGCGATGGCCGCACCGAGCTTGGCGGGGCGGGCGTCCGCGATGAGGTGGCCGACCATGCCGCGCAGGACGCGGCGGGCGATCGGCACGACCACGCCGGGCAGGAGGGGCGCCAGGACGCCGCCGAGGCGGACGGCACCGCGCATGTGCCACGGCAGGAAGGCCGGAGCCTGCTTCGCGAGGGTCGACAGGTTGCGGGCGGCGACGCCGAGGTCTTCGGGGCGGACGACCCGGTCGACGAAGCCGATGGTGAAGGCGAGGCCCGACTCGTCCTTCAGCACCTGGGCGAGCAGGTGGGCCGAGCCGGTGCTCGGGGCGTTCGACGCCTCCTGCGCCCAGCGGCGGGCCAGGGCGACGGCGTCGTCGCCGATGCCGACGGGCAGGAGCTGTTCAGCGGTGGACGGCCCCGCCGTCTCGTCGATGGTGGTCATGGGATGAATGTAGGGCGGAACTTGCCACCTGGCAAGGTTTGAGGCGAGACCGTGTCGTGCGCCGCGCCTCCTCGTCCACAGGGGGCGGATCGGCACTGGCGGCGAGAGCCGGACAGCGCTACCTTGGGCGCGTTCAGGCGGTGCACGGCGGCCGCCGGGACCGACCCGTCCGCCGACGGGAGGCCCACCCCCAGCCCGGGAGCACGCATGGCGATGATCGAAGCACGCGGCCTGACCAAGACCTACCGGTCGAAGTCCGGGCCGGTCCGGGCCTTGACCGGTCTCGACCTCACGGTGCCCGAGGGCACGGTGAAGGCCCTGTTGGGCCCGAACGGCGCCGGCAAGACGACCGGGGTGAAGATGCTCACCACGCTCGAGCGACCCGACTCGGGCACGGCCACGATCGCCGGCCTCGATGTGGTCGACGACGCGCAGGCGGTGCGCCGCTCGATCGGCGTCTCGGGGCAGTACGCCGCGGTCGACGAGAACCTCACGGGCTTCGAGAACCTCGACATGATCGGCCGCCTCTACCACCTGGGCAGCCGGGTCAGCCGCGACCGGGCCCGCGAGCTGATCGAGCTCTTCGACCTGACCGCCGCCGGCGACCGCCCGGTCAAGGGGTTCTCGGGCGGCATGCGACGACGCATCGACCTCGCCGGGGCGCTCGTCACGAACCCCCGCGTGCTCTTCCTCGACGAACCGACCACCGGGCTCGACCCGCGCAGCCGGCTCGCCCTGTGGGACATCATCACGGGGCTGGTCGACGGCGGCACGACGGTGCTGCTGACGACGCAGTACCTCGAGGAGGCCGACCGGCTGGCCGACGACATCTCGGTCATCGACGGCGGGGCCGTCATCGCCGAGGGCACCGCCGACCAGCTCAAGGCGCAGGTCGGCGGCCACCGCCTGGTCGTCGCCCTCGTCGACGAGGCCCGCGCCGACCAGGCCGTCGAGGTGCTGCGACGACACGGCGACTCCGAACCGACCGTCGGGGCCGACGGCCGCCAGCTCGAGGTCGCGGTCACCGACGGCCCCACCGCCCTGCAGCGCACGCTGGCCGACCTCGGCGCGGCCGGCATCGAGCTGCACGACGCCGGCATGCGGCGCCCGACGCTCGACGACGTGTTCCTGCAGCTCACCGGGCACCGGGCGGCCGACGACGACTCGGGCGCCGACGACGGGTCGCCCGGCGACGACGACGCGGGTGGTGGCCGAGGCCGCGGACGCCGGGGCGCGAAGCAGAGAGAGGCACGAGCATGACCACGACGAGCACGACCGCCGCCCTCACCCAGACCCTGCGACCGTCGACCGACACCGGCCTCGGCACCTGGGCGTCGGACGGCTGGACCGTCACCAAGCGCAACCTGATCAAGGTCAAGCGCTCGCCCGACATGCTGATCTTCGCCGTGCTGCAGCCCATCATGTTCGTGCTGCTGTTCAGCCAGGTCTACGGCGGCGCGATCGCCGTCCAGGGCACCGACTACACGCAGTTCCTGATGGCCGGCATCTTCGCGCAGACCGTGGTCTTCGGCTCGACCTTCTCGGGCGCCGCCATGGCGCAAGACCTGAAGGAGGGCATCATCGACCGGTTCCGCACCCTGCCGATGAGCCCGTCGGCCGTGCTGATCGGTCGCACGAACAGCGACCTGGTGCTCAACACGATCTCGATGGTGATCATGATGCTCACCGGCCTGGCGGTCGGCTGGCGGGTGAACGCGTCACCGGCGTCGTTCGTGGGCGGCGTCGCCCTGCTGCTGCTCTTCAGCTACTCGTTCAGCTGGGTCATGGCCCTGCTCGGCATGAGCGTCAAGACGCCCGAGACGATCAACAACGCGTCGTTCATGATCCTCTTCCCGCTGACGTTCGTGTCGAACGCCTTCGTGCCGAGCGACACCCTGCCGACCGTGCTGAGGGTGTTCGCCGAGTGGAACCCGGTGTCGTCGCTCGTGCAGGCCGCCCGCACCTCGTTCGGCAACCTCGGCGACACCCCGGTGCCCGACATCTGGACGATGCAGCACCCCTACGCCACCGTCCTGCTCGGCATCGCGGTCATGCTCGTCGTCTTCGTGCCGCTCTGCATCCGGAAGTTCCAGCGCATCAGCGCGAAGTGACCGGCCCCGGCCGGTCACGCCCCGAGGAGGCGCGGGTCAGCGCGAGCGCCCGGCCGCGTCCCGCACGGCGGCGTCGAGTTCGCTCGTCGGCACCGTGAGGACGCTGCCGATCACGAGGCGCATCAGTGCGGGCACGTCCACGTCGTCGCGCTCGTACAACCACTGCAGCTGCAGGCCGTCCTGCACCGCCAGCACGACGCGGGCGGCGGACTCGGCCGTGAAGCCGTCCCGGAGCCAGCCCCGGGCCTGGGCGAGCCCGAGGTAGGCCGAGGTCGACGAGACGATGCGCTCGTAGTAGTCGGCGTAGTAGTGGTGTGCCGGGTGGTCGGGCGAGGTGGCCTCGGCCGACGCCGTGATGAACAGCGAGATCACCACGGGCACGTCGACGTTGTACTCGGCGAGCGCCACCAGCTCGTCGACCCTCATGCCTCCGTCGTCGTCGAAGTGCCGCCGCAGGCGTTCGTCCCGCCGCCGCAGCACAGCCATGAGCAGTTCGTCCTTGGTCGGGAAGTAGTGCATCAGCGACTGGTGCGAGACCCCGCACCGTCGGGCGATCTCGCGGAGGGTCGCCCCGTGGAACCCGACCTTGCCGAAGACGGGCAGCGCCGCGTCGAGGATCGCCTCGCGCTTGGCGATGCCCTTGCGGTACCGGCCCGGCTCGCGCACCACGCCGACCGGGGCGACGTCGCTGACGTCGGCGCGGGTCGTGTCGGGCTCGGAGGCGTCCATCGGGGTCAGCCTAGGTCGTCCCGAGCGCCCGTGACGACGCCGCGGGCACGTCGTCCGAGCACCGGCCGTCGACATAGAGTCGAGCGGTGCCGTGGTCGCTGCTGAGAACGCCCGCCTTCCGGGCCCTCTGGGTCGGGCGGCTGTCCTCGTGGCTGGGCAGCGGTCTGGCCCCCCTGGCCATCGTCTTCGCGGCCGTCGACCTCGGGGCCGACGCCGTCGACCTGGGGCTCGTGGTCGTCGCCCGCTCGGTGCCGAACATCGTGCTCGTGCTGGTCGGCGGTGCCCTCGCCGACCGGTTCTCGAGGCGGTCGGTCGCGATCGTGTCGTCGTGGGTGTCGGCCCTGTCGCTCGTCGGGGCGGCGACGCTCATGCTCACGCAGACCGAGACCCTCGTCACCCTCGCCGCCGTGGGCGCGGTCAACGGCGCCGCGGCCGCCTTCTTCGGCCCGGCCACGAGCGCACTGCTCCGCGACACGGTGCCCGACGAGCGCGTGAGGGACGCGACCGTCCTCAGCCGCGTGGGCATGAACGTCGGCCTCGTCGTCGGCACCGCGGTGGGCGGCGCCGTGGTGGGCACCGCCGGCTCGGGCGTCGCCCTGGCCCTCGGGGCCGGGGTCTTCGCGGTGGCGGCCGTCGTCTTCGTGGGGTTGCCCCGGGACGGTGCCCGCGCCTCCGGGGGCACGTCGGTGCTGAGCGACCTCGGCAGCGGGCTCGGCTTCGTGTGGCGCACCCGCTGGCTCGCCTCGACGGCTGCCCTGGCCTTCACGTTCCAGTTCGCGTTCGCCGGCGGGGTGCAGGTCGTCGGGCCCCTGGTCGCCGACCAGTCGTTCGGACGTCTGCTCTGGGGCTTCGCCGGGGCCGTGCAGACGCTCGGCCTGATCGTCGGTGCGTTCTGGGCCGGGGCGTTGCGCGGCCGCCTCCGGCTCTGGGCGGCCTGCCTCGGAGCGGCGGCGCTGGCCCTGCCGCTCGTGCTGCTCTCGTTCGCCTACGGCACCGACCCCGTGGTCTTCGATCCGCTGCACTGGTTCTTCTGGATCGCCCTGGGGCTCTTCGCCGCCAGCGTCGGGCTCGAGGTCTTCACCGTGCCACTCGACGTGGTCGTCCAGCGGCAGGTGCCGGGTGCCTACCTCGGCCGGGTGTTCTCGTGCCTGACGCTGGCGTCGCTCGCCGGCGTGCCCGTCGGCGAGGTGACGGTGGGGCCGCTCACCGACCTGCTGGGCACGCCGGCGACGCTCGCCGCCCTGGCCGGTCTCGTCGTCGCCGTCGCCGTCGCCGTGGCGCTCAGCTCACGGGTGCGCCGGGTCGACGCCGGCCAGGAGGCGCGGGTCAGCTGAACTCGCCGCGCTCGATCGCCTCGGCGTACTTGCGCACGTCCGGGCCCGGCTCGTAGTCGATGAAGCGGTCCTTGACGGCCTCGTTGATCGCCTTGAAGGACTCCTCCCACGACTCGCCCGAGTGGGCGGCCGCGGCGTCGCGGACGGCATCGCGCAGCACGTTGTCGGCGTCGGTCAGGATCTTGTCGCGGGCCTCGTCGTTCCAGCGCACGTCGTTCAGGTCGGCCATGGTGTTCTCCTCGTCGGGGTGGGGCGGGGTGGGACTGTGGATGGTGGGTGCTGCTACTTCTTCTTCGCGGAGAGCGACGAGCCCTTGTGGGCCGCCTTCGCCCCGCTCTTGTCGCTCTCGACGACGAAGTACGGCTCGTCGTCCGACGCCTTGAACTTCTGCCCGTCGAGCTGGAACTCCTTCACGCGCTTCTCCACGACCGTGCCGTGGGTCTCGCCCTGAGGGGTGTTCCAGGTGACGTGGTCTCCCTTGCTGAACGACATCGCGCCTCCTTGTTGCGTGGTCCTGCCGGCGGCGTCCGTCGCCGCTCGGTGGTGGCGTGGACGGTACGCCGCCCGGGCCGACGGCCCACCCAGCGTCGCGGGGTACAGCGCCGGAGCGGGCTCAGCCGGCAAGGGCGGCGAGCGCGGCGGCCAGGCGACGGGCCCGGGTCTCGGGGGTCTTCGCCGCCCCGATCGGTTCGACGAGGGCGCGCTGACGGCTGTACGAGAGGGACTCGTAGGAGGCGCGGGCCGCGTCGTCCGCGTCGAGCGCCTCGCGCAGGTCGGCCGGCACCTCGACCACCCGCGGCTCGGTGTCGAGGGCCAGCGTGACCTCGACCTCCTGCCCGCCGACGACACCCGACGCCGCCCGGTGCGCGCCACTGACCGGGATCAGGTACCGCCCGCCCGTGCTCGCGACCGTGCTGCGGTAGGTGTACCCCTCGACCGTGACGACGACCGCGGGCTTCCTGCCCGACGCCAGCGACTCGACGGCCTCGGGCGGCACGACGATGCCCGTCGCGTTGACGCGGGCCTCGGCGATGGTGGTGCGGAAGGTCACGGGTTCGGTCATGCCCGGATGCTAGCGAGCCACCCGCCTCGGCACCACCGCACCGCGTTTCGTGCACCGCACCGCACCTAGTCGCGGTGTGGTGCACGAAACGCGGTGCTGCGCGGTGTGCTGCGGCGCGGTGCTGCGCGGTGCGGTGCGGTGCGGGTGCGATGCCGGTCAGACCGAGAAGCCGCCGTCGGCCTTGATCAGCTGGCCCGAGATCCAGCGGCCGGCGGGCGACAGCAAGAAGCGCACCACCTGGCCGATGTCGGCGGGCGTCCCGAGGCGCCCGGTCGGCTGCTGCTCGGTGCCGCTGGCGCGGATGGCGTCGTCCATCCACCCGGTGTCGATCGGGCCGGGGTTCAGCGCGTTCGACGAGACGCCCAGGGGGCCGAGTTCGCGGGCCGCCGCGATCACGAGTCGGTCGAGGGCCCCCTTGCTCGAGCCGTAGGGCAGGTTGTGCACGACGTGGTCGCTGGTCAGGGCCACCACCCGGGCGCCGTCGTCGAGCCGGTCGACCGGCGGCAGCTGCTCGGCGAACGCCTTGATCGCCAGCCAGGCCGCCCGCACGTTGACGGCGTAGTGCGCGTCCCAGCTCTCGAGGCTCGTGTCGAGGATCGACGAGTCGACGCCGTGCGAGTGCGACAGCACGAGCGCCGTGACCGGCCCCAGGTCGGCGTTCACCGCCGCGAGGAGGCGCGCGGGAGTCCCCGGGTCCGCCAGGTCGGCCGGGTAGACAGCCACGTGCGCACCCGCCTCCTCGAGCTCGGTGACGAGCGAGCCGACGTCCATCGCCGCCAGGCCCCAGGGCATGGAGGCGTCGTAACCGTCCCAGGTGGTCAGCGCGAGGTCCCACCCGTCGGCGGCGAGCTCGCGGGCGATGCCGTTCGCGATCGAGGACGTGCGGCCGGCGCCGGTCAGGAGGCAGGTCTTCTTCGACATGCGCTCAGCTTGTCAGACCGAACGGTTCGGAGCGGGTCAGCGACCGCGGCGCGGCCGGCTACGACCCGTGCCACGCTGCGGCCCGCGACCCTTCGGCGGCGTGCGCCCCGGCTTCGCCCCGCGCGGGTCGGGAGCCGACCCCTTGCGGGCCGGGGCCTCGCGCTCGGGCTCGTCGCGCCTCCTCGACCTCGAGCTGCGGGCCGTGCGGCCCCGCACGACGCCGATGAAGTCGTCGAGGTCGTCGGTCAGGTCGCCCTCGGGCCAGACCAGCGCGATCGTCGTCGGCGGCAGGTCGGCGACGTAGCGGTAGGTCACCTCTTTCCGGGCGTGGAGGCGCGCGAGCGACTGCGGCATCACGGCGACGCCCGCCCCCGTGGCGACCACCGCCACGGCGTCGGCGGTCGAGAGGGTCGGGTCGAGGTCGTGCCGGTGCTCGCCCTCGAACGCCGCCGCCTCGACCTCGTCCTCGGCGCTGGCCGCGGCCACGACGTGGTCCCTGGGCACGACGACGACGGCACGCTCGTCGTAGAGGCGGATGACCGAGAGGCCCTCGGGGTCGACGGGCAGCCGCGCCAGCACCATGTCGACCCGGTCGTCGCCGCGGGCCGCGGCGAGCGCCGGGACCGCGTCGGCGTCGACCAGCGGCACGAAGGCCAGCGGGGTCTCGGGCCGGCGCTCGGCCCAGAGCCTCGACCACTTCGCCAGGGTCACCCCGGGCACGACCCCGATGCGGAACGGGGCGCGGGTCGGCTCGGTCGTCATGGGTCGAGGGTATCGGGCCGGTAGCCTGGGCAGATGACCTCCGACGCGCCGTCCGGCAAGCAGCCGCAGACCCTCAAGCCCTTCACGGCCGCCAAGAAGCTCGGGGTGTACCTGCCGGCCACGCCCGACGAGTTCCAGGCCTCCCCCGTCACGCGCGAGGCGTTCGCCGAGCTCAGCACGAACCCGCCCGAGTGGTTGTCCGAGCTGCGCCGCACCGGCCCGCACCCGCGTCCGGTGGTCGCGCAGAAGCTCGGCATCTCGACGTCGGGCCTCGCCCGCGCCGGCGTCGACGACGTCATGACGACCGACCAGATCCACGCCCTGCTCGACGAGATGCCCGACTGGCTGCGCACCGAGCGCGGCATCCACGCCGACGTGCGCGAAGAAGAACTGCGGGTGAAAGAGCGCAACGCCGGCCGCGAGGTGCTCCGCAAGGAGCGCGAGGCGAAAGAGGCCGCCGAAGGGCGCTGACGTCGGCGCTGCGCTACCGTCGGCGACATGTCATTCAACGACGACGCGCGCCTCGACGGCAGCAAGGTGAAGCGGCGCAGCCGCGGCCGCACGGCGGGGATCGCCGGGGGCGGTCTCGGCATCGTCGGCGTGATCGCGGTGTTCCTCATCAGCCAGGCCACCGGCGTCGACGTCTCGGGCCTGCTCGGCGGCGGCATGGGCGGCGGGGCAGCCCAGCCCGTCAGCGAGGGCGACCTGTCGTCCGAGTGCACCACCGGCGCCCAGGCGAACGACAGCGTCGACTGCCGCATGGTCGGAGCAGCCGACTCGCTCGACGCCTACTGGTCCACCGAGGCTCCGGCCCTCGGCGTCAGCGACTATCGCACGCCCGACTTCTTCCTCTTCAGCGGGTCGACGGACACCGGCTGCGGTGGGGCGACCAGTGCCACCGGTCCGTTCTACTGCCCGCCCGACGAGGCGCTCTTCGTCGACACCGACTTCTTCGAACAGCTCCGCTCTCAGTTCGGCGCCAGCGGCGGCCCGCTCGCCCAGATGTACGTCGTGGGTCACGAGTGGGGCCACCACATCCAGCAGCTGACCGGCGCCTTCGACCGCGCCGACCGCAGCGACACCGGTCCGGGCTCCGACACCATCCGGCTCGAGGTCCAGGCCGACTGCTACGCGGGCGCCTGGGTCGGTGCCGCCTCGACCGTCCAGGACGCGAACGGCGTCACGTTCCTCGAGCCGGTCACCGACCAGCAGGTCGCCGACGCGCTCGACGCCGCGGCGGCCGTGGGCGACGACCGCATCCAGTCCGCCGGCGGCGGCCAGGTCGACCCCGACACCTGGACGCACGGCTCGGCCGACCAGCGCCAGAAGTGGTTCGAGACCGGGCGCAGCCAGGGCGCGACGGCGTGCGACACGTTCTCGGTGCCGACCGACCAGCTCTGACGACGAGGCCGACCCGCGCCTCCCGACCGTGGCCGACGGCCTCCGGGCCCGGCTCCCCAGGCAACTCGAAGCGTCCCCTGCGGTCGCTGCGGGCCCGGAGGGCGCACACTTCACTCACCCTCGCGACGGCACAGGCGCCGCCGCGACGACAGCAGTGGAGGCGCGTCATGGCACGACCGGGCAAGGCCATCGAGTTCGACGGGTACGGAGACGTCGCCCAGCTGCACTTCGTCGAGCAGCCGCTGCCGACGCCGGCCGACGACGAGGTCGTCGTCGAGGTCATCTGCGCGGGCCTCAACCACATCGAGAACTTCATCCGGCGGGGCGACTTCGTCGACCGGCTGCCCCTCGAGTTCCCCGCCCGCGAGGGATCGTGCTTCGCCGGCATCGTCAAGAAGCGCGGCGCCGCCGTGCGCGACTTCTCGGTCGGGGCCGAGGTCGTCGGCCACGCGGTCGGCGGGGGCGCGCACGCGACCTACGTCGTGGTGCCGGCGAGCGCCGTCGTGCCGAAGCCGCCGCACGTCCCGTGGGAGGTCGCCGGCGGCCTCTACCTGGCGGGAGCCACGGCGTACGACACCGTCCGCAGCCTGCACCTCGGGCCCGACGACGTCGTGGTCATCACGGCCGCGGCGGGCGGGGTCGGCCACATCGAGTGCCAGCTCGCCCTGCAGCTCGGCGCCAAGGTGATCGGCACGTGCAGCCCCGGCAACCACGACTACCTCCGGTCGATCGGCGTCGTGCCGGTCGACTACGGCGAGGGCCTGCGCGAGCGCATCGACAAGGCGGCGGGGACCGACCGCGGGGTCACGGCCTTCATCGACAACTTCGGCGGCGACAACCCGGCCCTCAGCACCGCCCTGGGCGTCCTGCCGTCGCGGTTCAGCTCGAGCGAGGACCGCCTCGAGCGCGAGATCCGCTTCATCGGCGCCGAGCGCGACGACACCGAACCGGCCATGATCCTCTCGGCCCTCGCGAAGCTCATCGCCGAGAACAAGCTGCGCGTGCTGGTCTCGGGCTTCTACCCGTTCGACTACATCGCCCAGGCCTTCGAGGACCTGGCCGAGCAGCACTCCCGCGGCAAGGTGGTCGTCGGCATGCAGCCCGTCGAGACCGGGGCCCGCTCGCACTGGTACCTCTCGGGCAAGGCGCGGGCGGTCGCCGAGTCGCTCGGCTGAGCCTCATCGTCGACCGTCCGACACACCGCCGAGCGGACGGGACGCCGCCGCACGCCGCGGCGTCGTGTCCACTCGGCGGCGTCCGGGCGACGGCAGAGGGCAGGAGGCGCGGGTCGGCCGACCGCGCAGCCGTCAGCGGGGCAGCCGCAGCAACGCCCCCGGAGCCCTGACCGTCGCCGCCGCGACGTCCATGGCCCGGTCGAGCGCCCCCGACCACTCGACCGACCCGGGCTCACGCCGCTCGGCGAGCAGCGAGGCGACGATCGACGCGAAGGTCGCGTCGCCGGCACCCATCGTGTCGACGACCTCGCCGTCGGCCGACGAGATGCCGCGCGTCAGGGCCGTGCCCGCGGCGGTGTCCGTGGCGCCGTCCGCCGACCCGGCGAGCACCAGGCTCGCCCCGGCCGAGCCGCGCGTGGCGAGGACTCCCCCGGTGCCCGAGGCGAGCAGCGTCTCCTGCCAGTCGGCGAGCGACCGACCGGCGACGAGCTCGGCGTCGTCGTCGCCGACCTTGACGAGCAGCGTCGAGGCCGCGACGCGTTCGAAGCCGGCGACGAAGTCGGCGATCTGGGCGGCTCCGCCGGGCAGGAACCCGGGGCGCGGGTTCGGGTCGACCACCAACCGCACGGGGTCGGTGCCGACGACGCGCAGCAGACGGTCGGTCAGGGCGGCGTCGTCGAACGGGTACGAGCTGACCGCGACGAGCGGAGCGGCCTCGAGCACGGAGAGCTGCTCGGCCGAGAAGTCGAGGCCCCGGGCGACCGCGGCGTCGGTGAAGACGTAGCTCGGTTCGCCGGCGACCCGCAGCGACACGGCCCGGCCGGTGCCGAACGGGTTGATCGTCGCGACCAGCTCGACGTCGTGCTCGGCGAGGAAGGCGCGGATCGACCCGCCGTCGGCGTCGTCGCCGATCGAGGCGAGCAGCGTGGTCGGCACGCCGAGGCGGCTGAGCCCGACGGCGACGTTGAGGCCGGCTCCGCCGACGTGGTCGGTCGACCCCTCGTCGGTGCGGATCTCGTCGATGAGGGCGTCGCCGAGCACGGCGACCCGACCGTCGGTGGTGTGCATGGGGTGCCTTTCGTCAGCGTGCCGGCAGCCACCCTAGTGCGGCGGCCGACCCGGTCGCACGCCCCCGCTACGCTGGCCGACGTGACCGATTACGCACTGGCCGTCGACGTGGGCGGAACGAAGGTCGAGGCGGCGCTGGTCGCCTCCGACGGAGCCCTGCTCGACGGAAGCCGCGACCGCCGCCCCACCGGCGCCGGGTCGACGTCCGACGAACTGGCCGAGGCGGTCCGCGCGGTCGTCGCCCACGCCCTCGCGGCCCTGCCCGACGGTGACGCGCTCGTCGGTGCGGGCATCGGCAGCGCCGGCCCGGTCGACCTCGTGCACGGCACGGTGTCGCCGATCAACCTCCACGCCTGGCGCGGCTACCCGTTGCGCGAACAGGTGGCGGCCCTCGCGGCCTCGACCCTGCCCGACGCCGCCCCCGTCACGCTGCGCCTCGACGGCGTCAGCCTGGCCCTCGCCGAGCACTGGGTGGGCGCGACGCAGGGCGTCGACAACGCGTTGGCGATCACGGTCTCGACCGGCGTCGGCGGCGGGCTGATCGTGAACGGCCGACTGCTCTCGGGTGGCACCGGCAACGCCGGCCACATCGGTCAGATCCAGATCGCCGACCGCCCCGCCGGCGAGAACGCCTGGGCCGCCACCCTCGAGGTCATCGCCTCGGGCCCCAACGTCGTCGCCTGGGCACGCGCGCAGGGATGGCAGGGCGAGCGAGGCGAAGACCTGGCCGCCGGCTACGTGGCGGGCGACGAGATCGCCGTGGCCGCCGTCCGACGATCGGCGAACGCCGTGGGCGAGGCCGTGTCGTCGGTCACCACGCTGCTCGACCTCGACGTCGTCGCGATCGGCGGCGGGTTCTCGCGCGTCAGCGAGGACTACCTCGACCTGGTCCGGGCCACCGTCCAGGAGGCGCCGGTCAACGAGTACGCCCGTCGCGTCCGCGTCGTCCGCTCCGGGCTGAGCGACGAGAGCCCCCTGGTCGGGGCCGCCGCGCTCGTCTGGCGGGCCGAGCTGCTCGGCTGAGGCGCGCCTCCTCGGGGGGGCGACCCGCGCCTCCTGCGGTAGGGCCGTCGGCGCCTCGGCTGGGAGCCGTTGTCGGCGGACCGGCCTAGGCTGGGTTGCATCCCACAACGTCGTCGGATTTCGGCGCGCCCGCGAGGTGCGCACAGCCATCTACACGGAGGTCCCCCCATGCCCACCACCGTCCCCGTCCTGCTCACGCCGTCCGCCGGCGCCCCCTTCGAGCACTCCACCGTCGAGCTGCGCGACGTCGGCCCGAACGACGTCCAGATCGACATCGCCTTCGCCGGCATCTGCCACAGCGACATCCACCAGGCCCGCGAAGAGTGGGGCAAGGCCATCTTCCCGATGGTGCCCGGTCACGAGATCGCCGGCATCGTCACCGAGGTCGGCTCCGACGTCACGAAGCACAAGGTCGGCGACCGCGTCGGCATCGGCTGCTTCGTCGACAGCTGCCGCGAGTGCGAGAACTGCCTCGCGGGCGAGCAGCAGTTCTGCGTCAAGGGCAACGTCGCGACCTACAACGGCCGCCAGTACTCGGGCGAGCCCACCTACGGCGGCTACGCCAAGCAGATCGTCGCCGACGAGAACTACGTGCTGTCGATCCCCGAAGGCATCGCGCTCGACGAGGCCGCACCGCTGCTCTGCGCCGGCATCACGACCTACTCGCCGCTGAAGCACTGGGGCGCCGGCCCCGGCAAGAAGGTCGCCGTCGTCGGCATGGGCGGGCTCGGCCACATGGCCGTCAAGATCGCGCACGCCCTGGGCGCCGAGGTCACCGTCATCAGCCAGACGCTCTCCAAGCAGGAAGACGGCCTGAAGCTCGGCGCCGACCACTACTACGCCTCGAGCGACCCCGAGACCTTCACGAAGCTGCGCAGCTCGTTCGACCTGATCATCAACACGATCTCGGCCGACATGGACATCGACGCCTACGCCCGCACCCTGCGCCTCAACGGCACGATGGTGTTCGTGGGCCTGCCCGAGAACCCGCAGTCGTTCAGCGCGGGCTCGCTCATCGGCGGCCGTCGCAGCCTGGCCGGGTCGAACATCGGCGGCATCCCCGAGACGCAGGAGATGCTGGACTTCTGCGCCGAGCACCACATCGGTGCCGAGATCGAGACGATCGGTGCCGACGAGGTCGACGAGGCCTACGAGCGCGTCGTCGCCAGCAAGGTCCGCTACCGCTTCGTGATCGACACCGCCACGATCTAGCACCCGCCGGACGCCCGAAGGCCCCCTCCCGTCTCGGGAGGGGGCCTTCGTCGTCGGTCCGCCGCGTGACCCCGGCATGCGGCGCTCGACCATTCGCCTAGGCAGGTGTTCTGCGCCGGTCGACGGGGTGCGACGCGGACGCGACTCGAAGCCGGCCGACCTAGCCGGCCGGGGTGTTGAACCGGCTCAGCCAGCCGGCGAACTCGGCGAGCTCGGCGTCGGTCCAGCCCTCGACGTGGGTGCGGAACACGGCGCGGTTCTCGTGCCGCACCTCGAGCATGCGGGCCTCGGCCCGATCGGTGCTGCGCAGCGTCATGACGCGGCCGTCGGCCGTGTCGGGCACGACGTCCACGAACCCGGCCTCGCGCAGCAGGGTGACCTGCCGGCTGACCGCGCTCTTGTCCATCGCCATCGCCTTGACGATGTCGCCGGCGCTGCACGGCTGGTGCTTCATCACGTAGCGCAGCACGTAGAACGCAGTCGGCGGCACGTCGGGGTCGAACCGCGACGCGGCCGCGGCGATCGTGCGCTTGGCCTCGACCATCATCGAGCCGATCTCGTCGACCACGCTGGCCATGTGGCCCTCGCGACCGTCGTCGGCGGAGCTCGGTAGGCGTGGTGCAGCCTGCGCGTCGGCATCGACCCCGAGGAGGCGCGGTGCCGCCGGGTCGGAGGCCTCGGCCCCCGCAGGGCGCGGCGAGTCGAGCACCGCGCCCTCGGGCTGGCCGTCAACGATCGGCTGCGACATCTTTCTCCTCGACCAGGGACGAGAACACCGGGCTCTCGGCCAGTTCGTCGGCGGGCACCGGGTGGCCGGCCACCTCGGCGGCACCCGTCGCGATGATCGTGTCGATGGTACCGGTGGCGGTCGTCGCGTGACCGTGGTGGCGGCGTCCCGTCTCGACCGGGTCAGCCCCCTCGTCGATCGGCGAGACCGGAGCCGGCGACCCGGAGAGGCTCGAGGCCGGCGAGTCCGTCGTCAGCGTGCTCGTCGATGCCGACGCGGGTGCCGACGGAGCGGGTGCGGCCGCCGTCGCCGGGGCGCTCGACACCGCGGGGGCCAGGCCGGCCGTGGCCGCGGCGCCCTTGGCGGCCGGGGACGCGTCGTTCCCGTCGACCGGGGCCGCGCCTCCTTCGCCGTCGGTCGAGGCCGATCCGGCCGTCGGGCCGTCGCCCTTCGCCGCGGCACGCTGCAGGCCGGTCTTGGTGCCCAGCTCGACGTTCGGCAGCAGGCAGACGAAGACGATGGTGATGATCGCCAGGGGTGCCGCGATGAGGAACACGTCGGCGACGCCCTGACCGTAGGCCGACTCGATGATGGTGCGGATCGGGCCGGGCACGGTGCTGAGATCCGGGATGCTGGTGGTCGACTCGCCGCTGCCCAGGGCGCTGGGGTCGACGCCGGCGTCGGTCAGGCCGTCGGTGATGTAGCCCGACACCTTGGTGCCGAGCACAGCGCCCATGACCGAGACGCCGATGGTGCCGCCGAGGCTGCGGAAGAACGCGACGCTCGACGAGGCCGCGCCGACGACGCCGACGTCGACCGAGTTCTGCACGACCAGCACGAGGTTCTGCATCACCATGCCGATGCCGAGCCCCATCATCGCCATGAAGACCGAGACGATGACGAAGTTCGTGTCGTACTCGATGGTCGACATGAGGAAGAGCCCGGCGGCGAGCAGGACCGAACCGACGATCATGTAGGGCTTCCACTTGCCGTACTTCGAGATGAGCGCACCGGCGACCATCGACGAGATGAGCAGGCCGAGGACCATCGGCAGGGTCAGGATGCCGGCCATGGTCGGCGACTGGCCGCGGGCCAGCTGCATGTACTGGCCGAGGAAGACGCTGGTGCCGAACATGGCGACGCCGACGCTGAGCGAGGCGATGACGGCGAAGGTGAAGGTGCGGTTCGTGAAGAGCGTCAGCGGGATGATCGGCTCCTTCGAGCGGAACTCCACGACCACGGCGAGCACGAGCAGCGCGGCGGCTCCGAGGCCCATGACCCAGCTGGTCACCGAGTTCCACTCGAACTGCTTGCCGCCGAGCGAGACCCAGATGAGCAGCAGCGAGACGCCGCCGGCGATCAGGCCCGCGCCCCAGTAGTCGACGACGACCTTCTTCTTCGGCTTGGCCGGCAGGTGCAGCGTCCGCTGGATGACGATCAGGGCCGCGATGCCGACGGGCACGCCGACGAAGAAGTTCCAGCGCCAGCCGATCGTGTCGGTGAGCACGCCGCCGAGCAGCGGGCCGCCGATCGTGCCGACGCTCATGACGGCGCCCAGGTAACCCATGTAGCGGCCGCGCTCACGCGGGCTGATGATGTCGCTCATGACGACCTGCACCAGGGCGGTGAGGCCGCCGGCGCCGAGGCCCTGGAAGACGCGGAAGGTGATCAGCGTCGCGGTGTTCTGCGAGAAGCCGGCCGCGACCGACGCGAGCACGAACAGCACGAGCGCCACCTGCAGCAGCACCTTGCGGTTCGTGAGGTCGGAGAACTTGCCCCAGAGCGGGGTGCTGACGGTGGTGGCCAGCAACGTGGCGGTGATGACCCAGGTGTACGAGGTCTGGCTGCCGTTCAGGTCGCTGACGATGCGCGGCAGCGAGGTCGACACGACGGTCGACGACAGGATCGCCACGAGCATGCCCATCAACAGGCCCGACAGGGCCGTGAGGACTTCGCGGTGGCTCATGCCGGGGGCTTCGCCCGGTTCGTGCGGAGCCACGGGCTTGGTACCCGCGGCGGTGGTGGTCTGCGACAAGGTGCGCTCCGGTGGTTCGAGATGGTGGGGACCGATCGCCGTTGGCCGTGTCCGTTGGTTGCCGAATGTCAACCATACGCTTTCGTTGACGATCTGCAACCATCTGACTGCAGTTGCTGCATAATTTTTCTCGAACCGGGTCCGGTGGGGGCGGGGACGCAGGAGGCGGGGGGGGGGGGCCCCGCCCCCCCCCCCCCCCCCCCCCCCGCCCCCCCCCCCCCCCCCCCCCCCCGCCGGCGGCGCCCGCCCCCCCCCCCCCCCCCCCCCCCCCCCCCCCCCCCCCCCCC